>JAGASI010000003.1 GCA_017621845.1 Muribaculaceae bacterium
AGAATCATCGGCAGCTCCTTGCTTGTAAAGGAGCATATCAAGGACTTGCTGACTCCGGAACCAGAGCCAATCCAAATAGCAAATTGCCATCCAACTCTTGACCTCGAATTTGATTAACACTTTTTAAGAGACACTAGTGATATATTTTGTCGATTCGATAATATATGGAGGTGGCTCTATCAATGGCAACTGGCTTGTTGCCTACCTAAGAGGAATTGCAGGTAGTTTGTGCCTATTAGTATTATGCTCTTTTTTGGACTTCAATAAGAAACTATCGTCTATACTATCCCTTATTGGAATCTCAACTATCACAATTCTGGGCTTACATTTCCATCTTCTATACCCGATGAAAGTCATATATAAACTTCTGTTTCACGGTAATCCTCAAGATATTCACATTATGTTTGCACTGATTGCTTCACTTATTATCGTCTTAATTCTGACATATATCCACGGATATATAATCAAAAAAATGCCATTTATCGTAGGTAGATGACAACACACCATCCCCCAACCCGGCGATTTTAAATCATATGTATTTGCAAACAAACGTTAATATCTGCCATCACTTCTTAATTTCCTAAATTTTTATTTAACTTTGGAAAGACTAAATATTCATCACAATCAAACATAATTATAGTGCCAATGAAGATATATCGAGATTTTTTCAAACGAGGAATTGACATATTTGTCTCGGGCATGGCACTACTTGTGCTTTCTGTCCCCCCGATAACAATATATCCACGTCAATTACATATATGGAACCATTGTTTTTGTAAATAAAAGTTAATTCCATATATTAATATCTCAAATATTAAATTTTTAACTAATTTTGAGACAAACAAACGCCACGATGAAGATTAAACTTCCGATATTTTCACGACAATCCCTATTTGACGCTTCCGGGTGGATTGCTCTGATACTCGGCCTCATCTTTTATATTGGAGGATATACACTCCAATACAATGCTGAGACCCTTAAAACAGAGTTCCATTGGGATAAAGTCGGGTTTTGGGCCGGATTTATTATCAATATCGGAGACATTCTACTCGTTGGCGGCGTTGTTGGATTTCTTACAAGCATGGCCCAATGGAAAGGAATACTTATTGAAGAGTTAACCAACCTTATCTATGGTAAAGAATTGCTCAGTCGCCGAGCTGACCTGAAGAACATCTGGGAAAATATCACCAAACAACTATTCAAAAACAAATTCCTGTGCATACACCGCGAGATATTGGACACCATTAGTCACTACCTTCCTAACGATAATGAAATAAGCTACTATGACAACTTCACCGAAGATATAACCGTAAAATGGGTAGACAAGACAAATGGTATAATCTCAACCACCGAGATAATGGCATTTGACATCATAGCTGAGAGCAAAGCTCACGTTGACTATGACGTATGCTCCAGAACAAAGTATTGCTCTCTGGCAGGAGAACCTAAAGACACGGTAAAACATACAATATATCTTAACGAACAAATCTTTGAGACTCCCGACACCGAGATAAAACTTGAAAACGACGACGTCATCGCCAAGACAACAATACCACTCGATGGTGCCAAGAAATATAGATTTAAATTTCTTATAGAGAAAACCTATTGCATCTTTAACGACTTTTATATTTCTTACCGCGCCAAACGATTTATACATAACATGCATATTTCTCTACTTCTTGACGATGGCATAAGCGCTGAATTTATCGAACGTGGTCAATTTGAACCATTTACAGAAGTTAAAAAGACCAAACGACATATCATAATGTCCCACGATGGCGTTATATTACCAAAGCAAGGCTTTGTCTTTGCCCTAAAAACAGATTAAACCAACCTAATAATACTACCTAACAATGACAATGAAAAGAGGTGAAGCCGAGACTTAGACGGCTTCAAAGTAACACACCAAGTAGGAAGAAAAACACCGGCACTTCTTCCTACTTTTTTATAAATAGCCCACCAAGGTCTTATAAGACTTCGACCGGCGATATATAAAAAACATCTTATAGACATACTACCGACTCATTCATCACCTATTACTGTCAATCAATGAACAAGCCTAAGATTATACGAGCCTGTACTGTCCCTGCCTCTATCGCATTTGTTAGAGGCATGATACCTGACTTGGCCAAGAAATATGAGGTCGTGTTGCTGTCATCGCCCGGCAATGACTGGAAAGAGATTGACCAAGAACGCGACATGGTCAAATGTCTGGAGATACCCATGGCTCGCCAGATAGCTATATCACGGGATATAAAAGCACTGTGGCGCATTTACCGCATGCTCAGACGTGAAAAACCCATGATGATCCACTCGATGACTCCCAAAGCCGGACTGCTATGTATGCTCGCCGGATGGATGGCACGTGTGCCGGTCAGGGTACACACTTTTACCGGCCTGGTGTTCCCCTCTGCCTCGGGGTTGAAAAAGAAAATACTGATGGCTACCGACCGTCTGACATGTGCATGTGCCACGCACATCATTCCCGAAGGTGAGGGCGTCAAGCGTGACCTACTGAACAATCATATCACCAAGAAAGACATCCACGTGCTTGGCCATGGCAACTGCCAGGGCATAGACCTGGAATACTTCAACCCCGAACGGCAATACAGCGTTACCGGCAGTGACCAACGTGGTAAACTACCCAAACTGTTTGAAGTCGAAAAGTCTGTCGAGTTTGCGCAACATCAACACTTGCTCCCTACACAGCTCAAGGACTATTTTACATTTATCGTCATCGGTCGTCTCGTTGGCGACAAGGGTATCAATGAATTAATAACAGCCTATTCACGTCTACACCACGAATACCCCAAGACAAGACTCATACTTCTGGGACACACCGAGAGCAAAAGCGACCCACTGGCTCCCGAAACCCTCGAGATAATACGCACCGACCCATCAATCGAGGCCGTAGGGCTACAGTATGACATACGTCCATGGGTATCAGTCTCCGATGTAGCTATACTCTCAAGCTATCGCGAGGGATTTCCCAACGTAGTAATTGAGGCCGGCGCCATGGGCCTGCCCCAGATTGTCACCGACATCAACGGTGCCAACGAGATTATCGTCGAGGGCAAGAATGGTACAATCATTCCCCCACGCGACGCCGACGCCCTATACCTCGCCATGAAACACATGATTGATGACCCCTACTGGCGTCAATCAATGGCCAACAATGCACGCGACATGATTGCCTCCCGATATGAACAGTCATACGTGCGCCGTTGCCTGTACGACTTCTATGATCAGATAATGCCAACTGTTTAAATATAATCCTTATAAAATCTGCGTCAATGTTCAGTTCACTAATCTTTAAAGTCAAGCACCTCAAGTCTACCCATCAGCAACTTCGTGATTTCCAAAGAGTTAACGGCGGGAGCATGTGGTGGTGGAGATTTGCCAAGGCTTATCTTATCCATGGCTGTTACATCAACCAATATATATACGGCGAGTTCTTCAGGTTGACGCCGGCCGAGCGCAAGGCCTCACTGACTTACCCTCGCTTCGAGAAAGTGCTGTTTGCCTGCAACCCACGCGAGCACTGGCACTATCTACAGAATAAAAAAGAATTTAACACCCACTTTGCTCCATTTGTCAATCGCCACTGGCTATATGTGCCCGAAGCTGACTACGACACCTTTGTTCAATTCGTTCAAGCCAACACAGATTTGCTAGTCAAGCCTTACAGAATGTTCATGGGCAAAGGCATCCACCGATTTATCATACCTAAAGACCCGACAGGAATGCATGAAGTATATGAAACACTGAGAAAAAATGAATGTCTGCTCGAAGAACGCATACATCAACACCCGGTCCTCACACTCGGTGCTCAGTCCGTTAATACTGTCCGAGCCTATACCGTTATTGATAAGGATGGAACAGTACACCTGCTTAAAACAGTTTTCCGTGGCGGTGTCGGTGACTCGGTTGTCGACAACTTCCATGCCGGTGGATGTATCTATGCCGTCGACCTTGATACAGGCGTGATTGTGACACCAGGCATGCAACGCACTGCCGACGGCAAGCGCACTTGGCATAAAATACATCCCGGCACTGACACCATGATGATTGGTTTTAAAATCCCCAACTGGGAAATACTAAAAACTCAAATAGTAGAAGCCGCCAGGTCATTACCCCAATGTCGATATGTCGGCTGGGATATAGCCATCACCCAAGATGGCATTGAACTGATTGAGGGCAACGAGGAAGCCGACTATGAACTACTGGAATTTGTAGGTGAGAAAGGCTGGTGGAGCAAAATAAAGAAAATGATTTAAACGCATGTACCGACAATTTTTTAAACGATTCTTGGACTTCACGCTGACATTGATAGGACTTATATGTTTGTCGCCGATGCTGTTAGTCCTGTGTGTGCTAGTCAGGGTTAAACTCGGTTCTCCGATATTCTTCAGACAAATGCGCATCGGTAAGAACGAGCGCCCATTCATGATGATTAAATTACGCACCATGACTGACGCCCGCGACAAAGACGGAAACCTATTGCCCGACACCGAACGATTTACCAAGTTTGGGGACTTTCTCCGCAACAGCAGCCTTGACGAACTTCCCGAGCTCTTCAATGTCCTAAAAGGCGACATGTCACTAATAGGGCCACGACCTCTCTATCCCATATATCTCCCCTATTATACCCGTGAAGAAAGCCGCCGTCACACCGTGCGTGGAGGCATCACCGGCCTGGCCCAGATTAACGGCCGAGCTCTGTGCCGCTGGGATGACCGTTTTGCCTATGACATTCGATATGTAGACCAACTGTCATTCATCAACGACGTCAAAATCCTATGGCGCACATTCTTTAAAGTCGCCGCCAAGGATGATATCGGGACACCATCGGTAACCGACGAAGGAGGACTGCACATCCTTCGTCAAGTTCAACAACCCGAGAAAGTTGCCATCGTAGAACAAATATTGAAACGCACCAAGCAATGAATGCAACAAACTGGGAAGTCGGCAGTACATGGTATACAATGTTTGACAGTTCCATAACATCCTCGGGAACTCACTATAACAATGACATTCCTGAAAACATAACGCTACTATCAACATGTCGCAGTGCAATCGGATGTATATTGGATACACTTCCAACCCATGGCGTGGCCATAATCCCGGCATTCACGTGCCACAGCGTGGCCCAACCTTTCATCTCACGAAGCTACCGACTACACTCCTATGCAGTCAATAAAGACCTTTCCATTGACTGGAATAAACTAGACACGCTGATTAACAGTATTAAACCCGATGTACTCCTCATCCACGGTTACTTTGGTTTCAATACTACCAAGGGGCACGAACAACATCTCGAGTCAGTCAGACAACGTGGCATAACCATCATTGAAGATCGCACTCAGACAATGTTCTCGACTTACAAGTCCATTAATGCCCACTATACTGTAGGAAGTATCCGTAAATGGCTACCCGTTCCCGATGGGGCCTTTCTATCACCAATGATAATTGACAATCTAATCGAGGACACACCGCTGATTACAGCCAAAACCTCGGCAATGGACATGAAACGTCAATATATCATCAATGGTCAAGGGACAAAAGACGCCTTCAGAAAAATGTTCATACAAGCTGAGCAACTCTTGGATTCTCGTTCCAGACCCCACGCCATGTCAAGTTACACACGTGCCGTACTTACTCGTGAAGAAATAAATCGTATGTCCAACGTCCGTCGCGACAACTACCGAATTCTCGCATCAAGAATGACGGTTCTCCGCGATATCTCAGTAATATTTCCATCGCTCGATAACTCAATAGTACCGTTCATGCTACCTGTCTACATCGACTCTTCCAAGATAGATCGTAACAACTTCCAACAATACATGGCACGACATAACGTGTACCCAACCATAATATGGAAATGTCCCGACATACTACTTGAGACGATAGACCCTATAAGCCTCTCTATATATGACAACATATTGTGCTTTCACATCGATCAACGCTATGACATCAGTGACATGATGAAAATTGCTGACACAGTGGAGTGCTATTTTAAGGAAATTTACTAACTTCATCACCCGTTAGACCAAAACTCTATTAAACTTACACTCGATATGTCAAACATGCGATTAATGATACTTGGGACCAATGAGTACCAAAATCCTCTTATAGTCCGCGCCAAGGAATTAGGCTATGAGACACACGTATTTGGACTTGACCGTGGAGAAATCGGCCAACAGACGGCCGACTTCTTCCACCCCGTCGATATTCTCGACTATAACCGACTGTGGGAGGAATGTAAACGTCTCCAGCCTGTAGGCATTGCCTCGGTATGCTCAGAGCTGGCTATGCATCCCATGAATTACCTACTGAGGAAAGCCGGCATACCATGCAATTCTCCAACGACTGAAACAATCACTACCAACAAGTATCTGATGAGACAAGCCATGAAGGAAGGCGGCGTGGATAGTCCCAACTTCACTCTAGTCACCAACGGCATGGCGTTTGACCAAATAAAGCACGACATCGCCGAATTCACATTCCCATTGATTATCAAGCCATGTGACCTCAGCTCAAGCCGTGGAGTCTTTAAAATCGACACCATCGACAACCTGCAAGAAGGTCTGGAGTACGCCTTGAGGTGGTCTAAGACCGGTGAAGCTATACTCGAGGAATTTATCGACGGTCCCGAATACAGTGGCGAGAGCATCGCCTACCAAGGTCAATTCCATCTGCTGGCCATAACCGAGAAATCCACCACCGGCGCCCCTCACTTTGTCGAAACCGGACACCGCCAACCCGCCAACCTGTCTCCTGAGATGACTCTTAAAGTTCAAGAGACTCTATTCAATGCATTCAAGGCCCTGGACATACAATATGGCGCTATTCACCCCGAATTTCGCATCACCCCCGACGGACGCATACTATTCATGGAAATTGCCACTCGCATGGGTGGTGATTGCATCGGTACCGACCTCGTCCCCCTATCATCGGGATATGACTTTCTCGGGATGGTAATAAACATCTGCTGTGGCAAGGCTCCTGACTTTACCAAGATACGCACACCCATGCAGGCCGAAAACCATTATATCATGACACGTCAAGATCTCGACAATTTTAACAACCTCAAGAAACATCATCCCGAGATAATATGGCGACACAGCGTCATCAAACCACTCTCAGATAAACCCATATTAAAAAGCGCTGACCGCGCTGGTTATTATATTACTATAAAACCATGAACCTGTTAGAAAAAACCCGTGCACGGCTATTCTGGCTTAAAGATCGTCTTGCCGGAGGCAAGGTGCGTCAAGGTCTCGACCTGCTACAACAAGTCGAGGGCGGCTCGATGTCCGAGGCCGATATTGACCGCTATCATCATCAACAACTGAATACTCTGCTGAGCCACTGTGTCAAGACCGTACCCGCATACTTAGGCCTCAAACCCAATATCACTTCATGGCCAGTAGTCAATAAACATGTAATAAAACAAAATCTCGCCAACCATTTTTCAACCTCTTTTGATAAGAAATCTCTCATCGCTATGTCTACCAGTGGCTCTACCGGCACACCATTCACCAGTTGGCAGGACATCGGGAAAAAACGACACGTCAACGCCGAAGTCCTATTCTACAACGGCAAAATCGGCTACTCTATCGGTCGTCGCATTATCTATTTCAGGTCAGTAGTCAACGAAGTTGCAAAGTCATCACTCCAACAATTCATGCAGAACATATACCTGATTGACTGCTCTGACCTCAGCGACGAGAGTATCAGCGCCAAGTTGAAACAGATTAAGTCACTGACCCGGAAGACAGGAGCCATGATACTGAGCTATGCCTCAACTCTTGACGCATTCCGTCGCTACTTTGATAAACATGGCACAAGTCAAGCAGCCGATTGCAACATATATGGCATCGTGTCCGGCTCTGAAATGCTACACGAATACACGAGAAAATCCCTATCCCAAGCCTTTAACTGCAAGGTCGTATCACGATATGCCAACGAAGAGAACGGCTTCATCGGTCAGGACGATACTCTGGACAATACATTCCTGAACAATCGTGCCAACTATTATATCGAAATACTGAAGATAGACTCAGATCAACCTGCCGACATTGGTGAAATCGGTCGTATCGTGGTCACCGACCTCTATAACTATTCGATGCCAATGATAAGATATGACACCGGTGACGTCGGTGCCTGGCATTATATTGAATACAATGGTGTTAAAAGAAAGGCTATCGGAGCATTTGGCGGACGTAAGGTCGATATCACATACGACTGCCACGGCAATGCAATCTCGCCATTTGCCATCACCAACAATATGTGGAAATTCCAAAACATCAAACAATTCCAATTTATTCAGAGAGGGTTCCGGAACTACCTCCTTAAAATCAACACTGACCACGACATCAATGAACTGGAATTGATTGAAACCTATAAAAAAATTGTAGGGGATGACGGCAATATCACAATTGAATACTGTTCCGAGATTCCCGTCCTTGCCTCAGGTAAACGTCGTTATATCGTAAATGAAATGAACTGCCCATGATTTTCCTTGGAGATTTAGCTTGTCCATCAGAGCGAGTAGAATACTTTAACCAGGCTATCGACTCACTGTCGGTGCTATCTGACGAGATTGTAGTAGTCAATCTTGAAGCTGTAATCCTGGATCGGCACCAAGTACTAAAGCCCGAGACTCTGTACAATCACCCCATGGTTTTAGACGCGCTGAGACATAGAGCAAAAAAAATAATCGTGTCTCTTGCCAACAATCACATGTATGACTACCCCGAGGCAATTATTACAACCCGGAACAGACTCGAACAACAAGGCATAGGTGTGTTTGGTCTGCAAGAACCAAACGGAGATATACTCCCGTATGAATTCAGAGACGGGAACATTGAATATGCTCTATTCGGCCACTGCTGGAACCTATATTCCAAGACCAATCCCAACAAAGTTAATGATATAAAAATCGTCGATATCGAATACAGCGACTTCATCAAGAATGTGACACACTATATCGAGCAAAATCCCAGGCGACAGGTCTATTGCTTCATGCATTGGAACTATGACTTGGAAAAGTACCCATTTCCAATGCATGTAAAGCTATCCCGCGACTTGATTGACGCGGGTGTATCAGGAGTTATCGGCAGCCACTCCCATCGTCCCCACGGTGTCGAGATATATAAGGGGCGGCCTATAGCTTACTGCCTTGGTAATTTTTACCTCCCATCAGGTATTTACTTTGATAGTAAATTATCTTATCCTGAGTGCTCCCGTAAGTCTATCGGTATCTCTATCGATTCAGACAACTATAAAATCCTTCAGTTTGACACCGATACTGACATACCCGTCAGATTTGTCAGTTCAACTGGATTTAATCAATATGACAGTCTTCCAAACGACAATTTGAAACAATATATCCGTTTCTTTAAGAAAAATCGTGTCAAGCGCCTGCTTGTTCCAGTATTTAACAATTACAACGGTCGCGCTTATAACATTAAGAACTGGCTCGCTGTCCATCGCGTCAAATTAATCAAAGGTATAACAAAACTTCTCAGATAACTTAATATGAAAACGATACTAATCACCGGTATTGGAGGGCTGACTCCCCGGTCAATAACAGGCATTATCAGACAAAATCATCCCGACTATCATATCATCGGCATCGATGCTAACAAGAAGTCTGTCGGATTCTTCATGAAAGGTCTACTTGATGAACATTACATGTGCCCAAGATGCGACTCTCCCGACTACTTCCCATTCCTGGAACGACTTATCTCCGACAAGAATATAGACTATGCCTTTGTTCAACCCGAAAGCGAAATTGTAAAATGGGGCGAATATTTTGACGACAACGGGAGATTTCCGTGCCCTGTGTTCATGGGCTGTAAAACGTTGTCCAAGTCGCTGCGCGACAAATCAATCATGGCCGAATTGCTTGAAGGTACCGACTTTATACCCAAGACAATAAAAGTCACCCAAGAAAATCCACGCTATGATGAAGTTGAAAATATTATCGGCTTCCCTTGCTGGATTAGAGCGACTGAAGGCACCGGCGGCCTCGGGTCACTGAAACTCGAAGATATGAGTAGTTATAAGAGTTGGCTGTTTATCAACCGCGCCATACCAGAGTTTACAGTCAGTGAATTTCTAACCGGACGTCATCTTGCCAACGAAATGCTATACTACAACAACGAGTATATAAAAGGCGCAGCATTGGAATGCGTCGAATATGTAATGGCTAACACTGCACCATCAAAGGTCACTGGTAATACCGCCTTCGGCCGCTTCTTGAACGAAGACAGCATCAACCGATTCTGTGACGACTGCATCAAATACCTGTGCACCAAACTTAACGTCCCGGCTCATGGTATACTTTCGTTTGATCTTAAAGAGGATAAGAACAGCAACCTTAAAGTTACCGAGGTAAACATAAGACACATGGCATATGCCGGCGTCATGGCTCACGTGGGATTTGACCTCATTGAGGACACCATCACAATTATGGAAGATGGCAATGCAGACCGTGTTGAACGTGCTCCCTACTACCACTATGATAAGCCCTACATCTTCCTGCGCGACGTCGATGTCGAGCCTATCATTCTCGAGGGTGAACATGTGTTTGACAAATGAATAACCTAACGACCCCTGACTCTCCTGATAGCCTAACCCTTGTTACAGAATGTGTAGGTCTTGGGCGATGAAGGGGGGGATGGGGGAGGTGGGGGCTGGGGGGAGGGTCAGGTGGGCGGCGGTGCGGACGGGGGGAAGGGCTGTGGGGGCGGCGACGGCGAGGTCGGCGACGGCCATCATGGGGAGGTCGTTGAGGTTGTCACCGAAGACGACGAGGCGGTCGGCTCCGAGACGTCGCTTAAGGGCGAGAACGGCTCGGGCTTTGCTCACTTCGGGCCCTAAGACTTCGATTATGTATGTGTCCGGGAGGTAGTTGTCGGGGTAGGCATGGACTGAGCAACAGGTGGTGGCGCGGATGGTCTCGGCGAGGGGCTCGATGAGCTGGCGTCGGCCCATGGCAAAGTATAGTATGGCATCGGCTTCATTTGGGGCTTTTGAGCCGATATAAAAGCGTTTGAGAGCGAGATGTGCCCTGGGTTGCACAAATGCCTGCTCGGCATCGGTAAGGGTGGCATTGGCGTGCCAGACCGATAATATCGGTGTTGTCGGGTCACTATTCCCGTTTTGGAGCGTGTATATGAATGGGGTGACGTGAATGGAGGCAAAGGCAGCGTCAAGTGTGTGGCGAAGTGGCGCCGGTATAACCGTGGAGTCTATGATAAGTTTGTCTTGCCAGTCCCAGAGGGCGGCACCTGTCATGACGATAGCCGGGACATGTAGTCGGGCCGGTGCTAACAGGGGTTGGACGGTGGCAGGGGTACGTGCGGTGGCACATGTGATTAAGGCGCCACCGGCAGTTAACTCGGCAAGCAGGCGTGCTGACTCGGGGGCGAGTGTGGAGTCGGGCTCGAGAAGAGTGCCGTCGAGGTCGGTAACGTAGAGAGTTTTCATTTTTAGCGGGTAATGAGCAGTTAGTAGTGATGACGAGGGGCTACACGCGCGGTATGCGGTGTAGCCCCTCGTTATTTAGGTATTGCCACAAGCCAGAGGCTTATTGATGTCGGCACGTGGGGGGATTATTTCAGGGTAATGGTGTAGGGAACGGTACCGAGGTTGAGTGTGACGTCGTATGTTCCGGCGGGAACAGTGATGTTGTCACCACCAACGGTAAGGTTGTTCATGTCGCCACCGAGGTTGATGTCCCAGTTGTCGTTGAAGCGAACTTTCCAGCCCTGTCCGTCAAGGACGGTGAGGCTACCGGTCCAGGTCTTGCCACCATCGGTGGTTGTCAAGGCTTGTTGGGCACCCCATCCGTTGAAGTCACCGATGAGACCGCAAGAGGTGATGAGGTCACAAGTGTAGGTGAGCTTTTCGGTATCGGCTTTCAAGAAGTACATGCCTTTGGCATTGACCTTGAGGTTACCGGCGGCGGCAGAGGTCGAGAGTTGACCGGCATCGGCACCGGCGCCATAGTTTGTACCGTTCCAGTTGGGTTGGCTGGTGAGTTTGTACCATCCTGAGAGCTCGGCAAAGCCTTGGAATACGGTACCACCTATGCTGCCAAGGAGACGGGGAGCGGTAGCGTGGCTCCAAGAGGGATCGCCACAGACATAGAGGAAGTCATAGATGGGAACAAACTCATATGTCTGGTTCTCCATATCGATGGTGAACTCATAGATGCCGGCGGTCTTGATGCAACCGGCCTGAGAGTCTTGTTCGGGTGTGCGGGGAACGAGGTTACCTTCGAGAGAGTCGTCACCGTTGACGGCGGGACCGAACGAAGAGTTGGCTGTCTCGAGCCAGTCACCGGCAGCGATTGTCGACTGAGGCACGACTTTCCACCACCATCCGGCCTCGGCCTCGGCGATAGAGACAGATACGATAAGTTTGAATATTGGGTCGTCATATCCCGAGACACCACTGTTGTGCATAGGCACGGCGTTGGCTACCGACCATCCGTTGATAGTGCCGAGCAGACCATATCCGTCCTCGATAACAATACCGAGGTCATAGGGGGTAACGACGGTCGAACCCTCGCATACATAGTAGTCGGGGTCGCCGATGCGCACTTGAGCGTCGCCGTTGACGCCATAAGCAGCTACACGGAAGTAAATAGTCTTGGGTTTGGCCGACTTGCCCATTGCCTTGATATAGGCGCCTTCAAAATCATCAGGGCTTGCCACGAGCATGCTGTCGGCAGTCATGGTGAGTTCGAGGTCTGCCACGTGGTCATAAGATTCCTCACGGGCGAGTGTGGCGACATACTTTATTGAATAATCCTCGGGGAGGTTGACAAGCTTGTCTACCTTGGCCATGACAACAGAGTCGTCGGCCTCAAGCAGAGCGGTGAGGTCAACCGCTTGGGCAACAGCAGTCGAGACCTGCAGGTCCTCAACTGTGAGCATAGGCAACTGGGGGTTGACAGTGGGCTCGGCCTTGGACTTCTCGTCCTGGCAAGACGTAACGGTCAGGGCGAGAGCTGAAAGAAGTAATATGCTTAACTTTTTCATGTTAATTCTAAATTAAAAGATTAGAGAGCCTTGATGATGATGCGGTTGTCGTTCATGTTGACGGTAATCTGCATTTTTCCACCGGTCCAGTTGGGGAAGTTAAACGAGCCTTTACCTTTGACAAGAGTTCCGGCAAATTCGCCGTCGGTGAAATCATAGTCAACAGCGCTGTCATCGGCCTGGCTACCCCAAGAGTCGGCATCCCAACCGGTGAGAGCGGTATAGAAACGGAACATGGCACTTCCGGCAGGAATGTCAAATGTGCCGTAGTATATTTTGGAGCCGATGGCATCTTCTTTTTCATATAGGGCCCAGTTTTTGTAGTGGTCGGCCATGGCGGCGTCAGGACCTTTCCAACCCTCGGGAGCACCCACGAGGTAAATCTTACCGGGAGATTGGATAGCACAGTAGGTTTTAACCTTGTCAAGAACTATGACATTGGAGGTAACCTCAGAATTCCAGATTTGAGGCACTTTAGCAACGACGCGCACATAAAGCTTCTCGGCGGGAGCGTCAACATAGTCGTCCTCGGTCTTGAAGCCCTTGAGAGTACACATTGCGGTGGCAACCGCTTCCATGCTGATTGAGGCACGACATTGATGCACGGGGTCACCGATTGTCATGAAAGCTTTAGCACCGGCGACATAGGGGGTTGTGAAATCTTCATTGAGGGCTACCTGAACTTGATAGTCAGCGACAGCAGCGAAACCCCAAGCGGGCTGTGACCAGTCGAGGTCAATCACACCGTCGGGAGTGAGCTGGTAGTATTGCTCGGCCATGGCAGGGCGGTTAAGCTCAAATTTATCGGTCTTCTCAAATGAAGGCTCGGTATTCTGCTTACAACTGCTTGTGGCGAGCATGGCAACCAGCGCAAAGAAAAGCATTGATATCTTTTTCATTTTACTATGGTCTTTTGATTTATGATATAAATTCTTCCCTGTGTCGGGTCATGACACCGCGGTGTCATGACCGTTCACGGGCGATGTGATTAATTATAACCGTCGTTCTGTTTGTAACCTTGGAACGAGATAACCTTTGTGGGGATAGGATAGAGGTTGTTGCGGGGATCGGTACCTGTACCGTGATGTGTGCCACCTTTCCAGTTCCAGTTGTAGGCGTTGCCTGCAAACTTGTTATGGCGCACGAGGTCGGTGCGGCGTATATTCTCGCCATAGAGCTCACGTGAACGCTCGTCAAGGATGTTGGCGGCAGTCATGTTGCCCATGGTCCAGGGCTCGACACCGGCACGGCCACGCACGGCGTTGACATATTCAAGAGCGGTATTGGCGTCACCGGCGTTACCGACGATGTTGGCCTCGGCGGCATTGAGGTAAATCTCGGCAAGACGGATAACGGTCCAGTCACAGTCGGCAAAGGCGTTGGAGCTTGAAGGAGAGGCATCCATATCGATGTTGCCAAACTCGTCATAAGCATAGTTGGTGTACTTGATAGGAGCGTAACCCTGGCCATAACCGGCGTTGCCCATGATAGTCGAGTTGTCAATCTTGAAGCCGTCCTTAGATGTCTTCCACAGCATACTACGCATGTCGGTCGGGTTGCCATCGGCATCAAATTCCATGCGCTCGGAGAGTTGCTGACGGGCAACCATACAGGTCCATTGTGCGTCCATGTTGCAGTCCTGAATAGCTGAGATACCATCATAAGAACCACACACGGTAGCGATATAGAATGTTGAGCCACCATAAGACTGGAGGTTTGAGCCGTCCTGAGGAGTGGTCCAGATGATTTCGTTGACACGAGATCCACCGGCGGCATACTCGTGGTTGTTGGCACCGAACAGTGCTATATAGCTGTCGGCAAGACCGGTGTTGTCATATCCGGCACCACGGTGGTGGTTGATGATTTTCTGTGAAATCTGCCAGCACTTGTCATAGGCGGGAGTGCCTGTCCAGTAAGCGGCGTTGAGGTAGAAGCGTGACAACAAGGCGTCGGCACATTCCTTACCTACATAACCATAGACAGGGGTATTGTAAGCGTCGCCATACTCGGCCGAGACGGCCTCAAGAGTGCTTACAACCTTGTCATAGACGTCAGCACGGGCCATTTGTTCGGGTGCAGCACCTGAAGGGCTGGTCTCATCGACATAGCCGGTGTTGCCCCACTCGCTGATAGCGTAGAAGTAGCACAGTGAGCGGCAAATCTTGGCCTGACGGATGTACTCGTCGGCAACATGAACGTCGTCGGCCGAGAGCAGGCCGCGGTTGTTCTCGATTGTACGGATTACCTCGTTACAGATAGCAATCTGGGTGTACAGACGAGAGTAGGCGGTGTACATAATCTCGTTATCGGGAGCATAGTTCATGGTTACCATCTCATAGAGACCGGCGTCGGCAAACTGTAACCATGAGAACTCGTCGGTACCAATCTCCTCGAGGAAGAAAAGCTGACGGGGGAAGGCTGTTGCACCGGCATCACCGGCAAGACCGAGGTTGGTGTCACCGGGACCCCAGCATGACGATGTTGCCAAGCCTTGATAGACCTCGCTGATAAGGGCATCCATTGTGCCGCGGGGGTCTTTTGCGAACATCTGTTCGGGAGTCTCTACATTGGGATCGCGTGGGGGCACATCGAGGTCATTGACACACGAGGTGAAACCCACTGACGATATCAGAGCGAGACCGATGAAATATTTTGAGAATGATTTCATATTATTTTTCTCTGTAATTTCTGTAATTGAATTATTAAAATTAGCTCGGTATGAGGTTATCAGAAGTTAGCGACAACACCGAATGTAGCAGTGATAGGACGGGGATAGCAGTTATTGTCAACACCACCGAATACCTCGGGGTCGAGACCTGAATATTTGCTGATGACAAAGACATTCTGTACGGCACCGAAGAGACGGAGACGCAGCTTGTTGTTCAGCAGGTTGGGGAATGTGTAACCGAGAGTGATGTTGTCACAGCGGAGGAAGCCGGCGTTCTCCAGGAAGTAGTCTGAGCGAACGAGGTTGGTAATGGCTGTTCCGTCATTGAAGTATACATCAGAGTCGAGCATATTGTTAAGCTGAGAGCCCTGACCCTCGAGGTTGACGAGGTTGATGCGACCGGGACGCATGGCATTGTATACATAGTTGCCGATAGAGGCACGGAGTGTGAAACCGAGGTCCCAGTTCTTATAAGAGAAGTTGTTGGTCCAGTTAAGAGTGACCTTGGGGTCACGAGAGTGCTTGATGACCAGGTCGTCGGCATTGATCTCGCCGTCACCATTCTGGTCAACATAGCAGTTGGGGATAGGCTTGCCATTGGAGTCATAAACCTGCTCAAGCACGCGGAAAGAGAAGGCGGGGTATCCAACCTTGTGTACACCGATTGCACCGGCGTTCTCAGAAGCGGGGTTACCCATGGCATCGAGGACGAATGACTTGTCCTCGTCAGCCGAACCGGTAAGTTCAGTAATCTTGTTGCTGTTCCAAGCTACGTTAAAGCCTGTAGACCACACGAAGTCCTTGGTAACAACGGGCTTGGCACCGATATTGAACTCGAGGCCGATGTTGCGCAACGAACCGATGTTACGGTTCATGGCATTGGTGGTTGTCATACCGGCGGGTACGGGTACGTATGCGAGAAGGTCTTTGGTGTCACGTAGATACCAGTCGACAGATGCAGTAACGCGGTTGTTAAGCCATGCCATGTCAACACCGACGTTCCATGTGGTGGTTGTCTCCCATTTGAGGGCACCATTGAAAGAGTTGGGATAGAGCGGTGCAATCCAGCCTGTACCCAGGGGAGATGGATAGTAAACCGAGGGTTTAGAGATGGCATAGGTGGGGGTGTACATGTTATCGCCACCAACAGCCTGTTGACCGGTCTGACCCCACTCGAGGCGGAGCTTGAACTCGTTCATCTTGTCGGTATAGCCTTCAAAGAATGGCATGTTGGTAAGTTTCCATCCGAGAGCGAGAGCGGGGAAGAGGCCCCAACGGTTGTTTTTAGAGAAACGTGAGGTACCGTCATCACGCAGGGTGAAGGTCAACAGGTAGGTATCCATCAACGAGTAGTTGATACGACCGTAGAATGAAATCAGGTTGAGCTGACCGGCACCATAGTTGACCTTATACCATTGCTCTTCACTTGTACCCCATGCCTGACCGATATGTTCGGCAGTTGAAGGGTCCTCGTTCATTGTCCAGCTGTTGGAGCCGGCGTTATAGTCAAGAGTATAGCCAAGAGTGTTGATGTGGTAGTGGTTGCGGTTGTGGTAGTCGTGGCGTTGCCAATCATAACCGGCAAGTATGTCAAAGCTTGATTTGATAGCCTCGACATCTTTTTTATAATTAAGATAGAAAGATAGCATGGTGTTGCGCTCGAGCTGATAGTTGTAGCTCTGTTGTCCGGCACCGTCCCTGTAGTTGGACTTCCAAGCTTGGGGAGTATTGGGGTAGATAGTACCGTAAGAGCGACCCTGGGTTACCTCATAACCGAGGTTGAGGTTGAGGTGCAGGTCGGGGAGGAAGTGGAGAGCATAGTCAACCATAAAGTTACCGCTTGAAGACCAGATTTTTTCCTGGTTCTTGACACCATAGAGGAGAGCCAAGGGGTTGGTTGTGCCGTTGGTTTCCTGGAGGCCGTCCTGGTTGAGGAGTGATGTATAGCCACTAAGGTAGGTGAGACCGGTGTTGCCGGCAGTATTATAAGCGGTATAGGGAGCGAGAGTGGGGTTGAATGACAGAGCAGCACCTACAGCACCGGTATCGGCGTTGTCGTCGATGGTGTAAGAGCCCTTGGCGTTAAGTTGCAGCTGGAGAAGACCATTGAAGAACTTGGGTGTCAAGTTGAAACCAATGGTGGTACGCTTCATGCCTGATGTCTTGATGATACCTTGGTTGTCGGTATACGAGGCGTTGACGCGGTAGGGGAGCCAGCCACCTACGGTGCCGCCGACGCTCAGGTCATAGTCGTGGGAGAACGAGGTGCGGAGCACTTCTTTCTGCCAATCGGTATCGGCGTTGCCTACATACTTCATGGCATGGGGCTTGTAAGCCTCGATATACTTGGTAAAGAGAGGACCGTCGAGGACTTCATAGGTGTTGCGGGGAGTGTTAACATGGAAGTTGGCCGAGAAGTTTACCTGAGGCTTGCCTGCCGAGCCCTTCTTGGTGGTGATGATGATTACACCGTTGGAAGCGCGCGAACCATAGATAGCGGTAGCTGAGGCTGACTTCAAGATGGTGAAGCTCTCGATATTGCTGGGAGCGATGGTTGTCATGGCGTTGGCCGAGCCATAGCTGCCATACATGGGCACACCGTCAACTACAATCAAGGGGTCGTTGGAAGCGTTAAGTGAAGCACCGCCACGAATGAGGATGTTGGCACCGCCACCGGGGTTACCACCGTCGGTGGTCACGACGACACCGGGAGATGCACCGACCAGAAGGTCATTGGCCGAGGTAGCAAGACCGGCCTCAATATCGTCGGGCTTGATAACGGCGACCGAGCCTGTAGCGTCGTCTTTCTTGACGGTACCATAACCCACGACGACAAACTCGTCGAGGACCTCGGTGTCAGATTTAAGGTGTACTTCAATGTTTGTGCGGCCTTTGAGAGCGACGGTCTCAGTCCTGCAACCAACATAGCTGATTACGAGAGTGGCGTTGGGGTCAGCCGAAATACGGAAGTTACCGTCGATATCGGTCGCTGCGCCTACGCTCTGACCTTGCACTGTGACACTGGCACCGATAGCGGGCTCGTTGTCCGAGTCATAGACAGTACCGGTGACTGTCACCTTCTGTGCCAAAGCGGGAAGAGCCATGAACAGAGTCATGATGACTGCAAGCCATGCCTTCCGGTTCATTTGAAAACAAATGTTCTTCATGCAACAAATTTTTAAGTTTGACTTAGTTATTGAATTAATATAAATTGTTATTCTTTAAGTAGTTATATCGTGGACATACAAAATCGACCTCAACCTTGACGCCGTTTCACGAGTCAGGCCGGGGCAGGCAGTTGCTCAATTATGATGTCATTGGATATGGCATTAGTTAATAAGGGCTGTAGACAAGTTTACAAGTGACAAGGCCTCATTAGCATGACGTTGATTGTCAGACATGGTGGGTGGCTTGGCTCGCAAGTCGCTACTTGATGGTTAGTATCTGTTTGATATTAAGTATGATATAGGCTTCATGTCATATCGATGCCACAGGCTTAAAGAGAGGTCTTTAAGGTTGCCGTGACCCGACAGCACACTTTCCGACTGCAAAGAAAATATAAAATTTTCAATTTTTTATTATTTAGTGCTGAATAAAATCAGCGATTTTGTCGATTTAACACTTTAGGTTGAAATTTTAACGTTTTTTACACTTAAAGAATGTTTTATAACATGTTTTGGCCCGAACACACATGCCCAATAAGAACCGATTGGCAGACAAAACAGACAACCGACACGACACGCCCCTACAGCGCTGGTATAGTCGCTGCAGGGGCGTGTCCGGAATATTGAGCCGATGGCTAATGTCAATCAAAGAAGTTGCGGTGGACGATGCGTCGGATCGAGAGGATGTTGATCAGGGTGATGACCAAGATAATGGCCACCCCGACAAGTATTGCAGTCAATGGTGACGATGACTCGATGCCGATATCATTCAAGCGCGGGGCCCACCATGACGAGGCCCACAGTGCCATGACGATTGCCAGCACCAAGACACTGAGATTGATGACCCCGATAAGGACATAATAACTGCGGGCGACACCAAAAGGCGTGTAACCCAACAACATCAGGTCATGAAGTTTCTGTCGGTTTTTCTGTAACAACAGGTAGATACTCAGCATCAGGATGAAAAATGCCAAAATGGTGATGATTGCACCCACGGCAAGGACTATGGTCGTGATTACTGTCAAGAAGTAAGCGGCTTGAGAGTTGTCATTCTTGTCGCCGGCGACTTCATAGCCATATTTGTCAAAATATTTATTTATTGCCGGGTCACCCACCGAGCTCACCTCTACGACAAGACGCGATGGATTGAGAGCTTCGCCTGATGAATAGCGCTCGTTGGCCCAGTCGAGAAATTGCTGGGGGACAGCAACTGTGTTGAGACGGGAAGAGAACCCCACGATACGCGCCGGATAGGTCTCGGAGAATCCATTACCTGTAAGGGTCATATTTATCGGCAGGGTACTCATGACGGCCTCGCTCAACTGAGGCATACCTCGTGTTGTGGCAAAACCAAAGTTGTACAACGTCAGATAATCCTTGGACAGAATAATCGGAATCATAGGATGCTCAGGGTCAAAAGCCCAGTCCTGGGGAGCGATATCCAGAAATTCGTCGGGGATTGCTTCAAAGAATAGATAGGTAGACATGCCACGACCCCCAATCTCCATCGACATATTGACATTGAAGTTGGCCGATGAGAAGCTGCCGACCTTCTTGACCCAGGGTTGTTGCTTGAGACTTTCTATCTCGTCGGGGAAAAACTCGGTGGCGTCGGCATTAACCCCGGCTGTCTGAAGCGTGGAAACTTGTTTGGAGATAATCAGATAGTCTTTTTTGAAGAAAGAGTCCTCGTCATGCCATGTCGACGATATATCGGTGTAAAACTTGACCGCACCGATGATGATAGCCAGACCTATAAGATTGGCCAGGGCATAGCCGGCAATCTGGACCGGCGAAATATTTTTGCGCAATAATTTCCAGACCATAATCCTATAGTTTAATATGTGTAGGTTTAACATCGTCAATCTCATCAAGCGACAACGCGTTACCCACCGAGGTGGTAATAATGCCGGCATGGTTGGCGGCGGCTGTCTCGGCAATAAGTCGCGCCACGGTCAGGTTGTTACGTGAGTCAAGGTGACTGACCGGCTCGTCAAGGATAATGAAGTCAAACGGTTGGCACAGAGCGCGTATGATAGCAACCCTCTGTTGTTGTCCCACTGATAGACGACGTGCCGGTTGATGTGCCTTGTCGGGAATTTCAAGGCGCTCGAGAAGGCTCATGATATAATCCTCCTTATAATGATTGGTAAGGCGGTTTTTAATCATGATATTCTCAAGGGCGGTGAGTTCGGGGAAGAGTTTCATCTCCTGGGGCAGGATAGCCAGCGATGTACGACGTATCTCACACCATTGCTTGATAGACAAGGTGGAAATATCGGTATCATTGAAGAAAATACGTCCGATATAGTCGCGACGGTTGCCGTATATAAAGGAACACAGCGAAGACTTGCCGGTACCAGACTCAGCCTCGACCAGATAGTGTCCGGGGCGTGTGAGCGTCAGATCCCTGAGCCACACCTCCGAGACATGGACGTGCGAGTCATTCTCGGCCCCGACAAACACCCGTGGTAACGCCTGCTGGAGTTTTATCGTGTTGATTTTCATAATATATTAGTTTTAGTACGATAGAGACTGATAGCACCCACGTCAGTGCGGGTGCTATCAGTATAGAGTATATAATTCAACAGACATGCCGGGGTTTATACACCCATGCCCATGGCGATGTCCAACAAGGCATTGATGAGCTTCTTATTGGTGCCGGTGAGGGAAATCTGAGCATCGGTCTCCGATCCGGTGACTGATAACGTAGCCTTGGCTCCTACAGGCAGGTTAAGTCCCGACAGTACAGGGTCGTTCTTGGGAACATTCAGGACTATAGCAAAGTTTTTACCTGCAAAGTCTGATGTCCTTACCTTACCATTCTGTTGAATAGGAGCATTGGAGAGGATTACGTCAGTGCCTTCGATACGGCCATAAACGGTCATGTAAATGCTCTCGTATTCATAGGTATAGTTGTTAAATCGGCTACCGGCGGGAACCTGAACGGTAAATTCGTTACCTCCCGATTGGCCTAAATTGTTAGCAATCAAGTCATAGATAGTGCGGGCTGCTGAAGCGTCCTTGAAAGAAGCGGCAAACACCATGTGAAAATCAGCGGGAGATGATGAATTGAAAGCGTTGATATCTTTGGCTCCGGCCGAGAACATTACCGAGCTATTGTCACACAGCGGGAGGATATAGTTGCAGAAATCTATAACAGCACTGTCGTAGGGAGCTGCCTGGATAATCTGATTGCGGAACTGGCTCAAGTCGCCCATGCCGGCACAGGCAATGAGTTGGTCGCTGTTTGAGGCATACTTGGTAAGCGAAGGATTACACTCTCTGAATCCGGGGATTTTAACCTTACCGCCCTCACCGTTGAATACTGCCAAAGATGCCGATACCGACGGACCGTTGACATCAAATGTCATGGCAATGTAACCGTTCTTGACATCTGAAGGAATCATAGCCAGACCCTGACGACCGTCACGATCCAACGAAGCAGCCTTGACAATAGGCTTCATGCTCATCAGACCTGTACCGATCTTGGCCTCGGCAAGAAACTTGGTCTTCCACTCGGCAAGAGGATTATCCTTGGCTTCTTTGTGCCAGTTTTCAATTATTTCGGCGGCCCGGGTAGGCATACATACACCGTCTTCGGTGACTGCGATATAGCCGGTCTTGCCGTCTACCATGATTGTACCGCTGGTATCGCCGATAGTGGTATAGCCGTTTTTATCCTCGACAATCATGCGACCGTCAGAGGCATCGACTATCGACTCGCCGAAGTCGTCATCATCGGTGACCGAGAAAACCAGAAGCATCTCCATCTTCACCTCATCGCGTTCAATCTCCTTAAACTTCAAGCCTACAATAACATTGTTCCAGTCAAAGCCCTTGAAATCAAGGAAGCGGTCAAATGCCTTCCTCTCATTTTTAGACAACGCCGAACGCAGGACCGAGCTGACATCCTTGGATAGTGTCAACTGTCCATCATCGTTGGAGGTTGCATCGAGAGCCTCAAGAGTGCGGGCAAGATCTATCTTGTAAACAAAGTCGGTATTATCCGAGATATAATTCTCGAGTTTATCTTCTACTGTCTCATTGGAGCTTGAACACGAACTCATCGTCACTCCCACACATGCCATTACCATCATGAGGCAATAGCCTAAATGTTTCTTTAAATTCATAGTTGAGAGAATTTTATAGTGATTAATTTATTTTTTATAAGAATATCCTTAAACCACCACAAAGGTAATAATAAACCGCCTACTCCGGTGACTTTTAAACCACTTTATTGACAACCGCCCCGGAATAATTGATAAAATCACCCCAAAGGACATCGTTTCTTCCTAACTAATCCAATCTGATCCAATATTCCGGTTTAAATCGGCTTATATCCGACTTATATCGTAATAAATCGGGATAAATCCAATAATTGTTTGTACCTTTGTGAAATTGAAAGAACCTACAAGTAACCAATCCTCTATGAACAAGATATCAGACCTGGTGGCCTCCCTGTCACCCTCCCAGACACTGGCAATGTCCCAGAAAAGTCAAGAACTCAAAGCCCAAGGTATCGATGTAATCAACCTGTCGGTAGGCGAGCCAGACTTTGCAACCCCCGACCACATCAAAGAGGCTGCCAAAGAGGCCATCGACAACAATTTCTCGTTTTACACTCCGGTCCCGGGCTATATGTCGTTACGCAAGGCCGTCAGCGCCAAGCTCTCACGCGAAAACAGCCTGACCTATGCCCCCGAGCAGATAGTCGTGGGCAACGGTGCCAAACAGGCCCTGTGCAACGTCATCCTGTCACTACTCAACCCCGGTGATGAGGTTGTCCTCCCCACTCCATGCTGGGTAAGCTATGTCGAGATGGTCAAGCTCGCCCGTGCCACCGTTGTCGAGGTTCCCGCCACAATCGAGTCGGACTTCAAGATTACCCCCGACCAGTTACGCGCCGCCATCACCCCCCATACACGTGCCTTGCTGATATGCTCGCCCTCCAATCCCACAGGCAGCGTTTACTCGCGCGACGAGCTTGCCGCTCTGGTCAAGGTACTGGCCGAACATCCCGACATCATAGTTATCGCCGACGAGATATATGAGCATATCATCTTCTCAGGCCACTTCACCTCCCTGGGGTCATTCCCTGAGATTGCCGATCGCACAGTCATCATCAACGGCGTGTCCAAGGCTTACGCGATGACCGGCTGGCGTATAGGCTATTGTGCAGCGCCGCTATGGCTGGCCAAGGCCGTCAGCAAGCTCCAGAGCCAATACACCTCGGGGGCCTCGTCTATAGCCCAGAAAGCCGCTGAGGCCGCCTATAACGGCTCACAGGAATGTGTCGAGGTGATGCGCCGGGCATTTGAACGCCGTCGCGACCTCGTGGTAGACCTCGCCTCCCAAATCCCCGGTTGGAAAGTCAACCGTCCCGAAGGTGCATTCTATCTGTTCCCCGAGGTGTCTTCCTACTTCGGCAAGCGTGATGGAGACCGCGTCATCAACAATGCCGGCGACCTGGCAATGTATCTTCTTGACGTGGCCCATGTCGCCACCGTCGACGGTGCCGCCTTCTGTTGCCCGGGATACATACGCCTGAGCTATGCCACCTCTGACACAAATATCGTCGAGGCCCTGCGACGCATCAAAGAAGCGCTTGCCCGCCTGAAATAAACTGTATACACATTATATATATAATATAAACCCTAAGACTATATCCACCCATGGACTTCATAAAAGAACTCACCTGGCGCGGCATGATTCACTCAATGATGCCCGGCGTCGAAGACCAACTCAACAAAGAAATGACAACAGCCTACCTGGGCATAGACCCAACGGCTGACTCACTACATATAGGCCACCTCGTAGGCGTCATGATGCTCAAGCACCTGCAGCGCGCCGGACACCGCCCCATAGCTCTCGTGGGCGGCGCCACTGGCATGATTGGCGACCCTTCCATGAAAAGCCAGGAACGCAAGCTCATCGATGAGCAGACATTGAGACACAATCAGGAGGCTATCAAACGTCAGCTCGCCAAATTCCTGGACTTTGACTCCGATGCCCCCAACGCAGCCATCATGGTCAACAACTATGACTGGATGAAAGACTTCTCTTTCCTCGGCTTCATCCGCGACATCGGCAAGCATATCACCGTCAACTATATGATGGCCAAGGACTCGGTCAAGAAACGTCTGTCAGGCGAGAGCCGCGAGGGCATGTCTTTTACCGAATTTTCCTACCAGTTGCTCCAAGGCTATGACTTCCTGCACCTATACCAGGACAAGGGATGCCGTCTGCAATTAGGCGGTTCTGACCAATGGGGCAACATGACCACCGGCACCGAACTGATACGCCGCATCACCGGCGAGGAAAACGTCTTTGCCATAACATGCCCTCTCATCACCAAGGCCGATGGCGGAAAATTCGGCAAAACCGAAAGCGGTAACGTTTGGCTCGACCCACGCTACACGTCTCCTTACAAGTTCTACCAATTCTGGCTCAACGTCTCAGACACCGACGCCGAGAAGTACATCAAGATCTTTACCACTCTCAGCGAGGAGGAAATCAAGGAACTCGTCGCGCTCCAAGCCCAAGACCCGGGTCAACGGCCATTGCAGAAACGTCTCGCCAAGGAGATTACCACCATGGTACACTCAGCCGAGGATTATGAGGCCGCCGTCGAGGCTTCTCAGATTTTATTCTCCAACAAGGCCTCAGAGACCTTGCACAAGATTGACGAGGACACCCTGTTGGCTGTCTTTGAAGGCGTTCCTCAGTTTGAAGTTGACCGTCAGCTTATCGCCGACGGAGTCAAACTCGCCGACCTGCTCACCGATCACGCCAAGGTGTTCCCTTCCAAAGGTGAGCTCCGCAAACTCGCCCAACAAGGAGGCTTCTCTGTTAACAAGGAGAAGGTCTCCGATGCCTACGCTCCAGTCTCAACCGACATGCTCCTGAACGACAAATATATCCTCGTCCAGAAAGGCAAGAAAAACTACTTCCTGATTATCGCCAAGTAGAACATTCATTAGGCCTCTGTGTCCCGATGCTTCGAGTTGTCAAGACATCGACACTTCGAGTCGTCAAGACTTCTCATATATCTCAATCATCAACCCAGCTCCCTAAAAGAAACACTCCATGGATAACTCCAAAGCTCTTGCCCCCGGCTCTATACTACAATCGCCATCACGTACTTACACCATACGCTCGGTCCTCGGACGCGGTGGATTCGGCATCACCTACTCGGCCACCTACTCGGTAGTTGTGGGAGGCCTGCCCGTCAAAGCCATTGTCGCAATCAAGGAGCACTTCATCTCCGAGATGTGTGACCGCGAGGCATCAACATCCCAGGTGATGTACTCCCGACCTGTAGCCGAGCGTGTCGAGGCCTCACGCCGCGACTTTATCGCCGAGGCTCGACGACTGAGCCAAGTATCTCAGGGTCAAGAAAATATCGTTAAGGTGAGCGAAGTATTCGAGGCCAACGACACCGCCTACTATGTCATGGAGTATCTCGAGGGACAATCCTTCAAGGAATATGTCACCGCCCGTGGTGCGCTGTCTCTCGACGAGACACTTGCCATCATGCTCCCCATCATCAGTGCCGTGGGTCATCTGCACCGCGGCCTGATGACCCACCTTGACATTAAGCCCGCCAACATCATGATTACACGCGACGAGAACGGCCGGATACGCCCCGTACTCATCGACTTCGGCTTGTGCAAACACTATAACGAGGACGGCAGCGCCACCTCCACCATCAACACCCAAGGCTTCTCGGACGGCTTCGCACCCATCGAACAATATGCCGGCATCAGCCAATTCTCGCCCCAAAGCGACGTATACTCCTTGGCCGCAACCATCATGTACTGCCTCACCGGGCAAGTTCCGCCCCGTGCCACCGACCTTGACGCCGAGGCTGTCATCCCTGCCTCTCTCCCGACAAATATACGCCAAACCCTGGACAAGGCGCTCCAAATGCGCCGTAACGACCGCCCCGCCAACGCCCAAGTCTTCCTGGAACACCTTTTGGCAAAAAACGCTGCGCCACAGGTTCCCTCTCAGCCATATTCCGAGCGGCACAATCCCCCACAACCTTGTATATACGGTGGCCACACGGACCCCATCAAAGACGATGACAGCACCAAGCTGACAAATGACGACAGCACACAATTGACCGGCGATGACAGCACACAATTGACCGGCGATGACAGCACACAACTGCAAGGCTCATCTGACGACAGCTCCGAGATACCGCCCGTTGATCCACCGACCGATGACGACTCGGAAGATGACATCGAAGTGCCTCGCAAAAGTCGCACCGCAATATATATAATCGGTGCTCTATTAATAGCCGTAATCCTCGGCGTGGGTGCCTACTTCCTGTTCTCAGATAATAATTCCGTTCAAAACCAATACATCTCTTATACTTTTACCAACTACTCCAAGCCTTACGGTCAAGATGTCACCAACGTTGTCCTATTGGCAAAAGACAACTCAAACAACGACATAAACGCCGTCTGGTGCCTAAGAGACTACTCAGGCGAATATCTTCTACCTATTGCAATTGGCAACTGGGGTGGTGACAACGTCGATAGCAATATAAAGATATCGTTATATAGCACCAACGGTGGCAACTCTGAAAATGTACTTTTCAACAACGGCGAAGGCTACGATATAAACGTCAATCCGTCAGGCTCTACCGCCCAATTTAATGTCAATCCCCTCCAAGATAGCGAAAACTACTTCACCGAAATATCCGGCTGGGGTAACACCTATGACCGCGGCGAAAACTATGAACTGTCTGACTTGCTTGTCGGAAATACATACGTAAATACCGAAACAGACGAGTACGGAACAAGCACATTGACAATAAAATTTGACTCCAGATACACTTGTACCACGTCATTCATTTCTTCTGACGGATACAGCAAAACTCGAGTCGTCAACTATATCCTTTTGAGCGATGGACACCTTGCTATCACATCGGGAGACAATCTCATCAATGAATTTACTGTAGCCTATATATCTGACATGAATTCCATACCCTTCTCCATCACCATTAGACAAGGTGCTGTAACCGAAGAGACAGACAATAGAGAATACACCGTAACCTTAGTCGAATAATCCCATCATCCATGATCAATACCTCAGCACTCTCTCCCGGTACAGTACTGCAGTCGCCGACCCGAGCTTATACTATTCAGGCCGTACTGGGACAGGGCGGCTTTGGTATCACATACTCTGCCACCTACTTTGACATCGTGGACGGCGAGATGACCATGATGTTTGCGGCCGTCAAGGAACACTTCATCTCATCGCTATCGATGCGCGACCCTCAGACCTCCCAGGTAATCAACTCGACGGCTGTCGCCGGGCGTGTCGAAGCCTCACTCAAGGACTTCACCTCCGAGGCGCGACGCCTCAACTCGTTGCGCGGCGCCAACCCCAACATTGTGGACGTCATCGACGTGTTCACCGCCAACAATACCGCCTACTATGTCATGGAACACCTTGGCAACAACAATCTCCGTGACTATGTCAAGAGCCGTGGCACACTGACTCTCAGCGACACCTATACTCTCATGCGCCCCATCATCGAGGCCGTTGCCTACCTCCATGAGAGCCAGATTACCCACCTCGACATCAAGCCCGCCAACATCATGTTGGCCGGCCGTCATGACGGCACCACTCGCCCCGTTCTCATCGACTTCGGCCTATCCAAGCACTACAATGACGACGGCAACGCCACCTCCACCATCAACATCCAAGGCTTCTCGGACGGCTACGCACCCCTCGAGCAATATGGTGGCATATCCAAGTTCTCGCCTCAAAGCGACGTCTACGCCCTCGCCGCCAACATCATCTACTGTCTAACCGGCCATACTCCTCCCAAAGCCACCGACCTCGACAGCGACAAAGCTATCAACGCCATCATCCCCCGGGCGATCCCGGCTAAAGTGCGCGCCGTCCTGGTCAAAGCCCTCCAGAACTCACGAGCCCTTCGCTACGACAACGCAAGGCTTCTCCTCCGCGACCTCGACAAAGCCATCAATAATCCAAAATCCTCGGCTTCCAATACCACTGTCAACACCACCAAATCAACCCATTCATCACGGCACATTCTCGTTATCGCTCTATCGATAATAGTCCTGGCTCTAATCGGAATGGGCGGATTCTATATCTACAAACATTTTAACAGTTCTGCTTCTTCTTTGACCTCCGATGACTCGTCTTCGCCATCAAGCTCCAACAACAACTCCTCTCTAACTTACGCAACAGCTTTCGGTACCGGCAACAACGGCTTTATTGTCGCTGACGACGGGACATGCATATTCTATGATGAAGTCAATAACGTCCCCTACCCCGCCGGCGTAGGCCAATGGGAAGACTACACCGATGGACACGGAACAAAAATATACTTCAACGCCCAAAATGCCGGAAACCGAAACAATAGATACTTCCACGGAAACCAGATTTATAATATAGAAGGTTCACTCTCCAATAACACTATTTACTTATCATGCAACAGCAATAACGGCAAGATAGCTAACTATGTCAATCAAATAAATACATTACCGATGCTTGGCAGCATACAAATTTCAAGTATACTCTCCAAGACAACCTGGAAATGTGAACAACTGGACACTACTTTCACATTTTACACCACCTACTTTGGCACATTTGACTACAGAGGAAGGCTGATAAGATTTAACTATCTCGTAATAGGCGATGTAATGTCATTAAGCTCAGAAAACAACTACTATCACGGCAATATAACCGACACCGACATCGGCGCCACACTCACCCTTCACAGCCAAAACAACCAACTCACCCTCAAACGCATAGAATAACCACTCAGAACAAGTCTATCTGACCAGTCTAATCTTGATTGCCGGGATGAAAAAATATTTGGTAATCAGCGGTTTTTTTGCTACCTTTGCGCGCTAATGTGTTTGGACACCGTGTTGTAGGCGGTGTCTTATGTAAAACTTACCAATAATCATGATTAAAATTACCTTTCCCGACAACTCGGTAAAAGAATTTGAGTCAGGCGTTACGCCCTACCAAATAGCTCAATCCATCAGCCCTCGTCTGGCACAGGATGTACTTGTAGCCACAGTCAACGAACAACCCTGGGACCTCACCCGCCCCATTACCGAAGACGCTACCATCGCCCTCCACAAATGGGATGACGCCGAAGGCAAGCACGCTTTCTGGCACAGCTCGGCCCACCTCCTGGCCGAAGCCCTGCAGGAGCTTTTCCCCGGCGTGAAATTCGGCATCGGCCCCGCCATCGAAAACGGGTTCTACTATGACATAGACCCGGGTGACAACCAGATTACGGCTGCCGACTTCCCCCGCATCGAAAAAAAGATGCTCGAGCTTGCACGCGCCAAACAAGACATCGTTCGCCATGACATCTCCAAGGCCGACGCACTCAAGATGTTCGGCGACCGCAACGAGACTTACAAATGTGAGCTCATCAGCGAGCTCGAGGATGGACACATCACCACATATACCCAAGGCAACTTCACCGACCTGTGCCGCGGCCCTCACCTGGCCAACACCAGCGTCATCAAGGCCGCCAAGGTTACATCACTGGCCGGTGCATACTGGCGTGGCGACGAGAAACGTAACCAACTCGTCAGAGTATATGGCATCACATTCCCCAAACAGAAGATGCTCGACGAGTACCTCGCCCTGCTTGAGGAAGCCAAAAAACGCGACCACCGCAAACTCGGCAAAGAGATGGAACTCTTTGCCTTCTCCCAGAATGTCGGTGCCGGTCTGCCCCTATGGTTGCCCAAGGGTGCCGCCCTCCGTGACCGTCTCGAACAATTTCTGCGCAAAATCCAGAAACAATATGGCTACCAACAGGTAATCACGCCCCATATCGGCAACAAAAACCTCTATGTCACCTCAGGCCACTATGCCAAATATGGCAAAGACTCATTCCAACCCATCCACACCCCCGAGGAAGGCGAGGAATACCTGCTCAAACCCATGAACTGCCCCCACCACTGCGAGATATTCCGTGCCCTGCCCCGCTCTTACCGCGAGCTCCCACTGAGACTCGCCGAGTTTGGCACCGTTTACCGCTATGAGCAGTCAGGCGAGCTACACGGCCTCACTCGCGTGCGTGGCTTCACTCAGGACGATGCTCACATCTACTGTGCCGCCGACCAAATCAAGGACGAATTCCTCAAAGTGATGGACATCATCCTCTACATCTTCAAGGCTCTCAAGTTTGACAACTACGAGGCCCAGATTTCACTACGCGACCCGGCCCATAAAGAAAAATACATCGGCTCGGACGAGAACTGGCATCTTGCCGAACAAGCCATCATCGAAGCCTGTGAAGAAAAAGGACTTAAAGCCCGCAAAGAACTTGGCGAAGCCGCCTTCTACGGCCCCAAACTCGACTTTATGGTCAAGGACGCTATCGGACGCCGCTGGCAATTAGGTACAATCCAGGTTGACTACAACCTCCCCGAGCGCTTCCAACTCGAGTACACCGGCGCCGATAATGCCAAACACCGCCCGGTGATGATACACCGAGCCCCCTTCGGCTCAATGGAACGATTTGTCGCCGTATTACTCGAGCACACCGCCGGACGATTCCCACTGTGGCTCGCTCCCGACCAAGTTGTGGTACTACCTATTTCTGAAAAATTCAACGACTATGCCCACCGCGTCGCCAACGAGCTCAATCTTGCCGACATACGCACTCTCGTTGATGACCGCAACGAAAAAATCGGCAAAAAAATACGCGACAACGAGCTCAAACGTATCCCCTACATGCTCATCGTTGGCGAAAAAGAAGCACAAAATGACGAAGTTTCTGTAAGAAAACAGGGCGAGGGAGACAAAGGTATGATGAAAATTACTACCTTTGCAAAATATTTGACCGACGAAGTCAACGCATCTATTAATCAATAAAAAGCCTGAATGGAGAAAAAACCCTTTAACCCCGGACCGCGTCCACCGCGTCCCACCAACAACAACCGTGGCCCCGTGCGTCGCGGCGAAAAAACCAACCCCAACCTTATCAACGAGCAGATACGTGCGCGTGAAGTACGTCTGGTCGGCGATAACGTCACTCCGGGAATTTATTCCATTCACGAGGCGCGCAACATCGCCGATGAGCTCGAGCTCGACCTGGTTGAAATATCACCCAACGCCGAGCCTCCCGTATGCAAGATCCTTGACTATCAGAAATATCTCTACCAACAGAAAAAGAAACAGAAAGAAATCAAAGCCAAGGCAACCAAGGTTGTAATCAAGGAAATAAGATTTGGACCACAAACCGATGACCACGACTACAACTTCAAGCTCAAGCACGCCATGGGCTTCCTTCAGGAAGGTTCAAAAGTCAAGGCCTATGTCTTCTTCAAAGGCCGCTCCATCCTGTTCAAAGAACAAGGCGAAGTACTGTTGCTGAGATTTGCCAATGACCTCGAAGACTATGGCAAAGTCGAGCAGATGCCACTACTCGAAGGCAAACGCATGATTATAATGCTCGCGCCCAAGAAAACCAAAGCCTAAACCGCAATTTTAACGGCCCAAACGCACCTCTAAGCAGCGTCAAGCCATTTTTAGATAACACGATTTAATTAATTTTTATTAGCAATGCCCAAGATTAAAACTAACTCCGGTGCCAAAAAGAGGTTCGCCCTTACCGGATCAGGAAAAATCAAAAGAAAACACGCTTTCAAAAGTCACATCCTGACCAAGAAAACTAAAAAGCAAAAACGTAACCTCACCCACTTCGGTCTTATCTCCAAGGTTGACGAGGGTAACGTAAAAAGCCTGCTCGCCCTCAAGTAATAACCCAATCACGAGGTTGTTACATGACTTACAGCAATCATGCTTTTTAGCACAGCATCATCGTTTCCTTTTAATTTAATTCGTGATTCTATTTAACTTCTTTCACTAACCGAATGGTCAGCCCTCAAGTGCAATAAAAACATCCTTGCCGCTGACATTCAAAAACTCAAAGAACAATGCCTAGATCAGTAAACCACGTCGCTTCGCGCGCTCGTCGTAAAAAAATCCTCAAACTCACCCGTGGCTACTTTGGTTGCCGCCGCAATGTCTGGACCGTCGCCAAGAATACTTGGGAAAAAGGTTTGACATACGCCTACCGTGACCGCAAGAACAAAAAACGCAACTTCCGCGCTCTGTGGATCCAGCGTATCAACGCAGCCGCTCGTCTTGAGAATCTTTCTTACTCCAAACTCATGGGTCTTATCCACAAAAGCGGTATCGAAATCAACCGCAAAGTCCTCGCTGACCTTGCGCTGAACAACCCCGCCGCCTTCAAGGCCATTGTTGAAAAAGTCAAAAACGCCTAATACGGACAAAGCTCAATACTTTACCCCAAAAAGGCCATAGACCTTTCAAGTAAGAAAAAAATAACGGTGTGTCATCCCGACACACCGTTATTTTTTACACTCCACCTCATCATCCCAACCGTTGACCAGCGTAAAGGAGCGGATGGCAGAGGCCGGCGTGCAAGAAGGTTCTAAAATAATGTGATAGACATGAAAGACCACGGTTATAGCCGTTCAATATGCTCGGGACGAAGCCTGTCAGTGATGAATAATACTGAATTAAGATGAGCGAGGGCCGGAGGCCCGCGTTGTGATTAACTGCATGCGCAGGGCCGGCGGCCCGGAGCTTGCAGCTTATACTGAGCCGCGGAGTCTTAGGCCCGGAGGGCCGGGTTGTGGTAACCGGTGAAGATAACTTATTGTAATTAGCAGAGTCTCTACCTCAACTCAGGCCTCCGGCCCTCACTCAAAAGTGACCGGTTACCCCCCCCCCCGGCTTCGGGACTCTGTCCCTGCACCGGGGGTTAATCACAGCCCGGCGCTCCGCGCCTGCATCCCGTGCCCGGGAGTTTGCAGTTCAACCAGGGGTGCTACCAACCGCTCATGTCCGCTGACCCATAATTATGCTTCCACACAACTATGTTTTATAGCATATATCATGACAAATTTTAATTTTTAATATCACTTTTTACACTACTTTTGTAAACAAATGAAAATTTTCATTAACTTTGCAAATATTTAGCACTTACAGCAATAAAAATACCAAAATTTGGTTTAACCAACAATTATCACTTCTTTCTAATAAATCTCCTAAAAAACCTGAATAAACCAATACATAATGATTATCACAGATATGTGAATAATTGCCCAATCCAATCCCCACATTATATAATATAAGCAATTACAGATATGAAAACCGGCAAAAAAACAGCAGAACAAAGCACGAGGCGCCTTGGTCGCTTCTCGTGGCTTGCCATACGCACTGCTACAGTTGTCGCGACAGCCTATCTGATTGCAACAATACTTTCCAAGCCATTCTCTTTCTCACTCGGCGCCGTCTCGGCAATGTCCTCAGCCGACTTCTGTATCACCGACATGTATCAGCTGATAGCCAACGGACGAGAAGTGAGAACACTCAGCCCTGACATAGTCATCGTCGACGTGAACAACTGCACTCGCGACCAAATAGCCGAGACCGTCGACCTGATCAGACTTTGCGACCCCAAAGCCATTGGCGTTGACATATCGTTTGTGGAGCATCGAGAAGGCGACGAGTCACTGCTGAGCAGCCTCATGGGGGGGGTAAATTGGTGGCTGTCAAGATGTTAGACAGCAGTCACAAGATTAAAGGCAAAGAAATATTCAAGACAAAATTCCAAAGTTGGTTCACCGACTCTGTTGACAACGACATCATATGGGTAGCCGCCAACATGCCGGCATTAAAAGAGGGGGGAACGATACGTAAATTTAAGGCCAAGTTTGACATGGAAGACGGTACAGAACTTCCGTCATTTGCCTATGCACTCGCCAAAATTGCCGACCCGGAAAAAGCACGCGCCTTCGACAAACGTGGCAACGACCTCGAATACATATACTATCCATCAACCGAATTCAAAATCCTGATGCCGTCAGAGCTCTATGACCGAGGCGAAGAACTAACCGGTAAGGTTGTTCTCGTGGGAGTACTCAACGACCCCGGCGACATGCACCGAACACCCCTCGATGCCCACAACTCAGGCACCATCATTCAAGCCTATGCTCTCAACACAATTCTCACCGGTAATTTCCTCAACGACTGCCCGACATGGGTAGGAGAAGTTACTGCACTTATTATCACCATACTATTTGCCGCTTTCTCCCTGAGCATCAGCTCGGGTGTGAGAGGCATGTTCCTGAGAATTCTACAACTGATACTCCTATACCTGCTACTATACGCCGGATACTGGTTCTTCCTCGAGCGCAATGTGATGGTAGACTTCTCACGTTCATTCCTGATGCTCGCCTTCACATTCTTTGCTGTCGATATTTGGAACGGCCTATGGGTTATGTACGGTTTTACCAAATCCAAAATAAAAAAATTGCGCAAACGCCCTAAAGTCCTTCCCGACAAAACATAACAGAGCATACCCACCCCGAAAAAATTTATTCACAAACAATATTCACTGTCCCGTCTCAACAAGAAGGGATATATGAAACATAATCAGACATACAATAACCAATGAAAAAATTTTTACTTTTAGCGGCATTGATATTGACAGTCTTTACAACATCTGCCAAGTTTACCATACACTCAGTGAGTGGTAAAGTAAAACTCGAGCGTGCCGGCAAAATCCATCAAGTAACATCAGGCATGGAAGTCGGTGGCGTAGACAAAATCACTGTAGCGCCCGACGCGGCAATAGAAATACTGAACTCGGTAGACTCCAAGGTGTACCGATGTGAAGAAGCCGGCACATATACTCCCACACGCATCATGATGGAAGCACGCCGCAAAGCCGACTCCAAATTTGGAGCTATTGCCAAGACCGCACGCTTCAGTAACGGGAATTCACCCCAAGGAGGCATTGTCTACTCCGAAGGTTGTCTCGTGACTCGCGCCTTAGAGACCTATGACCCAGAGGGAGCTACAACCCAGATTGACGCAATGCAGATTGCAACCGCCATGGCTACCAAAATGTCAGGTGCCCCTTCAGACTCAATTCCCATGCCGTTGTCCCACGCTTTGCCTGCCGCCGGGAAAGGACTGGAATTCTCCATTGACAACACATTTGACTACCCCGTGTATGTAAACGTCGTAAAATGTGGCGGCAATGATAAAAAACGCACTGTCAAAATCTCAGAGCTCGGACAACCCGTCGGATGCTATATAATCCTGCCCGGCCAGACCCTCATGCGCCGACATTCTCTTGACCTTGACCCCGATTATAAACACATACTCGTCTTGACAAGATGCTACTTTGACATCGATGAAGTTATTGAAAAAGCCGCTACAATAGAAATCAAGGATGACACACCCATTCTGACCGGCGGACATATATATATAACAAAACTATGAGAGCCAACCGATTCTAAGCTCATAACATCCCAAACCCTTCAATAAATACAATTACGGCTACTGCCACTAATGAGCGATTGGTTAAACGATATGACAAATAACCTAATAATCAATAAATAACATGAACAAATTTTTTAAATTTGGAGCAACTGCCATCATAGCGGCTTTAGCTTACCCTTTCAGCATCAATGCAACTGACAAAGATGACCCCGAGAAGGACATCACTCTAATCAAAACAGACTATATTCTCCCCCACCCCCTAACTCCCGATATGTTAGCCAAATGTGGCACCACAATATACACCACAGAGAGCAACGCGGTGGTAAATGCCATGGGTACAATTCTCACCAAACGAGGTCAAAAAGCCCGTTCCTTAGCTGTCAGCCCTACCAATACGCGATATGTGTACATCTATGACGATAAGGACAAGACCAAGGGAGAAGCATACCTCACCACCGAAGTAGGAGCCGATGCCTTAATTCATAAATTCAAACCTAAAAAATACGGTTCTCTCGTTTCAGCCTTGTATACAACCGACGCCCAGAACCTGTTATTAGGGCGTGCCGACTCACTTATAGTAAGAGTCGAGCCTTATAAATTCATCCCCCAAGACACAATCAAGGTGGATATATGTCCCAACACAATAGAAATAAGCAACAACGGTTACTTCCTTGCTGTTTCCGACGGACATAAGGTTGTGGTCTACAACTATGAAGAGAAAAAACCACGTCAGAGATGGATATTCGAGTCAAAAGTGACAGACATCAAATTTAACAATGACGCCACCGAATTTGCCGTTCTCACCGATGACGGCCTCGCCAGTATCTACGATACACGCACGTTCCTGATTAAAGATGACCGTGACGACCTCGGCGATGGCATAGCCCTCGACTACAACTTTGACGGCAAATGGATGGCCGTAGCTGTCTCTCCGGACACAATACGCGTGGTCAACCGCCTTGACCCTTCAAAGGATATGATAATACCTGTGTTAGCCGGTGATTTGACTGATATAGCTTTTATCCCTGACAGCGAAGGCAATACAATGTTGGCATTTACCGGCTATCAATCGTTAAGGTTGCGCCGTATGTGGAACCTCTCGCCATATTATGGAAAACTCGTCAAAGAAAGAGCCGATGCCAAAATGAACGAGTGGCTCAAAATGATGCCCGGTGAAACCATGGAAGAATATCGCGCTCGTGTCAATGACGAGTCCCGCAAACGTCAACGTGCTCTTTTCGAGGCCGAGATTGCTTCCTCTCTCGCCAATGACCTACTGTCCATGTCCACCATCACACTCGGCAAGTATGACCGCGCCAATCAGGTGCTTCAAATCAACTTTGACAACATGCCATCGATATATCTGCCGGTCGGTGAACAAGACCTGGGAGCTTTCCACAATGCCTCAGAGTTGGAATTCCGCAACTCCAAGTATGGCGTGATGAATGACGACAACTTTGAGCTCATCTATGCCGAAGTTTACAACAAAAACAATGGCAAGACCTATATATTTGACAACATCGAGCGTGCTTCTCTCAGCTACATGGAAGGCGATGACAACATCGTATCGATAGAAGTTATCCAGCAACAACAGATGGAAGAGCTGAAGCTTCAGGAATTACGCCGCAAAGTTATCGACGAAGCCAAATTACGTCAAATAATCTCAAACCATACCAACATCACAGTAAACTCAGAGATTGTTCCCGACTATGACGCCAACGGCAAACGCATACTTAACTACAAGCTAAACTTCTCGTATGAAGTAGAACCCGACTTCAGCGTAGTAGAAGATTTTGCCCCCGGCAAATACCATGTAGAGGAAAGTGGTGCAGCCACCGCCATGCTTGACATCGTGAAAAGAGCGTTTGAAGGCGACCTGGCACGATATGTTGTTCCCGGCAAAAAACTGCTCGTCAATATCCAAGGCTCGGCCGACGCAATACCTATACGCACTTCACTGGCATATGATGGCGCTTACGGTGAATTTGAAGAAGTACCCGTCAAACAAAACGGTCTGATGAAAGCTGTTACAGTGACCAAGAAAGACGGCATGCACACCAACGAGCAACTCGCATTCATACGCGGTGTAGGCGTGAAAGATTATCTCACCAAAAATATTGAAAACCTCAATAAAATGAATTCTGACTATCGGTACACAATCGACGTGGCCGAAGGCCGTGGTGGTGAATTCCGCCGTATAACTGTAGAATTCACCTTTATAGATGCCAACCTTTAAGAGGTCCTACCACTTCTTAACCACCCTCATGATGTCATGAAAAAAAATCTCGTAATAGCTATTATCTTTACTACTGCAGGGCTATCTCTGTCGGGGGCATATACTACCCCCGACAAAATAGCCGATGTGGGACCTGAAGCCGACACGCTCGCCGTGGGTGAGGCCAACGTCATTGACACCACCGCCCTATATGAGAATGTCCTCGGGCTCATGTCCAAGGTAACAGAGGCACGAGAAGCCCCAAATAGAGACGATGCCTCTTACTTTCCTCTTGTATATGAAACTACAACCCGGGCGACTGAGGTACTCGATATGGTTGAACAAGGGTCCCAGCGTTTCTATGCGATGAAGGAGGTTCTAAAGGCCTTATGTCCATCACTCGAAGCCGGTGCATTCTACTACTCAGCACTCAACGACCGTGCCGGATTAGCCCAATATGCCCGCAAATTCATAGACCTGCGCCTACATCCCGCCTTCAAGGACGACCTACTCCCATATGACCAGGGCGTATACCACATCATGGCTTATAACGCGGCCTCCGACGCCTATAATAACAAAGAGTATGACCGCGCCATAGATTACTTCAAGGTATATTTCTCGACCGGTGAGATGTCCCAACGCGAGACCGTCTATACATTCATGGGACAAGCCGCTATCAATATACAGAAATATGATCTTGCGGTACAAACCCTGCGTGAAGGTGTCAAGAATTACCCCAACAACGACCTTCTGCGCAAACTCGCAATACAAGCCTGCATCGAAGGTAACCGCGGTGAATATCTCGAGGAACTCGTCGATGATGGTCTCGCTCTTGACCCCGATAACCTCAAATATATCGAAATCAAGGGCTGTCTCCTTGAAGACAACCTCAACTTCCTCGGTGCACTACAACGTTTCCAAACTCTTGACAAGGCCGACCCGGGAAAACTGTCTACGGCCAAACATATTGCCCTATGCTTCTATAACGCCGCCGTAAACCTTTTCAACGAAGCTCAGACAGTGGCCAAGGATGAAAGAGAAGCAAGCCGACTGAGACGCAAAGCTCGCAACTACTTCGCCGCCGCGGCCCAAAAAATGGAGGAAATACTGGTCGCCGACCCTACTAATGTGAAATACCTGAGGTCGCTCGGCGTGTCCTACCTGTGCATGGAACAGAAAGACCTGTTCCAGGAGATAAACAACAAGCTGAAAGCTATGGGAGAAGACCCCTTGGCCAATGTATTCATGCCTCCTATGATGGCCTATGAAAACGGAGGACGCCGTAACTTCCAATACAAGGGCATCACTGACGGTAATATCCAAGTCCCGCTATATTCTGAATATGGCAAACAATATGTGACCGATGCCCTGAAAGCATGGGCACCCAAAGGTGAGTTTGAGTCACTGGAAGCCTACCAGCAACGAGTAAGCCCCAAATCTCTACGCGCCGAATATGACCGTCTTAACCAAGAGGCACAAGCGAAATATATTAACGAATACTCTTCCCAACTGCGTCTCAGCGATGTAAAATTGCAGACTTATGATGTACGCAGCGAGTCATTCCGTGTCGACACAAACTTTGGTCCTTTCTATGTCAAGGTCCCTAATAAGGATGGCGAAGCCGAGATGTTCAAGGCCAACTGGGAGGCTTCCCGATTTCTAAACACCCGATTCAGTATCCTTGATGACAAGGTACAGATAGCATCACTGACAGTACTCACTCCCGGTGGTATGAAATATGACTACTCCAACGACCGCTTGGTTGACTACCAACTGCCCGACCTGGTTGTCGACCTGCCGAGCATCATGGCCGCAAGCGGTATCAACACCTCAGATACAAAAAGCACCTCCCCTTCATCAACCAAACCCCAAGAAGCCATCATCACCGCCCTCTCAGACGTGGATCGCGAAATCCCCGAAAACAAGCAAGAGTCAACTAATAAGCTCGTCCTGATTATTGCCAACGAGAACTATGACAACGTGGCAAAAGTTGATGCAGCTTACCATGATGGCAAACGCTTCAACGACTATTGCATCAAGACACTCGGCATACCTGAAAACAACGTCAGCTTCAACAATAACGTGTCGCTTGCCAAAATGAGAAGCCAGTTACATCTGCTCGAGGATGCCGTCAAATCATTTGGTGCCCCGGTAGACGTGATTATCTACTATGCCGGACATGGTATGCCAGACGAAGCCACTAAAGACGCATATCTACTTCCCGTGGACGGTGACCCTCGTCTTCCTGCCGACACCGGTTTTTCTCTCGACAGCTTCTATAAACGTCTGGCCGGAATGAATGCCCGCAGCGTCTCGGTATTCATCGATGCATGCTTCTCCGGTGCACAGCGCGACGGACAGATGCTGGCCTCAGCCCGTGCCGTAGTCATTCAACCCAAAACTGCCGCTCCCAAGGGTAATATGTTCATCCTGTCAGCCGCAAGCGGTCAGGAGACTGCTCTCCCCTATGTTGAGAAAAACCACGGATTGTTCACATACTACCTTCTCAAAAAATTGCAAGAGTCTAAGGGAAACGCCACTTTAAAAGAAATTGCCGACTATGTAAAATCCAACGTTGCACGCCAGTCTGTTTTAATCAACAAAAAGAAACAGACCCCTACAGTACAACTCTCAGGAAAAATGTCTGACGAATTTAAGACCAAAAAACTTAGAGGCAAATGATTAAATAGAGCAAACGATAAAAAAGTATATGGTAATTTTTAAACATACTACTCGCTTAACCTTAGCTGTAATAGCATCATATCTACTTTTTACTCCGATAGCGTCGGCTCAGAAGTTACTGACAGGCGTGGCTGTGTTTCACGCCGAGAACCACCACTCAATGACCGACTGCCGAGAAGGCGCCCTACAAATGGCCCGCATCAATGCTCTCGCCGATGAATATGGACGCACAATCGGCTCCGGCACAATATCGGTCTCAGGCACCGGCAAGAACGGCGAACAAGACTTCTTCCAGGAGTTGGCCACAACCGAGGTGTGCGGTGAATGGATTGCCGATGTGGGCGAACCCAAATATGACATCTCCCTCGGCCCTGACAACCTATATATCGTAAAATGCACGGTGAGTGGCAAAACTCGCCCCTTGAGCAACGAGGCCCCCGATTTTAAAGCCGAAGTCCTGCGCAACGGTGATACCGACAAGTTTATAGACACCCGTTTCAACAGCGGTGACTTGATGAAACTTATCTTCAAAGCCCCATGTGACGGCTACGTCGCTGTTTACCTTGCATGTGCCGACCGAACCGTCTACACCCTCTTCCCATACATCAACAACTCTGACGGACCCATCAAGATTAAAGGTGGAAAAGAATATATACTGTTCTCGCCCACGTGTACCGACCTTGGTGAGGTTGACGAAATGCAACTGCGCACCGATGTCCCCATGGAACTAAACCATCTCTATATCGTTTTTTCACCCAACGAATTCTCACGTGCCATAGACTCGGCCTCAGACAACGATGCTCCCCGAAGTCTGTCTTTCAAGGAGTTTTCAAAATGGATGATGACCAACCGGTCACACGACCCTAAGATGGGACTCAAGACAATACCCATCACTATCATCGGACCCAAAAACTGACCCTAACATCAGCCGGTCAATATCGGTCTTACTATTCCTGGTTACATAACTTTATTTTACATATTAACACAGTCTTATTCATTATTATAAACATTTTTAAACCAAACAATCATGAAAAAATTTATTGCAATCTTCATGGCGTTCTGCTTTGCTTTTACCGGCGTTATGATGGCCGATAGTGCAAAAGACCTGCGTAAAGCACGTGACAAACAGAAAAAAGAAAAAATCAAACAATTCAAAAAAGAAGGCTGGACCATATTCGGCTCTACCAACACAATCGACGTTGCCCTGCTCTCCCACTATAACAAATTGCAGAATCTCGGTGACGATGCTCACGAGGTAGTTGGACTCGCCAGCAATTTCAAGTCCAAAAATGTCGGTGTACAGACAGCTCATAACAATGCCTGCATCACCTACGCCCAGGAGGCCGGCAGCGATTTACAAGGTCGCGTCGTCAGCGACATCTATGGCAGCGCATCTGATGCCGATGGCGAATTTGACCACTTCTATGCCGCCTATGAACGCGCCGTACAGAAAGAAATACGTGGCGAGCTCAAGTCGAGCTTCAGCATCATACACGACAACAAAGATGGCACATTTGACCTCCAGACATTCTTTATCGTGGACGAAGCCGGTGCACGCCAAGCCCGCATGCGTGCTCTCGAGGCCGCAATGAAAGAGAGTGAAGTCGCTCAAAAACATGCCGATAAAATTTCAGAATTTATAAAAGGCGCAAAATAATCATCCTTTTTCTATCGAGAAGGTGTTGCTTAAGTCAGCAATAACTGCAACACCTTCTCGCCTAACCTTACTCGCTATGGATAAAACCTTGAAGTCTCTGATAGTAACTGTCGCCATCTCATCGATATTCCCACTGTCAACCATAAACGCCCAGACTGAGGGAGGACGACATACCGGCTCCATGCCTGACCGTTTCAAGGAATATCGAGAAAAAATACTCGGTGATTATAAAAATCACAGAAACCGGATACTGGAAAACTACGACAAATTCCTTGAAGGCGTGTGGACCGAGTTGACTACATTCAAAGGCGAGGAGTATAATCCCAAACCCAAGCCGGCAACCCCACCACATACCCCCGTCACCAAGCCATCGGCGCCGGCCCAACTTCCTCAACCGACCGCACCTGTTAGCGTCGACCCGACTCCATCGGTTGTCGATGACACCGACCACGGCAAACCGGATGTCTCACCGACACCGACAACACCTACGCCTACAACAAAACCCACACCTACAACGGTTGAGGCCACTCCATTTGACTTCTACGGTATAGAAATCAAGCTCCCTCCCTTAGAAGTGCAACTAATGCACTCCATGCGTAACAAAAACGACTATGCTCAACAGTGGCGCAATCTCGCAAACGCCGGGTTTGTCGATAACTTTACCGCCTCAGTCAGAGAATTGGCTCGTGAATACAATCTTAACGACTACCTCTCGTTTGAATTGTTGATGAAATATGCATCGTCCCGGTATCCCGATGTTGATGCCTCGTCACGCGCCAGTCTCGTACATTTTTTATTGAACAACATGGGATATGGCGTTCGCCTCGGCACTACCGACACCGGCGTGACACTACTTCTGCTACCGTTGAAGCAAAAAATATTTGCTCGCTCATTTATGGAAATCGACGGCCAACGTTACTATATTTTCACCGATGACAGCCACACACCGGCCGAAGTCGGTGGATATGTCAGCACCTGCCACCTCCCCTCAGGCACCGATACTGGCTCGGCCATCGACCTGCTCATCCCCAACGGTCTTAACCTTCCCTATAAACCCTACAAATTTGAGATTTCCTATGGAGGCCTGACTCTAAAGGGCGAACTGAACGCCAACATAATGCCCATGCTCTACCACTATCCCCAGATGCCCATGGGTGACTATGCCTCATCCAACCTCCTGCCCGAATTGCGTGAAAGTCTCAAGAGGCAAGTCAGAGAACAACTCGGCTCAATGCCTAAACTTACTGCAGTAAACACTCTGCTGAGCTTTGTTCAGAATGGATTTGAATACGCCACTGATGAGCAACAACACGGCTTTGAAAAACCCTATTTCCTGGAAGAAACACTCTTCTATCCCAAATGTGACTGTGAAGACCGGTCTATAATATACGGTTATCTACTATCTAACGCTCTCGACGTGGAAAATCATTTAATATTCTACCCGGGACATGAATCAGTAGCTCTCACTATTGACTCTGAGCTCGACAACCCTCTCGACGGCGACAATTACACCTACAAAGGACGACGTTTCCTCATTTCCGACCCCACATTCCTTGGTGCAACAACCGGTATGTGCATGCCTCAATTCAAAACAACAACCCCCAAAATCGACTATGAATATCAAGTAAAATAACTACATATCAACAACATAGCCAACCGTACATACAATCAATATAAACCTTATACACAACAATATATACACCTCTAATAAAATCCCGGCCATAGGCGTCGGGATTTTTTCTTGTTCCACCAAGATTAAGAAATTGTTTAAAAATAAAAGTGAATGACCTCCTGAGCCCCGCACACTCATAAACACACCCACAGAGTGATGTTTCCCACGGCTCTTTCATTTAAAATTTAAATAAGCGCATAATACCCTTACCCGATTCATTTCGAGTCAGGTAAATCTTTATGAGCTGTATGTTAGTTATTTATCTTTGGTTTGAAAGATAAAAATTCATTATTTTTGTGATAAA
>JAGASI010000052.1 GCA_017621845.1 Muribaculaceae bacterium
CATGCCTGACTATCTCGATGCCACCGAAATCTGGTATCGGATGAAGCATCACTGCCAGTTGCATCAACAGGACAGGACTGTTGGGCGAAAGTTGGAACGCTTCATGACCACGTTTGTACTCTCCCCATCCAAGGAAGAGTCAGAGAACTATACCTTGGATGACTGGGCAAACCTCGCTGATGAAGGATTGGAAGCTTTGGATTCAGTCGGACTTTTACCCAAAGGCTTTAAGGAGAAGGTCAAGACCAATTTCCGCAATTCTATGAGTGTTGCTGCCTTGCATCGGGATTCCAAGTCTGGAACCCTTCACCTGCATCTTGACTGTTGCCGTGTGGATAATGACGGCAAGACCAACGATGTTCACGATGTTCACATCAGAGCAATAAGGGCTGCGGAAATTATCAACGCAAGGCATGGTTGGGAGCAACCTCAGGAGGTTCGTGAAATGCGCCAACAAGATATAGCGGAGTTTTGCGAATATACCCTTCAGAAGATGGATAGTTTCGACATTGACCGTTACTTTGATATGCTTCGCATGAGAGGCTATGAGGTCAATCCAAGGTATGACACTACTAACTGCAAACTTGTGGGCTACACCATCGGCAAGAATGCCTCAGTGTTCAAGGCTTCTGCCATCGGTCGAAGGTTCATGGTATCACAGCTTGAAGCCACATGGAAGAAGATGCATCCTAAACCTACACAGGTCAAGATGAAGCCAGTTTCACCTTCCGTCACTCCGGCTCGCCCTGCTCGCCCAGTTGTTCAGACAACAAAACCTACCCAGTCCAATTCTAAGCCATTGCCAGTTGCCACCAAGACCGCTTTCAGTTTCAATGTTGGCGGTGAAACGAAGAGAATCTATATTCCGAACACGGTCAAGGACATCTTCCTCAATGAAGTTCAGGCTCCTGACTCTGATATGACTGCATCAAGAGAGGACATTTCTCATGTAGGTATGCTTCTCTTCCTTGATATGATTGATGCAGCAACAACCGTGTCCGAATCTTGTGGCGGTGGTGGTTCTGCTCCTTCTTCTGGATGGGGCAAGGATGATGACGAAGACGAACGTGAGAGGGCTCGCCGTAGCCTCCAGATGGCTTATGCTATGTGCAAGCCACCGCAGAAGAGACGTTCATTCCACCGTTAAACAAATCCCACATATCAATGATAAGAACAAGTAAAAATAACCCTATGCCAGAAGAAGAGGACGAGAAGCCTGACTTCGATGACATGATGAACGAAGTCCAGGAAGAGATTGAAGAGCATGATGCCGAGGATGCTGTTGTCAGTCGTGCGCCTGAACTCAGGCAACTCAGTGAGAACATTGACAAAGCGACCAACACTTGGATCAATGCCACTCTTCAACTGGAGTCTGCCATCCGCAAGTACAATGCGGCTCAGACTGCTCTTGGCAATGCCGTTGACACTATCAGTGGTAAGGTTGACACCATCAATACCCACATTGACAATGTTCTGAAGGATGCCCCAACCAAGTTGAAGGTTTCAGTCAGAGTCGATGATGTTGACTGGAAGAAG
>JAGASI010000053.1 GCA_017621845.1 Muribaculaceae bacterium
CGAAGATCTCGTCCGCACATCTGTAGGTTCAGTGAACAACGTCCTTGGCGGTCAGCTTTCGGGTGTCACTACTGTACAGTATTCAGGTGAGCCAGGTAGCGATGCTGCTGAGATTTTCGTCCGTGGTAAAGCTACATGGGGCGATTCTGCTCCTCTCATTCAGGTGGATGGCGTAGAGCGTTCAATGGCAGATATCGACCCTAACGAAATAGAGAGCGTCACCGTACTTAAGGATGCCTCTGCAACAGCTGTGTTCGGTGTGCGTGGCGCTAACGGTGTTGTGCTTATCACCACAAAGCGTGGTTCTGAGGGTAAGGCTAAGATTAGTGTTTCAACATCGTGGACAGCTCTCTCTCCAACCAAAATGGTGGAGCAGGCAAGCTCATACGAGTATGCTAACTTCTATAATCAGATGTCTTACAACGATTATTTGCAGAGAGCCAATGTGGCTGTATCAAACGGTCTTTATGGAAGTGTAGATGCATATATGGCTGACCCTGAAAATGCATTTGTTCTAAGCTTTTCTGATGCCATCATTCAGAAATTCAAGGATGGGTCTGACCCAATTCGCTTCCCTAACACCAGATGGGCTAAATATATTATGAAGGATGTGACGCTCCAGCAGCAGCACAACTTGAACATCAGTGGTGGTACTGACCGCGTGAAGTACTTCATAAGCGTAGGTTACTATTCTCAGGACGGTCTTTTCAAAGAGTTTGACCGTGGCTATAACTATGGTTATCAGTATCAGCGTTTCAACTACCGTGGTAATCTCGACCTCAAGGCTACAAAAACCACAACCCTTTCATTCAATGTGGCAGGTAATGTAAACGATGCTGACAAGCCTTATACAGGACAAGGCTCAGGCGGTATGATAAAGAACATCTATTATGCCACCCCATTCTCCAGCCCAGGTATTGTCGACGGTAAGATGGTTTATTGTACTACAGACTATACTGACGGTCTGAACCTTCCGTTCCTCGGTGGCTCGGGTATGGCATACTATGGCAATGGTTTTATGCAGACCAACGTCAACAAGCTCCAGATGGACCTTGTGATTGACCAGAAACTGGACTTCATCACTAAGGGATTATCATTCAAGGTTAAGGGATCTTACAACTCTGCCTTTACTGTAAACAAGCAGGGTGACTGTGGTGTTGCAACCTATAATCCATTGGTGCAGTATGGCGAGGATGGAAAGGTAATCTACAATGCCGATGGTACACCTTATATAGTATACCGTCAGAACGGCAATGATACCGACCCCGCTTATAAGGTCTCTCAGGGTAAGGGCCGTGACTGGTATCTTGAGGGAAGCTTAAATTACTCTCGTTCGTTCGACAAGCATACTGTAAATGCACTTTTGCTTTACAACCAGTCGAAGCAGTATTACTACTCTGGCACTTCCTATCCTGATGTTCCACGTTCATACGTTGGTCTTGTCGGTCGTGTAACATACGATTATGGCAACAAGTACCTCGCTGAGTTCAACGTAGGTTACAACGGTTCCGAGAACTTTGCTCCAGGCCGTCGTTTTGGTACCTTCCCTGCAGGTTCTATCGGATGGATTGCCAGTGAGGAAAAGTTCTGGAAGCCAATCTCTAAGGTCGTCAGTTTCTTCAAACTCCGTGCATCATGGGGACTCGTAGGTAACGACAAGACCACTGAGGCTATCCGTTTCATGTATCTTGCCGACCCGTTTGTGACAGGTTCATACGGTCTTATGAGCAACTGCTTGACCTCTCCTTTTACAGATACATACGGCTATCTCTTCGGTAATGCACAGTCGGGTACAGTGCCTGGTACATCAGGCATAGCAGGAGCATACGAGGCAATCAAGAACAACCCGGAAATCGGTTGGGAAAAGGCGTTCAAGCAGGACTATGGTTTTGACCTGAACTTATTTGATGACCGTATTCGTACCACATTTGATTACTATCGTGAGAATCGTACCGATATTCTTCTCCGTGATGCCACTGTGCCTTCCACTATCGGCTTCACCATGCCTTATACCAACTCTGGTGAGACAAAATCATGGGGATGGGAATTGTCTATAGGATACAACGACAAGATTAACAAGGATTTCCGCTTCTGGACCAAGCTGAATCTTTCTTACAACCAGAATGAAATAGTTGAGATGAAGGAAATTCCTCAGAAAAATGAATATATGTACGCACGCGGGCATCGTATCGGCGCACGTTCTATGTACAAATTCTGGAAATATTATGAGGGCGAGCAGACCAAGGCCGAATACGAGCATACTTTTGGCACAGCTTTCCCAACTCAGCTGGTTGCAAACCTCCAGCCTGGTGACTGTGTGTTTGTTGACCTCGACAAGGATGGCAAGATTGACCAAAATGATATGACCCGTGACAATGGTTACACTGATGATCCAGAATATATGGCTGGTCTGACATTAGGCTTCAATTACAAGAAGCTCACCTTCAATGCACAGTTCACAGGTGCCTGGAACGTATCACGTTACATCACTGATGTGTTCAGTCAGCCGTTCTTCTGCTCATCAAACACCACACAGGGTGGACTTCTGTCTTATCATGTCAACAAGACATGGACTCCAGGTGTATATGAGTCTCAGGATGCACTCTATCCACGTGCTACATGGTCTAATGCTGTTCAGAACTATGCGGGCTCCAACTTGTGGGAGAAGGATGCTAAGTATCTTCGTCTGAAGACAATTTCTGTTTCATACGACTTTATCAATCCTACTTTCAAGAAAATCGGTATGACAAAGTGTGAGGTTACTCTGTCTGGCTACAACCTATTTACACTCACTCCTTACAAGTGGGGTGACCCTGAGACAAGAGCTTCAAACTCACCTTCTTATCCACTTCAACGTACATACACTATAAGCCTGAATGTAGGTTTCTAATATAATATAAGGTCTAATAATATTAAGAAATAAGGAAAAATGAAACACAATATATTATTACGTGGTGCGATGGCTCTGCTTGCGGCAAGTGCGGTATTTGTAGCCTGCACGGACAATATTGCCGTGGGTGACGCTGCCCTTGACAAGGCTACGAGTTCTACAGCCACCATTGATACTGTATTTAATAATGCAGAATATACGCGTCAGTTCCTTGTGGGCATCTACTCCAAGCAGTACTATGGACTGCCATACGCCAACGGTGGCGCAAATATGCCACACTCCGGCAATCCATATACAGGCAAATTTGATGGCTTGACTGACTGCTGGCACCTGTTCTGGAATGGTGCTGCGGTTTATGGTCAGTACTATACAGGTGCGATGACCGCAACAACAAACCGCTCAGACGGATTGGATGGTCCTCTCTATTCATACGATAAGGAGTTTCAATGGTATTCAATTCGTGCCGCACATATCTTCCTTGACAATGTTGACAGGGCTCCGGAAGTGGATATGTCTCAGGAAGAGAAGAATCGTCTGAAAGCTGAGGCCCGTTGTCTGATGGTAGATGCCTTCTTCAACACCTTCCAGCATTATGGCGGTATTCCTATCATGGATCATGCCCTTGAGACAAACGAGGTTGCTAATGAGTTTCCACGCGATTCCGTAGAGGTTTGTGTAGACTGGATGATTACAGAGCTTGACAAGGCAATCAACGAGAGTGCTTTCCCGTGGATCACCTCCAATCCTGCAACAATGAACGGTCGTTGGACCAAAGCTGGTGCTATGGCTCTGAAGTGTAAGATTCTGCAGTTTGCTGCATCACCGCTTTTGAATCCGAAGGACGGTCAGCCTTACTACTCTGGTGCATCTGAGGAGGTAAAGCCATATATTATGTACACCGATGCCTCGAAATATCAGGAGCGTTGGGACGCTTTTGCAAAGGCTTGTGATGAATTCTACAATGCCCTGCAGAGTAACGGTCAGTATGCAATGGTGCAGGCTAATATTCCGGCAAGTGCCAACAATGCTGCAAGGAAAGTGCCTTACTATCGTCTTGCATACCGTCAGGGATATTTCCTCAATGCCTCTACTGAGGTGTTGCATTCAGTACGTGTTTACGGTAATGACAATATGAGTACCGCCCGTTACGGTTGGCATGAATGGTACTCTAAGACGGTGCCGCGTAACTCTTATTGTCCTACTCAGGAGTATGTGGAGAAGTTCTCTTGGAACGATGGTGAGCCTTTCAACTGGGAGAATGCAGCCAAAAGAACTTATAAGGATCAGGCTACAGAACCGAACATAACAATCGAAAAAGATGATAAGGGTGATGATAGATATGTTGTTGACAACTTTGTGACAAACAGATTTACAGGTGCCATTACCCGTAGTGCAAAGTCTTTGCATACAATGTTTGTAAGCGGTGATGTCCCAAGTGGCGGCCGTCAGATAAACACATCTCTTACACGTGACCCGCGTCTGTATGAGGAGTGTATTGTCAACGGACAGAATCTGAATCTCGACTGGACTACTGCTTCTATGACAGGCTTCCCTTGGGAACTTTGGTATAATGGTAACGATGGCGGTACAGGTGTGCTGACACAGCAGAACACAATGTTCGGCTCTGGTTATGGATTTAACAAGTACTATTTAGGAACAGGTGTATATACTGGTGACCAAAGTGCAGACTCCTATCGTTTCCCGACACAGTGGGTTGCATTGTCGCTGCCTGAGTTCTACCTGCAGTATGCCGAGGCGCTTGTTATGCGATCTACACCTGATGTCGCCAAAGCGGTGCAGATGGTGGATATTGTACGCTCACGTGTCGGTCTTCCCACCATGGCAAGAAACTGGACCAACGCCACTTGGCGTAAAGCCAAGGGCTATACTGCCACTACCGCGGCAGCTGCGGCAACTGCAACCGTGTCTCTTGAAAGTGGTGAAACATCTACCGAGTTTATGGAAGAGCTTCTCGACGAGCGTGTACGTGAGCTGGGTCTTACAAATGCCCGTTGGTTTGATATGGTTCGTCTAAAGCGTACTGATTGGATGACCAAACAGCTTCATGGTTTGGAGCAGTATCGTCTGATGCAGCGTGGTACTGTATTTGTAACCCGTAACGTTGCCTGGGTAGGTTCTGACAGAGATAACGATGCTTCATCCACACAGCCTCTGTTCTTCTTGAACTCTGTCAAGACGATAACTGGTAATAGCCGTTATCTGTGGAACAAAGACCCAAAGAGCAATGATGCAAAGAAATGGCTGCTCGATCCGCTGCCACAGGCAGAGATTAACAAGAATTATGGACTCGTTCAAAATCCAGGTTGGGAATAATAATATAAAATGAACTTGTATATGAAAACAAAGAATATATTAATGCTGACATTGCTTGCAGGCACCTGCCTGCCTGCAATGGCACAGTATGACATTGCAGACTCTGTGGCATATAAGAAGCAGACTGTGGACATTGGTGTAAACCGCCAGTTCACCCGTGAGCAGTCGACAGCGTCTGTCAATGTAATTACAAACAAGGATGTCAATAAGCGTGGCGCACGCAACATTGGTAACAATATTTTAGGACAGGGCCGCGGACTTGTGAGCCTTGATGGCTCAGGGCTCTACAATGCGCAGAATCCAACGTTCTATATCCGGGGAATACAGTCACTGAGCGGCAGTACACCACTCTTTATTGTAGACGGCGTGGAACGTGCTATTGAGAATGTAGTGGCAGAAGATGTGGAGAGTGTTCAGATTCTGAAGGATGCTGCAGCCACTGCCCTTTACGGATATAAAGGCGCTAACGGTGTTGTGCTTATCACCACTAAGCACGGACGATATGACACAAAGTCGTTTACAGTGACATACGACCACGTGTTCTCGTTCCTTACAAACAAACCTAAAATGGTAGATGCCGCAACATACGCATCGGCTGTGAATGAGGCTTACCGCAATCAGGGAAGCGTGGGCAATGTGGCTTACAGCGATGCTGTAATCAATGCTTACAAGAACGGCACAAACCCTCTTTACTATCCTAATGTGAACTGGGTGGATGAGACTTTCCGCAACGTGTCGAACAACGACCGCTTCAACTTTGAGTTTAAGGGAGGTACAAAGAACTTCCGTTACTATACGAATGTTCAGCTTCTCACCAACAAGGGCTTCATCAAGAACTTCCAGAATGACGGCTATTCAACTCAGAACAAATACACACGCGGAAGTTTGCGCTCAAATATGGACATCGACCTTGGTCCTAAGACAAAGTTGCACACACACTTGTATGGCTTGCTCACAGAGCAGTCGCAACCGGGGGCACAGGCTGACTTGTGGTCAATGGTATATCAGATTCCTGCAAATGCTTTCCCTGTAAAGGTGTCAGACAATGTATGGGGTGGTAACACCGTGTACACTACTAATAACCCTGTGGCACAGAGCCAGGGCGCTGCATATTATAAGAACCATCAGCGTGCCCTCTATGCCGATGTGCAGTTGGAACAGGATCTTTCAGCCATTACCGAGGGGTTGAGCGTACAGGGACAGATAGGCTACGACACATGGTCGAACGTTTATGAGGATCACTCAAAGACTTACCGCTACAGCTATTACGAGGTGGCAAACAACGGTGATGTGGTTGCTGACGGCAATGCTCCAATGTCTTCTGTTTTGGGCTCAGACTCAAATATGGGAACAGGATCCAACAACAACTCATGGATTCGCCGCTGCATCTTCAATGCTGCATTAAACTATGACAGGACATTTGCCGCTAAGCATAGTGTGTACGGACAGCTGAAATATGACTATGAGTTCAATGATCAGACTGGTACCAACACCACTGTTTATCGTCACAATGTATCGCTGTTCGGACATTATGGCTATGACAACAGATACCTTTTGGACGTGGCTTTGGTGGAGTCTGGTTCAAGCCGTCTGGCGCCAGGCAGCAAGTGGGCGTTCTCTCCCAATGTATCAGCTGCGTGGAATATTTCCAACGAGGCATTTATGAAAGACGTAAAATGGGTTGACTTCCTCAAGTTACGTGCTTCCTGGGGTAACCAGTCACTTGACGTGCTTCCTGGCGGCAACATTTGGACATACTACGACCAGTTCTATCTTATGAACGGTAACTCATATCCTTTCGATGCTACATACACCGGCACACAGTGGGGAAACACCTATATGTCTACCGCCATGACCCAGCATCTCGGACATGAGAAGGCTACTAAGCTTAACGTAGGTATTGACGCAACTCTCTTCGGCGGTCTGAATCTTTCTATTGACTACTATTATCAGCACCGTTATGATATCTGGTGCTCTACCGCAGGAAGTTATTCAAGTGTGTTTGGTCTGGAAGCTCCATACGAGAATGTGGGTGTTGTAAACTCAAAGGGTTTTGATGTCTCTGCCGACTACAGTAAGAATATCAACAAGGATCTCACTATTAATGTAGGTGCATCTGTTACATTCAACAAGACAATTGTTGAGGAGCAGGCTGAGGCTCCACAGCTTTTTGCCAACACCTCTTCTACTGGTCTTCGCTACGGTCAGGCATTCGGCTATGTGGCTAATGGATTCTTCCAGAAGAGCGATGACCTCAATGGCGACGGTATCATCTCGACTTCAGAGATGCAGGAGAAGGGCTATCCTGTACAGTCGTTCACAACTGTTTATCCTGGTGATGTGAAGTACATGGACCTTACAGGTGATAAAACCATTGATACAAACGACCGCAAGGCTATTGGTTATAGTACTACAGCTCCAGATCTTTATTACAACTTCCATCTTGGTGCAGAGTACAAGGGACTTGGGCTTGATGCAATGTTTCAGGGCGTAAGCAATTGGACAGGCTTTATGACAACTAATGGTTTGTACCGCTCGGCAGTTGCCACCAACACCCTGTCGCAGTATCTCTATGATAACTCGTGGTCGGCAGAGCGCGGCAACACAGAGAATCCTATGTTCCCACGTCTGTCAACAACAGGCAATGCCAACAACGATGTGAACAGCACTCTCAACATGTTTGACCGCAGCTATCTCAAGCTCCGCTACGTAGAACTGTACTATCACTTGCCAAAGACATTGCTCAACAAGTTAAGTATAGTTAACAAGGTTAAGGTGTATGTTCGTGGTACGGATCTCTTCACTATTGATAATCTTGACGAGGCTGATGCTGCTTCATACGGCGTTACCCAACCTCTTACAAGAAGTCTTCAAATTGGTGCAGCTGTAACATTCTAAACTTAATAAATTACGATTATGAAATTAAATAAGAATATATTAGGCTTTGCGATGGCTGCGATGGCATTGTCGTCATGCAATATGGACTACAATGAATATACAGCCTACGATAAAGAGTATATCGAGCGTTCATTCGCATACGTGGGAGGACTGATGACCACGATATACAGTGATATTGATTCCGACTGGGGCAACCTTTCAGGTGCCATGCTGGCATCGGCTACAGATGAGGCTGAATATAGCCACGACGGCAACGCCATTGAGGATTTCTATAATGGCAACTGGAGCGCAGCCAACCCTCATCAGACAATCTGGGCTTCGGCATACGAGGGCATTACCTATTGCAATGAGGTGATTGATAACTGGTCGGATATGGACTTCGACCAGTTTAAGCTCAACCTTGACTACGAGAAACAGATGTACCTCTACAAGAATTATAAGTATGAGGCACGCTGGGCACGCGCTTATTTCTATTATACTCTTCTGCGCCAGTATGGCAATGTGCCTTTCAAGGAGCACAATACCACTGGTGCTGAGGAAACAGCGCTTCCATGTACCAATGCCGATGAAATCTTCGCTTTTATAGCCAAGGAGTGTGATGATATAAAGGACGAGATTATCGAGGACTATTCTGCCGACAAGGAACATATCCTTGCTAAGGCTGAGACTGGACGTGCCAATAAGTATGCGGTGCTCGCGCTGAAGGCACAGGCTGCTCTCTATCACGCTTCTCCACTCTTCACTCAGGGCAAGAGTGCTGATGAGAAAAAGGCTCTTTGGGCAGCTGCCGTTGCCGCTAACAAGGAACTTATCGATGCCGCTGAGGCAAATGGGTATGGGCTGGCTTCAGACATAGCCACGCTTTGGGATAAGGAATATTATTCAAATACGGAGAGTTCAAAGGAGATTATCTTTGCTCGCCGCACAGCTTCCGCCAACACTTTCGAAGGCTATAACTTTCCTGTAGGTTATTCTTCTGGTCAGGGCGGCAATTGTCCTACTCAGGACCTTGTGGATGCTTTTGAGTGTACTGATGGCAAGAGTATTGCGGAGAGCAGTCTTTATGATGCCGCTAATCCATACGCTAACCGTGACCCTCGTCTGGCAAAGACAGTGGTGCTTAACGGTGAGGCATGGCCTAACGACCTTGCTGCATATAACAGCGAGCACCCTGTAATTGAGACCTATGTTGGCGGTTATCATTCACGCACGGGTAACGCAGCAGGAAGATCGTATGCTACAACAACTGGTTACTACCTTAAGAAGTTCTGTAATGCAGACCAGATTCTCCGTGCCCGTTCCGGTGTGGCTGTCACCACTTCGGCTCATGGATGGCTTACTTTCCGTATGGGTGGAATGTATCTTAACTATGCAGAGGCTCTCTATCAGTATTTCAAGGCTTGTGGAAACGCTAATGCAGCAGATGCAAGTGGCAGTGTTGTTTACAAGGACTCTGAGGGTAATGATCAGACAATTACTGTTCCCGGAACACAGACTGCGGCAAATATGGCAAGTAAGACACGTTTCCGTTCAGCAATGCCAGCCTTTAAGACTGGTATGACCAACGAAGAGTTCTGGGCAAAGTATAAGAATGAGCGTCGCGTGGAGCTTGCATTCGAGGGACACCGTTTCTATGACGTGCGCCGCTGGATGGAGGATGGCGACAAGTTTATGAACATCCACCGCATGGAAATCACCAAGAATGATGACGGTACCTTTACTTATAAAAAGGTGGCTGTTGTGCGTGGTGATGGACGCTGGCAGAGCAAGTGGAACCTCTTCCCGTTCTCGCAGACTGAAATCATGAAGTCGGGCAACGCTATTGTGCAGAATGAGGGATGGTAATGATAAAATAGATTTTGACTGTCAATTACAAATTGCCCGTCTTGCTGGCAAGTGGGCAATTTGTAATTGACAACAAAATAACAGAAAAAAATTTTAAAATATTAACTTAACACTTTAAACAAATGAAAAAGTTTACTTTTATTTCAATGCTTATGCTCATCGTCAGTACGATGGCTAAAGCTGAGTTAATGGACAAGTACTTCTTCAAGATTCCAACAGACAAGATGGCTGCCGGTTGGATTATTCAGGATGCGGGCAATTTTGCCTCTACACCTGGCAAGGAGTATCTTGAGGTTCAGAACAAGAAGAATGGCGGACGTATGCTCAACTATTTCTGGAATGAGGATGCGTGGGCTAAGACTGATGTCAACAATCTGCCTAACAGCACCTACAAGTTTACAATGGACTTGAACATGTCTAACATGGCTGCCCGTTCTGACATGGAGTTTGTGCTTTTGCCTGTAAATGCTTGTACATCAAGTGATGCTCGTGTGCAAACCCACAATCAGCATTGGTGGAACAGTGCTGAGGGAGAGGATTATTTCTTCCGTTGGAGAGTTGGAGCTGCACCTGCCGCAGCTAACGGTGATTATACTATTTGGATTAACGAAAATCCTACAGGAAAAACTGACTGGAATCAGACAACCGAGGAGACTCTCGTGATTTCAAGCCAGAAACTTTACAAGTTTGCTGTTGAGATTAATGTTGCCAATAAGACAGCCACTTATACCATCGCCGATGCTGATGGTAACGTTTTGAAGACAGGTGTTCATAATTATGTTTGCGCTGAGAACCGTGCTGGTATCATGGTATTCAGTATGAACGGTACCTCTACTCATCAGCTTTCTAACATTGGCTTGTCTTATCAGGCTGATGGTCCATTCGCAAATGAGCCTACTGCAGAATTGGTTAAAGTTCTCGGTCTGCAGCGTGCATATCAGGTGACTTTTGCAGCGGGTGAGACTTTACACTGGATACAGCTCGGTGATGGAGAAGATGTTGAAGGAATGAATTTGTATGCAGATGGTGAGGAATACACTGTTGCTTATGAAGACGCTCATGATACTCCTGCACTGGAGGTCAATCCTGAGGATTTTTCAGGCTCCAAGGTTCTTTTCTGCACAAAGTCTGGTGATTTGAAGGTATGGACAACAATGACAGACAACGAGGCAAACAAGTCTGACGATGTAATTGTTCCTGTATCTTGTGAAATGATACAAATGCCTACACCTAAAGTAACAATCTCTAATGTGAACGAAGGATATGAAAAGGAATATACAGTCTCAGCTGATAACTCTGAAATTCAGCTTACACCTCCCGTTACTATCCATTGTACTATAAATGATAATGGTACAACAACAGAAAAGGATGTTCTGACAGGTGAAAAGATTACGCTTAAGGGTAAGGGAACCATTACACTTTATGCTTATGATGGTACAAACCCCGTAGAGTATTATTCTAAGTCTGAGACCGTTACTCAAAACAATGATGTCGAGTATGAGCAGAAGAACTTCACAAACTATGCATGGACAAAGGATGAGTGTAGCACTTCTAAGGCAGGATTCACTGTTACAGAGATTGTTGATGCTGCCAACAAATCACACTGGGATCGTATCTACTCAACCCAAAAATATGGCTATAAGGCTGATGGCAGTTCTGAAGTTTGGGTTGACGGTACAGAATATGTTTTTGTAAAGGAGGGTTTCGGCTTCTATGCTGACACATCTATCGGTTCTAATGATGCCAAGTGGAATGTTCAGGTTCCTGATGATGCTACCACAGCTTTGGCACCATTGGCTCCTACAGCCGACTTAATTGCAAATTCTAAATATGTACCGGAAGCATGGGGTATCTTCCCATTGGAGGGTATTGTTTATTACAACACAGCGATAACAAACATTCCTATGACTATAGATTCTAAGTATGTTTCTGATGATGCATCTAAGCCAAACTTCTACGTCGTTCACACTCGTGGCGGTTACGACCGTCCTGACAAGGGTGACTGCAATGCTATTACAGTTTGTATAGCAGGTGAGGAATATAGTCTCTATCGTTATGACACTGCAATCTGTGATGTAAAGGTTATGACTTACAAGGGCTTCGTTCCAGGAAGCGGTACAGGTATCTCTTCTGTTAACGCCAATGAGACAGCAGCACCTGCTGTTAAGAAGGTTATGACAAATAAGGGACTTGTTATCGTTAAGGGTGACAAGGCATACTCCGTATCTGGTGCACAGATTAAATAATCTGTTTGTAAGATTTTGAATATTCCGACCGGGACAATGCTGTGTGCTATGGTCCCG
>JAGASI010000013.1 GCA_017621845.1 Muribaculaceae bacterium
GTGAAGTTACCATCGCCTCGGCCAGCCGTTGGCATCTTTGTCCGTGTTAATCGGTCGTGTACAGCAAGTACACTCCCTCTTCACACGAACAAATCTGTTCAACGGCTGACCGCCTCAGCGTTAACATTTATCATGGGACAGCTCTAAAACACTTCAACACTCAAGCCTTAGTCCTCGAGGTAATAGACGACGGTCGAAACGACGCGCACGTTTTTGGCGTAGGGTTTGCCTCCCTGAACGTCATCAATAGAGAACTGACCCTGTGATGCAGTCTTAATTTTTCCCACCTTGGACTCACTGTCCTCAGCAAATGAGTCGGCGGCCTTACGGGCATTGCGTGTGGCCTCGGCAATCATGTCTGACTTGATGGAATTGAGGTCGGTGTAATTATAATATGTACTACAGTCCTTGAGTGCTATACCTTGGGAAAGTAACACACCTTGGGCCGAGTCAAGAGCATATACAGCGTCGACAGCCTTGGTCGAGATGTTGACCGTGACGGTAACAGCATATTTATAGTCAACCGGGGTGGAATTATATTGATTGAGCGCCGGCTCATACACCGATGGAGAGCCAACTGTAATATCTGCCTCGGGGATTTTATTCTGAGTCAGGAAAGAGACTATAGCCTTGGACTTATCCTGACACTCGCCGTAAAGCGTCTCAAGTGAATTACCCGTAACAGTAAAATTGGCCGACCAGGATGCTACATTAGCCTTGACTTGACGCTCGGCCAAACCTCGGACGGTGACTTCTCGGTCACGGAAAGCGATGTTGTCAAATCCGCCCTTGATAGCAAGACCAAGGACCACAATAGCGACTGCAATAAGCAGTGCCGGAAGCGAACGATAAACGAGTTTCATATTAGTATATATTAATTAAACATCTTATAATAAACCACTTGCATTATTAGCATTTACCATCCTCGAGTATATGGATGAAATAACAAATAGATGCTTGTTAATCTGAGACACGGTTGAGATGGATATCCATCTGGGGGAATGGGAAGTGTATACCATAAGATGGTAGCTCTTTATAGATGCGCTCGTTGATATCATAATATAGGCCCCAGTATTGGTCCGTGCGGGTCCATGCACGTGCCACCAGGTCTACACTCGAGTTGTTGAGTGTAGAAACTGTCACCGAGGGACTACGGTCAACGGCATGACTGCCAAGGACGGTGCCCTGGATCTGCTCTTTACGCATTTCCTCTATCTTTTTAACCATCTTGGCTTTGCGTCTATGCCAGATACGGTATAACCATGAGCGGCCATCCATTTCCTGCATTACATCAGGAATACCATCGCCATCTGAGTCAATCTCAAGTTTTTTCTCAAGATCATCCTCGATATATTTCTTGCGGTCCTCCTCGACATACTTCTTAACCACACGCTCGTCACTATCAAACATCTTTAGGAGTACCTCACGCGCGACATCGACATCGTCGCCATAACTTATCGACACCGTCCACTCTACACGTCGGTAATCCTCACGTGACCAGTTATTGATTGAGCCAGTCGACAGACCTCCATTAGGAATGATGATTGACTTGTTATCATAGGTACTGATAATCGTATGGAATATCTGTATTTCTCTCACATAACCCGCATAGCCTGACACCTCGATATAGTCGCCTACCTTGTAAGGCTTCAGCAAGAGTATCAGGACTCCACCGGCAAAGTTCTGCAACGTGCCACTCAGCGCCATACCGATAGCGACACCGGCCGAGGCAAAGATTGCGATAAACGATGATGTTTCAATACCAAGGATACCGATAACAACCACTATCAAGATAAAGTACATCACAATCTTGACCATACTCAGCACAAACGTTGTCAACGATTTATCGACCTGACGCCTGTGCATAATGGTATTCAAAAACTTATATACACGCTTGATGATAAACTTGCCTATATAAAAGACTATAATGGCGATTGTAAGATTAATCGCAAATGTCACACATCCGGCAATGAGTTTATCTATTAACTCATCAAGTGGCAACGATTTAGCAAGCGTAAGTTCCTCATGGGCCGAGGGTATCGAGTCGCCGACAATATTGGGTATCTGCAATGATAGCATAACGCAGGATTAATATATAGTAAGTTAAAAAGATTATTGCACTTCAACAACATCGCTATACCAAGACAACGTATTATAACCCTTGGTTGTTGGATCGGCTGTCGGTTGCAGTATATAAGAAGACAGTCCCGAGTGAGCATCAAGACTCAGGCGATTCCATAGCATCGGTGTTGAAGCCTTATATATAACACAGTTATCGAGAGCTTCTTCCCATTCTTGTTTCAACTCATCATCACCTACTGTCTGTAACAAGGCATTGTAATAGTGCTCAAGGTCAAAGTATCGGCAAGTGCTTTCAACCTGAAATTTTTGTGGCTTATAACCCAACGGTGTCTTACGTCCCGAAGCCTGTATGACCTTGTGAGAGACTTCGGCAAGTCGGTCAAGACCCGAAGTAGATATTACCGACATGGCACAAGTGCGGTCCTCGCCCGTTAACCGGTTGTAATGGTTGAACGTTGTGGTAGCCGCACCCACCAGGTCGGGAGTGGACCGGGTGAGATAAGCAAGAGTGAGATGATAAGGCATACCGTCGGTTGGGAGTTCTATGGCGCTACCAACAATCATCGGCGTGACGTGACGTAACTGATAGGCAACTTCAACCGAAGCCATATAACAACAGTCAAAGTAAACATAATCAAAGCCTTGACCATCAAGAGCACGTTCCAACGAGGTTATATTCATGGTACGTCCCCGCTCTTCTCCCCATGTGCGCAACATTGGAGGCATTTGAGACTCGGTTACACCATTCTGGGTCCAACCATTGCCATGACTCCACAGGATTAACCCGTAGGCCTGCGCCGGAGCCCCCTTCTTAGCATCAGTAAACACCTCTTTCATTCGGTCGATACTCACAGACATCTGTTTGCTGTCATACTTCTTCAGCGTGTCACAGCCCCGGGCTGTAAGTTCGACAAGTGACTGGTTACCCTGTGCATCGGCATGAAACACTATCAACCGACTATCGGGGTCCACTGCTCCTGACTTGATAGCTATATTCATCTCGTTCAGGTCTTTGATGTCATATTGACCGCGTCCCAACGAATTACAGGCTGCCATGTACACCAGTACAGTGCGCTTGACAGGCTCACGAGACGGCTGAGGTGGAATATCGGGTTCATCCTTGCTGCCACATGAAGTTGCCATAAGCATAAGCATCAACGAGGATAGCCATAAAACAACTATTTTATATATTAAAGTTCTGTTCATCATCTATTTATCATATCACTTAGTATCTCAAACGCTCTATCCCTGCCACTCTTAATCAAATCGGGATAGTGGGCATCACTGTTAACAATAACATCCAGCCCTTTATCTATAATCTTGGGCCACCAGGTGACCGCCGGGAACATACGTCCGGTTTTGGCATACGCCTTAGTGTTAATTTCGACTATGAGGCCTTGTTGTGATACTGCATCTATTACTTTTTCGACATGAGCCTTATACCATGGATATGACTCAATGTCGGGATCAACAATCGATGCATTGGCCGCTATCTTATCCAAATGAGCTATGATATCCAGTCCACCCTCTTCAATCATCGACAACGTCTGGTCATAAAATTTGTCAACGACATATCTCAGGTCATCATGAAATAACGCGCGTAGATTGCGGACAAATCTCTCCGGGTTTCCGTCAATATCTACTGGTTTCCCCTCTTGAGTCGGGACAAAATGCACCGATCCAAGGACATAGTCCAAGTCCCAAGTTTTGACAAGCTCGTTGCTCGGCCCCCATTCAGGCCCTAAATAATCTACCTCCATAGACTTGTAAATCCCAATACCAGGAAACGCCTTTCTAACTCTTTCTATTTCAGCAGTATAATCCATGACTGCATCTATTGACATGTTACACGGCGATTCAACAGGAATAGGTGAGTGAGGCGTAAAGCCGAGGTATTTAAAGTCCTCGGCGACCGCGGCACGAGTCATTTCTTCAATTGTGGCACGGCCGTCACAGTATTGGGTATGGGTATGGAAATTATAAAATCGCGTTTGAGACGTTATTTCTCTTATATTTATTTTACTCATAATTTTCTCTTTCTTGGACCGACACGGTAGTAGACAGACACTTCACCCAACGGCCAAACAGGAGTAAGAATATCACATCTATGACTGTGGCCGCAGTCAAGGCTATAGTCATGTCAAGGCCAAAACCTTCAGGTGCATACATGATATATGTAATACTCACAGTGGTCATGAACAGTGCCGGCACAAGTGTAATCAGATATAACTTGTGCTGACGGGCGAGCCACACTGTCGCGGCCCATAGGGTAAACACCGCAAGTGTCTGGTTGGACCAGGCAAAGTAGCGCCATAGCACATCAAAGTCAACAAACAGCAACACAAAGCATGTGGCAAATATCGGCACTGATACCAACAGCCGTTTATATATCGGGCGCTGATCAATACCAAAGAAGTCCGATGCGATAAGACGTGCCGACCTAAGTGCCGTATCTCCCGTGGTAATCGGTGCCGCGATAACACCAAGCATGGCGAGGATACCGCCAACAGTTCCCAACCAGCCATAGGAAATATCTTTCACCAATGCTCCGGCATTGTTTCCGTGACCGGCCATATATGCCGAGAGTTGGTCATAACCACCGGTAAAAGCTATGGCCGCAGCGGCCCATATCAATGCTACCAGCCCCTCGGTAATCATGGCACCATAGAATACCGGCCGTGCCAGACGCTCATTTTTGATACAACGGGCCATCATAGGAGACTGCGTGGCATGGAAACCCGATATCGCGCCACAGGCTATCGACACAAACATCATCGGGAATATAGGCTTGGCATCATCGGCCATACGGCCGGCTAATCCGGCATCCATACCGTGAGGTATCTCAACTCCGCCAAATATCAGGTAAAGCATCAGCCCGACACCCATAAACAACAAAGCCGCGCCGAACACCGGATATATCTTGCCGATAAGCTTATCTATGGGCATTAACATAGCAAGCACATAATAGACAAGGATAATTCCGGCCCACAGTGCCGTGCTCCATCCTGTCATACCTCCAAGCAAGTCGGCCGGGGTTCTAACAAATACTGCGCCAACAAGTATCAGCAACACTATCGAAAACGCCACCATCACATGCCGTATGCCGGTGCCCAACTGGTCTCCGACAAGTTCGGGCAAGGATTTACCACCTGCTCTTATCGACATCTGCGCCGATACAAAGTCATGAACCGCTCCGGCAAAGATTGTACCAAAGACTATCCATAGGAAAGCTGCCGGACCGAACATCACACCCATAATGGCACCAAAGATTGGCCCCACGCCGGCGATGTTCAGAAACTGTATCAAAAAAACTCGCCATGTCGACATAGGCATATAATCAACGCCATCGGCATGGCTATATGCCGGGGTCAATCGCTTGGAATCAATACCGAGTATCTTCTCAACAAACAATCCATAAATAAAGTAACCGCCGATCAACGCGACAATCGAAATCAAAAATACTTCCATAGGATTTTGCTATAATAACATATGTCCCGGTTTAATACCTGTCGGTTTTTAAACCAATAAAATATTCCATAATACAATTAGGTGCTATATGGCAAGCTATCAATACACGCTCTCACTATAGCATTGACATGCAAAAATACAACTTTTTTTCATCCCATCTTCCTGTTGATACCAAAAAGACGACATTAAATTTGTGAATATTTCCAAAAAATATTTCCAAAATCGTCGCATTCTGGCGAGATGAAATCCCGGCAGACGCCAAACCGGTCGACGCATCCAATCCACGTATTGCTGACTACCGACAAATCACATGTGGACAAACAGGAGCAGAATGGCTGTTCAATTCGGCCTCCGGCCCCTTCCGCGTGAAATTATAAGAGGTTGTTTAATTCTCTGCTAAACTACCCTTTACGATTGTTTGTTATATAGAGGCTGAGTCACTTCAGAAGTGGCTCAGCCTCTATATTTACTGACAGCTCATTGACAATGTAGGTTCATCGATAGATTTTTGCAACATTAAGATGGAGTAATATAGCCTTCGCGACTAAAGCCATCTATAAAAACGTCAAAAAAATTCCCGGGATTTATTGGGAACATAGCTCAACCTCACTCTGACGATAAAAAAATTATAATCTCATACACATTCTTAAAGAAAAGATATAACTTTGTATGACAAACAGCTAATTTCTATACAGCCTTAAAATCAATTATGCTATTTTTATAATATGACACAACAATTTCAACCTGACAGCATACTTCTCGACGCGGCCCACCGCCTGTCGGACTGTGGTGGTGTTGAACAACAGATGCTTCCACACGGAGCCGGACACTTTCCTTCAATTGAGAACCTCAAGGAGGTGATACGTCTGGTAAAAACAATAATTTTCCCCGATTTCTTTGACAAACAACGTAATAGCTGTGCAATACGTGCCAACTTCATAGGCGTCGGTATTGAGAGGCTATACAGTCGTTTGAGTGATGAGGTGGCAAGGGCATTAAGATTTGATACCGAACGCTCTGAAAGCGATGCCTATGACCTTGCATCGCGTCTGTCTGCCGAGTTTATCAGCCGGCTTCACCTCGTCAAGGAAATCCTTTATACCGATGTACAAGCCATGTATGATAACGACCCGGCTGTTGACAACTATGCCGAGGTAATACTCTGCTACCCCGTGGTACAGGCAATGATAAATTATCGGGTAGCACACGAGCTACTCCTACTTGGCATCCCTGTCATTCCACGTATACTCACCGAAATGGCCCACTCCAACACCGGTATCGATATTCATCCGGGAGCCGTCATAGGCCGCTACTTTGCCATCGACCACGGCACCGGCGTCGTTATTGGTGAGACGTGTATCATCGGCAACCATGTCACACTCTATCAAGGTGTTACCCTCGGCGCCAAAAACTTCAGCCTCGACTCCCACGGTCACCCCATAAACATTCCGCGTCACCCTGTCATCGAAGACAACGTCACCATATACTCCAACTCGTCAATCCTTGGACGTATCACCGTAGGCCATGACTCAATCATCGGTGGCAACATCTGGCTGACCGAGTCGGTGCCTCCCGGCTCACGCATCCTTCAACAACGCGCCCTGTCCACCAAGTAATTCTATTTTCCCATTTCAATGCTTCGAGACCCGACGCTTCGAGACCACAATATTTCGATACCACGAAGCTTCGATGCTCCGAAGCGACTTCCCAATTCCCAATGCTTTACACTTCACTTACTCAACTTATCGGCGACACCCCACTATTGGAAGTCACCAATATCGAACACACTCTTAATCTCCCTGCACGCCTGCTTGTCAAACTCGAGTCTTTCAATCCAGGCGGTTCAGCCAAGGACCGCCCGGCTTTGGCCATGATTGAAGAAGCCGAGCGCGATGGGCGACTATCCCCCGGCGCCACTATCATCGAGCCTACCAGCGGCAACACCGGTATCGGCCTGGCTTGGATAGGACGTGTCAAGGGCTATAAGGTAATACTCACAATGCCCGAGACCATGAGCGTCGAGCGCCGCAACCTCCTGAAAGCCTACGGAGCAACTCTCGAGCTTACACCCGGAGCCGAAGGCATGGCCGGAGCCGTCAGCCGCGCCGAACAACTGCGTGCCTCAATCCCCGGGGCGGTAATCCTGGGCCAGTTTGACAACCCGTCCAACCCCAAGGCCCACGCCAAGACTACCGGTGAGGAAATTTGGCGTGACGCCGACGGACGCGTGGACTACTTTGTCGCCGGCGTTGGCACCGGTGGCACCATTAGCGGCGTATCACGCGCCCTCAAGTCCCACAACCCCGACATCATCACCGTCGCCGTCGAGCCTGCCGACTCTCCCATCCTCTCGGGTGGCGCCCCCGGCCCTCATAAAATCCAAGGCATCGGCGCCAACTTCATTCCCGTCAACTATGACCCCGAGGTTGTTGACCGCGTGATGACAGCAACTACCGACCAAGCCTTTGAAGCCGCCCGGCTCTTGGCCTCTCAAGAGGGCCTCCTGGCCGGAATTTCATCAGGTGCAGCCCTGTCGGCCGCCATCAACATTGCCCGCGACCCCGCCAACAGGGGAAAAACCATCGTTGCCCTCCTCCCCGACACCGGCGAGCGATACCTCTCCACACCCCTATTTGATGAATAACACCCCTAATTTTCAAGGTCGCGCCCGCGGTTACAATGATGATAATACCGGGGCTGTCATAATACAGATGACGTCAACACTTTCCCTAAAACAATCCGTTGTGTTTTCCTGATTTTGGTTGACTGTCAGGAAAACACACAATGGCTGACCGCCTCAGCGTTAACATATATTATGGGGCAGGCTCTAAAAAAAGGCCGAGACTACAATCAGCAATCTCGGCCTCCGTTTTTATTTATTTTATCAGATTAAATCACATCGCAATAACCGGTGTCATGGTCTTTCGACTATACCGGCCAAAAGAATTGTTCCGTCTTTCAGACTTCGGAGGGTATACATAAACGGACGATCTATATTCATCTCGACATACTCAGGTCTCTTACCATTGTCACCGCTCCATCCATATGTTGCAGAGGACATTTCAGCACCTTGTTCGTTAACCCTAAATCTTGTTTCATGAAAAACAGGAAGCGATTCCTTGGCATCTATGCCCATCGGTGTTAAATCAACATTGTCCAACGAATTGATACCCATCAGTTTTAATACTTCTTTCATATCAGTATTACTGTTGGATTCAAAACGTGGCAATTTGATACTATAAACAACCGGGAAATACTGTTGCGCTCTTAATTTTTTTCGTCTTTCAGCCGTGATTAGTTTGGCCATATCTTTGCCATTCATCACTTTATTAGGAATAAATATTTCCAAATTGGTATGAAGCGAAACAATTGGGATACAGAATAACTGTACATCATCATCATATCCATATATCATACGCTCTGAAGACATTCTCATCATCTTAACACTTATTTTGCCGGTTGGTGTTTGGAATGTAGAGTCAATGGTATTCTGTGGATCAAACTCTCTCAACCATTTACCCTGAAAGTAAACCGTATTGACTGCAAACATATTGATATTATATAACGACGACCACATTTGTGTGGGAATCAATGGATTGAAAACACCGTTGGTCGCTGTTTTGGCCCATGAATTAATATTCTTCCAAGTTTCATCACCATTGAAATCAACATACGATACTTTGGCATTAAAGTTCTCTTTCATTTTATAGGAATAACCACCATCATCAACTAAACTACCGACACCCATGGGTTGATACTTTTTAGCAATCCAGATGCCATTATTCATTTGGGTCTGGATGCCGGCATAAGTTGAGGGTATATGATGGAGCAACTTGTTGAATACCGAATTCAGTACTTTTATCTCTTGAGAATCAAAAGCTTTCAGTATTTGATCATGAGTATCACCGGCCGATGAATTGGCAAGCATGCCAAGATATACCGACATACCCAATGGTGACAAACTGAATTCACCCGTCGGCGACACTTCAGCGCATTTATCCACCATATCATCACAAAAATCATTAATCTTACCCAATTGGGTCTTTTCATCCTGAGATAAATCAAGAGAATTTGTTATTTCCCAATCATCAGGAATGGGTATTGTATCCTCAGGAGAAACCGGCTTATCAGGATTATCGGAACCGGCAGGCTCATCTGACGAGCAACTGCTAAGAATGAATACCGGGCTTAGCATCGCCAACGAGATTAGCCTGATAACTTTTTTCATAAAATTATAATTTAATATGTGAATGAATATTTTCATTAAACTTTAGCGAAAATGAGACGTTTATTGCGTATAACACCGAAATAATTAAGACATATTCTACACAAACTCTGAGACCACCTCAATAGATTTGCCAAATTTAACCATTTTTTCACTTATTTCCAATTTTTTTTCAAAAAAAACAAGAAAAAGAATCACATTCGAAAAAATTCATATTTCAATCGCCAATTTTAATCGTCAATCGGGTGACCTATATCACAATATCAACCTCTACACTATTTTATACAAGGGGCGTAAGAGCCTGTCCGGTTTAAAATCGGGAAGGCTATAAGATTTTTGCTAAAATCCAGAGCGAATATGATTTGGTGGGATGGCGGGGATGAGTTAAATTTGCAGTTATGAAACGACAGAATATTATATTATTTATATTGCTGGGACTGCTGTTCCTGCCTTGGTTGGGAGAAGTGGTGTTCAACACCAAGGGCGAGCCACGAGAGGCTATCGTGGCCATGTCCATGCTTGACAGCGGCGACTGGATATTGCCGGTGAGCTATGGCGAGGATATACCCTATAAGCCACCAATGTTCGCGTGGCTGATAGCCATATTCTCGGTGGTGTTTAACGGTGGCGTTGTCAACGAGTTCACTTCGCGCCTGCCGTCGGCACTTGCTGCCATCGGTATGCTCATCGCCATGTGGCATCTGATAAAACCGCGTCTGGGAGCGACACGCGCCTGGGCGGTGACGTTGGTGACCGCCACATCGTTTGAATTTTTCCGCAGTGCCTCGGCCTGCCGTGTCGACATGGTGCTCACGGCATGCATGGTAGGCGCCATCATAGCGCTATACAATCTCGACAAGCATAAGCTCAATTACCTATGGGCCACTCTATTGCTCTCAGGAGCTGTACTCACCAAAGGACCTATCGGGGCCTTATTGCCATGTTTGGCCATGGGCCTGTACTTCCTTTTCCGGGGCGATAACTTCTTCAAGGCGTTACTGAGACTCGTCCCAGTATGCCTTGCATCCTTTCTTCTTCCGGCGCTATGGTACTACGGTGCTTGGATTAAAGGAGGGGACGGTTTTCTGGCCCTCGCTATTGAGGAAAATATAGGTCGGTTGACCGGGTCGATGTCCTATGACAGCCATGTCAATCCCTGGTGGTATAACATCACATCGCTGTTGGCCGGCATGTTGCCATGGACAGTGCCGGTGGTGATAGCCCTGTGTTACCGCCGTGTGAGACAGACGCTCAAGAAAATCAAGCTTGACCGCGGTCTTCCACTCATGTCCTGGACCGTGGCGCTCACTATCCTGGTGTTTTACTGTATTCCCGAGTCAAAGCGCAGTGTCTACCTGTTGCCATGCTATCCCTTCCTTGCATACGGCGTGGTATGGGTTATCGACACGGTAAGAGATACGCTACTGATGAGATACACAACCCGCGTGTTGGCTGTATTGGCCGTGATTGTCCCTATCACGGCTCTCATCCTCAGCTATACCGGCTTAGGACACCTGAGACTCGAGAGCGTGCCCGCGTGGCGCTGGCCGTTAGCACTTATACCCACGATGGCCGGACTATGGTGGCTGTTGACCCGTCGCGCCGAAGCCAATGCCAACGCCGGGGCCATTCTCATGGTATTCACCATGATGCTGGCCTACAATGCCGCCTTCGCGCCCATGGTGCTCAATCCCAAGAGCGACAGGCCGGCCGCCGAGACCATAGCACATATCGTTAAACAGGACACGCCTGTCTATGGCATCGTCGAGGGCGACCGACTACTACGCTATTACACCATCAACTTCTATCTCGGAGACCGCATGTTGCGTGCCGAGAGCATCAACGATGTTCCGCATGGGGCCTGGATGATAGCCCCTACACTCCCTGATGGCGTCAAGGGGGACACGCTTACCGTAAAATCCTGTGACACACGTGCGCCCATCATTCTTTTCCAACGCCCATAAACTTTTTAGCACTTAAACACATTTCCTCTTTATATCCACACTTTCATTAAAAGCTACTGACATGAAAACATTATTCAAACTTTTTGCTGTTTCAGCCATAATAATAGCGTGTGCAACCTCCTGTGATTTCATCAAAAACAAAGTCAGCGGTAATACCGAGCCATCAAATGCCGAGCAACAGGATAATAACCAGCCCAAGTATGACCTTGACAAATGCAAGACACTACTCACTGCCGGCGAGCTGAGAGAAATGACTACCGAACAAATCAATGAACTTGTCGACCAATTTGACGGTCTGCTCTCATACATTGACGACGAAATCACACGCATCGCCAAGATGCCTGCCGGTCAAGAAAAATGTGATGCATTCAACTCCCTTAAAGACTCCCGAGAGGTTAAAGCCTCGGCACTTGCATATACTATCCTCAACACTGCCGACAAACAGAAAGGATTTAACAACACTGTCGGTCAACGCATCAAGGCCCTTAATGCCAATGAGCGCATGAAAAAAATCTCAACAAAAGGCGACGCCCTGTATTCAGAATGTAAATAAATAGACCGATTATAGGTTATTATAAAAATATGACCCCACCACTCAAATTTCTAACGGTCTTTACAGCGTTATCGCTTATGGCATGTTCATCCCCCAAGACCACATCTGAGGCTACTGCCAAGCCCGAGGTCTCAACCACCAAGATTACCGGACCGGTCAGCGTCCATCGTCCCGGCACCGGACAAACAGCACTGCCACGTGCGGTCATCTATAAGACCAACATCAATGTCAACGACCATGTCACCATTACCCTCACGCCTAACCGCAATGACATAGTCACTTACCCGGCGCCATCAGACGTCGGAAACTTCTCGACACCCATTGTCTTAAAAGACGGCTGGCTTCTGGACCGTCGCGGTGGCATCGGTCCCAATACTGTTTTTCTGACCTATACCTATAGCGAGTATGCAGCTCTGGACGAGGCGCCTTCGCGTGCCGACCTCATGCGAGCCATAATCCCCGAGGCCCGGGTCATTGACGTCTACCGTCTGGACTTGACACTCAACCAGGCACTCTCAGACACCACTCTCGTCAACAACATCATCTCCCAAGGCCTCCCCGGTGCCACTCCCATTACATACAAGTAACATTCATCTTTCCCAATATCACACTCACCTAAACCCGCAGTCGTCTTATGCTCATCACTATAATCACATTGTTGCTGGCAGCTGTGATGTTTGCCTGGGGTCGCGTGCGCTCTGATATCGTAGCACTGATAGCGCTGATGGTGCTGGTGTGCACCGGTATTCTCGATGTCCATGAAGCATTGTCGGGATTTTCCAACCCTATAGTAGTGATGATGGCAGGGCTGTTTGTAGTCGGCGCCGCCGTATTCAATTCAGGTCTGGCCAAAAAGATAGGTGCGAGCTTGTCAAGGCTTGGCGGTAACAACCCTGTCAGGCTGTTTGTTGTAGTAGTGTTGGCGACAGGCCTCATTGGTGGATTTGTAAGCAACACCGGCACCGTGGCATACTACGCAACATAGTAGAGGAAGCACCTACTGCCACCACTACCATTGATGGCAGTGACACGCTGTTTGTGCGTGGTCCTTTGGAAGGAGCCCGCAAATTTGCCTCAGACTATGGGCTATATCTGGACACCGACCCCGAGGGAACACGTGGCAACCTGAAATTTTACGACATAGGTCTTGCCGAAATTATCCCCTTGCCGACATCCTCGCTGTTTAATAAAACCGTCGGTCAACTCGACTACCTCAAGGTGGGTGGCACCTTACAGCTGGTAATGGGTGGCTTGATGATTTTGCTAATACCGATATTCTTCCCTTTCTAATATAAAATTGATTTAAGCCTACAGATAGGTTAACATCTATAAGCTTAAATCAATTAAATTTGTAATATTAAAAAAATTTGGGAGCCGATAGCTCAATAAAGCTATCGGATGACAACCTTGGCCGTAGACACCGTTTGGTCACCTTTCACGGTCAAGAGGTATATCCCGGAAGAAAGAGCGGCATCAATCATTAGCGTTGCATCATTGGACACCGTGTTATATACCTCAATACCCGAGGCATTATAAACACCAACAGTACAACGGCCTTTCAGATTGCCCAAAGATATACTCCCATCACTGACCTTTATTGAAATTTGGGCTGAGGGATCATCAGTGATGTTATTGACGCCGGCATATGCATCCATCAGCCTTTTGGCATTGGCATCAAACCACTTGGCGTTTTTACCTATATAACGATTGACAACCTCACATAAATTGTCGGCCTCTAATTTATATTGTGACCATCGCGTGTTGCTGGCATCCATGGCATCCTGAAGAGCGAGTCCAAACGTGTTGACATGGTTATATAACTGTTCCAGTTTATTGCTATTGTAAAATCCATTCCATTCATTAATTACAATCTCATGAAAATGAGGAAATCTCAGCGCATCGGTAATCCAGTGGGGTATAAAGCTATAGTCGGCCGGCATGAAGATTGTGAAATCTGTCTTTTCTCTGAGTTGACATGAAAGATCCCATACAGGCCCCATGGTCCACTTGGTGTCTTCTTTCATATCGCGATGGATATAGCAACTACCGTTAAATCCATCAGGATCATCAATAAGTTCACGTACAATAAAATACCTGGCGAGACTCACAGCATCGACATGCTCCATCCATTCCGTATTATCAGTAGGTGCGTTATATAATAATTCATGTACCTTGGTCATCTCATTGTTAAACCATTCTTGTTGAGCTTCACTGAGAATTTCCGGCGCTTTATGTGTATAACGGATGTCCCACTTCTCGTTTTCTGGAAGAACAGTCTGATATTCGTCATAATAATTGTCTATCTCGACAAGCCAGCCATAGGGAATTGTATCAGGTTGCTCAAACATATCAGGTTGTTCATATATGTCAAGTCGATTAGGGTCGATTTTTATATTTTCGGTGAGGAAATACAGTCCGTCATATACATTGTTCAGGACAAGCTCGACCGGTTTCATGTTAGACGCCCATCCAAGACCGATAAGCCTGGCGAGTTCAAATCCGGCTTCACTTGCCGCCCATTCGGCATACCCTTGACTGTGATGGAGCAGGACCCAATGTTTGCTTTTGGGAAGATTGTATAACGAGGCTTTCTTGTCAAGCTTGATGCGATAAGGTTTCTGAAAATGATTCCATGATGCGTTACCTCGTCCACGTATTTGTAGCGCAAGTGGCTTACCGGCCGACCCGATTGGCATGATAGTGTCGTTGCCAAGAGCATCAAGCCAATATGTACCGCTTAGATAAACATCTTTGGACTTGATAGAGTCACCGTTCTCGGTATTGATGTATAGGACAGGCAACGTGCCCGAGGGTTTAAATTTAGAATAATCAATAGTTGAGTCACCGGGAATGGAATCATTAGTGGTCGAATTTTGAGGTATCTCTTGGGCCACTGTCATTGGCCAACACACCGCGAGACATACGGTCAGGATTGAAATTTTGATTAAGGTTGTCATAGAATAAACTCCTATTCAAGCGGGCCTCACCTTGAACACAATTTGGTTAAGGAAGAAGACGTGGGCCACAAATCCCCGCTTATCCCACTTCAGAGGCCTTAGGACTGCCTATTTATGCAAGGATAAGCACACGGCTCTTTCATTTAAAAAAACTTGGAAATTTCAAAATGTATGATAAATAGAACGTTACAAGCAGTTAGTGTTTTTAGCCATAATGAGATTAACATAGACATTACATAATAACACAATGTAAAGACTTGAATAACAGTGGCAACATTATAGCTCCAAAGTTAAATGAAAGAGCCGTGGGATAAGCAGTCGTCAGCCCACGTTCAGATTATATGACAAAACCATTGACTCAGCTATAGCCATATTGATGAGTCAACCAATTATATATAACCTAACCGGACGCTACCACTGCACCTATCTTCTTGCATAAATTCTGGAAGTGTCCTAAGTTTCCGAAGTAGAAGATAGCGTTAGGAAACGCCTTTAAATTATGTATCAAGCCCGCTGACCCTCCCATGAGGGCTGACGTCAACGAGATGGGATGATGGATTATCAACGCTTTGATTTCCCATTCGATTACAAAATTAATACTAATTTTTTTAAACTCGCTAATCGTATTCTCGATTTTCATTTTTTCCGAGCGCCCGAACATGCCATCATAACACATAACACCCTATTTAAAAGCAATATACGACAATATTTAGACTTCCATTATACCACATTTATTAGAGCTTGTCTAAAACAAGGAGGGTAAAATGCTTGTTAAATATTCAGTTCATTACTGAATATTTCTTACTATGAAAGCACACCGCGTTTTGACTATGTCGATATTATTTTTATTCTCGGCAGTCACACTATATTCCCAAGCCACAGAGGACAGTACCCGGTATTTGGCCAGGCCTATGCCCCAACGCTGGACATTCAGCGAGAGCATGACACAGACACTTCCCACTGATGACAACTGGTGGAAAGCGTTTGAAGATCCCATACTCGACTCACTTATCACTATCGGTGTCAACAACAACTATAACCTTAGCGAAGCCGCCCATCGTCGCGAGATTGCCCGACTGACAATGAAGCAGGCTCAGTCGGGGTACTATCCTACAGTGGGCGTATCAGGTGGATTTACACGCTCCTACAATAACAAGACAGCCCAAAACGAATACTCGGTAACCGCCGATGTCAATTGGGAAATTGACCTGTTTGGCAAAATAACATCAAAGGTCAAGTCGTCTCGTGCCGGATATAAAGCATCGCTTGCCGACTACACGGCAACCATGGTGAGCATCACATCGGATATCGTGACATACTATATCGACTACCGCGTATTACAGAACCGCATAGCTGTCACCCAGGAACATATACGCTATCAGGACACTGTTGCCGATAAAGCACAGGCAAGGTTTGACGCCGGCCTGGTCTCTAAACTTGATGTCGCCCAGTCCAAGACCGTATATTACTCCACCGAGGCAATGTTGCCGGCCTTGAGGGCCCAGAAAGCCCGCACGCTTAATGCACTTGCCGTGCTGTTAAGTCTTTACCCGTCGGAATTGGAACCAATGCTGACGACTTCTATGAAACTTCCGTCATACAGACATCTCATTCCTACCGGTATCCCGGCCGACCTATTGAGACGTCGCCCCGATATAGTTGCCGCTGAGGCTACCCTGGCTCAATATGCCGCCGAAATCGGTGTTGCTAAAAAGGATTTTCTGCCCACACTCTCGCTTAACGGATCAATCGGCTGGGGTGGAACACATATCAACGGGAACAACAGTAATGGCTTGACTTATACAATAGCCCCACAACTATCTTGGACAATATTTGACGGCATGGCCCGCAAGTATGCAGTAGCGCAAGCCCGCGAACAACTTCAACTCGGCATCAATCAATACAATATCGCCATAATCACGGCCTATACCGAAGTCGAGAACGCCATGCAGTCCTATCAATCGGCACTCAACACACTTAAACTTGACCAAGAGGTTTTAAACCAGAGCCATGAGGCCTTTCTTCTCTCTATGGACCAATACACCCAAGGCCTGTCACCTTTCACCAATGTGGTTAATGCCCAGATTGACTGGCTCAACTATGCTAACGCTCTTGTCATAGCACATGGTGATGCCCTTACATCATTGGTCAACTTATATAAAGCCCTTGGAGGCTCTCCCCTGCCCTATTAACTACCACATACATCATACTATGAATACCAAGACACTTCTCCCGACGCTTGCACTGGCGATGATATCCGTCTCGTGTCATCATTCATCCAAACAAGCCGAAAGTGACACCACCCCCATGACTGTTGATGTCGCGACCCCAATACAAGACTCAATCGTACTCAGCACCACTTATCCAGGCTCGCTATCAGCTATCAGCGAAGTTCAAGTCGTGGCTAATGTCAATGGCAAAATTCTCTCCAAAAATTACGAGAGCGGATCACATGTCTCCAAAGGGCAGGTTCTGTTTACCATCGACCCCTCTACCTATCGTGACCAGGTAAACCAGGCTCAAGCCACACTGGCAACCTCTATCAGTCAACGGCAATATGCCACCGAGCACTATAACGCGGTTAAAAAAGCGCTGGCAAGTAATGCAGTGAGCAAGATGGAAGTAGAACAAGCCTTCAGCGCCATGACACAAGCCGAGGCTGCAGTGCGCAATAACACGGCAGCCCTCGAAACAGCACGTCGCCTGCTGAGTTACTGTACGGTCACAGCCCCAATCTCGGGGTGGATCAGTACCGCCAACTATAATCCCGGCGCATACGTCAGCGGTCAATCGACTCCGGTTGTCCTTACCACAATATATGACAACTCTCAGATGCAGGCTGTATTCTCCATTGAAGATAACCGATATCACCAACTATTGAAATTTCTAAACGAGAACGGTGACGTCGACTTCAAGCACATACCCTTATCGTTTGACGTTCCCCTACCCCATTCCTATACCGGCAACCTGTTCTACATGGCACCGGCTCTGAGTTCATCTACCGGGACATTACAGCTTATATGCCAAGTAGAAAACCCCGATGATGAGCTACGTCAAGGCATGTATGTCAAGGTAAGCCTCCCCTATGACAAGCTCCCTGATGCCATATTGGTCAAAGACGTTGCCATCGGATCGGACCAGCGTGGCAAATACATGTATATCGTGGATAAAAACGATAAGGTAGTCTATACACCAATCGAGATTGGAGAACTTTATCATGACACTCTGAGAGTTGTCACCTCTGGCATCAAACCCGGAGACCGCTACGTTACCAAGGCTCTGCTCAAAGTACGCGAGGGCATGAAAGTCAAACCACGCCTCGTCAAATAACCCATTGTCTATCATCTCCAAGCCCTATGCCCTATGTTCTCCAAATTTTTTATCGACCGGCCCATATTCGCCACAGTATTGGCCATAATAATGGTTATCGTGGGTATTATTACGGTGGAAACACTTCCTGTAGCCCAATACCCCAATATCTCACCTCCAACAGTCATGGTACATGCGTCATATCCGGGTGCCGATGCCGAGACTGTTGCCAAGGCTGTGGGGCAGCCCATTGAGCAACAAGTCAATGGTGTCGAGGGCATGATGTACATGAGCTCCAATTCGAGCGACGGATCTTACTCGCTGACAGTGACCTTTGAAAACGGCACAGACCTCGACCAAGCCGCCGTAAAAGTCCAAAACCGTATTTCGATGGCCGAGGCATCACTACCGGCGTCGGTCAAGGAACAAGGCGTCTCGGTGATGGCCGAGGCATCAAACATGCTGATGTTCATTTCTCTGGAGGGGGACTCGGCTCACAATTATTCACCTCTGTATCTTACCAATTATGCCCAACTGAAAATTCTCAACGAACTGTCTCGTATAGACGGTGTGGGAGGAGTCAGTGCCTTTGGTGGAGGTGAATATAGTATGAGAGTATGGCTTGATCCTGATAAAATGCAGGTGCGCGGTCTCACCCCCAACGACGTGATGTCAATGATACGCTCCCAAAATATGGAGGTGTCAGCCGGAAGCGTGGGTACTCCACCGGTAAATGACAACGTTGACTTCCAGTTTACTCTTACCGCCCAAGGTCAATTACAGACTGCCGAAGAGTTTGGCAATATCATCCTGCGGGCCCAACCCGACGGATCATTGCTCCACCTCAAGGACATCGCCCGCGTCGAACTCGGCAGTAACTCCTATAGTGATATATCACATGTCTCGGGCAAGTCATCGGGATTGATAGGTGTACAACAGTTACCCGGCGCTAACGCTCTCGAGGTTGCCAACAAGGTTAAGGCCAAAATGGAAGATCTCTCACAATATTTTCCCGACGGCATGAAATATCGCGTCATTATGGATACCACCACCTATGTTACATCATCAATAGACGAGGTGCTGGTGACATTTGTCGAGACAACGCTCATCGTGATGATTGTAATCCTATTATTCTTACAGAGCTGGCGCGCGGTGATTATCCCGATGATTTCGATACCTGTATCACTGATTGCGACATTTGCGGTAATGAAGCTGTTAGGGTTTTCTCTCAACACATTGACATTATTTGGCTTGGTGCTTGCCATTGCCATCGTGGTGGATGACGCGATAGTGGTGGTGGAGGACTGTGCCCGACTGGTCCAACAAGGCAAATTGACGCCAAGACAAAGTGCCGAAAAGGCCATGAATGAGTTGCAAGGCCCCGTCATAGGCGAGGTATTGGTATTGTTGTCGGTATTCATCCCCACTGCATTTATAAGTGGCATAACAGGCGAGTTATACAAGCAATTTGCACTGACCATAGCCACGTCGGTGGCGTTCTCGGGCTTCAACGCCCTGACATTCACCCCGGCGATGTGTGCGCTATTCCTTAAGAAAAAAGAATCGGACTCTCCGCGTTTTTTCCTCTACCGATGGTTTAACACCGGTTGGACGTGGACCCAAAATCGCTATGTCAGTTGGGTAGGCTCGTTACTAAAACGTCCGGTATTCTCAATATGCCTGTATGTCGTCATCTGTATCGCCGCATTTTGGGGCTTTATAAAATGGCCATCAAGCTATATACCCTCGGAAGACCAAGGCTACTTCATGACCTCAATACAACTACCCTCAGGAGCCTCGCTTGATCGCACTGATAGGATAGTGACTTCTCTCTCTGACAAAATTCTGAAACTTCCCGAAGTCGCCAATGTCATCTCCATCTCGGGACAGTCTATGATGGGTGGCGGCTCGGGTGGCAACACCGGCTCACTGTTTGTAATGCTGAAACCATGGAATGAGCGCAAGGGCCCCGGACAAAGCGTCAATGGCGTTATTGCCAAAGTTAATAAGATTGCCGCGAATTATCAGGAAGCTGAGATATTTTCCATCAACCCACCGTCAATCCCGGGTCTGGGCATGACCTCAGGTATGCAGATGCAAATCCTTGACATCAACAATCTCGGGCCCGACGCTTTGGCTCAAGCCATTAAAGCTATGGAAGACAAGGCTCACGACGACCCCAGGTTTGCCCAGCTCTCATCACAATATCAAGGCTCTGTGCCTCAATACACCATACATATCGACCGCGACCGTGCCAAAATGCTGAATATCAATATCGAGAATATATATTCCACACTCTCGTCATTCATGGGTAGCTCCTATGTCAACGACTTTGTCAAATATGGCTACACCTATCAGGTCACACTTAGTGCCGATGCCGCCTCACGTAGCTATATCGATGACGTGTCACGGCTGTCGGTACGTAGCAACGATGGCCAAATGGTGCCATTCACCTCGTTTGGCAAAGTAGAACCCTCCACTGGGCAGTCTACAGTCAGCCGGTACAACATGTACACCACGGCCTCAATCACCGGTATCCCGGCCGAGGGAGTCTCGAGTGACGAGTGTATCACCGCCATGGAAAATCTGCTCAAAGAAACAGTGGGCGATAACTTTTCATACGCATGGACCGGCGAAGCTTACCAGGAGACCCAGTCCGGCACTACCATCACCATGGTATTATTATTTGCCGTAATCATCACCCTACTTGTCTTGGCCGCACAGTACGAAAGCTGGACCGACCCCTTGGCTGTCATCATATCAATGCCCACCGCCATTTTAGGCACCATCTTAGGTTGCATCATCATGTCCCAGTCAATATCGATTTACACCCAGATTGGTATCATCCTGCTATTGGGACTATCGGCCAAGAACGCCATCTTGATTGTCGAGTATGCCCGCGACTTCCGTAAAGGAGGCAACGACATCCGCCAAGCCGCCCTCGATGCCGGGCGTATACGTTTCCGTCCCATCATGATGACCGCGCTGGCATTTGTATTCGGTGTGATGCCCATGCTGTTTGCCACCGGAGCGGGAGCCGCTTCTCGTGTTGCCTTAGGTTCGGCCGTCGTCTTCGGCATGGCTGTCAATGCCATTATGGGCACCATGTTTGTCCCTGGATTCTGGGAGCTTCTCCAAACCTTCCAAGAAAAATATCTCTCCCGCCTCTTTTCTCCCAAGGTCCAAAATCCGGCTTCCTCATCCCGGACGTCCACCCCTCAACAACCGGGCTCGAGGTAGTAAGAGCCTGTCCCATGATAAATGTTAACGCTGAGGTCGCATATCTCGGAGGGATTTTTGGCGTGAGTTGAGGGCGCGTGGCCGTAGCCACGTAACCGAAACGAACACCAAAAAGCACCCGAGAGATGCGAAGGCGAAGGTAA
>JAGASI010000014.1 GCA_017621845.1 Muribaculaceae bacterium
ATCACCATCGACAGCATCGACCCCAACGCCCCGGTTGAATACTACAACCTCCAGGGTGTTAAGGTCAATGTAGACAACCTTATCCCCGGTCTCTATATCCGTCGCCAGGAGAACAAGACCGACAAGGTTCTCATCAAGTAAAACGTCCCTCAAACTGACAGATTATAATAAACACCTTACAGCCCCACTGCTGTAGTTGACCTAAATCTGTCAACAATACATCAAAGATAAAAGCGAGACCCTATAACAGGGGTCTCGCTTTTATCTGTTTATTATACAGTATCTCAGAGGGTGTTTGGTTAAAACATTTGTAACAATATAGAATAAAAAAAACAGCTTCACCACCATTCACCCGATTTACAATTCCCACAATCACTACAAAATTGGGGTCAGCATGAAAGAAGGCTCTAAAATAATGTGATAGGCATGAAAGACCACGGTTATAACCGTTCAATATGCTCGGGACGAAGCCTGTCAGTAATGAATAATTCTTAAATGCACAGGGCCGGAGGCCCGCGTTGTGATTAACTGCATGCACAGGGCCGGAGGCCCGAAGCTTGCAGCCTATACTGAGCAGCGGTGACTTAGGCCCGGAGGGCCGGGTTGTGGTAACCGGTGAGGATAACTTATTGTAATTAGCAGAGTCTCTACCACAACTCAGGCCTCAGGCCCTCACTCAAAAAAGACCCGCTCCCCCCCCCGGCTACGGGACTCTGTCCCTGCACCGGGGGGTAATCACAGTCCGGCGCCCCGCGCCTGCATCCCGTGTCTGGGGGCTTGCAGTTCAATCAGGGGAGTTGCCAACCGTTCTTGTCCGCTGACCTCAAAGTTGAACCTTACTGAACTTTAGCCTGTTTATTTTTATTAGATATTGTAAATTAGATATTGCCAATTAAAATAAATGACTTATCTTTGCAATGTGCGTAAACCAACACGCCATCGCTGATAATTTACGCGCCTTATTTATCATAACTGACTCAAAACCAACCCCATTTTATACATTAATAAAGTAAATATATGGAACGTAAACTTAAAATTCGCGACTTGACGCTGCGCGACGGTCAACAGTCATTGTTTGCCACACGTCTAAGCCAGTCTGAAATTGACAAACTTCTCCCCTACTACAAAAATGCCGGTTTTTATATCATGGAAGTATGGGGAGGTGCAGTTCCCGACTCAGTGATGCGCTATCTCGATGAGTCACCTTGGAATCGCCTTCGCTCGATCTCTAAAGAAATGAAAGGCACATCGTTGCTGTCGGCACTATCTCGCGGGCGCAACCTCTTTGGCTACGTTCCCTACCCCGATACAGTACTCGAGGGATTTTATAAAGAAGCTATTGCCAACGGCTTGAACGTGATGCGTATCTTCGACGCCCTCAATGACATCGACAACGTAAAAGAATCAATACGCCTTATCAACCAGATGGGAGGTATCGCCGACGGAGCCGTTTGCTATACCGTTGACCCCAAGAGCGAGCCTGTTGAAGCCGAAGCGCCCAAAGGATTCTTCGCCAAACTGTTTGGTAAAAAAACAGCTCCCGCCCCCGAGCCTGAAAAAATCTTCACCGACCAATACTTTGTCGACAAAGCCGTCGCCATGGAAAAACTTGGTGCCAAGATTATCACTCTAAAAGACATGGCCGGTCTTGTAACCCCCGAGCGCGCCGCTTCCATCATATCCAAGCTTAAAGCCAACGTCAGCGTCCCCGTTGACTTCCACACCCACTGTACCCCGGGATATGGCCTCGCATCAAGTGTAATGGCCATCATCAACGGTGTCGACATCCTTGATACCAACATATGGTGGTTTGGCGGAGGCTCGGCTGCTCCCGCTATCGAGCTTGTATACCTATTCTGTCAGAAACTCGGTATCGAGATTGAAGTCAACATGGAAGCCGTCGGTGAAATACGCACACACCTTAAAGCCGCCCGCGAATCACTGCGCGACTTTGACCTCCAGAAAGACAACTTCCCACGTGAGTTTGACCCGCTCAAGGATACCCTCCCCGCCGATGTAGAAGCTCAGCTCGACCGCGCCGTAGCCGCCGCACGCGCCAATGACTTTGACACACTCCTCGATGCCTGCCACGCAATCGAAAAATACTTTGGATTTCCCAAGCCCAACGAATTAGTCAAGAACGCCGAGGTCCCCGGTGGCATGTACTCCAATATGGTTGCCCAGCTCAAACAACTCGGTGCTTCAGACTTGCTTGACGACGCCATGAAACTCATCCCCATGGTAAGACGCGATGCCGGCTTGGTACCACTGGTTACTCCAACAAGTCAAATTGTAGGCTCACAGGCTGTGATGGTTGCTATCGACCGCCGAAAAGGCAATCCTGACTACACCACCAAGTCCAACCAGTTCATCTCTCTGGTTAAAGGTGAATACGGTAAAACACCTGTTGCCGTCGTCCCTGCCTTCCGTGAAAAAATCACCGGTGACGCCACAGAGCACCCATATGACGTGTCTACATACAAAAAACCAGAAAACCCGACTCTCGAAGACATGGGTGGCGTAAAACTCGCCAAAAATAATGAGGAATACCTCTTGCTCGAACTCTTGCCCAGCGTCGCCAACGGATTCCTGAGAAAACGTCGCTCAGAGGAATATGCCGCCGAGGCTGCCAAAAATGCTCCCGCTGTTGAGGATAAGGCCGAGAAAGCCGCCGAAGACCCCATTACCGGCCCAACACTTGTAGCCCCCATGCCCGGTAAAATCGTCGAGATAAACGTTAAAGCCGGGGACAAAGTCTCCAAAGGCCAAGTTATCCTCGTATACGAAGCCATGAAGATGGAAAATGACATTACAGCTGAAAAAGAGGCTGTCGTGAAACGCATCTTCGTCCAACCTGGAGACAATGTCGGCAACGATGCCGTCCTCGTCGAGTTTGAAGGATAAACAATACATTTAATATATAGAAAGCCACTCGGGTCTCCATCGCCACGAGTGGCTTTCTTTATCTAATCAATAAGCCTATCCGGTTAACCACATATCAGCATTTGGAACCGGCTTCATTCTAAAAAATATCTAAAAACCCACTTCACTAAATTATTTACTAAAACTCTACCGGGATTTTTTTGTACCTTTGTTATTTGATTGGTGCAACATGCCGATGCTCCTGTTTAGGTGCAGACACTTCTTTACTAATCATGTATATAACAGAAAATTACAATTAAATACACGACACCCCAATATTTAATTATAAATGGATACAATATTAGCGCTTATACCTCTTGATGGCGGTCTTCTGGGATTTGACGCCCATGAGTTCTTTCTATGGTTTGTTGAAAACGCCAACTATCTGTTTGTGTTTACCTTTATGATTATCGAAAGTTCGTTTATTCCCTTCCCATCCGAGGTTGTTGTCCCTCCCGCCGCCTACCTTGCAGTTACCACCGGCAACATGAACATATTTGTCGTGTGTATTGTCGCCACAGCAGGAGCTCTGGTCGGAGCATTCATCAATTACTACCTCTCACTATGGATAGGACGCCCATTGGTATACAAATTTGCCGACTCGCGCATAGGACATGCTTGCCTGATCGACCGCCAGAAAGTCGATAAAGCCGAGGCTTATTTTGATGCTCATGGCTCCATGTCCACATTTGTGGGGAGACTGATACCGGCCGTCAGACAACTTATATCCATTCCCGCCGGAATATCGAGAATGAACGTCGCCAAATTTGCAATCTTCACCACGTTAGGGGCACTGGTTTGGAACGGCATCCTATGCGGCTTAGGTTGGTGGTTAGCCCAATTCTTTGACCTTCAGCAACTCGAGTCTCAGATTAAACATTATAATTCCTATCTGTCAATTGCCGGCGTCATTCTTCTGGTTGTCGTGGTTCTATTCCTGGTATACAACGCCATGCGCAAACACAATGATCCCGAAGACCATTCTAAAAGGTTGTTAAAAAAAAATTGTGAATAGTGAGGTTGTGGATTTCTGAGCTAAATTGCTTTCACCGGCCAGAGAGTGTAGCGAGCTACATGACCGACAAATGAAAGCTAAGCAACCAAAAATACACAAAGCAAAAGCATTTTTAATCAACCCCTAACGCCTCTCAAAAAACCACATAAATATTACTCTCATGATAATCTCCCCCTCTATACTATCGGCCGACTTTGGAAATCTCAATGCCGATGTAGACATGGTAAATGCTTCTGACGCCCAATGGTTTCACATTGACGTCATGGACGGAGTATTTGTACCCAATATATCATTTGGATTTCCGGTCATCGAAGCCATTGCCAAGCGTGCCACCAAGCCATTGGATGTCCATCTGATGATTGTTGACCCTGACCGCTACATCACTCGCGTGAGAGATATCGGAGCTACATACATGAACGTTCACCAAGAAGCGTGCACCCACCTTCACCGCACCGTCCAGGCTATCAAAGCCGCCGGCATGAAAGCTGCTGTCACGCTCAATCCTGCCACTCCAGTGATGTTATTGCAAGACATAATCGGTGACCTTGACATGGTATTGCTGATGAGCGTAAATCCCGGATTTGGAGGACAAAGTTTTATTCCCAACACAATAAAAAAAGTCAACCAACTATCACAACTCATCAAAGAAAATGACTCTCACGCCCTGATTGAGATAGACGGAGGCGTCAACCTCGAGACAGCCCCATTGCTTGCCTCTGCCGGTGCTGACGCCCTGGTTGCAGGAAGCGCTATCTTTGGCGCCCCGAGCCCGATAAATGTTATCTCTCAGATGGCCAGACTATAAGCACAGGTAAAAAAACAACCAGATAAGACAACATAGACTTGAGTCATTTCATTATCATCAAAAAAAGTGTAGAATAAGATATATCCCATCAAACACCTTATCGGCATATCTTCACCCCTCACTATAAACAACATATCATTATCATAACAATGTCCACCACCCAGATAGACGAACTCGACTTTGAACTCACCAACCGACGGCACATTTCACGGTTGAACACCCGGCCAACCAACACTGCATCAACAATTGACAGTGACACGGATGTTGATGTTGATTCTCAATACGATTCTCAAGTCCAAGAACAAGAACCACCTACGCCACGGACACGCAAACGCCAACGCCACTCATCATCCCAGGACGAGCCCAGACATCGTCAATCGGCCCACATCACCGACAACCGACCCGGACTGATCAAATTTATATGTGACCGTCGATTACATATATTCTTTGCATTCCTGTGCCTTATTGTTGGCGCGATTATGGCCGTAATGCTACTTTCCCATCTGCGCAACGCCGGCGCTGACCAAAGCCGCACACTTAACCTGAGCGTAGAACAGATTGCCGCCCAAAAAGAGCCCGTGGCTAATGCCGGAGGACCTTTTGGAGCATGGTTATCCCAGGCTTTGTTTACCGATGCACTCGGCATCGGCTCTCTCGCCATTGCCGCATATCTGATAATCCTCGGCATCAGCATCCTGAGACGACGGTCTATTGAATTCTGGTCCCTGACTTTCAAGACCCTCCTTGTTGTCATCACCTCATCAATCGTATTTGGCCTGCTGACATATAATACTGCGTTGACTTCATCATGGGGCGGAACACACGGACATGCTGTCAATCATTTTATGCTGACCACTCTTGGCCCGATAGGCCCAATTTCGCTCGCTCTGATTTTAGTCATCGCCGTAATATGTGTATATCTGAACGACATCATCAGATTGGTCAACATTTGGAAAAAGAAGCGCCTTCAACTTTCCATCGCCCGCCGGCAACGCCACGACATACAAGAACAACAGAAGGTCGAGCGCCAAGACACTGATTCAATTACTGAACCCGATGACAAAGACAACCCATCTTGGACCCGGACCGACAATATTGACCGGACTGATTGCCTGGATGACGACAACAACGACAACGACGACAACATCAGCGACAATAACACCAATCAGACTGACAACGCCGATAATGGATTTAATATAGACGACGATGACAAATCGCCACTTCCAAAGTCCGACGATACATCAAATACCGACAAGCCTGCCGATGACCAATTCGTTATACAAGCTCCCGTCACCGAGACAGGTTCACTTAACGGTGCTATCGCCAATCAGAAACCATCGGACCATCGCGCTTCTCTGTCACGATACTCATTCCCTTCGCTGGAATTGCTTGCCGACCGTCCGGTCAGAAACACAGTTGACATGGACGAGCAACAATGTAATAAAGACCGTATTGTAAAAGCTCTGATGGACAAAAAAATCACCATAGCATCAATTAAGGCTACCGTAGGCCCCACTGTAACGCTATATGAGATTGTTCCCACCGAAGATATCAGAGTCGCCCAGATTAAACGACTTGAAGACGACATCGCCATGAGTCTGGCTGCACGCGGTATACGTATTATTGCACCACTCCCGGGCAAAGGCACTGTCGGTATCGAAGTACCCAACAACGACCCCCAGACTGTCTCAATGCGACAGGTCCTTGCATCCAAAAAATTCCGTGAATACAACAAACCTCTACCGGTAGCCTTAGGCGCAACAATATCCAACGAGATTTTTGTTGCCGACCTTTCGTCAATGCCCCACGTTCTTGTAGCCGGCGCGACCGGTCAGGGCAAATCTGTTGGCCTTAATGCCATAATCGCCTCTCTACTTTATAAAAAACACCCCAGCGAGCTCAAGTTTGTACTCATTGACCCCAAGGAAGTAGAGTTCAGCCTTTACGCCAAACTCGAGAAACACTACCTTGCCACACTACCCGAAATCGATGACGACGAGTCCCCCATTATCACTTCCCACGAGCGTGTCTTAGCTACACTCAACTCCCTATGTGTTCTCATGGACCGCCGATATCGGCTCCTGCGCAAAGCCGGAGTACGTAACATCATCGAGTACAATACCAAATTTGCCAAACACCAGCTTAACCCTGAGAACGGCCATGAATTCATGCCATATATCGTGGTAATCATCGATGAGTTTGCCGACCTGATTATGACCGCCGGCAAGGAAATCGAGCTTCCGGTCCAGCGTATAACCCAGAAAGCCCGTGCCGTGGGTATACACATGGTGATTGCTACCCAGAGACCTTCGACCAACGTCCTCACCGGCCTGATTAAAGCTAACTGCCCTACACGCATCGCTTTCCGAGTAATGCAGATGGTTGACTCTCGTACCATCCTCGACCGTCCCGGAGCCAACCAGCTGATTGGTAAAGGTGATATGCTCTATAGCAACGGTGGCGAGGTTGAACGTATTCAATGTGCCTTTATATCGACCGAAGAGGTGGAATCCATCTGTGAATTTATCGGTGACCAGATTGGCTATGAAACACCTTATTACCTTCCCGAGCCGTTATCGGGCCTCGACGATAACAACGGAGGAAAATCTCATGCCACCGCTCCGGGAGCCGAGCGGGACACCCTGTTTGAAGAAGCTGCCCGATTTATTATCACCCAGTCGACAGCCTCGACTTCAAGTCTACAGCGCCGATACCAGATAGGCTACAACCGAGCCGGCAAAATCATGGATCAGCTTGAAGCCGCAGGAATCGTGTCTCCCGCTTCGGGAAGCAAGCCTCGCAACATACTTGTTGATGGACCAACGCTTGAACTTATTCTCGAACAATGCAACTAACCCCCTTAGATTGCATTATCGAACTCCATAGTTGGTTTTATTGTTTTACTACTATAATTGCCCAATGAAACGCTTACTCAATATACTGATAACACTAATATTAGTACTCGGGAATGGCATATACAGTCATGCAGCGAAATCGGCGACGTCGATACTTGACAACACAGCCAAGACATTTACTTCGCCGGCATCGGTCACTGTCAAGTTCTCACTCTCCGGAGCTACCTCCGGAATGGGACAGATGACAATGTCCAAACAGAAATTCACTTTTTCGGCCGGTGATATGTCTGTATGGTATGACGGCAAGTCCCAGTGGGCCCTTCAACGCTCGGCCGGCGAGGTCAACCTCACCAATCCCACGGCCGACGAACTTGCCGAGTCCAATCCTTTCGCCATCCTATCAGCTTATCGCTCATTGTATAACGCCAAGCTTATATCTTCCACCAAAACTGCCTATACAATCGAGCTTACAGCCAAACACCGACACAGTCAGATTAAAAAAGCAATCCTGACAATATCTCCCAACAAATATCAGCTCATGTCAATCAAAGCTACACTGTCTGACAATTCAACACTATCGGTTAAAGTCACGTCTTTCTCTCCAGGCAAAGCACTTCCCGCGTCTTATTTTCAATATAACGCCCATTCCAATCCCTCTGTCAAAATCATAGACCTAAGATAATTCAACCAAACCTATAATAACAAAAATATGGACACAAACAATACACCCAGCCCCAACATAAACAACACCAAATGTCTCATCATTGGCTCAGGACCAGCCGGTTACACTGCTGCAATCTATGCCTCTCGAGCCAATCTCTCGCCTATACTCATTGAAGGCAACCAACCAGGTGGACAACTCACCACTACCAGCGAGGTCGAGAACTTCCCCGGATACCCCCAAGGTGTAGACGGCAATCAGATGATGTCTGACTTTAGGACCCAGGCCGAGAGATTTGGCGCTGACTTGCGGTCAGGCATAGTTACCGAAATCAATCTGACTCAACGACCTTTTATCGCCCATCTTGGCGACAACTCCGAGATACATGCCGACACAGTAATAATCGCCACCGGTGCATCAGCAACCTACCTCGGTCTTGAGGACGAAGAAAAATTTAAAGGCATGGGCGTATCAGCTTGCGCCGTGTGCGACGGCTTTTTCTACCGCGGACGCACCGTTGCCGTTGTCGGTGGCGGTGATACAGCCTGTGAAGAAGCGCTTTATCTATCATCTATCGCCAACAAGGTCTATATGATTGTCCGTAAAGACCACCTGCGCGCATCCAAAGTAATGCAACGACGAGTTCTGGAAAACACCAAAATCACTGTATTGTTCAACACCAATACAATAGGACTGTTTGGCGAAGACGTGCTACAAGGTGCTCACCTCGTTGAACACATGGGCACACCTCGTGAACAAAAATTTGACATCTCAATTGACGGCTTTTTCCTCGCTATTGGCCATAAGCCCAACTCTGATATATTCCAACCCTATATCGATACCGACGAGCGCGGATTTATCAAGACCCATGGCAACTCAACAGCCACAAACGTCCCGGGCGTTTTTGCCGCCGGCGACGTAGCCGACCCATTGTTCCAACAAGCTATATGTGCTGCAGGGGCCGGTTGCCGTGCAGCACTCGAAGCCGAAAAATTTATCCTCAACAATGAAAATTAACAACATAATCACTATACGATGAAAAAATATCTCACAATACTGCTGCTGGCCATTATCAGTTCAATTGCATGCTCAGCCCAGGCCCCTGTCAAGTGGCGTTCCACAATCAAAATGACATCTCCAACTGAAGGTATACTTACCGTCAAAGCAATTGTTAGCCCGGGGTACCACTTCTATAGCACCAAAGTCCCCGCTAATGGACCCGTAGCCACTTCACTTGATTTTAAGGCATCGACAGGTATTAAATTTATCGAGGATTTCAAGCCTTCTGTCCAACCTGCTTCCCATTTTGACAAATCATTCAACACCAAGATTGCTTGGTGGGACCAAACAGTGACTTTCTCACGCCGCTTCAAGGTTACCGACCGAGCTAATGCCGTCATAAAAGGCTCCATAAAATATATGGCATGTAAAGATGACACCTGCACGCCTCCTCGCACTGAATCTGTCAAACTTAATATCCCCGCATACAAATAAACAAACATCAAGCCAACAAATTACATTTCAGCATCATGCAACTGAAAAAAATCATATTTCTGCTTATCTTAACCCTCGGCGCACTCTCATCCTCGGCTGCCATTGTCAATCCGGTGAAATGGTCAGTTGAAGTTAAAACTCAAGACTCGACTAACGAGGGACTCATCATCATCACCGCCAACATTCAGGATGGATACCACATATATGGCTTCAAGAACGTCAAGGATGGTCCCGTAGCTACATCTATCACATTTGAGGACAATCCCGCCATCTCGCTATCCGGATCTCCACAGCCATCAGAGGCTCCACACTCATTGCTCGATAAAGCCTTTGACCTGCAACTTGAGGAATGGTCCGGCCAAGTATCATTTACCCAAAAGTTTAATATCAACAACCCCAATGCCGACCTGACCCTAAAAGGATCGGTCAGATATATGGCTTGTCTTGAACAACAATGCACGCCTCCTGACAGTTTTAACTTCACCTTAAATCTCGGACAAGGCAAAACTCAAGTAGTCGAAACAGCCGAAATCGTGGACCGCAACTCAGAAAACTCACTGACCGATACCGCCAAGCCTCTTGACAACGAACAGATTGACTGGTGGGCACCTGTTAATGACGCCAACATCAGTGACTCCAATCTTCTCACCGGAGACACCTCCTGGTGGAATCTTTTAATTATGGGCTTCCTTGGCGGACTCCTGGCATTATTAACACCATGTGTTTGGCCCATGATTCCCATGACCGTCAGTTTTTTCCTTAAAAAATCAGGCAACAGACGTAAATCAATAATGGGAGCTATGACCTATGGCCTGTCCATCATTATAATATACCTGATTTTAGGCATCGCCATAACCCTTATGTTTGGAGCCGGAGCATTAAATGCACTCGCCACCAGCGCTGTATTCAATATCATCTTCTTTGCGCTGTTGGTATTGTTTGCCATTTCTTTCTTTGGCGCCTTTGATATAAAATTACCATCCAGATGGACCAACGCCATTGATGACAAGGCAGCCACCACAACCGGACTATTGAGCATCTTCTTCATGGCATTTACACTTGTGCTCGTTTCATTCTCATGCACCGGCCCTATCATTGGCACCCTGCTTGTACAAGCGGCATCCGATGACTCAATTCTTGGACCGGCTCTGGGCATGGGAGGCTTTGCTCTTGGACTTGCAATCCCATTTGCGCTATTCGCGTTATTCCCCTCCTTGCTCAAAGAGATGCCACGTTCAGGCGGATGGATGAACTCTGTTAAAGTGGTACTCGGCTTTATCGAACTCATCCTTTCACTCAAATTCCTGTCTGTCGCCGACCTCGCCTATGGCTGGCACATCCTCGACCGCGAGGTCTTCCTCGCCATCTGGATTGTACTGTTTATCCTCCTGGGCATGTACCTCCTGGGCAAACTTAGATTTGGACATGACGCCCCGAGCGACCACACATCTGTAGGAGGGTTCTTCCTTGCTGTATGCTCCTTCTCGTTTGCTGTCTACCTGATACCCGGTCTTTGGGGTGCTCCGCTCAAGTCTATAAGTGCTTTTGCTCCTCCTTTAAAAACCCAGGATTTCAACCTATATGGCGGCGAATTTAAAGAATTTGACGACTATGACAAGGGCATGACTTATGCCGCCAAACATGGCAAGCCGGTCCTACTCGACTTTTCGGGGCATGCATGTGTAAACTGTCGCAAAATGGAAGGTGCCGTCTTTGATAACAAGCAAGTGCGCACAATCATCAATGATGACTATGTACTCATAAAACTGATGGTGGACGAAAAAGCCGACCTTCCATCTCCATTGACTGTCACCGAAAACGGCAAACAGATAACCCTCTCGACCGTCGGTGATAAATGGTCTTACCTCCAGCGATACAAATTCAGCACCAATACCCAACCCTACTATGTTATTCTCGACAACCAAGGACAGATGCTCAATTCTCCCCGCTCATATGACGAGGATGTCGACATTTTTGTCAAATGGCTTAAACAAGGCCTCGAGAATTACAATAAAATTGAAAAATAAATAACCGACATAATGCACACAAGACAAGAAAAAATCGAGGCTCTCGGCCGAGTAATAGACACACTTGACATCCTACGTGTCAAGTGTCCATGGGACGCCAAACAAACCAACGAGAGCCTAAGGCCCAATACGATAGAGGAAACCTATGAGCTCGCTCAGGCTCTCCTTGACCAGAACAACGACGAGATACGTAAAGAGCTGGGTGACGTCCTGCTCCACATACTTTTCTACGCCAAGATAGGTGAAGAAAAGCAAGCTTTTGATATAGTTGACGTCGCCGATTTCCTCAACCATAAACTTATCTTCCGTCATCCCCACGTCTTTGGCGATGTTTCTGTTGATGGCGCACATGCCGTAGAGATGAATTGGGAACAAATCAAACTGAAAGAAAAAGACGGCAATCATTCTGTCCTGGGTGGCGTCCCTCGTTCACTGCCGGCTCTCGTCAAGGCTTTCCGTGTTCAGGAAAAAGCTGCAAATGTCGGCTTTGACTGGGAAAAACGCGAACATGTATGGGATAAAGTCAAGGAAGAAGTCTCTGAAGTAAACACTGAAATTGAAAACAAAGACCAAGACAAGATTGAAGCCGAATTTGGAGACCTGCTGTTTGCAATAATAAATGCAGCACGACTTTATAAAGTTAACCCCGAGAACGCCCTCGAGCGTACCAACCGCAAGTTTATCGACCGCTTCAACTATATTGAAAGACAAGCCAAAGCGACCGGTCGCTCACTTCGCGATATGACACTCGCCGAGATGGACGCCCTTTGGAACGAGGCCAAGAAACAGACTACAAAATAATTAATCCAGCTATCACTATACCTCGTTATATTCTCGTCATATCCTCGCGATAGACTACTCTCCTCCACACGATAAATTACCCCAATCCACCAATGATTGTCTGCATTACCGAGAAACCAAGCGTAGCCCGAGACATAGCCCAAATTCTTGGTGCTGACCGACGTCAAGACGGCTTTTATGAAGGTGGCGAGTACTGTGTGACCTGGACTTTTGGTCACCTGTGCACACTCAAGGAACCACACGACTATACATCGCTATGGAAACGATGGTCCTTGGGCGCCCTACCTATGATACCGCCCAAGTTTGGCATCAAACTCATTGACGACAAAGGCATCAAACACCAATTTGATGTCATCAAAAATCTCATGTCCCGTGCCGACCGCATTATAAACTGTGGTGACGCCGGCCAGGAAGGTGAGCTTATCCAACGATGGGTAATGCAGCTGGCGGGAGTGACTTGCCCGGTTGAACGGTTATGGATTTCATCTCTGACCGATGAGTCGATACGTCGTGGTTTTAGCGAGCTTAAACCCCAGTCCGACTTTGACAACCTATACTATGCCGGCCTTTCACGCGCCATAGGCGACTGGATCTTAGGCATGAACGGCACGCGTCTCTACACAATTAAGTATGCACCTTCCCAAGGCACTGTCCTATCGGTAGGACGTGTCCAGACCCCAACACTTGCATTAGTCGTCGAGCGTCAGCGTCAGATTGCCAACTTCAAGTCCGAGGACTACTGGGAGATCTCGACCAAGTATCGCGACACAACGTTTAGCCTCGTTTCGGGTAAATTTACCGACCAATCCAAAGCCGAGGCTCTCATGCAATCAATCGCTTCTGCCTCTCTCACTATTACCGATGTGTCTCAGAAGACCGGTAAAGAGGGCCCAAAACGACTATTTGACCTCACATCGCTTCAAGTCGAATGTAACCGTCTGTGGGGATGGTCGGCCGACCTCACGCTTAAACTCATCCAGTCTCTGTATGAAAAGAAAGTAACCACATATCCCCGCGTTGATACAACCTATCTTTCATCTGACCTGTATCCCAAAATCCCGGGAATATTGAAACAGATGACACCTTACGCCAACATCACAGCTCCGGTACTTGCCGCCAAAATTTCCAAGTCCAAGAAGATATTTGACGATGCCAAAGTCACCGACCACCATGCCATCATTCCCACCGGACAATCCCCATCGGTGCTTCAAGGCGATGAACGTAAACTTTACCACCTGATTGCTCTGAGATTTATTGCCGCATTCTATCCCGACTGCACTTTCAACCAGACAACCGTCAAGGCCGACATCGCCGGCAATGAGTTCAAAGCATCGGGCAAAGTCATCGTGAACCCCGGTTGGCGCATTTTATTCCCCGATAAAAAATCAAATGGCGAAAACGAGGATGACACCATCTTGCCCGAATTTACCATTGGTGAGTCAGGCACTCATGAGCCATATCTTGAGACCAAGACGACCCAGCCTCCCAAACCATACACCGAGGGATCTCTGCTACGGGCCATGGAAGGTGCCGGACGCCTCGTTGACTCTGAAGAACTGCGCGAAGCTCTGAAAGAAAATGGCATTGGACGCCCTTCAACACGATCGGCTATAATCGAGACTCTTTTCAAGCGCCAATATATACGCCGCGAACGCAAAAACATCATCGCCACCCAAGCCGGATGTGACCTCATCGACACCATCACCGACCCAATGTTAAAAAGCGCCAAACTTACCGGCATCTGGGAAAACCGTCTCAGACGCATCGAGCGTGGAGAATATGCCCCGGCCGAATTTCTCGACCAGCTCAAGGTTATGGTCAATGACATCGTCACTAACGTACTGAGTGACAACTCGGCACGACACATTCTTGTCCAAGACCGCCGGAAAGAAACAACCACCTCATCCAAATCAGAGTCCAAACCCCGATCTCGAGCTCCACGCATCACCAAACTCGAGCAAATCACATGCCCTGTGTGCGGACAAGGACACTTGCTCAAAGGAAAGATGGCTTACGGTTGTTCTCGTTATGCCGAGGGCTGTTCTTTCCGTGCCGACTTCAACACCGTTGCGGCCGACCTCTCTCCGGCCAAAGTCAATGCCGCCATTAAAAAAATATATAAATCCCAAAAATGAACAAGACAATCGAATGGATTATCGTGGGCCTCGTCATTATCGGGGCTGTCATAGGCCTAATAATCAAATCACGAGCCAAAAAAAACTCATGCCACGGTTGTTCACTCGCCGACCAATGCAACTCCCGCCCTAAAGACTGCAATACTTCCAACAATTGACTTTGGCTATACCTTACGGTATATATTTTATTATATTGGGCACCAATGGTAATCAATGGCGTCTGATTTGGCACGCTATCGGAGAGCCACTCTCAACAACTTTATATTCAGGATGACGTTGCAACCACACGACCGCATAAGGACATGTGGCCGCTATCATGTTACCCTCGCTGACAATCCTATCGACAGCTTTCTGCACCAACTTCCCGGCAACGCCCTGACCTCTAAGTGAATCATCAACATAGGTATGGTCAATAGTCGACACACCACATCGTGTCGGGAATGTAATCTCGGCTAACAAGCGCCCATTGCCATCCTCGGCATATATTCTATCTTTTTCTTCAATATAATCCATATTTCATATTTTTTATTGATTAAACGACTTAATAAGTCTATCAGACAACCCTACTATACTATATTGCAACTACCCGAGCCATAAAAGCCCTCGTATATTCAATCAATTATTGCAATAATCCTCATAACTGACAAACCTCGGCAGAATTCTCAAGAACCGATGGCTTCCATATTATACCAACGCCATTCACTCCATAATGTTCACATATAGCAACATACTGTCCGGCAGGATGTTGTCCGACAACTCTTCAACATATTTATCAACCGCAAATAACCAAATATAGGTATATAACCATACTGCTTCAACGTTATATCTTATTGTTATTTTACCAACTTATGTGTATTGTAGCGATATAACCGCAATTGTAATTTTGCATCGTAAATAAGATATAACACATTATGAAATTTTCCAATTCCAAACTATTCCTATCACTACTCGCCATTATAGGCACAAGCTATACATCTCGGGGAGCAACATCTCTCCGGATTACCCTAAGTAACGGGGAACAGCCAACTTATGTCCTCGACACTCACCCCAAACTGACATTTGACGGTCAAGATCTTGTCATCACTGCCAATGACGCCATGACATCCTATAAACGCGCCGATATCGTGTCCATGCAATTTGACGATACCGAAGATATCGAGGACATCAAAATGGGCAACAACGACATGACACTTGTCTATAATCAAAACATCGTGTATGCTCCCGGACGTGCAATAAACGTGTATAATACCAACGGTATTCAAGTCGCAACCGCTCACGAACAATTTCATACCGACAAACTATCTTCAGGCATATCCCTGCCCATCTCCAATCACCAAACTTTTTACAGAGCCTCTTGTTTAATTAACATAGAGGCTCTTTTAATAGCCCTGACCTAAAATATACTATAAATACACATCACATGAAAACATCTGCCAGATTACTATGCACAGCGTCGCTTGCAATAGCCACACTTGTCGCAGTCCCCGACAGAGCCGACGCCTGCACTCGTGTTGTCTACATCGGCGACGGGCCGGATAATGTCATCACCGGTCGAACACTCGACTGGAAAACCGACATCCCTTCCAATCTTTATGTTTTTCCCCAAGGCATCAAACGCGTGAGTCACGATTCAACAGCCTGCATGACATGGACTTCCCGGTACGGCTGTGTCGTAAATGTCGGCTATGACCTCGGTGCCACCGAGGGCATGAACCAAAACGGACTTGTTGTCAACCTCTTATACCTCCCCGGCACCTCTTATGACCTGCCCCCAGGAACACCTGACAAAAGATTGCCTATGTCATCATCCCTGTGGTGCCAATATGTACTGGACAACTTTGGCTCAACCGCCGAAGCCGTACAAGCCCTGTCGGCCGACCAATTCAAAATCGTTGCACCGGCAATGCCCGGTGGTTCAGCCACAACCGTCCACATGGCAATCAGTGACAGAACTGGAAACTCTGCCATCATAGAATATCTTGACGGCAAGCTCTCAATTCACCAAGGCAAACAATACCAGGTGCTCACCAATGCTCCCCCATACGATCAACAACTCGCTGTAGCCGAATATTGGAAAACCGTCGGTGGTTTGAATATGCTACCCGGCACCAACCGTTCTCAGGACCGTTTCTCCCGCGCCTCTTTCTATATCAATTGTATCCCTAAAGACACTTCTCACGAAATGGCTATTGCCGGTGTATTCGGTGTCATATTCAACTGTTCGGTACCTGTTGGCATCTCTGTCCCCGACCAACCCGAAATTTCATCAACCAGATGGCGTTCTGTAGCCGACCAGAAAAAACTCATCTACTACTATGGTATAACCCTCAATCCTTCAATCATGTGGATTGACCTGAACGAGTTTGACCTCAGCCCCGGTGCTCCCATCATGAAACTGGACATCATCAATCAGAAGAAACCATATATCGGCAACGTCATCCGAGACATGAAAAAATCAACCGGATACACCCCTATGTTCCACCCCTCACAAGGTGATGCCTTTAAATAATCAATTTAACCCGACAAATCTTTTAGATTCACCCACACTCTTATTTAAAGTTGCCGATGCACTCTGAACTTATGCCGCTTATATAAAAGCCCCAACTGTGCAACCCATACCAAGAGAGCGCCCCACCCCGGGACGCTCTCTTTACTTACAACACAAGTTTACACTTCTTCAATAGCGTGTATCCCACTTTCAGCGGCACATTTGAACCAGCCGACAATCCACTATATATAAGAACTGTCCCAACATGCCGAGTCCACCGATTACCGTAGCAATACCCGACCCGAGTCGCTATCAGACAAAACTTAAACCCATGATATCCACCATACACACCCATCAATTTAATTTGCAATCTCCACCCCCCTCGTTATAACAATAAATATAACAAGTGGCACCACTCATTTATCATAATGTTGCAAATCTAAAATAATAACAGCAACTTTGTTATCATTTAGCAAAATAACATTACAATCACGACTTAACTACAACAATTATCTTAAAGTAATTACATATAATCGATAATTATGATATTACATATGAAAAATTTACTTTTATCCTTGGCAATGGTTCTTGTCGTCATCTTTACAACAAATGCCCAAGAAGTTTCGTCTCATGAATTACAGCCTGACACACTGACTCTTAATAACTCCACCAAGAACAATATAGAAAACTTATCGGCTTCAACACCGAAATTCAAAATCCATTATCAGGGTGAAATATGGTGGGGATTTAGCCTCCAGACCGAAGACTTTTCGGCAAGTATACTCAACATCCACACCGTCCATGGCTTAAAACTAAATAAATACCTGTCGACAGGCATCGGTGTCGGACTCGATTTCTACAACTCTTTCCTCTCAGCCATGATGCCCGTTTATATCGACGTCAAAGGCTATTTACCCATCAACAGTCGTGTCACACCGTTTATCGCACTTGACTTGGGATACAGCATAGGACTCACCGAAGACCTTGCCGGACATGGAAACCTATATATTTCCCCCACCATCGGCCTCAAATACAAGAAATTCAGCTACCAGATAGGATACACCGGACAACGCTTCAGCGACGAAGATACCAACTTCTTTGTCAACATGCTACAATTCAAGGTTGCATATACATTTTAAGATCACGACCACCTCCCTCGCCTACCGACCAAACCATTACCCCCCACAAAAAAAATTACGTTCTAAAAATAAATCAGTCTTGCATATAAGAAAAAAAAACGCTACCTTTGTCATCACTTTGGAAAAGGCACAGCGGTTGACACCCACTGATGTTGCCACACAAAGCCTATCAGGAGCGGTGCTCGAGTGGCTGAAGAGGCACGCCTGGAAAGCGTGTATACGCCAAAAGCGTATCGGGGGTTCGAATCCCCCTCACTCCGCAAGGAACACGTTGAAAGACAACGAATTGAAGCGTTGATTCAACGTGTTCTTTCCTTTTTCTCCCCCGGAAACGACATTAAAAAAAACCGAAAGACTGCCGAAAATAGCAGAGAAAAGCCGAAAAATGCCGAGGTCTGCACGCAACATGCACGCAAATTTTGACCTTGCACGCAAAGCGCACGCAACATGCACGCAAATATTTGAGGTAAGAAAAGCTATTAAAGTGGTTCGGAGGTGAGTTTAATGTTATGACAACCGTAAAAGTTATTCTTGACAAGCGAGCCGCCAAAGACGGAAAGGCTGCTCCGCTCAAAATCTCAATCTGCCATGAAAGGCAGACATCGCTTATCTCAATGAACGTATATGTAATGCCGCACCAGTGGGATTCAGTTACGGAGAAAGTAATCGACCACCCAAATCAGCTTCAGCTAAACGCTTTCATCGGAGGCCGCAAGGTCGAGGTGGAAAAGGTGCTTATTTCATTGCTCGATGATGAGATAATCAGTGGAATGAGGGCAAAAGATGTAAAAGATTACATACTTGCCAAGATTGCGCCCAAAGTGGAAAAGGCCGAAAAGCCCGAAGAAGACCCCAACACATTTATAAAATGGTTCGACCGCTTCACCGGGCGCAAGCAAGGGCGCACAAAGGCAATCTATGAGGCAACACGCAGCCGCCTTGTGGCGTGGCTCGGAGAAGCCGGCCTTGCCAAAGTGAAGTTCGAGGACATCAAGATTTCGTGGCTCGAAAGTTTCAACGATTTCCTGGCAAAGACTTGCAAGACAAACTCGATAGCGATACATATGCGTAACATTCGCACCGTAGTCAATTACGCTATTGACAACGAGGTAACGAATACCTATGCCTTTCGCCGCTTCAAGATAAAGAGCGAAGCCACGCGCAAGCGCAACTTCGACATAACAACCCTCCGCGCCATATTCTCGGCGCAGGGATTGGAGGAATGGGAAGAAAAGTACCGCGATTTCTTCGCCCTTACATTTATGTTGGTAGGCATAAATGTGGTTGACCTCTGCAACCTCGAAGAAATAGTGTCCGGGCGCGTCAACTATATAAGAGCCAAGACACATCGGCCTTATTCCATCAAGGTAGAGCCGGAAGCACTTGCGCTCATTGAGAAATACAGCGGCGAGAAGCACCTGCTTAACTACCTCGATGGCTGCGTCAACTACCGCCACTTTTACAACAATCTGTGTAAAGGTCTGAAAGCAGTAAAAGAAAAGCTCGGTCTTTCTGAACTGACAACCTACTGGGCGCGCCATTCGTGGGCTACGATAGCTGCCAGCCTCGATATTCCCAAAGATACAATAGCCGCAGCGTTAGGCCACGGAGGAAATACAGTAACCGACATCTACATTGAATATGATATGAGCAAGGTAGATGATGCCAACAGAAAAGTGCTTGACTGGGTACTTTACGGCAAAGATTGGCGCAAACCTGTTGAAGCCCCGGCAAAACGGCGCGGTCGGCCTCGTAAGGCGGCTGAGGCCGAAGCTGCATAAATTACTCAGTGATTGGGTAGAAAACGCCTTTGAGTAACTGCGACATTCCCTGTTCGGTGAAGGTCGCGGTTATTTTTTCGCAGACGTATTTTTTGCCGTGTATGATGAAAACGCTCCTTACGTTTGGTATGGAATCGGCAAGGAACTTAAAGGTTGTTTTCTTGCCTGTGTCGATACGGTGTACTATACGGCGGCTGTTGAGCTGCCGATTGTTGAGGCGCATATTGAAATGGAGATACTGAAAGTTGCTCCAGTCTTCCATAATTTCAATATCCTCCACTTGTGGATAAGGCAGTTTGCCGCGAGTGTTCTGCGCGCCGTCCCAAAAGCCGACATAGATACGGTCGTAGTATTCGGCTTTCTTCTCTTTCTCCCCTGCTTCAAGGCTCTGTATGGTGTGGGTCTGCATAAACGGATATGTGCTTTCGTCCTCCCCGGTGCCGTTGTCCTCGTCGTAGCCGGAGAAAGAGAGGAACAGGCAACGCCCGTACTTTTCTTCGGTGTAGTCTATCCGCGCCGGAACAAATTCGATTTCGATCTGGTCGGCGTCTTCGCTCTCGTCCACAATGCGGCCGCCGAAAAGATTCACGGGCTGCAACACACATTTATATGTGAACCGTAATCTGTGCCTGTCAATGTAAGGGGTACGGCTGACGGCGCGGATAAGAAAGTATGCGTCGGCGTCTTTGGCATACAGCAAGCGGTCTATCTGACTGCTTCGATGATGCTGCCCGTCCCAAGTTCGCCAGCCTTTGTTAGCGTCCAAAAGTTCGCGCATGGTATCATATACGACGGCGCGGTCTTTCCACGCCTTTATAAACCAGTCGCACGAATAATATTTCCATACGGCATGGTCGCACTCCTTATAAACGAGGTTTTTAGCCTCGGCATACTCGCACCGGGCATCTTCAACTGATACTTCGGTGGAGCGTTCGGAAAGCACGTCGCGCAGTTCGACGGCACCCGACGCGGCCATCAGGTCGTGCGTGAAGGCGAAAGCCACGGTACGGGCGCGGTGGTTTATCTCAAACTCCGCGCCTAAAAAGATTTCCAGTTTCTCGAAAAACTCCGCGACAGTCCAGTGCGGCAAAGCACGGGCATAGTGCGGCGTGTACCATGCCGCCGGGAGGCAGTTGCAGACAAGCAGCCAGCGGTGTTCTTCGGATTGCTCCCATTGCGACAGGTCTACGGCGTAGCCTACGGCCTCGCAAATCTTACGCACGATGAATACGAGGTAAGGCTGCCACGACAGCCCCCATGTGTCGGAGTGCCAGGAGTAATGCCCCCTGTTCTGTGTGGCATCGTCCACGGTGTATTCGGCAAGGTTCTGAATATTGCCCGAATAATCGTTTACCCACGGCAGAGCCACGGCATCGGGATAATAAGAGGGCTGCCACGCCTTTACCGGGTCGGGCTTGCCCGAAGGCCATTGGCCGAGGTCGAGTTCATTTATATAGATGTCGTCGAAGGTCTGCGAGAAGTTCTGCTCGCTGCGGCCTTCAAGGAACTGGCATTTTACCTCGGAAGCGTTGATTTCGTTGACAGTGATAGAGCCGAATCTGAAAAACTTGCCGTGCCGTATTTCGCACTCGAAAATTACTTTACGGGCGATAACGTCCGCACGGTTGATGTTGCCGAAAATGGCCGTATTCTCCGGGCAGTCTTTCAGCGGAAAGGTTATGCTCAAAGTATAGCCGTCCGAACCGCTGAACATTCGGTTTTCGGCCACATATTCAAAAGATGTGCCGGATTTGAGAACTGCATCATGGCCGTTTATTCTTATTTCCATAACTTGTATTTTTCCACGAAAGTACAAGTTGCAGACAAATGCCAAAAAGACAATTAGAACCGAATTGTATTGTTATTCTCTTTCTCTGTTAGAGCTTCCCACAAATCACAGTCTTCTTTCCTCGAAATAATTAGCCCTTGTTGAAGCCCATTATCGCCTAAAATACGCTTGTATTCAGTATCAACAGAAATTTTAGGAAAATCATCATGCTTATATAAGGGGTCGTGCATAGGCGAAATAAAATACGCCTTATTTGCAATAGAATCAAATACTCCAAAAAATGATGATTCAGCAGAGAGGTTGTTTTTTCTCAACTTAAAAGAAAGAACTTGAACCTCTACCAAATATAAATCTTGGAAATCTCCGGCAAAATCTTTAAGCAATTTTTTGGATATTACTTTGCCATCAAGCCGGTAGTCAACCTCGGAAAAATATGTTGCAAAAGTATCTTCGTTAGTTTTATATTGTTGAGAATCATGTTTGCAGTTGGTTGCAAAAAATAGCCCTCCCAATGAACCTAATATCAGGATAATTTTCAAGCTATATTTTGCAATGCTATTCATCAGCACAAAGTTAGCATAAATATTTGAGATTAGTGTTTGCTCTTTGGTGATTTATTGCGCATCAGGCGGTCGTATTCGTCCTGTGCGCGCTGTATGCCGTGGTCGCCTGTAACGGTGTTGACGGTAACGAAAGGCTCGTTGAGCCGTTCATCGAGGCGGTCGAGCGTCGCATACAGCCGTTCATCAGCTGCAGGTGCGGCCTGCGGCGGCACGTTGACATTGACAACGGGCACGGCCTGGGGTTGCGCGGCAAGCACCATAGGGGCTGTTATTGAGCGCGACACGTCGGCTGCGGTCAGCGATCCGACAGTGTTTGTGCGCTGCGCATAGTCGAGGGCTTCGATGAGCGGCCTTGTCTGCGGCGATTTCACGAGTTTCTGCGAGGCCACCCATTCTCCGGCATGAACCACACCGGCCACTTGGTCGGGCTTGCCCTCCGGGGTAAAGCCGCCGGATTTGTAGCCCTGCGCCTCCGATGCCTGTTGCTGCTTCTTGATGGTGGCTATCTGTATGGCACCTGCGGCAACGGCCATCGCCGCTGCTATCGGCGCGAGGATATAGCCGATAACTGGCACGGCGGCAGCGGAGCCATAGGCGTTCAGGGCATTTGTGGCCGTCTGCGCCACTGCCTGAATAACCTGCATCACGAACATTTTGCGGTTGGCCTCCTTCTTGATTTTGGCAATTTCCTTTTCTTTTTGCTTCTCGGCTTTCTTGACGCGATAGGAATTGCCCTCTGCAAGCTCTATTTCGCGGTCGTACTTTTTTTCGGCCTTTGCCACTTCGAGGTCGGAGGAAGCTCTGACAAATTCGGAATACTGCTGCATACCGGCAGTCATCACGGCAAAGACCGATTGGGCGAGCGCGGCAAGGCGTGTCGCCCAGTTGCCTCCGTCTTCCTCGGTGCTGTCAAAAAAGTTCTTCCATGCCTCGTAGATGTCGAGAAGCTGATTGGTATGTTCGGAGCCTAACCGCCTCACTCCCTCTATTGCCTTTTTCTCGTAAGCACGGTTGATGCGGTCTTTGGCGGCCTCCGCCTGTTCGTGGGTAATCACCCCCTGGGCTTCGAGCGAAGCCACAATGTCGAGTTCACGCTTCTTCGCAAGGGCTGTCCGCGCCGCCGATCCCTGCGCGGGCTTGGCGGAGTCGGGCATATACTCGTCGGCATATTTCTTTTTCAGGTCGCTTTGCGCCCGGAGATAGTCTTCGTAAGAGATAAGCCCTGCGGCATAAGCCTCGCCGAGCACCTGCGTTTCGAGTTCGAGGCGTTTCCCGGCTTCCTGATATTCGTACTGTTTGCGCCACTCGGCCACACGCTGCGCCAAAAGTTTCTGACGGCGTAGCCTCTCGGCGTCCTCGGCCTGTTCAATCTGCACGACATAGTTGTGGTATTCCTCGCTGTCTTTGGTATAGGCGTCGCGCATTTCTTTAAGGTACTTAACCTTAATCTCGAAAAGGTGTTGCTGCAATGCCTCCTCGTTCCCGTAGAGGGCATTGCCGGGAGTGGCGGCGTCCATCTGCGCCTGTACCTCCTCGGCGGTCTTCTTGCGGCGGCTTTCCTCCACCGACATGGCGGAGTTCTTTTTCAGCCATTCGGCCTGAAGCTCCGCTTTCTTTTTCAGCAGTTCCTGATAGTCCTCGTCCTCCTGAAGATTGTAGTCCTCGAAGATACGGAGGCGGTCGTCGTAGTATTTGATTTCGAGGTTGTGCTTGTCGAGAAGGAACTGCGTCCACGATTTCAGCCCTGCCGAATAATCGCTGACATTCTGCGCGGCACCGGCCTCCCATTCGCCTTTCGCATCGTTGAGTTTGTCCTTAAACTCCTTTCGCGCCTTTATTGCCGCGCGCCGTTCCTCGGCCTCGCGCGCCTTGCGGTCTTTTTCCGATTCATAGGGAGTAAAATTATCGAGAGTAAAGTCCGGGTTGCCAGCCATAGGGTCGTTGGAAGGTGTTTCAAGCACCGACAGCCGGGCACGGGCTTCATCGAGAAATTCGCTCACCTCGTTTGCGGCGATACGCCTCGTTGTCGGGTTCGGCTCGTTGATGCCTATGATAATGGCGCCGCCCTCTCCACGCTCGGCGTGGCCCTCGAAGTCGGTTATGAGCCTGCGAAGTTCCGTGGCCGAATATCCGGCGAGAGGATTGGTTTCACGCTCAATCTGATTTATTTCCCCCATCGCGGTTGTATATTCGCCGTGGGTGCCTATCATATCGTTAACGACATTGACGGGGTGCGCCGTCCAGCCCCATTTGTCCTGTAAACTGCCTTTGATTCCCTGCAACTCACCGACAATATCCTGACCGATAGTGCCAGTGGTCTGCAAGTCAATGACGACGCGGTTAGTTATGCGCACGGCGTCCTTGTATGACTTGCCGTAGGCGACAAGCTGCTCCTGCAACTTCTTCGCAAGGCCGCTGAAAGCATCGTCGAAAGTTTCCTGTGCAGCATCTTTCGCGCCCTGTATGGCGCGTTCCTTAGCGGCGATGCGCGCCGCAGCCGCGAGCCTTTTGTAAGCGGCTGTAAGGTCTGTAATCTCGTTGCGCTCGTTGATGAGGCCACGCAGATACTTGCCATACTGGGATATTATAGTGTCCTTGACCTCCTTGTATTCTTTGGTTCCTCGCTTACAGGCTTCGAGTTTGCCGAAAAGTTCGTCAAGCTGCCGCTGCTCCTTTGATAGTTCCTTTGAGAAATTGGCGGCGGTGTTGACAGCCTCGCGGAGCTTCTTCGTATATTCGGAAGTGCGGTCGCACAAAGCCTTTACAACGAGCACAAGAGCCGTAACCGCCGCGAGAATGAGGCCGAAAGGATTGACCGACATAGCGGCGGTAAGGAGCCGGAAGGCGTGGGTGGCCGCGCCTATGCCCTGCGTAAAGGCTATCACCGCTATGCGCCCCAAAACGACAGCTATACGCCATGCGTTGTGAAGCGCGGTCGCGGCCTTGACAGCGATATTATATGCTGCATGGGCTGTCTTCACCAGTCCGAGCCAAGAATAATAGGCGGCAAAAACTGTGATGATACCAAGTATGGCTGTGCGGTACTTTATGATGAAAGTAACGATTTGGTTCAGCACACGGAGGAACACGGAAGAAGATGTGTAGATGTGCCGCATGACCGGGTACAGCTTCTCGCCGAGTTCCACGGCAAGCTCCGTAACCCTTTTACGGGCCTTGTCGATTGCCGCCTGTGCCGTATTGTTGAAAATGGCGTATTCGTTAGAGGCCGAGGTGCCCTCGCGGAAAGCCTGATTAGCCTCGCCCAACTGCCATTTAAGGAAGTCGAGGTGTGAAGAAAGGTTTGACAGCACCGAGGACACGCGGGCACCGTCGAGGCCGAGATCCTGGAACAGCGGCGAGAGTACGGCAAGAGCCTGGTCTTCGCCCAGTCTGCCGAGAGCTTCGAGGAACATCATCACGCCCTCCGTGGTAGACCTGTTGAGGGTTTCGATGAAAGTATTTGTTTCCAGCCCTACCTTTTTCGCCATTTCTCCCGGCTTCTTGAAAAGCTCCATAATGGTGCGCTGCAATGCCGTGGCCGACATTTCCACCTTTTGACCGTGCGCGTCGAGGGTGGCGGCAAATGCCATGATTTCGGGTATGGTCATTTTCGCCGTCGAGCCTATGCCGGCCATACGCTGCGCAAACTCCACGATAAAAGGCTTGGCCGCGGTGCAGTTCTGCGAAAGGTGGTTGACGGTCGAGCCTACTTTCAGCATAGCATCGCGCACACCGTACATCTGCTCCATGCCGAAGATGTTAGACAGCTTGGCTATGGTCTGCGTGGCACCTTCGCCGAGGTCTACGAGCGCGACATTTATAATAGAGGCGGCTTCGACATACTCCTTGACGGACTGCACCGTATTGTAGCCGAGGCGTCCGCCCTCCTGTGCGAGAAGATTAAGCTGCTCACGCGCCAGTCGTGTATCCATGCCTTTGAAAAGCTCGTTGAGTTCGAGCACTTCGGCGGCGGTCATACGGGTATATTTCTGCGTGTTGGCAAGCGTTTCCTCCATTTCGGCGTAAGTGTTGACGGCTTTACGTCCGGCCATCACCAGCCCCGTAATGGCGGCCACTACTCCCATTATGGCCGTCTGGCAGTTGTTCAGCCAGTTGTTGAACCTCTGCCACCGTGTCTGTCCGACAGCCATCTGCGCGTTGACCTTAGCGATTTCAGCTTTAAACAGTTTGATTTTGGCAATCTGCATATCCCACGCGGCAGTGCCGCGCTGTATGCCGTTAAGCTGTGATTGCAGGGTGCGCAGAGCCTTGTTAAGCTCCCTGGGTGTTGCCCTGTCCATTCGGGCAAGCACCTGTTCGGCGGTCTTGGCCGAGGACTGCAATTTCTGAATAAGGCCGTTGGTCTGTTTCAGTTCCTTTTGCAGTTTCGACATCGTGGCCTTATCTCCGGCGGTCGCGGCTTTCGCCAGTTTCTTCTCCAGTTTCGCGGCCTCGGATTGCAAGCGTTTCAGCATTTGCTGGGCCTGCTTGCCGTTGACAGATAGCGTTACAGTTGCGGAAGTATTGTAATTAGCCATAATTCAATAGTTTATTACGCAAATGTAACCGCAGCCTCTCTGCCCCTAAAAGACGGATTTTAGGGGTGTCGCGCGCAAATTGTGGGCGGTGCAGCCGGTGGGTCCCGCAGTTTGCGCGCATAAAGCACCTCGCCGCCGCGATGTTTCGGGTATGAAATCGGGTCCCGGAATATCGCGGCGGCAAAGAGGTGTAACACAACGTTTTAACCGTACCTCTTCGGCGGTTCTACAAAAGCCCACGGATTTTTAGGAGGTTAAAAACGTTGCAAGCCTGAAAAACAGCGTTTTATCAGGCGCAAAGGGGGTTCGGGGGAATATTTTCCACCGAGGGTGCTTCGCACTATCCCCCCACGGCCTGTCGCTTTTTTCGGGTTGTTTCGGGATTTTCGGGCGGAATATGTAACCGCACCCACCGCCGCGCCCTGCGTAGGCGAAAGCGCGGTGATGTCGTTGACGCGATAATCAAAACGGGCGCAGGTCGTTTTGAGGTCGCGGCAAATTCCTATCCTTACATCAGCCGACGGGCGGTGATGTCCCGATGATGAAGCCGGGTTGTGGATTGACATTAAAATCAGGGTGGAACGTAGCACGGGAGGCACGGCATACACCGTGAGCGCAGGGAGCGGTGTTGCCGTGGTATGAGTTGCCGTGCCACATTCCTTGTTTATCGCGGCCAATCCACTCTCGGCGAAATCATTTGCAAATCGGGGAAGCACGTCGGGGTGATGTGTCGGCAAACGCGGTGTGTGTCGGCGTGGCGCGCAGCGGAGGTGGCCGGGGCAACAGGGCAATGATGACAGGCGGAGCAATGCAGCCCAACCGAAAAGCTCGGCCATAAGAGCCTCTGTGAAACAGTGGGTTGTTGGGCGATTAAAGGTTTTCGATTGATGCGTAATGGCCGCTCGGCCTTTCATCAGCGACCGCCACGGCAGCCGGAGCGTAGCTGTGCGCCGACGCGCCGCGTTTGGGGCGTGGGGCGGGGCTTGTGTCGGTATGTCGTTATGTCGATGTGTCGTGCCGATGCCGCAGGACGTGTGTCGTGGGTGCGCGCCCCCGGCAGACGGTCTGCCGTAATGGAGCGGTGGTGCGGGGCGGCTTTGCAATGCAGTGAGAGGCACCCCCCGACCACAGGGAGTTGGCTCTAATGACCGCAGGGAGTTTGTGCCATTGGGGTGCCTCCACGTCCGCACTGCCAAGCGATGCCCGGCAACGCGGCGGAGTAGAGTCAGAACGGCGAAAGTGGGCTGTCGGCCACGGTGCGCCCGGAGGTGTCGGCAAGTCAAGTCGTTGTGTCGGCATACCGTTATGTCGGCGTGTTGTGGCGGTTGTCCGCGAAGGTGGCCGATGTTCCTCTGCCGGGCGTTGTGCGGTGGCGGATCAGGGCGTGGACGCGAGGGTGTGAGCGGAGGTGGCGCGGCGACAGTGAGCGCGGCAAGGCTCGGAGTGTTTGAACACCGCCGCCGGGTGTCGGTCTGAACTGTGTTCAAGGCTCTCTCTTAAAAGCCGGAGTGAAGCCGTGGCGTAACGTGGCGGTTGTGGAGCGACAGACGCCGGAGCAGTATGCGGAGGTGTCGGAGCGGAACAATTTGAGAGTGTGCCGGGGCCAACACCCGACGGCAGAGGGCAACAAGCGCAGCGCGGAACTCGGAGCCTCCGCCAAGTGAGCCGCCGCGCGCCGGAGCGATTGCGTCGAAGCGGCCTGTGCCTGTAAGCCGCCGCCTCACAACGCTATGGGTGGGATTGGGGATAATGCAAACGGCTACCCTCACGGGCAACCTGGCAATCAACCATGAGAAATCCGATTACACCATTGTCCAATAAAGCCAATAATAATTAAGACGAGCAAACTGGCCGGAAAGTAAACAAGTAAGTCGAGATTGAAAAGGAAAATGATAAATCCAATATAGTTATCAATAATAATAAATGACAATAAAACTATCAATGCGGAAATGACAAATAATGCGACCAACAGAATAAGTGATAGACTATACCAATTTTTGCCTTTCCATATTTTCCAAGAAATTGCCGATGCGATTGAAAATATAATTGACGGGTAAATAGAGTGTATGGCAGCAGCTTTTAAGATCTCATTTTCTAAAACATATGATAGAGGGTGTATTATATGAGATATTAACATAACAATAAAGGTTACAATAGGAATTGTAACTTGAAAAATCAAATAGTTTTTGCTTTTCAGTGTCATTGTCAATATTGATAATTGCAAAGTTACAAAAAATAAGCGACATATCCATCACGGACTTGTCGCTCGAAATCTACTTATGAAAAAACTAATACTCTGTATGGGTTATCTGCGGCGGCGGAGGTAGAGGGCGATGCCCGACACAATCAGAATGAGGGCGGCAAGGGTGAGGATTATCCGGGTGGTGTCGGGCGGCTCGGCTACGGAGGTGGTTGCTGTGTGTTCGGCTCTCGATGTGGCGGAGGCGTGGCGGTAGGCCACGGTGTCAAGTCGGTTATATCCGGCTATGGCGTTGCGTGTCTGTCTGCGGCGGTCGGCAATCTTGCCGCCGACGGCGCGGATTCTGACGGTTTCTTCGGGCGACGCTGCCGATAGTGCTGCGTCGGCGGCGTGTCGCTCTATTGTTATATCCAGCGTGTCGAAGTCGAAGTTGATGCGGCGCATGGCGGTGTCGATGCGGAGGAAGTAGCCGGAGGTGAGGGAGGCGGCCACGCTGTCGGTGTCGGCGCGGCTCTCGGCGGCGATTTCTTTCTTTGCCCGGCATGATGCGCAAAGTGCGGTGAGCAGCAGGATTATGTAGAGTTTATGGTTCATTGTTCATAGGGTTATGAATCGGATATGTCTTTATATTCGGCGGTTGCGTCGAAGGAGGGGCAGGCTTTGGGGGCAAAATCACGGTGCCCGTATATCCGTGCGCCGGGGTATCGCTCTTTCAGTTTCTTCAGGAGTTGGCGCAGGGCTGTTTTCTGTATTGGTGTGCGCGTGTCTTTGGGCTCGGGCTGTCCGTCGGGTAGCCGTCTGTTGGCGTCGCAGCCGCCAACATAGCAGACGCCTATGGAGTGGGCATTGTGGCCGGAGCAATGAGCGCCGACCTGTTCGACGGGGCGGCCATTGTGTACGGTGCCGTCGAGATATACGATGTAGTGATAGCCTATGTCGCGCCAGCCGTTGCCTTTGGGTTTCGGCGCGGTGTGCCACTGTCGGATTTGCTGCACGGTGAAGGGCTTTCCCTCCGGGGTGGCCGTGCAATGCACGATGATCTTGTCTATGCTTCGCATAAGGTTATGAGGTTTATAAGGTTATGGGGTTATGTCTTCGTCGCGGTCTTTTGGCCGTGCGTATTTGTAATGATAGTCGATGCCGAACAGTGCCCCGGCGAAGGTGAGGATTTCGCCGAAGGCTATCAGCACGGAGTTGTGTATCTCGCCAGGCGGCGGCAGAATAAACCCTGCCACGAGCAGCCCGCAGCCGAGGGCGATAAGGGCGATGGCGGCGAGTAGCTGTATGGTGGGCTTGTGTTTGCGGAGGTTCATAATTTGTGGCGTAATTATTTGTGTATGTGGTGAATTATGATTATCTTTGCGTCTGTAAGTGAAACCATACTAAAAATGACCCGGACACCTCTTAACAATGTAAAGCCGCGCTAAAAATGAACTGGATACCTCTGCGTATGGCGGATAGCATTTCCCATAAGGGCTAACACGCCGGAGTTTCATAGATAGCATTTCCGGGTGGTCTTGTACCACAAGGGCTATCTCGGCTCGTATAAAAGATAGCATACCCTTGCGGCTCGCCCGTGAGGGCTTTCTTTTTTGCGGCTTTGCCGCAGTGGAGGGTTCATTGTTCATTGTTCATAGAGAGGTGGGGGCGGTGTGATTCAATGAACTATGAACTTTCTACTATGAACTTGCGAAGCAGTCAGGTCGAGAAAGTCCATCGCTGTGTTCCGGGGTCGTATATAATGGTGAATGTGGCGAGTGAGCTTGTGAGGTTTGCCGGAGTTATGGCGGCGGTGCCGGGATATATAGGCTTGGCAAATCCGATTCCGAAGGTAAGGCGTATCATGCGCTGTTTCTTCGGGTTCTTCGGATCGGTGAACGACACGGAGCTACGACCGAGGCCGAAGCGGATATTGCCGTTGGTGTCGGTGTGTCGTGATACGAGTGTCGCGGCGTCGGCAGACCAGCCGAGGGCTTTTGTGCATATACGGCTGTGGGGATTGGTGGAAAACTCCACTTGGGTGCCGTTGAGCCTGACGGAGTATATCGAGCCGAACAGTCCCCAGCCTTTCTTGGCCGGGCAGTATTTCTTGGCGGCGCGTTGCTCGGCGGTGGCGAATTTGTTCTTGAATGGGTTGCGCTTCCTGACGCGCCGAAAGAGGTACGGCACATATCCGGCGGCGGTGAGGTTCTGCGCACCGAGAAGCCGCAGGGTGCCGTTGACAACCTGACAGGAGATTTGCGAGGATTTATAGAGGTTGTCGGCGGTGCCGACGCCGAGCAGGGAGTTGATTGTCTGTATCTGTTTCTTGATGTCGGCCACGTCGCGCCGGGCGGCGTTGAGGTCTGTAACCTGTTGCGCGCGCATGGCACCGGCTCGCTCGGTAGTGGCCTGTTGTATCTGAATCGGCGTGAGGTCTGCCTGTGCGCCGGTGTATAGGTTGACGCTCCGGGCGGCGAGGTAGACGTGGTTGCGGTCGGCGTTGCCCTGCGAAAGCGCGGTGAGCGCGGGCGCGGCGGTTTTCAGGGCCTCGTGCCATTTGTTGATGATGTCGAGGTTGGCCTGTGTGCCGGCGGTGGCGAGAATGTCGACGATTTTCTGGAGAATAGAGCCGACGGATTCGGGCGAAATTGAGTTGGCCGCCGTGGTGTTGCGGAACTGGGTAATGAGGTCGGTAAGGGTGCCGGTGTCTATCATTTTTGCGGTCTGTTAAGTATGCCGCAAAAATAAGGAGGCAGTGCCTCCGGGGAAAAGACACAAAACGAGCGCGACAATATGCCGCGCTCGAAAAAAGGAATTATTAACTCTGTTCGATGAGGAAGCTGACGATTGTCCTCACATCACCTATGAGGGAGAGCCACTATCCTACATCACCGGGATTGACACACGTCAACCAATAGGCTGAAAAGCCCGCGTCCGCACAGGCTGTAATAAGCCCTCCATACTACTGCCAAAATTGCAGACATTTCGTTGTTAAACACTTGACGGCATTGGCCGTCTACCAAAACGAATTAAAAATTTTCTGTTTCATAAAGTTATGAAATTTAATATATAAAATAATATCACACTATCCCTCTTTGGATAGTCAAATACAGAATAAGCAAAATCTATGCCAGTGAAATAGTTACTTGATTAGCGATTGGCGGAATGAGCGGTCGTTGAGGGCGTCGGCGACGATGCCGGTGAAGTCGCGGCCGAGGTTGTCGGCAAAGAACTCTTTCAGATTCATTACGGAGGCGTAGTATTTGGTGGAGAACCATTTGCGGCGTTGGCGCACTTTATCTCTGCCAATATCGCCGGAGTTGCCTCGCGGAACTTCGCGGCCTGTGCCGTAGTCCTGGAATATGCCGTAGGTGTTGAAGCGTTGGGAGAGGGTTACGGAGGTTACTTTGCCGTCAGCGGTCATGCCGACAGCAAGCGTGGAGCGGTACAGCGCGCCGGTGTCGATAACTTTCAGCAGGGCTATGCGCTCGCGCCAAATCTTTATCATCGTGGAGTTGAAGGCCGTAACGTAGCGGCGGCGTTCTTCTTCGGGGGTCAAGGCAGCCATAGGTCGGGATTGTATCGTAAATCGGTGAAGGTGTCTATCGCTATCTGAAAGTAGGCGCAGGCTGCGCCGGAGAAGAAGTATCGCTCAATCTCGTTGAAGGAGATTTGCGGGTCGAGGTATATGCGGTTTTCCTCCAGTCGGGTTTTCTCCAGAATAAGCACCGACATAAATTGCCGGAAAAGTTCGCGGAGGGTGTCGAAGCACCCCTGCCGCGCGTCCATATCGTCGAGGGCGTGGCGCATGGCGAGGAACACAGTCTTAATGCGGCGTGTCCGTGGGGTGTTGTTCATATCCATAAAGCCCTCGGAGGTGTCGCTGACGGCCACGACAGCCGGTGCGGATTGGAGGTTGTGCAATGCTTCCTCGAAGCCCTCCAGTCCGCTGACACGGCAGAAAACGAAGTTTTCGCGCCGTGCGAGGCGGTTACGGTCGGTCAAACGCCCGAAGAAGGCGGCAGCGTTCCATGAGAATGTCGAGAGTTCAGGGTCGGGTGTCGAGGTGTTCATTTCTTCGGGAATTTGTCGTTAAACTCTTTGTATTCTTTTGCTTGCGCGTCCAGTTCGGTGAGGGCGCGGTGGGTATCGAGGGCGAGGATTTCGCGCTCTTTGGTAATATCTCCTTTGGTGAGGGCGCGAATCATGGCGTTTACGGCCTGTTGGATTTGTGCGCCGGAGGGCAGACGGCTGCCTCCAAGCAGGTTGTCGGGCTGCGAGGCAGTCTGAAAGAAGTGGGGATAGAGCCGTGCGAAAAGGTCTTTGACGGAGGCAAACCAGTAGAATACGCTCACTCTGTGAGCAGGTGAAAGGTTATGGGGTGAGAGGTTATGGTTATAGAGTATGCTTGCGAGTTGGTCGAGCAGATCATCACGCCGGGTTGCGAGATAACCTTGATAGAGGTTGTCGCAAACGATGAATTTCTCAAAGGCCACTTCGGAGAAGTCGGGGGCAAACGGGCGGTAACGCCCGATGCGCGAGATACAGACCGGCTGCGGCGGTATGGTGTCGAGCCAGTCAAGTGCCGAGAGGCATTCGGCGATTTGGAGGGCAGAGAGGCGAAAAGTGCGTTTGCCGAGGCGACAGATAAAGTCGGAGTTGTGGCGGTGTCTGACCGACAGACCCGCCCACCGGCACAGGCACAGTGTCTTAATCTCGTCGGAGGTATAATTACGGGCTATAAGCTCGAAAGCGTAACGGAGTTGCGCGTCGGAAAGCTCGTGCCAGCCCATCGGCACGGCGAGGTCGATATGTAAAACGGGCGATTCCATACCGCGAAAGTATGGTGTCGCCAGTTATGACGAAAAGACGCTTATAGTCGGAGTATCCTACCTTAAATCATCAGACGAAAAGATAAATTCAAATAGTAGATTATCTTTTTCGTCTAAATAACTATAATGAAGTCGGATGCCTTGGTCTTCAATCTCTTTTACATAATCAGGACTTAAATTTGCGCGTAGGTTATTGAGCAAATTTATACGATTATTTTGAATAACCGCATCTGTAATAAGAGATTTATCAATATTGCCATCAATTCTATATACCCAATTTGCCTCTTTATTTTCTACATAGCCCCTAATTAGATAAATCCCTGCTGCTACTTTAACGGGAAAGTCCATATTTGAAAAAGTAGTTTCCAGCATTTCTAAATAAGGTTTTAAGGAAGAAAAGTCACCATTCTTTAATTTAGAATAAACTATTGGAATTGCAGACGAAGGAACATTTACAATTTTAGTCTGATTTAAGCCATTGGCAGACGGACTTGTTATTATTGCTCGAAGTCCGGCATCAGCCTCAATCATTGAAATTGAGAAAATTTCATCATAACCAGTAAGAAGTTGAGCAATCCCATTTTCAGAGGAAATATTTTTTACAACCGTTTCTACAAATTCAGGGTTGAGCATATAGTTAATGACGAGCATTTTCTCGTCTTTATCCACTCCTATGTTTGTAAGGTCTACTCCTGGGCCGATATGATGAGGAAAAACAAATTGACTATGGATTGAATCCACAACAAATGCGAAGCGGTCTATCTTACTTCCTTGAGCATATAAGGAGGTGCCAAGTAAGATTAGGCAAGTAAACACAAATATTTGTTTGAGGTAGGAGATCATGGAAAGTCTTCTTATCGTTATGTTGCGCAAAATTACTCAAAATCGGGCAGATACACAAGAAAAAAGCCCCGAAGCCGAGGCTCCGAGGCCGGAGGGAGGCGGCTGTGGGGTTCAGTCGTCGCCGTGGAGGGTGATGCCGGCGAGGTATTCGGTGCAGTCGGCGAAGCGGTCGAGGGCGATTTTCAGCGCGGCGGTGCGTGTGGCGGTGAAGATGTTTGACAGGAGGCAGTACGACATATCGGTGAAGTGTGCGTAGGCGTAGAATTTCTTCATTCCTTTGGGGCAGACTGCCGAATAGTCGGTGATGTTGCCGAAGCCTTCCTGTTTGATGCGTTTGTCGGAGGTAATCATAATGAATAGTTTAAATGGGTTATGTGCCGGAGCACTTTGATTTTACGTGCATCCGGGTGCAAGCGTCAAGCGTCTGTCGATGCAAGGGTGATTACCTTTCTGCAACGTAGAGAAGAAAGGGGGAATGCGGAGCGCACACTTGCCCTTGCATAAGACGCGGCTTGCTAACTTTGCACAGGAAAATCGGTGCGCCGTGCCGTAACGCCCACGGTTCATTATGTCCGGCAAACGCATCGGGGAGGTTTCGGCGCGGATTGTCGGCTGTCTGCCTCAAAACCAATATCCGGGAGATTCTTTGCTGTTGCGGAACACAGGGGGCGAGAAAAGCCGGGCGGTGTCGGAGCGGTGCCATTCGGGGAAGGTGTCGGGGTGTCGCCGGATATAGTCGACAATATCGCGGAGGGCGGTGTCGCGCAGGGGTCTGTCGTTTATCAGGTCGGCAATATGGCTTCGCAGGGCTTCGCATAGTCGGGCGTCGAGGGTGGAGAGTTGAGAGAGGCCGAGGGCTTCATCACGGAGGCGTTGCATCAGTTCGGGGGAAATGTACTCGGCGGCGAGGCGGTCTTCAGCGGCGGCGATGGCCGGGTGCAGTTCCTCGTATCGCTCCCAGGTCGCCGCGCCGGAGGCGAGGGGGCGGATGTGGGCCGGTGTCGGAAAGAGCGTGGAGCGGAAGTAGCCGCATTGGGGCGTGTCGCGCCATTCGGGTATGGTGGCAAGCAGGGGTATGAGCGCGGAAATGGCGGTGGCGCGTTGGGAGCGATGGGCGGCGATGAGCCGATCCACGCGGTCGCGCGATGCCGGGGCGAGGTTTTGATTACTCACCACGGCAAAGCCGTTGACAGTCTGCACGAAGTCGAGCGATGGTATCGCGTCGGCGAGGGCTTGATGCGCCGCGATTGCGGCGAGAGGATTGCGGATTGGGGAATGGGGATTATCAGCGAGGATAGCGTCTACGACGGAGGCGGGGCAGAAAGTGGCGAAAATCCATTGCTCGGCGGTGTCGAGCCAGTATGCGATTTTGTCAAATAGCGAGGCTTCGCCTTTGACGGCGACAACCTGGTTCGGGATATATCGGCGGAGGTCGGTGTCGTTATTTATCAGCTTGTTCATGGCGATGTTCTCTGTCGGTGGTTACTGTCTTTGCGTCGCGGTTTTCGTCCAATGTGGTAAGCTGTATGAACGGCACGAGGGGTTTAACGCCTTTCCAGCCGTTGAAGCGGATAATGATGCGGTGGACGGTGAAAAGAAGGTCGTGATAAGGCTTTTGCAGGGCCTGGGCGATGGTATAAAGCTCGCGCTTGTCGGAGCCGGAGTTGTTGGTCTGCGCCTTGCCGGGCACGGAGCCTACGAGGTTGGAGTGGACGCGCAGGGTGAAGCATATCATATTGACGGCCTCCTGTATGTCGCTCTCCCAGTCGCCGCCCTCCTTGTCGGAATCTATCTTATTGATTACGACGTCGTGCTGCACGTCGCCGTTGGGGTTGACGTAGAATGTGCTGAACCATACCTTGCCGGAGTTCTCCGCGCCGGTGAGGAAGTCGAGTATGCGCCGCTTTTCCTCGACGATGCGCGCCTGTTGCCGGGCGCGGTCGGTGATGCCCTCGGATTTGAATATGGAATCCCAATATTTCTGCGACACTTCGATGTGGTATTTGAGCGGCGCGGAGTTGCGCAGCTTCGCTTCTTTGGCGAGGCCGATAAGCTGCTTTATGTTGAACCACTTACCGCGAAAGAGCGCGGCATAATAAGGGATTGGATAATAGGTGCTGTCGGGTGTAGGCACACGGCTGACGATGGCGAACTTGCGGCAGCGATCGCCGTTGGCAAGCCTTTCGCGTAGGTCGCAGAAAGGCGCGGCGGCATCGAGCATTTCGATAATCTCGCAGTCGTCGATGGTGGCGAACTTGCGCCAGTTGGCGAAGTAAAGGCGCGGTATGCGTCCGTTGGTGTTCGCCGGAGCGAAGCGGCAGTAACAGGCTTCCTTGCGGATAAGGCGCACTATCTTCGTGCCCTCGGTGTTCAGTATGATTACCGACACGGCGAAAGCAAAGTGCTTGAAGTCCTGGCACACGCCGAGGAAGTAGCTTGCGAGGTCGTTGTCAAGCAGAAAGTCCTCGACGGCGGCGGTTACGGTATCGGCGGCCTGGGCGGTGTCGTATTGTAGGCCGGAGCCGTAGCACACCTCGGCGTTGAACATCTGACAGGTGGCGAGGGTTTCGTCCGATTCTATCAGGTCGATAATGTCGAAAGGCATCAGGTTCGTGGCACCCCACGGCATATATGCGTGGGTGTCGGAGAGGATAGTCGGCGTAATTTCGCCGTCTTCCTTGAAAACAGGCTTCGGCTCGGTGAAAGCTGCCGAGGCGCGAGCGTTGGGTAGTGTTTCGACAGAACTAAAAATAAGCTGCTCCATAATCTTGTGGGTTGTGGTGCCACAAAATTATGGAGCGAGTATGCGGGGCGAAAAGACGCGGCTATTACTCCAAACCGAGAGCTTCGCGTGTTAAATTTGCCGGGTCATTGTTTTCACAGGCAGAGGCAATATGTATAAGTTTATCTGTTATAGCCCCTGCCTTTTGAAGACTACCTGTACGAATATATGCCCACTTCCCATTTGCTAAAACGTACCAATTTATGCCATCTACACAAGGTGTTTCTTCTTTGAATGGTGTTGCTTTATCAACGATGCTTTGAAGAAATTGGGCAATCGCCGAAAAATCTTTTGGGCTATCAATTTTCAACTTATATTCAGCCGTTAATACAGGGGGCAATGGTTCTTCTCCATTATCACAAGCATTATTGTATTCGTAAAGCCAGGAAAGTATAGGCTTTTCATAAACGCGATAAATTATGCTATCGCCTTTAAGACATATTCCCATATCCCAGTCCTCAAAGTTCATTATCATAAAACCATAGTCCGGCACACCGTCCAAATCCAATAGAAAATGTTTCACTATTTGAAATCTTTCGTTGTCGACGTTTTCAAATGGTTTCGCCTTTTGTTGGGCGAAGCCGACAAAGGAGATTAGTATGATGAAAAGAAGCGCGAGTTTCTTCATAATCGGAAAGAGTTTGAATTATGTGAGGCAAAAATACGCGAATAATCAGTAGTTAACAAGTTCTAATCCTCCGAATACCGCAGCAACTGCAAATATCCATGAAAAGATTGAGGGTAAAATAGAAATATAGGAGGGAACTTTACCGTATAATTTCAAAGAGCCAATGAAGCCCAAAATGAGCCATATAGAATATGAGTTTACAAGAATCCACGCAATCGAGGCCAATTCAGGATGCTTAACTCTATCCATAAAGAGAGAACCATAGAATACAAGAGGGGCTGCGATAATGGGAATAGCGAAAAGGAACGCTGCTACAAAAAAACTTTTGGCTACATTATGTTTTTTCAAAAAATGTTTGCCGAAAAAATATATACCGACTATCGGCCCAAAGAAAGCTAAGGCCGTAATAGTGATAAAAAATATAGCATTGATATTGGGCGTTTCCATACGCAAAGTTACGAATAATCGGCGAGATAGGCGGCACGATTATAGGAAAACTTCGAGGCCGTTTATGCGGAAAATGCAGACGAGGCGGATTTTACGGATTTGGCCGGAGGCCAAGACCTTGAAATTTTGGGTGCCGGAGTATCTTGCGGCGGCCTTGTTGGGGAGCGCGATGCAGTTATGCAGATGCACGATTTCGCCGTTTCGTTTCCAAAAGGAAATATCCACGGGGTCGCCGCTGTGCAGCATAGTGAGTGCCGTAGTGTAATGGATTGCCTGTGCCATCAGTTGAAAGGATTTTTGTAGGTGTCGTTATGTATTCGGTCGGAGTATCGGAAGCCGCTGTCGGGTCGCACGGAGGTACGGCGGTAGGTGAACTTGACTTTGTTGAGTTCATCGTCGCCGTCCTGAACCTCACTGGTGCTGTCGGTGATAAGCACCGGGGGGAAGGTTTCGTTAAAGAGATCATCATCGTTATACGGGCGGTCGACAATGCGCACGTCGCGCGAGGCGAAAAGCTGCGTAAGCCATCGGGCGGTGTCGAAAGAAAGGTTGTCGGCCTGAAAGTCGAAGGATTGCTCAACGGATTGGTCGTAAAGGCGGAGAGAGTCGGCGCAGACGGCCTCGGAGCGTTTCACTTTGGTTTTTGCGGTGGTGTCGCCGGTGAGTTCGGCCAGTTCGGGGCAGTTGAACATATTGGTGAACCAGAGCCGGAGGTCGGGGGTGGTGTCGGAGAAGTAGACGGTAATGGAGCGTCGGCCTATGTCGACGGTTACGCCGAGGATTTCATAAGGCGTGGCGTTGTAGTATTTGGCGGTCTTCTCGTAGAGTGCGGCACGGCTTACGGTGAGCATGGCGAGGCGGTATTTGTCGCCGTAGCCGGTATATCCGTCGGGAGAGAATATGACGCGGATAAGGCCGGTGTCGCATCGGCGAGTGATGATGTGGTATGCAATCAGTTCCTGGTCTTCATATTTGAGAGGCGGCACGACGTAAAATAGCGGCACGGGAATATCGGGCGTGGCGGTGATGATGCGGCGCGAGGTGAGGAACTGCTGCCATATCACGGCTCCGGGCTGCAGGTCGGTGTGGCGGTCGCAGTAGAGGATAGAGAAAGTACGGGAGGCGGAAGTGGCGTCGGCGGCTCGTGCCGTTAGCCGGAATGTGGCGAGTGGCTGCTCACGGAGCGACATTTCGGTTTCGATGAGGGAAGCGAAGTCGTGGAGCGTAACGATGCCGCCGTATGGGTAGTAGGTTTCGGAGAAAACAGGGTTTTCGACGGTGCCGGAGAGTATAAAGAGCGATATATCCACGGAGGCGGCGGAGGTATTGACGGTTATACGCTCGACAGCGGAGGAAAAAGCGAGGTCGCCGAAGTTGAGTTGTATCGATGTTGCCATGCCGCAAAGGTATTGCGCCCCGGCTGCCGGGCAAAAGACAGCCGAGGGCGGCGCGGTCAGGGGATTGCGATTTTATACAATCCCCATTTGTCTTCGGCGCATAGGTGGAAAGCCAGCCGCTCGGAGGGGGATTCCATATAGCGGAACACCTCGCCGTCGCGCCATGAGTAATAGAGTGCGAGGCGGAAGGCTTCGTGGCTGCCGCAGGCTTCGATTTGCCATGAGCCTTTATCGGTGAATACTTTGTAAATATTCTTTTCCATATCATTTCGATTTATAGGGATTATAAAAATGAGTGGGGAGAGAGGGCAAAGCCGAGGGCGTTAACCCTCGGCTGCGGCAAGCTGCTTAAGCTCGTTGAAATGCTGCTCGGAGATTGATGCGCCGAGTTCGCGCTTTTTCCAGAGCATGAAGCGCATGGCCGATTGAGGGGTGCGGCAGTTGCAGCCTATGTTTTCGTCGGGCATCACGCCGAGAAGGTAAACGTAAAATCCGTTGTTGCGCGAGCGTTTGAACACCAGGAGCTTGCTCTTTTGAGCGGTGGCCTCGGCAGCGGCTTCGGGCTTCTGTTCGGGGGCGACGGGGGCTGTGGCCTCTTTCTTGGCTGCGCTCTTGCGTGTGCGCTTCTTTGTCTTGGCGGTCGAAGTGGCGTTGGCGGATGCTGCTGTCGTGGTGGTGGCTGTAGTTTTCATTTCTTTGAATTTTAGAGGGTTTGTTACTTGCCCCGAAGGGCTTATTGAATTTTTACGTTGCAATATCAGGGAGCGTTCAGAAAGCGGCGAAGCAAAAATTTCCAGTAAAATTTCAGCCGTAGACCGTAGATAAAAATGAAGCTGCAACGTAGCGAAGCGAGATTTTTATTGAAATTTTGCGCAGAAATCATCGCATGTTTTGCGGCGGTGCGGTGAATCCTACCTTTGCGACAGGAAAAATCACTATGCCCTGACGGATCAGGAAAGTTACAGCCGTCTAAAACCCGGAGGGAGAAAACTTGCCTCCACCACTGCGCAAGCGCGCTGCCTCCCCGACCGATATAAACAAGCACACGGCAAGGGCGTTTCCGATGAAAGGCAAGCCCCCGGCCACGGCAGCCCGGAGCGCAATGGCGCGGTCGCCCGTTGGTGTCGAAGCGGAGTGTTCAGACCTTTGCCAATAACACCGATTTTAATGTGTCTTTACGGCGTGGTGTCCGTAGAGGATATGGCCGCTGCCTCGCCCCGGGCTGTGCGCCTCGTGTCTGTCCGGGAAAAAGCGTGTGCCCGGCAACCGATTTCCACCGTGCGGCATCGACGGGCATAAGCAGCTTGCCGCCGAGGGTCGGCTTCGGCGCGCCTCTCTCCCCACGGTGTCGGAAAGTCGAGAGTTGAGGGTCGAGAGTTGAGAGAGATTTCACCGGCAAAATCCGGCGGAGTATGGAAAGGCGCAATAGTTGGCGCGGAGCGTGTCGGAGCGGCAATAGGTAAACCGTGGCGGCGTGTGTCGGCAAAAGGAGCGTGGGGAAAGGCTCGCCGGTGGTGGCGAGCCTCCCTTTGGAGGTCGGAGTGCTTTATGCAACTTCGTAAACCATCGTGTAGTCGGCGTTGCCTACCATATCGGCTGCGCGGTCGGAGGCTTCTTCTTCGTTGCGGGCTTCCACATATACTGTCTGGCTGTCGCCGTCGAAGGTGATTACTTCCACCTGGTATTCTTTCATGCGATTGGAGCGAGAGGTGGTGCTTGCTGCGAAATTCATTATATGTGTCATTGCCGTAAGATTTTGATTGTTATTACTGTGCGCCGGGGCGCGTTTGATTTTTACGCGCAATAAGGAGGGAAGTAGAAAGAGCGCAAGCGCAAAAATTTCAAGCAAAATTTTACCCCTGCCGGGGCGTAGCAAATACTACCCCTGCAAGGGTGTGGAGATTTGTAAAAATTTGAGCGGAAATCGGAGCCTGTTTTGCGATAGCTCGGTACGACCTAACTTTGCAAAGTGAAATATCAGATGCGTACCCGTGCGTGTTTACAAGTAATATCAGTTAAAATCAGGTCTGCAAGAACGGAAATGACGCGATATAATGCGCGGTAAGCACTGCCTCCCGACCGTATGAAAAACCTATGTGTTTATGTTTAAGTAATCGCCCGACGGCAACGGCCATATTCCTTGATGAAGCCCGTAACACAGGAGCTGCCTCACTCCTTGATTCAACAGCCTATATGAGGGGCCACGAAGATACACACCGCTTTACACCCCCGGCATAAACCGGCCTCCAAAGGGAACAGATAATAACGGCACAGCCTTATCCACGCGACAACGCCGACACTCGCCGCCACTGCCGCTTGAAAATAAAGACCGCCCCGAAGTGGAGCGGTCAAATGCGATAGGGATAACAGCCCTTATGGGTTGAGATTTGAAGCTCAACGGCCACGCCGCAATAGCCCGGCGGCAGTGTCGCATCGCCAAAGTCAATTATTTGTTCCGAAATATTTTATGTGAAATAAATAGGGCCTAACTGAACTTGTTTCGTTTACAAAACCTATCTTTGACGGGATAATAATATTAACTTCACCGCCATTGCCAACTCCATACTTAATGGGTAATTGGATTCCATCACCCCACTGTTTGGTAATATCGTCCTGACCTCCAAAAATGAAATAAGTAACCTCTTGTGTCAGACTATTGAGGTTTCCTGTTGATTCACCAAGAGAACCTGATAACAAAAAATGAATAAGACTCCACCGTTCAAATCTGAAATAAACTTTTTCGCCGTCCTTAAATTGCGGTGTTCCTTTTGCCAACACCTGCATATATGCGCCTGATTCACCAAGTTTATAGAATGGCGCATCGGTTCCAATTTGGAAGTTATTGTCTGCCGGTATTTGGCTTATTACAGACTTACCCTTAAGATATTCATCAATGGCCTCTGACTCCAGTTTAAGCAAATCCTCAAATGTTCCTTGAGCATCTTTTTGTGTGATGGTGATAGACCCTGTATTATAGGATTTGCCTTTGAACACGGTGAAAGCAACTTTACCTGTCCGTGTCGGTGCGTCGGCTATGTCAGCAACACTTATAGAGATAGTTTTGTCGCCAGATGTAACAAGCATCCACGACGGATAACCTGCCGATATATTGAAAGAATCATAGTCGCCTATCAAGGTGAGTTTAACATATTGAGCGTTACCCGGTATAACAACTTCACAATCGTGAACACCCAAAGCAACCTCACCTTCTCCCTGCAACTGTACGGCTAAAGAGAATAGCTTGTCTTCGGGTTCTTCTTCATTACCGCAGGATACGAAAAAGAGCGGTAGGAAAAGCAGAAGTATTTTCAAATATTTCATAAAATGGAGATTACGAGGTTTATAAAATATTGGAGTATATTGCCTCCAATATTGCAAAGTTAATGATAATATCCGATAGAATGAGTGTTTTATGCCGAAAAAATAACGATGCGCCCCCGGCGGTGAGGTCGGGGGCGTAGTAGATGTGATTAGTCGGCTGTCGGAGGGTCGGCGGCGTGTGCCTTGTCGTAGCGGTCGAAAGCCTCGCTTATGGCTTTCTCGATGTGGGGATTGCCGGTAAGAGCCGGGCGCTTCTCGTGGCATATAAGGCATGGCACGGCAGCCTCAGGGCGGAGTATGTTGGCAGTGGCGATAGCGTTGTAGATACGCTGTGTTACCTCGATGCCGTCGGCATAGTAGTGAAAGGTGTACTCGGCTTTTGTTGTCTTATTTTCCATATCAGTATGTGGTAAGAAGTTAAACTTGTGGCTCGCAAGAGCCTTTTACACTGCCGTGCAAAGTGCGGCTGCAAGGCGCAGGGGTCAAGGGTTGACCGACAAAAATTTTCCAACGGCAAATTTTTTCGAGGCAATTCACCCGCCCTTGACGCGCCGGAGCCGCTTTAACTTTGCGGTGGAAAAGGTCGCCGTGCCACAGACGTATTGCCCCATAGGAAAATCAGACAATGCCGCCGAGTGCCACGGATATGCCGGTGTCGTTGTAGGGGAACTTCTCACAGCCGATATAGAGGGTGTCGAAAGCGTCGGTGCCGTCGGTGCGGTGTTCGAGGCGGTCTTCCTCGGTTTCGGCGAGTTTTTCGCCGGCTTTGTCCTTGCGGAATCCGAGGCGGCCACGGCTCACCCCGGCAGACTGTATGGCAAGGATTAAATCATCGTTGTTCTGACGGTTGAAAAACGGCATAAGCCGCTGTTTACCTGCGAAGCCCTGGTTTATGAGCAGGTATTTTTCATCGTGTCGCATGGGGTTGCCGAGGTAGACATCTTCGACGCGCCAGCCGTGCCGCTCAAACTCGTGGATAATCACCCATCGAAAATCCTGGTCGTTGACGGCATAGTTGCCTCCCAAAGCGGTGCTGTCGTAGTAGAACACGACTGTCTTGTTTTGGTGTGAGGCGTAGTAGTCGCAGAAGTCGGCGATAAGTTCGGGCAGTTTGCGCTCAAACTTCACATAAAAGGATTTTATGATGTTGAGCCGCTTGCCGGAGGGCTGCCCTGCCACAATCCAGTTGATGTTGGCGTTATAGTCCAAGCCTATGCAAATAGGCGCGAGAGGGTTCACGTCGGCGTCCGCTTTGCAGGTTATGAGGTTATGGGCTATGAGGTTATCGGCTTCCATAACCTTATCATCACATAAACTTTTGAAAGCCAAGTCAAGGCTTTCAAAGTCGGAGGCGTTATACTTGTGCCGCTCGCGCATGGAGGAATAAAAACCGTCTTTGGCAATTCCGATCCTCTGACAAAGTATGGAGGTTTGGAAAGTCAAAGGGGTTAGATCGCGCTTCATCTGCTTTATGTAGTTCTCGCCGAGAAGCTGCAAGTTCTCGATACTGGAGTATTCCTTATAATATACGGCCACGGAGCGCATCTGATTAAGGGCGCGGTCGAGGCGTCGCAGATGATTGCGCAGATACGAGGGTATTTCGGATTGGGTGTTGCGGAGGAATTTTATGCGAGATTTGATGCGCCAAATCTCGTAGATGGTAGCCTCGATAGTGGCGATAAGGTCGGTGTCCATCTTCTCGCGGTAGTGGAGGAACCACGAGCCGCGCTTTGTCTGCGGCATATCCGACAGTATCATAATGCTGTGGTTGAAGGAGTGGTGTCCGAAGTGCGATTTGATGCCGCCGTTGGCCGGGAGGGTTTCGTCTTTAAGTTTGTCGTAGTCGATAAACTTAGCCTCGTCGACGAGCAGCCACGACAGGGTGAGCGAGTTAGACGAGCCGGGGCGGTCTTGCGATATAATAATGGCGATGGAGCCGTTGTAGAACGATATGACGTGTTCGTAATCGTGCGGCTCGGTGATAGGCTTGGCAAAGGATTTCGGAGGTCTTCGCCCGACGACATAATGAACTCCGTTGATGAAGCCCCAGCGTTTCCACGCGGCAAGCAGACCGGGCAGGGTGTTCGTAAGTCCGTGCTTGAAAGTAGGCACAACGATGCCGCCGGTACTCCCTGGCATACGCTGCATATTTCGCAACACGAAAGGTGCTGCGATGCTGTCGGTCTTGCCCGTGCGCCGTCCGGCGACGATAACGGTAGTGTTCGCGCCGATAAGCTGCGTAAGGCGTTGGGGGCGGTTAAAGTAAATCTTGCGTGGCGCGGCGGTTTCCATAAAAATGATTAACTTTGCACAAAAGGATAAAAATGTTAGGGCTTTTTCTTCTATTGATGAGTGTACTCGTAGGCTACTGTGTCTATGGGCTATCGTTATATATAATGAGGAAAATCCGAGGGGAGGAAAGCTCCAATAAGACGGCAAGCATAATTATCGCGGTACTATCGGGATTGGGATTTTGCCAGTGGCTTATTGGGTACTGCCATTGAATAGCACATTTTCTTCGAGGTCTACTTCCTCGAAGTCCACATCATCAATATCTATCGTTTCGGCGCGGTATTTCTCCAGTAGCGCGTCAATCTTCTCCTGAAGATTTGGTATGGGCTTAATGCCGAGTACGGAAGGGTCGTCGGTGGCGGTGAAAGGCTGCGGAAGAAGCTGCTCCCACGGCACGGCCTGTTCGTCTTCGAGGTCGACGCGGTTGTACTTGGCATAGGCCGAGGCCGCGCGCTCCATAGTGCGCGTGTCCTTGCGTTTCTTCGCCATAGAGTATGTTTCAAGGAACATTTCATTACTGCGCCATCGGTGCCAGTCGCGGCTCGCCGCCGACAGCGACGGAAGAAGCTGCTTAATTATGGCGAGGTCGGAGTAAGCGGTGAATTTCGAGAGGCGGTAGCGGTAAAGATGTTCCTCGACAAACTGGCGATCCTTTGCGTCGGGGTTGGCAATGACCCAGGCGTAAAGGTCGCGTATGCGCAGTACCCGAAGCACCATAGCCTCGGTATATAGCGCGTCCAGTTCCTCTTTGGCGGCAAAGAGAGAACGGCGGCATACTTCGAGCGTGTCGGGTTGTTTCTTACTCATCGTCTTCCATGTCAAGGAGGTTGTTGGCGGTGTTGACGAGCGCGAGAGGCGAGCCAACCTGTGCGAGCATCATTTCCTGTTGACGTAGTTTCACTTTGGAAATGGCCTTGCCGCGATGATAGCGGCGCGACACTTCGCTGTCGCGGTGAGAAATGGCGTTGCGCAGCACTTCGGGGGCGATGTCGAGTATCACGGCGATGTCGGATATTTTGAGGTATATGCTCGCATATTTCTCGATGTCGGAAAGCTGCTGTTCGGAGAAAATGATGTTATCGGAGTTCATTGGCGGTGTCGAGGCGTTGGTTATAAAGGTCGTTGAGGGGTACGGAGTGGTTCTCGATGATGTCGAGCACCGAAGCATGGAGATTGGCGAAAATCTCCGGCGAGGTCGAGATAAATGCACTCTCGGCACGGTTTCCGCGAGTGAGGTTCTGCGAGGTAACGACGGCTACGGTGTCGCCGCGCCCGGAGCGCACCAACAGGACTTTTGAATGGTTGTCGGCCAGGAAAGTGCGGTCGACAACCTGCACTATGAAGCTCCACAGTTTGACGGTCTTGTTGGTGGCCTTGTGGTCGAGCAATAGATTGAAGCGCGATATGGGGCGTTTCTTTTTGAGGAAGAAAAGGCGGCGCAGAAATTCTTCGGATATGGAGAAGGAGGTCTGCCACACCTCGGCGGTGCCGGTCTGTTCCAGAATCCACTCCAGTATGTCGGCTACCTGCACGGCATTTGAGAGATACGCCTGAAAAGGCGCGTCTTTGAGAGGCCGGAGGATTTCGGAAATGGAGGCCGTGCGTTTCATTGGGGATTATAGCTGTCGTATTTCTGCCAGTTGGAGCGGTATTTCTTATCGAGGTCGATAAGTTCTTTTAGAAATGGGTAACGCTCGCTGTCGGGGCATACGGAGTTTTCGGCCGAGAGGTTGCGGAGGCGCAGATGCACCTCGCGCATACGCCGGAGCAGGGAAAGGTTCTCGACGTATAGAGCCTGTATTTCGGGCGGCAGGGCGTCGTGGTCGGCTCGTTTGCCGCGCGGCGTGTCGGAGGGAGCAGCGGTGTGGAGATTGTTGTCGGAGGCGATAGTGGCAGCTTTCGCGTCCATTTCCGCAACCTGTGCATGGGTTAGGTCTGCGACGCGGAAATTGTAGTGCTTTTGCAGTTCGGCTTCGAGGCGCGGCATATCGGGCACGGCCAGGAGGTTCTTATACATATTGACGCGCCCGGTCAACTGCAAGAACATCTTGCAGCCGTCGGCATAGTCGCGGCTGTCGGGTTTCTCCCGGAGCCACGCGCCGAGTTTTTCGGTAAATTGGTGGTTCATTACGGCTTATGATTTTGTCTGATACAAAATTATATAGCCCCGGATAGCCGTAAAAAGACAGAAAATGCGTAACTTTGCACAATGAAGGTTTTTCTAAAAATACTTATTATTCTGTTATGCGCAAGTTTTAATTCTTGCGTTGGATTTATAGGTAAACAAGTTGACGAAAAATCAACCCGCTATCGCAAAACTCCATTTGGATATGTATTTGCTTCATTTGACGAAGCCAGTACAGATAGATGGTTAGGTGATGTAGATGAAGCTACATTTGAGGTAATTAGCCATAGTGATGCACGAGATAAAAATAAATATTGGCATTATGGAATAGAAATAAAGGGTGCGAACCCTTATACGCTTGTTTTTATAAGTACAAACTTTGCAAAAGATGATAAGACTATATACGATAAGTTCTACAATAATAACGAATGGAGGAAATGGACTTGTGGGGTTGATGTAAATACGGCTGAATTTGTAGTAGCAGAGCCTGAAGGAGGTTGGTGCTCATATATAAAAGATAAAGATGCCATTTATTATCTCAACAAGAAGTTAGATGCAGACCCAACAACATTCCGACAATTTACTGAAATTGGGAGTATTTTTTTAGATTCGCATCATGTCTTTTTTAATGGCGAAATATTGAATGATATTGATGTGTCAACATTGGTATTAAGAGAGAATGGCATTGATTTTGAAGACAAAGACAATTTCTATAAGTATGATGGAGATTGTAAATATAAGGAGAGTGAAGGGATAATTCATATACCTTATACCATAATCCCCAAATAGAATATTTATGCCTTATTGTTAATCCCGGCGATAAAGACGAGGTTCTTGCCGGTAGGCTGAAAGAGCCGTTTCATTGCAAGCATCGTCTGGCCGGTGGTAACGAAATCATCGAAAACTATAATGTTCTGCTCCGCAGGGCATACATTCATTTCAAAGGTCGCGTTCACCCGCTGTTTGGAGCGGCAGAGCGCGACATCTTCATAAAAAGGTATTGCGAGTTGACGGGCAAGGGCGGCGGCAACGAGCGAGGCGAAGTTGCGCTGACGGTGCCTCCGTTTCGGGGTGGTAATCACCGCCCAGCCTCCGGCGGCGAGGTTATTGCCGAGAACATCGGCGAGAAGCGAGGCGGTGGCCCCGGCAACTTTCGGAATCATAGCATCGTCGGCCTTAATTTCGGAAAGCGTTTTGCCGTAGACGCTCCGTTTCCACACGGCAAGGAATAAAAGGCCGGTACGGTATGCAAGCATGGGGCGGCTCTGAAAGTCGCACCTTGCGCCATCGTCGTGCGCCCACTGCTGCCGTTTCTTTACGGCAAACAGATCCTTGCCGGATTGAGAGGAAGATAAAACGGCGGCAGACGGCGTTTCGAGTTCGGGTGTCGTTATCCCACGGATAATCTCGCCCATGTCAACCGCGCCGCTGCCGTCGTAAGGGGAAGCCATCTATCAGGCGGCCTTTTTGGGGTTGATTATCCCGTCTTCGGTGATAATCTCGCCATCGTAGAAAGGCGCGGGCACCTCGTCGGAGGCCTCAACGTTAATAGTTGTCGAGGTGGTGCCGGAAGCCCCCTGTCCGTTATCCTGGTTCACCGTCGTTTTGGTGAGCCACTTGTCGCAGCCGACAACGCGGTAATTGTCGTTCATATCCTGTACGATAAAAACATTGTCCGAGTTGTTGAGGTAAGCCGCGGCAGCGGAAGCCTCCACGCCCACGCCGGGGTGTACGGCGACGAGCTTGTTAAGCTGTGTCTGCGAGGGAAGCTCGCCCTGCGGCTCGGAGGTAAGCTGCGATTTGTCGGGGAGAATGTCGATGAATTTCCATTTGGCGTCGGCTTTGAGGGTGAAGTCGCCCTTGTATTTGGCCGACGTCGCGCGTATGCCGTTGGCATCACGTTCAAGGAGCGGCCAGCCCACTATCTCGCTTTTGGCGAGATAGTAGATACGACGGCGCACACCGGCGTATTCGGGCGTTCCCTGACACCATGCGAGGCTCTTTTGAATGTTGAGGCAAGAAGAAGCTACGTTAGCCATATATTAAGCGGATTTGAGTTTAACAACTTTGAGGAAGCGGCGGTCGATGCTTCGGAACTGTGTGCCGAAGAACATAGCGGCGGCGATAGTCATAGCCCACGGTTCCCAGCGTTTGACCTCCATACGGGTGAGGTCGCTCATGTTGTCGTAGGCGTAGAGCATATTGGAGCCGGGGGTGAGGATATACTTGTCCGTACCTGCTAGGCAGTCGAGGGGCACGATTGTGGTCTTGTTGAAGCTGCCCTCGACAATGGGCTGCTCGTATTTCTTGTTATAGGGCACGGAGTTGTGGGTAACAAGGTATGCGTCGTTATAGAAGTCGGCAAACTCCGGGTCGCAGAACAGGAACTTGTGCTGCTTTCGCAGATGCGGGTCGCACGAGCGTTCCACCTCTTTTGCGACATCGACGGCGTTAGTGCCGTCGACAGCCTCGGTAAGCTCGATGAGGTTGTTTTTTGCGACGGAAATGTTGCCGTCCTCCATTTCGCGGTCGAGGATAGTTCCCCAGCCGTCGAAAAGGTCGGCAGTCGTGTCGCCGTCGGGGTTGCGCCTGGCGGTGAAAAGAACCTCGTGCAGGTGGTGTCCGAGCGAGCGCATGACGGCGGCGATGACGAGGCGTGCCGAGGGAGCCTGCATCTGTGCGTCGCCGAGAGTGGCGGTGCCGCGCCCTAAAAGGGTCTGTATGATTTCCAGCGGCTCGAAGTCCTCGCGCACGTTGCCGAGGTAGGAAGTAATCTCGCGGTAGCCTACTTTGGTGGCCGACGCGCTGCGGCGGTCGCGTCGGTAAGGGGCGAACTGCCCCGCGCCCTCGACGGAGGGGAGCTTCGTAGGCGCGGTAACTCCGGGCATACCCTGCATATATTTCAGGGCTTCCTCACAGGCAAAGAGCGGCATGAGAAGAAAGTCGGTCTTCCACTGGATAGCCGCCCTTTCATAGTCGGGGTCGGTGATTTGGATAGAGTGAAGTAAATCGGGCATAATGTACTTGAATTTTGGTTACAGAGGGAGGATTTGCGGCATAGAGCTTACGGCAGTTGGTCGTAGATCTCGCGGGCGCGTCTGACCGATGCGCTGAAAGCGTCCATAGGGGATTCGGGCTTTTCGGGCTGCTGCGAAGTGCTGACGATAGCGGAGGTGGTTTCCGCCGGTGCCTTTTCGAGTTCAGCAACACGGGCTTTGAGGGTGGCGATTTCGGTGTCTTTGGCCTTGATTTCGGAGGCGTTGCCGTTCAGAGCCTTGTCGATTTTGGCAAGTTGCTCCACGGAGAGGCTTGCCGTGGCCTTGTCGCCCGAAAGCTCCATAGAATCGAGGGCGAGGGCGGCGCACAGTGCCGGGAAGATGATAGTAGACATTTGGGGAGTATTTGATTGGTTATTGATTACGGGCGCGGCGGCGTTGGAGGGTCTGAACATAGCGGCAATGGCCGCGAAGAACCTGCCGAGGCCGCTTTCTCTGTCGGCGACGGGCACATTGGGTATAGGCATACCGGCAGCCGCCATCGCCGAGGCGGTGGAATCGGTGAGTTTGGGGGCGGTGTCCTCCGGCTCGTCGGTTATTTCATCGACAAAACCCCATTCGAGGGCTTCTTTGGCCGATAGCCAGCCGCCGACTTTCATAAGGTCAAGGAGTGCTTTGGGGTCTTTTCGGCATTTGGCGGCGTACATGGCGGCAACTCCGGCATCGAGTTTGTCAAGGTCGGCTTTCTGCCTTTCGAGGGCAGAAATGAGGTCGGCCATCTGGTCGGCGTTGAGGCTCGACCATTTGAAAAATTCGTTGGAGCATTTATGCACGAGGTACCAAGCGGCGGTGTCGATGCTGACGTGCTTTGCACCGAGGGCGGCGATAGTCGCTGCGGAGGCGTTCATGCCGACGAAATGCACCGACACGTCGCCGTGCAGCTTGAAAGCGGAGGAAATAGAAAGTGCGGTGGCGAGTGAGCCGCCTGTGCTGTCGATAAGCACGTGAACTGGTTTCCCGGCGTTTTTGGCGAGTATGTAGTCTACATAATCGCGGTCGAAGTCGTAGCCTCCGACGAAGCCTTTCAGATGCAGGTTATATTTGGGCTGTGGCATATCTTAATCGTTGTTTGCCACAAAAGTACCGCAGTAAATAAAGCGGCTAAAAGACACTGAAATTCACGGAAATTTCGTAACTTTGCAGAATGGGAAATCAAGCAATGACATTAGATAAGCAGGTCAGGCTTCTACGAAGCAGAGGCATGACTATTGCCGACGAGAACAAAGCCAAAGAGGTTTTGTTAGACGTTGGTTATTATCGTCTTGGTTTCTATTGGTTTCCATTTGAGAAGACTTACCCGGCAAAACAAAATCGAACACATGAGTTTGTTGCCGGAGCCAACTTCGATGATGCGGTGAAGCTATATTATTTCGATTACAAATTACGGAGCATACTTGCGTTTTATATAAACCGAATAGAGATAAACTTTCGCAACTTCCTGACCTACACGCTTTCCAATAATTATACAGATAACCCGCAGTGGTTTGTCGATGATACGGTAGTGGCAGAACAGTTTGCGTCGACTTTTGACAGTACGGTTTATACGGCCAGTTTCAAACTGAACTCCGTAATCAGGCAACATCACCGCGTCCATCAGGAGGATACATACGCCCCTGCATGGAAAACGATAGAATACATGACATTCGGTAGTGTTATAAATCTCTATAAAGCAATAAAGGATAGGCGTCTGAAGATAGCAATAGCCAATCATTACGGCATACGCTATATAGAGGTCGTTGAAAACTACCTTGAAATAGTAAGGGAACTCCGTAACTACTGCGCCCACGGTAATGTGCTATATGATTTTGTGCCTTTCAAATATATCAGGAGAGGCCCGGCAGAAGTACGGGGTGCCAGCAATTTCCGTAATCTTAACGGCTCGATAGCAGTAGTCCTTTATATGCTCAAACAGGTTTCGATAAACCGTTATAATGAAATGGTGGAAGAAATTAAGGCACTTATACGACACTACTCACAATCCCCCAAAGTGGCCGAAATAATCGCCAACATAAGCGGATTAGATGCCTCAAATGTAAAATAATCACAACTTTTCTGTTTGAGCCATTGTTATATCAGAAAAAATAAGTACCTTTGCAACATCATAAGTGCAGCTATCGGTTTTAGTCCCGGTACCAGCACTCTAAAAGGGAAAAGAAGCCGCGCATTTTGTCTGCGCGGCTTCGCCTTTTTATAGCTGACTGTCAAGCAAAAGGGCCGGCTTTCGCCGACCCACCGAGGGAGAGAGGCTTATGCCTTACCAATGGCGGAACACATAGCCGTTATCCATATAGTAGTCGTACATGAACAATTCGCGGCCATAGGCGGCATAGTCGAAGTAGTTTGCGAGATTGCCCATCGTGCGGTCGAGGTCGTAGCACTCGTCAACGATATGCCGAGCAAAGGCTTCCTCGTCCTCCCACTCGCCGCAGTAGCAGTCCTCGAAGTGGTCGAGGCTCTCGCCTCCCCATTCCACGAAAGCGTCCACGGACTCCTTGTCGTGGATTTCCGACAGCCGGATATATTCGGCGATTTTATCCCATGTTTCCTGCCCCATGCAGCTTTCGCAGTACCACTCACGGGGGAAGTTCTCGTAGTCCTGAAACATCAGCTCCGGGTCGTTTTCGTCGGCGTGGTAAGCCCGGCAGAAGTTGATGAAGTCCTCGTAGCTGTCGAAGGTGGAGAGGTCAACCCACAGGCCGGAGAGGTCGCCGCCGTTGTATTTGGCGTATGTTCCGCAGTAGAGCGACGGATTTTCGTCGCGGTAGTCGGCCTCGTGTTCGGTGATGGCCTCGCGCAGCGATTCGGGCGTGTAGCCGAGTTCTTCGAGGCGGTCGATGATAACCTGACGGAGAGGGAGGTTGGCGTTAAGAATTTCTTTCATGTCTGTATGAATTGAGGGTTTGAATGAATGATTTCGTGTAAAAGCTCTTTCTTTTACGCTGCCCTCAAAGTTGCTCCCGGCGGTGTTTCAAGACAAGGCTCTGAAAGAAAATACGCTCTGCAAGAGGAAGATTTTCAGGAAGATGCAGTTTAGCCTTGTCGCGCCGCAGGGAGCTATTAACTTTGCGGAGTAAAAGGAAGGGCGCGAAATCAATCATGCCCTCGGTTCACAATGAAAGAAAATCAGCCAGCCGGGAGTGTCGGGTAATCGACAGCCGCGACATATACAACGTACAGCCCGAACCCACCGGGGCATCAACGACACTGCCAACGTCCATAAAGACACCCACACATACGCCATATGGCGGCAACGGAGGCGTTGAAATCTCCACCTGTTATTACGGCAACACATCAACTCCACGAGGCTTGCCCTGCCGACAACGATTCATGTTCCATACGGAGAGAACTTACCACAGCCAAACAGCGAAAGCCAAATGGAAATGGGAACAATGCCATATATAAAAAGGAAAGTCCGCCACAAGGCAGACCGTCCGAATAATAATGAGTGGGAGAAGCGTGAGCCTGACGTCCACGGCTGCAACTGCGGCGCACCAATGCGAGGAAGCCTGGCATATCGTCGCAAGCTACGGCCACGCAGGGCAATGAGTGTCTTCGGATATGCCGCCAATGACCGCATTATCCTATCAACGGCTACATCAGGATAACAGCCATGTGTTCAAGTCCTGAAAACGCAAGCCTCCCTCGATGGGTCGGCGAAAGGCAGCCCATTCAGAACACGCATGGCAAAAGCGAGCGTTGCCCCACCGCCTTAACCTCAATCTCCCACACGGCAGGGTCGCCACCGGGAAGCCCTGTCTTCCTTGTGAGCGACACTTTGGGAAATGGCGGCTCGGCTGCGCCGATCAGCCAAGACCTGCCGCTTACGTCGGTAATGACAAACCCCATCTGAACATCTATACGCAGAAATTTCGATGTGCGGAATTTCAAAGTCGCCGTTTCCACGGGCGCGCCGTGGCTGCACTCGCTGACCGCCTCGGCGGTAGCGTTTGCAAACGGCACTTCCTCCACATCGGTATGGGCGGCCACGGTAAGCCCGGCCATAGCCATTTCACGCAGGTTGGGCTGTAATTTCTCGCAGTCGACAACCCCGACAAACCGTATGCCGGGAAGCGACAATTTAGGTACGAGCGGCGATTTCATACCTTAATCGTCTGTGTAATCTTCAACTCGCCGGAATAGCCACGGGCTTTAAGCTCGTCGATAAGCTGCCGGGGCGTGAAGTTGGCGAGGTCGGGATTGGTGAACACTCTCTTTAATTTCTTTCGTGAGTGGTGGTATTCGCGTTTCGCGGCGTTCACACACTCCTTGCATCGGTAACTAAGGCCGTCGGGAGCCGATGCCATTCTCCCGAAGCTCTCCAGCGGTAACTCGCGGTTACAGCCGGAGCAGATTTTGGTCGTTTCAGACATAATTATTACAGATATTGTTGATATAACGATTATTACCTATATTTTGCACGGTATAAAGCCGCGCTGAACTCGGTACGATTTTTATTCAGTTTTCGCTGTTTTTTCCTTTGTCGCGGTGTCGCTTGACATATATTTTCTTTCTAACCCGGTCGAGGCGTTTCTTGACCGAGTTGTAGTTTGTATCATTGAACTCTATGCCGTGCATCGCCATCCATGCCTCCAGCATATAGTCAATGCGCGAGCCTTTGATGTATGTTTTCACATAATAGTCGTGCAGTTCGAGGTCGAACAGGTCGCGTAGCGTTTCGACGAGGGCGTTAATGCCCTGCGGCGATACATAGTTGAATTGGCGCGGGTCTTTGGCCGGGAAGAAAGGTATAGCCACGGCCACGCAGCCCTGTGGCGCGGGCCGGGGCACATAGTCCGACGGCGGCACGTCGAGCAGGGCTTTAAGACGTTTGGATTCCACGCTGCCGCGCACAAGGCGCACGGTGTACTGCGAGCCGCCGTGCCTGTGGCGGAACCACTGCGCCATAAATGCTTCAAGAGGGAGGTAAATAAGGAAGTCGTTCATATCCGGGTATTTTAGGTTTATATTTTTATTGTTAATTCAATGGGAAAAGAGGTGTAACCGCCGGAACCGCGCAACCGTCCGAGAGAGGCAAAGGCAATCCCCACGAAGCCACGCATTTAAGATATTTTTCTTTCTTTTCAAAAAGAGAAAAATAAGGTAAATCGGTTGTCGGCGGTTGCAAAACCGGCAAACGGTGGCTTGCGGTGGCTGTTCGGTTGTCAAAGGTTGCAGACATTAAAGTGTTGATTTATACCGCGGTGGCGGCGGTGGCTGTGGTAACTGTCGGGTTTCAAAAGATTTGCCGAAAAAATCAAAAAGGAAGGCTTGATTGGCCGGAGCCGCTCGCGGGAGGCTTACTGATTTGATTTTCATGCTCTTGTTGTTCTTCCTCCGTCATGGCCGAGGTGTCGGCGGTGAGATAGAGGTGATAAAGCTGCTGCACCTGGTCGTAATCGAAAGCCAGTGCCGTATCGACATCGTAAAGCTGCCGTCCGGCGGTGCCGCCCTCTCCAAACTCCTTTACAGGCTGTCCGTACTGGTTCATCTTATAGAACTTGCGCTTGACAATGCCGAGGCATGGCGCGGAGCGTTCAAGATATTTGCGCATATCGTCTTCGGATAGTATAAGCTGTTTTGTCGAGCGCGCCTTGTCGGTCTGATAATGCTGAATAATACGGCGGTCGCGTATTATGAGTATATTCTTCGGCTCTGAAAACTCTCTTGTCGCGGAAGTGCCGTGAAGCCTCAGGCTCGACACATTGCGGTTAATGCGAAAGTCGCCCTCCTGGTATAGCCGCCCTTCCTGATAAAGCACATGAACAAAGTTCCAGAAAGAGGCCACTTCGTCGGAGCGTTCTGTGATCGAGTGCTGTTCAAGCAGCATATCGACGCAGATATCAAGAAGATTCTCGTAAGAGAAAGGCACAGGGAGGATTTTTTCAAGCGTCCTCAATGAGGCGAGCACCACAACCCAGTTCATATACATACGGTCTGATACAGTTTTGCCGCTCCTGGCGATACGGTTCACCACCTCTGTACGGGTAAGTGCGCAGAAATGGGGGAAATCCTCCACGAAGCGGTCGCGGTGTCTTACTACTTCCATAGTAAGGTGGCACACACCGCGACGATTCAGTTCCATAAGCTCGGCGAAGCGTTGCCGTTCCTCCAGTGTGTATGAGGTCTTGTTGACGGTTATGTGCAGAATACGAGTGAACAGGGCCGGGTCGATAGTCGGCATTTCCTGACCCGACAGGATAACGCCGCAGTTCACGTTGACACGTTCCACATCGCCGTCTTTCATCTTGCCGCGTCCTACGCCGTCCCACATTGATTTCAGCAGTTCCACCTTTCGCCACTCGATAGAGTTCTTGTATTCGTCGAAATGCACAAGGCAGTTGGCGGTCTGTTCCAAAGCCTTGTTAATGGCCGGGTATGTTTCGCCCTCGTAATTTATCGGCTTGTTCGAGCTTGTAAAGAAGCCTTTCATGGCTTTGCCAAGCTGTGATTTGCCCGATTGCGGCTTGCCGAAAATATTGAAAATCGGGAAAAACTCGAACTGTTCAAAAATGAAGTCGCGGAAAAGCGTGGCGAAAATAAAAGCTATCGCCACCTTGCCGTTGTCGCCGAATACGTCGACAAACAGTTTCAGATACTCGGCCATAGACACGTCGGCCTTGTGGGTATAGGTGAAAGATTTCTCGAAAGCGAAGCGCAGCCGGTTGTCGCGGTACATCACCGAGAAAGCCGGGAGATAGAAAATGCCGTAACCCCGGAGGCTCACCATTCCTATTTCATCGACGCGGATAAAACGGTCTGTATAAATGCCGTCGCCGTAAGCGAAGAAGCCCTCCGGCTGCCAGCCGAGTGTGCGGATACGTTTGGCCGATTCGCTTTTTCTGAAGATGTATTCCTCGACGCGCATAAGGTCGTCGATTTTGCCGAGCCACACATAACGCCCGGCAATGTTTATCTTCTTTCTGAACAGAGCGAGATTCACGAGGTCGTCCGGCTCCAGAGGTATAATGGCGTCGTGGCCCAGGTCGTTGACGATTTTATAAAGCCTCGTCATGGAGCCTTCGTCGGGAATATCGTACATAGGCAGCAGAATGAAGTTTGAAAGTCGTATGACCTCGCTCTGTTTGCCATAGGTGCAGTAGCAGTTGTTGGCAATAAAGAATCCGTAGCGGCTGAACAGGTCGCGCTCGTTCTCGCTCTCCGCGCCGTCCTTGCCCGATTCATTGCGCTTGCGCATCTGCGCCGAGTTAAAGGCCAGTTTCCAGGCGGTGCGCTCCTTATATTTCTTGATAAGCTGTTCGAGGTACATAGAGGCGAGTGTCGCGTCCTCTATGGCTGCGAGCATGGCGCACAAGTCCTTGATAACCTCCGTGCGTCCTAACTGCGTCGTGGGGGCGAGAAATGCTTTCTCGGCATACCACAGCACAAAATCCTGTTCTTCGAGCGAAGAAAGGATAGCCGGAGTGGTGCAATAGCTGTCGGGGTCGTTCTTTTCGGCTCCGTTGTCAAGCGGAATCTCGCGTACCACAACGCGGAATCCGCGGTCTACGGCCTCGCGTCCGTTCTTCATCACGGCCTTTGTTCCCGGCGAATAAATCTCGCCCTCTTTGGGTATCTCGCTGTCGGGTATAAAACAAAGTGTGTCGGAAATACCTTTAATGGCCTCGAACTGCGTGGCAGTCCACTCCGTGCCGAGGGCGGCCACTGCATTGTCGCTGCCGACAGACTGGAGGCGCAGCACGTCGGGCGCGCCCTCAACCACATACAGGAACCCGGCCTTTCGTGCGGCTTTCCTTGCTATCTCGATGCCGAAAACGGTATTTCCTTTCTTGTAGACGCATGAGGTCGTGGAATTGAGATATTTGCAGTCCGTATTATCGTCAAGGCTTCGGGCGGTATACGCTATCACGCGCCCGAACCTGTCGCGTATGGGTATGGTGATACGGTTGGCGAACATGAAAGAGAAGTGCCCGTCCTCTTTCTTCCTGATCATGCCGGTGTCAAGAAGGGCGTCGAGGCTGACGCCTTTCTGTTTGACGAACTCGAAAAACTCTTTGGGATAAGGTGCATAACCTATCCCGTTTGCCCGGCAATATTCAAGCGTCCACCGTTTCGAGGCGTAAGCGCAGGCGCGTTTGGCCGCAGTGTTGCCAGCCACAAGCGACTGCTCGAAAAACTGCTGCACCGTTTCCAGAGCCGCGAGGTCGCCCTCACGCTGAAGGGCGAGCTTGCGCTGCTCGTCGGTAAGGTTGTGGGGAGCTTCCTCGACGGGTATGTTATACAGCCCGGCTATATGGCGTATAGCGTCGGGGTATGACATATTCCTGTTTTCCATAAGGAATCTCACGGCTCCGCCACCCTCGCCGCAACTGAAGCATTTGTATATGTTGCGTCGCGGGTCGACATGAAAAGATGCCGTGCGCTCGGAGTGGAAAGGGCACAGCCCTGTCCAGCCGGAGCCGCTGCGCCGCAACTGCACGAAATCTTTCACGACATCGTATATCTGCACCGCGTCGAGAACAGCGTCTATCGTTTTCTGCGCTATCATGGCTACACCTGTCGTTTCCAGAAGCGTAAAATTTCGCTTCCGAGATAGAACTTTACTTTGCGGTTTCCGATAGTACGATAGCCGCATTTGATAATTCTTTGCTTATCGGTATAAAGCCGCAGAGTATCGCGGTGTATCCCAAGTAGCTCACAGGTTTGGCTTATGGAATAACGTGCAGTTGCAATAATTTGAGGTTCGGTAGCTTTCATAAACGGGAACCTTATTATTTAACTATTTCCGGGAATAGCACGTCGACAGTTGAGCCGAAAGCAACTGCGATGCGCTCTTTGGCTCTTTGATTAGGCGTTTGAATACCCGACAGCCATTGCCTTACGGTTGATTCTTCGCGGCAAGTGATTTCGGCTATTTTTGATATAAAAGCCTGTGCCGGATTTGGTTTCTCCTTTTCTTCAAGGTAGAGTTCCTTTAGTGATTTTTGCTCCATATAATCTTGTTTACATTTTTCAACCATTGAACAACAAATATATTACGCAATATATTTGTTATATTAGGAAATAATAGTTACCTTTGCATCAAGAAATAATCTTATTGCTTGTTGTTGTGAATAATCACGACAATGCAAAGGTAGCTAATTTAATTGATATAACGTAATATTAGCATTAAATATTGCGTAATAATTACTAAAACTTGTAATGGCACGATACAGACTACTTGAATTGAGAAAAGAAAACGGCAAAACGCAGAAAGAGCTTGCCGCAGCTCTCGGCGTAACACAGGGCTTTCTGTCAAGTGTAGAAAAGGGTCGCAATCCTTTTCCCGATGAGCGAGTTGCCGACCTCCGCAAAGCCTTCCCCGGAGTTGACATTACGAGATATGAAATTGATGAGGAAGAATATCCTCGTTATCTTGAGGCGGTAGGCAGCAACAATAAGTTTTCGGAGATTAGAATAAATGACCCCGAAGCCTTGCGGCAGATACTCGGAATACTGGAACGCATAGACCGCGACGCAGACAAGGCGAGAGGGGGCGATGATGAAGAAATACAAAGATTGCGCGATGACAACGCGCGCCTATGTTCCCGGCTTGATGAGTTACAAAAGAAATACGACGATTGCCGAGATAGGGAGATAGACCTACGAGAAGAAATATGGCGTTTGCGAGAGCTACTAACAGCCAATGGAATCTCTTACATTCAAGAAAAAAAATGATAAAAAGGGCGCGAAAGTTATTGCCACATCAAAAAATATTATTAACTTTGCAGCGTAAATCTTGCGCGCAACATACGCGCAAGCAGGAACGGGCTTTAAGCAACTAATTATTAACCAGTCGTTTGCGATTGGAGAAAGTTGTCTGGAAAGCGTGTATACCCCAAAAGGGTATCCCGAGTTCGAATCTCGGTCGCTCCGCGACCTTATGCGCTGAGAGTCACCACGTTTCGTGACTTTCAGCGCTTTTTTTATTGCTACCACTGAGTATTAACAACTATACATTATTTATTACCATTATGAACACCGCCGTCGGTCGCCAAAGGCTTTATTACATGGATGTGATTAAAGGTATCGCTATCTTTATTGTAGTCATGGGGCATGTGCTGACCATGTGTGTGAGGGACATTGACCGCGCGGTGGTATTTAAATTTATAGGCGAGATTCACATGCCGCTGTTCTTTTTTATCAGCGGATGGTTTACATATAAACTTACCGATGATGGACGATGGCTCACCCCCAATCTTGCCGGACGTTTCAGACAACTTATCATCCCGATGGTGGTTGTATCATCGTTATGGATATTCTATTTTCCCCACAGCGGATTAGAGTCCCCCCTAAACTCGACATTCGAGGGCTTATGGTCCGATGGGTACAAAAACGGTTACTGGTTCACATTGGTATTGTTTGAAATCATGGTCATCTATGCCCTGCTGACGCCCATATTGTCACGATTGACCGGCATGCCGGCTCGGATAATGACAGTCTGCGCTCTATGGGCCCTGCTGTTAGTTATGAACCAAACGGTTACGGCCGAGGTGGGCGGTTATTGCTCACTGGAGCTGATGACACGCTTTTTCCCGGTATTCATGTTTGGAGTATTAGCCTCGTCAAGTAAGGACAATTTCAACCGCCTGACAACATCCCAGGCAGTTATCACCTCATCGATACTCATCGGTGGCGTCCTCCTGTATATGATATGCTGGCCATGGGACATCGATGGCCTGGCGGATTACCCCATTGTCATCAATATACTGAGAACCCTGTTCCACATCACTATATCGGTGATAGCCATAGCATTGACACGTCCATGGTGTAACCGCGTCTTCTCTTCAGGCCGACCATGTTTCATGGCTCGCGTCTGGACTTATCTTGGAGCCCAATCATTAGCCATATACCTGCTTCATTACTTCTTTTTATTCCCATTGGGAGCCACACGCGAGGCACTTCGGGAAATGGCATTGGGATGGACACCTACTTTTGTGTTTGCCGCCGTTGTAGCCGCCTGTATAGTGACTATGGTCTCGGGGCTAATTTATATTATCAAATCAAGCAATCTCCTGTCGGCATTGTTGATAGGTCAGACCAATCACCCTAAGTCGAAATTAAATAAGAGTGTGTTTGGATTTAAACCCAATTAAGATTGAGAGAATTCTTCAAGGGATTTTTGCAAAATGAAGAGGAAACGATGAGGGCATCGTGACTGATGAACCTTGTAAAAAGCACCGAAAAAAGACCTCAAGATTAATTTGAAATGTAATTCTTTCATACTCCATAATTAAAAAAATGTTTTAAATCCAAACATACACTAAACTCACCCTCATGAAAATTACCATCGTAGGTACCGGATATGTCGGACTGGTTTCCGGCGCATGCTTTGCCGAAGTCGGCGTCGATGTCACCTGTGTGGATATTGACCAAGCCAAGATTGACCGTCTTCTTGCCGGTCAAATCCCCATCTATGAGCCGGGGCTCGACTCGCTTGTCAAGCGCAATGTCGAGGCGGGACGCCTGCACTTTGTCACCGACCTGCGCCAGGTATTGGACCAAAGCGAAGTCGTGTTCTGTGCCGTAGGTACTCCCCCCGATGAGGACGGCTCGGCCGACCTCAGATATGTACTTGATGTCGCGCGCACCTTTGGTCAAAACATCAACCATTACACCCTGTTGGTCACCAAATCAACAGTCCCCGTGGGCACCTCTCGTTTGGTCAAAAAAGCCATATATGAAGAATTGGCCCATCGTGGCGTAGACATACCGTTTGAAGTCGCCTCCAACCCCGAGTTCTTGAAGGAGGGAGCCGCCATCAAGGATTTCATGTCACCCGACCGCGTGGTCATTGGCATCGAGAGCCAACGCGCTCGACGAGTCATGGAACGCCTGTACCGGCCATTCCTGCTCAATAACTTCAGGGTTATTTTTATGGACATAGCCTCGGCCGAGATGACCAAATATGCCGCCAACGCAATGTTGGCCACACGTATCTCTTTTATGAACGATATCGCCAACTTGTGTGACGCCGTCGGTGCCGATGTCAACCAGGTAAGAAAAGGCATAGGCTCTGATGCCCGTATCGGCTCCAAATTTCTATATCCCGGATGTGGCTACGGCGGTTCTTGCTTCCCCAAGGATGTCAAGGCCCTCATTCACACCGGTGCTACAAATAGCTGTCCCATGAGAGTCATCGAGGCAGTCGAGGCCGTTAACGAGTCTCAGAAATCACGGCCTATCAAGATCCTCAAACAAGAGCTACGAGACCTTAAAGGCAAGAATATAGCCATCTGGGGCCTTGCCTTCAAGCCCGAGACCGACGACATGAGATGTGCGCCCTCGCTGGTGGTCATCGACGCGTTGGTCAAGGCCGGTGCTACAGTCAAGGTTTATGACCCCGTGGCGATGGACGAGTGTAAACGCCGCCTGGGAGATATCGTCACATACTCACGGGACATGTATGACACCGTGGTCGATGCCGATGCCGTGGTGATGCTTACCGAGTGGAAACAATTCCGCCTACCCTCTTGGAATGTCGTGGCTCGTGCCATGAGAGGCAACCTTATCGTTGACGGTCGCAATATATACCAGCCCGACGAGCTCGAAGAAGCCGGCCTGAGATATCGTGGCATAGGCATCCGCTCCTCCAAATAATTACCTACTCCTCTGATGTCAGCCACGTCAAATAACGCTCCATCACCCACAATCACGATTGTAACACCAACATACAATCGTGGCTCACTGTTGCCGGCGCTTTTTGACTCAATCCGCTCCCAAGCTTATAACTCACTTGACTGGATTATCATCGATGACGGTTCGACCGACGATACAGCCGCCATTGTCAATCAATTTCAAGCTCATGCACCATTCAACATCCTATACCGCTATCAAGCCAACCTGGGTAAACACGTGGCACTCAATAACGCCATGCCATTGGTAAAAACCCCATGGGTCATGGTTGTAGATTCTGATGACGTGCTGATTGACGGAGCATTGTCTAAGCTCCACAAAATAATCCATAAAGTTGACGGGCTACACGATATAGGCGTAATCACGGCCGTAGCACTTGATGACGATAACCGGCCACTCATTCATCCGATGCCTGAAGACGGCATGATTACCGATTATGTCACTTTCAGAGGACGCATGAAGTATTATGGCGACACAATAAACATCTACCGTTCGGAGATATTGAGAAAATACCCGTTCCCGGTGTTTGAGGGCGAAAAATTCTGCCCGGAAGACATTGTAAAACAACGCATTGCGCTCAGCCATAAAACCTATTTTACAACTACGCCCTTGACCCGATGTGTATATCATCCCGGAGGACTGAGCCACCGATGGGTTGCCAATATGATTGCATCGCCCGGGACCGTTGCCAATTATTACAGCGAGGCCTCCCGACATCCCCACGAGCCATGGAAACGACGACAGATACACCGCGTGCTGTTCTGGACTTACACCCTGGGGTGCAAGATTCCTTTAAGCCAACGCCTGAAAATGATTGGCCCGGCAGGGTGGATTCATATCCTGCCGGCCTCCTTCCTCAGGCTATATTACAACATTAATCCAGGATGCAAGCCCCTTCTGTAAACCATTCATCTCCCAAGGCCGTTTATTTATTAAACAAAACATACCCCATGTACACAGCTTCTCAGAAACGCAAAGAAAACATTGCCGAATACCTTCTCTATATGTGGCAGATCGAGGACCTTATCCGTGCCAACGACCTCGACATAGAGAAAATAAAAAACACCCTCATCATCCCCTCTAACCTTGATGAACAACATACTCGCGAACTGACACAATGGTACGAGTCACTCATCGACATGATGCGTCACGACGAAGTCTCCAAGTCAGGGCATCTCCAGATTAACCGCAACGTCCTGTCTGACATCGTCAGGATGCACCGTCAACTTCTCGAAGACCCCAAGAAAACAGCCTACCACGACCAATTCTACAAAACCCTACCATACATCGTTGAGCTGCGCGCCAAAGCCGGCGAAAACCGCGCCGGTGAAATAGAGACCTGCTTCAACGCCCTATATGGCCTGTTGATGATGAGACTCAAACATCAGGAAGTCTCTCCCGAGACCCTACAAGCCATGACCCAAATCTCCCGCCTCCTCGCCATGCTCGCCGCCGAATACAAACAAGACGAAGAGTCCCCCGACATCCCCTCTGAATAGACCCTCATACAATAAATACTTACGCCCAACGTCTTTGCCGTTGGGTTGTGGCTGTTTTTTTTGAAATTTGTGTTTAGGGGAGGTAATTAAAAAAAGTTTTTATTTGTCTTTATTATAGTGTCACACTTGGACGGTGTTCGGTGTCTTGACTATAAAAGTAAAATCTTAATTATCCCCTGTTTTATGAATAAACGTTCAATGCTATTTATTGGGGCGGCTCTATGTATCAACATGTTTGCCTCGCTCGCGATAACAACTGTCAATGTCAAGAAACCCGGAGGGCTTGCCACCGAACTCGCCAAGAAAAACAATCTCAAGGAACTGAAAATCAAGGGCGCGCTTAACAGCGCCGACATCAAGGCCCTGCGTGAAGTTTGTGGTAGCGACTCAATGCTCGATACCCACACTTCGGCGGTCTCTCTGCTCAACTTGCGCGATGTAACCTTTGTCCCCGACACAGCCTTATTTGGCTCAAATAAGACAATGTTTATCAACGATAACGCCGAGATGGAACTCCCCGTAGGGCTACTTTATGGATGTCCTATAGATAGCATCATCCTTCCCAAAGGGTTAACCAAAATCAACCGTTGGGCTTTAGGCCGTACCGGCATACGCTATCTTCACATTCCCAATGGAGTGGAAATGGCACCTAATTCTTTGATGTATGACAGCCTGTTGGTCTCGCTCAGACTGCCGGCATCCAATATAATTTTTGGCCTTAATAACCAGAAGCTATACTCTCTGCGTACACTGAGCATTGGTAGCACCGACTATGTCTATTCCGGAGCTTTCACCAACCTTCCCGCCCTGGAACAAGTTAAGTTTGAGGGATTAATAGGTCACATCGACGGGTACCAATTCCGTGAATGTCCCGAGTTGAGACGTGTCATCTTCAATGGACCTATCGTCACCAACGGCGGCCCCGATCTTGTCAACAATTGCCCTAAGATGGAAGAAATCATCTATAACGGGTTCACTGTATGTGGTGGCTTTGTAGGTCCTGACCGCAAGGAGTCTCCCAACTTCAAAGGCAGCGTATTCAACGGCCCCGTTCTGTATACCAACGACTCAACTGTCGTCATGCCTACCGATGTTGCCGAAGCTTTGAAAAAAACCGGGATGCGTACCCAAGCCGACAGTATCGTCAATCGCCACATTTCGGTACTCACCGATTCCAACAATCGCTATGACCCATTCATGCGTAAAATGGCATTGGCTCTTAACGATAAAGTTGTCATCATGGCCAATATATTAGACCGTGATACAGCAATGATCAACCAATTGGCGGCAAAAGAAAAAATCCGCATCGATTATGGCAAGACCAAGCTACAAGTCCTTCAAGAGAGCGCCCCTTACCGAAGCGACGATGTCAACCTCCCGGCTTTCCGTTACACACCTTCCACCGACTCTCTACTCGCCATGACTCGCCAACGATTCAACCTCGACAGCATCGCCGGTAACGGAGATGACTTGTCCCGCATCAAACGCCTCACCTATTGGCTCCATGACCTTATTCCTCATGACGGAACGAGCGGATGGCCTGAAGTCCCCTTCCATTTCTGTTCTCTATATGACGAGGCCAAGGCCAAAAACCGAGGATATAACTGCCGCTTCTTAGCGATGATGCTTACCGAGTTGCTGTTGGCCGAAAACATTCCGGCTCGCTATCTGACATGTCAGTCCAAACAATATGACACCGACTCTGACTGCCACGTGATATGTGTTGCCTGGAGCAAGGAACTGGGCAAATGGGTATGGGCCGACCCATCATTTGCCGCCTTCCCCACCGACGAGAACGGCACCCTACTCCACCCGGGCGAAGTCAGACAACGTCTCATTGACAACAAGCCTCTGTTGCTTAACGAGGACGCCAACTGGAACCACAAACAAGCCTATAACGTGGACAATTACCTCAAAACCTATATGGCCAAAAACCTATATATAATCACTGCCAATTCTTATAACGGACCATTGGCCGAGGGCTCGGGCGCCAAGGGCAAGCCATACGTGACTCTCATCCCCGAGGGCTTCAAATACTCTCGGAAAGAGATCCTCACCACCGACTCCGACCGCTTCTGGGCCGCCCCTACCATCAAATAATAACTGACCCTTCATCTCATAATCCAAGGTAGCTCATACACCATACATGATACACTGAAATAAAACTCCCCGGACACGGGATGCAGGCCAGGAGGGCCAAGCTATGATTAACCCCCGGTGCAGGGACCGAGTCCCTGAGCCGGGGGTTATTAACGGGTATGTTTTAGGTTAAGGACGAGAGCCTGAGTTATGGTAGAGGCCTCAATAACTCACCGATTACACGATTTATCGGTTTGAAAAAACGAGATTTCCGTCGTTGTCAAGGTCGATGGTGATAGGATGGTCCTTATCGACCGTGCCGGCAAGAATGTCCTTAGACAGGCGGTTGAGAACAAGACGGTGAATGACACGCTTGACGGGACGGGCACCGAACTCGGGGTCAAAGCCCTCATCGGCAAGATAGCCGATAGCCTTGGGAGTAACATGGAGTGTGACTCCGTTGCGCTCGAGCATCTTCTGCACGCTCTTGATTTGGAGGCCAACAATATCTTCAATCTCCCGGCGGTTGAGCGGGGTGAACATGATTATCTCGTCGATACGATTAAGGAATTCGGGACGTATCGTCTGCTTGAGCATTTCAAGCACGCCGGTCTTGGTTTCCTCAATAATCTCCATGCGCTTGTCGGCCGGTGTACTGTCATTGAGCCGGGCCATATTTTCACGTATCAGCTGGGAGCCCATATTGGACGTCATGATTATAATCGTGTTCTTGAAGTTGACAAGACGACCCTTGTTATCGGTAAGATGACCATCATCAAGTACTTGCAACAGGATATTGAATACATCGGGATGGGCTTTCTCAATCTCGTCAAACAACACTACTGAGTAAGGTTTACGGCGCACAGCCTCGGTGAGCTGTCCACCCTCATCATATCCGACATATCCCGGAGGCGCGCCTACAAGACGGCTCACCGAATGTTTCTCCTGATACTCCGACATATCGATGCGCGTCATCATATTCTCGTCATCAAACAGGTACTCGGCAAGCGCCTTGGCCAATTCTGTCTTACCCACGCCGGTGGTACCGAGGAATATAAACGAGCCTATCGGTCGGCGTGGATCATTAAGACCGGCACGCGAGCGACGTACGGCATCGGCAATGGCACTGATAGCTTCTTCCTGACCTATGACTCGCGAGTGCAGTTCGGCCTCGAGATGGAGCAGTTTTTCTTTTTCCGACTTGGCCATCTTGGTCACGGGTATGCCGGTCCAACGGCTTACGACGTCAGCTATATCGTCAGCATCAACTTCTTCCTTGATTAAGGCCTTTTCACCTTGCATCATCTTGAGTTGTTCCTGGATATTCTTATTCTCGTCTTCCTTACCCTTGATAAGAGAGTAGCGTATCTCGGCAACACGGCCATAGTCACCCTCGCGCTCGGCTTTCTCGGCGTCAAAGTTAAGTTGCTCTATATCGATTTTATTCTGCTGTATACGGTCGATGAGATTTTTCTCGGCGCGCCACTTGGCGGTGTATTCTTTTTCTTCCTCACGCATCGTGGCCAATTCTTTTTCTATATCCTTGACCTTGGCATCATCGCCCTCGCGCTTGATAGCCTCGCGCTCAATCTCTTTCTGGGCAATACGGCGGCTGATGTCATCAAGGGCCTGGGGCACTGAGTCTATCTCAAGTTTAAGTTTTGACGCCGCCTCATCAACAAGGTCTATAGCCTTGTCGGGGAGGAAACGGTCGGTGATATAACGCTCAGATAGTTGAACGGCGGCAATGATTGCCTCATCACGAATTCTCACCTTATGATGGTTCTCATAACGTTCTTTCAGACCACGCAGGATTGCTATAGTGCTGGCTTCGTCAGGCTCGTTGACCATGACTTTCTGGAAACGTCGCTCCAGAGCCTTGTCCTTCTCAAAGTATTTCTGATACTCGTCCAACGTGGTAGCTCCAATCGAGCGCAACTCACCTCGGGCCAATGCCGGTTTAAGGATATTAGCGGCATCCATGGCGCCCTCTCCCTTGCCTGCACCTACAAGTGTGTGGATTTCGTCGATAAACAGGATTATCTCGCCGTCACTCTGAGTCACCTCGTTGACAATAGCTTTGAGTCGCTCCTCAAACTCGCCTTTGTACTTGGCACCGGCGACGAGCGCACCCATATCGAGTGAGAAAATCTGTTTGCTACGCAGGTTTTCAGGTACATCACCGCGCACAATACGCTGGGCCAGACCCTCGGCGATAGCTGTCTTACCGGTACCAGGCTCACCGATGAGCATGGGGTTGTTCTTGGTACGACGACTCAATATCTGGAGTACACGACGTATCTCCTCGTCACGGCCGATGACCGGGTCGAGTTTACCCTCTCGGGCGCGTTCACACAGGTTGATGGCATATTTGGACAGTGCATTATATGTATCCTCAGCACTCTGGTCGGTGGCTTTTTTACCCTTGCGCAACTCTTCGACAGCGCTCTTAAGCTCATTCTTGGTGACTCCAAGGTCTTTAAGCAGTATGGATGCCGGTGAGTTGATTTCAAAGATGGCCATGAGCATTGCCTCGAGAGTGACATATTGGTCTCCACCCTCCTTGGCGATGTCAAGCGACTTCTGGAGAACATCATTGGACGTGCGGCTGAGATATGGCTCCCCGCCACTTACACGCGGCTCTGAGGATATTGCCGCATCAAGACGCTGGTTGAGTTGGGGCATGGAAGCGCCTATCTTCTGGAATATAAAATTTATCAGGGATTCACCCTCTGACATTACCCCCTTAAGCAAATGTACAGGTTCAATAGCTTGCTGTCCGGCCGACTTGGTTAACTCGACCGCTTTCTGGATAGCTTCCTGTGACTTGATAGTAAAATTGTTGAAATTCATAGTGCATCAAAGATGAATAGGTTATTGGCACGAGTACTCATCACTGTCGTGATGTTATCACTCGCCTCACTTTACTATCAAACAAAAAGTGTGCCGAGATAGTTGTTTACCGATATATAATTTTTTGCCACTGACAATATGTCACTTGGCGGTATCTGTAGGAATTATAGGTAAACCGGCTTGGCGCCTCAGATAATTGACATAGTTGATATAGCCGAAATCAAGTGTCAACATGTCATTCAACTTTTTTATTTGCTCGGAATAGAAGCCGTGTGTATCGGCATCGGCGAGAACATCGGCATATATATCCCCCATGCCCTTGAACAGCGTGTCACCGGTCCAGTAGGCCCTCAACACCCGTACAATCTCATGAATGACCCACATCCTCAATCCATTGACATCCCGTGGGTCAATACCATAAGAGGCATATTCCTTAAGCGCTCCTTTAATCTTGGATATACGAGCCTTGGAGACATGTCTCTTGACTCGCCATATTTCATTATAAAGGGTCTTTTTGTACTTCTCGGTAAGCTTCTCGACATCAGGATTTAAGAAGAACTCAAAATAATCCCTAGCCGGCTTTATCGCGCTGTACACATCCAGGAGCATCTCACACACCTGCTCGTGAGACATCGCTTTCAATTCCTTTTTCAGCTGGGCCTTACTCATGTTTCAGTCATCCGTTTCAGTCATCATTCAGACCACAAATCTACCACTTATTCTCCAAACAACCATCCCCCGCCCCTCAAAAAACACCCAAAGACAGGAGCGGTTGGTAGCGTTCGGAAGGTCCTGAAAGTGCAAAAATGCAAGAAGTGCAAGGGGATATTCTCAGCAAAGGGATAGAGATACACCACCGAAAGAGAATGCTGCGGGTACGCCCATAGCCTTGAACGCCCTGACGATTGTCCCGACAGTAAGATTGTGACCTCTTTCTATCCTCGACACCTGCGCCCGCTGAACACCCATCAGTTCGCCGAGTTGCTCCTGCGTGAGGTTCTTTTCTTTTCTCGCTTGTTTGATAGCCTCACCGATGAGATAGGACTGCAATTCAGCGTCCATCGCATTACGGCGCGGTGTCCCTTTATCTCCGACAACACGGTCGAGCATTTCATCGTGGGTATATAGTTTCATCTTTTCCATATCTTATTTGTTTTTATCTTCGTAATATTTTTTTCTCAGTGCCTCTGCATGTGCCAATTCACTATCGGGTGTCTTCTGCGTTTTCTTCACAAAGCCATGTGTGGCAATCACAAGGTTGCCCGTGTCTTTATCCCAGAACGCAAGCAGACGGTATTTGAAGCCTTGATATATGGTTCTGAACTCCCATATATCATCGTTCAGTTTCTTGAACAGCTCCTTGTCCATGAAATATCGGCTCTTGGAAATGTTGTAGGCAATCTTGTCCTTGACCTTATCGGGCAAGGATTCAAGAAAGACAAGAGCCTCCTCCATGTAGGACACATCAAATTTCGCTTTCAGTTCCATTCAGTTTCTTGTGTAGACTGCAAAGATATAAAGAATGTTACATATATGGAAACATCGAGGCGATTATTTTTGTTCCGTAGTTGGAATTTCAGAGAAAAAAAATAGATGTGAAATATCGCTAAATCACGACATTTCATTTGTGCTGAGTTACATATTAAGTACAAGCTTAGTACAAAGCAATAGGATTATACTATTGATATTCAATAGTATAATCCTAATTAAAAAGGACGGCGGGTATCACGTCTCGGCGCTTTAGCGTTATAACCTGTTTGCGGTCGGATTATTTAAGCCATTTGTCAAACCAGCGGAAGAAGAGTCGCTGCCACATGACGGCGTTCTGGGGCTTGAGTATCCAGTGGTTTTCATCAGGGAAGAGTACCATCTCGGCAGGTATGCCACGCAACTTGGCGGCATTGAAAGCTGCCATACCTTGTGAGGCAAGGATGCGGTAGTCATACTCACCGTGGCTTATCATGATAGGAGTGTCCCACTTGTCAACAAAGCGGTGGGGAGAGTTCTCAAAGGTGCGTTGGGCAACCTTGTTGTCTTTCTCCCAATAAGCGCCACCCATGTCCCAGTTGGCAAACCACATTTCCTCGGTCTCGAGATACTGGGCCTCCATATTGAAGATACCGGCATGGGCAAGAAGAGCCTTGAAACGTTTGTCATGATTGCCGGCGAGCCAATATATAGAGAAGCCTCCGTAGCTGGCGCCGGTAGCTCCTACACGGTCACCGTCGATTGCCGGAATAGTAGCCTTGGCATGGTCGATGGCGGCAAGATAATCCTTCATATTTTGGCCGGGATAGTCCTTGGAAATCTGTTCCTCCCACTCGGTGCCAAATCCGGGAACACCACGACGGTTGGGGGCGACGACAATATATCCGTTTGAAGCCATGAGGGCAAAGTTCCAACGATAGCTCCAGAACTGGCTGACTGCACTTTGAGGTCCACCCTGACAGTATAGAATAGCAGGATATTTGCCGTTGGGGTCATAATTAGGCGGATATACAACCCATGTCAACATCTCCTTGCCATCGGTAGTGGGAGTCTTGGTCTCCTCGACCGTCGGCATCACGAGGCCGGCAAACACCTTGCCGTTTACATCAGTGATGTCGGCAACGTTGAAAGCTCCTTTTTTAGTCTTGGTGACACTTACTATTTCGTTGGGGCGCAACATCGAGTGACGCATGGTAATCAACTGTGGAGCTTTCTTGTTCTTGCTGACAACAGGTGAAAGTGATGTATAATCCCACCGGCCCTCGGCAACAGTTGTCACCTTCATGGTTTTGATGTCCATATTGAAGATTGGGGCAGTTCCCTGATGGTAGGCTATAAACCAGATATTCTTGCTGTCAGGCTGCCAGCAGAATTCCTCGATAGTGTAGTCCCAATCCTTCGTGAGGTCGGTCTTCTCGCCGGTAGTAGTGTCAAGGATAAACAGGCGGTTCTTGTCAGCCTCATATCCGTCACGCTCCATTGACAGCCATGCCATATAGCGTCCGTCGGGCGAGAAAGCGGGATTGGTGTCATAGCCCATCATCCCCTCGGTAAGATTACGTGTCTCACCGGTAACAAGGTCATAGCGATATAGGTCTGAGTTGGTAGAGATTGCATACTCTTTACCGGTTTTTTTGCGCGAGGTATATACCAGCGCCTTGCTGTCAGGAGTCCAGGCAAAAGACTCCACACCGCCAAAGGGCTTCATCGGCGACTCGTAAGGCTCGTCAATCATTATGTCCTTGACATCACCTACTTTGGTACCGTCAAAGTCACCTACAAATGGATGAGGTATAGTTGTCACCCACTCGTCCCAATGCTTGTACATCAGGTCATCGATAACTCGACCGGTAGCTTTGGGCAGGTCGGGATAGATATCAGCGGCATCACGTGAATACTTGACTTGTTTGATAAACACGACTTTTGACTGGTCGGGTGACAACAAGAACCCGTCGATACCACCCTCAATCGATGAAGCCTGCACGCGGTTGGTACCATCGGCGTTCATTGTCCACATCTGGGCCTTCCCATCGGCATCAGGATAAATAAAGGCGATACGTTGGCCCCCGTCAATCCACACGGCGCCATTCTCACTCTTGGGTGTATCGGTGATTTTAGTGCCGTTTCCGCTGGTCTTACCATCGAGGTTAAGAACATAAAGGTCGCGATTGGAGTTGTTCTGCTCAAGGTTTTCGTACGATACACCATATAACACCTTGGTGCCATCGGGGGATACCTTCGGCTCGCTGACGCGGCCCAGCTGCTCGAGAGCATTTATATCAAATGTTCCAAGTGGCTCTGCCAAGGCCACTCCGGCTGCACTGAGTGCTAAGCTCATAATTAATGTTTTTTTTGTATTCATAACTGTGTTAATGAATTGGGTTAATTATTTATGATATTTCTTATTTGCCTGATAGTATCTGGAATTTTTATTATTGGAAAACTTACCGGAAGTCTGGAAATAGCTACGTTGACGTGCCTTGGCATCGGGATTGGTAGCGGTAAAGATTTTCTCTCCGGTATAGGGATGTACTCCCGAATAATATATCTCGGTAGAGACTGTCATCGGTGTGGGAGTGAAATCCTGCACCTGGTCAAGTTGCAGATTCATGGCATGGGTGCGACGGGCAAGTTCCATCATATCCTGCTCGGTACAACCGGGATGTGACGAGATAAAATACGGAATGAGCTGTTGTTTAAGTCCCGAGCGGCGATTGACGTCATCAAAAATTTTCTTGAACTCGCCGTAGAGGTCAAACGAGGGTTTTCTCATCACCTCGAGCACATGGTCACATGTATGCTCGGGAGCCACCTTAAGACGCCCCGAGACATGGTGTTCAATAAGCTCCCGATTATAGCGGCGGTTGACGGCATCCACCTTGGAGTCTCCTGTAGGATGCATCGACAGGTCATAACGCACACCACTTCCCACAAACGACTTCTTGACCTCGGGACGCTCATCGACACTGTGGTATATGTCGAGTAATGCCGAATGGTCGGTATGAAGATTGGGGCACACCTTGGGGAACAAGCACGAGGGACGTCGGCATTTGTCACACAGCGATTTATCCTTACCTCCGATTTTATACATATTGGCTGATGGACCGCCGAGATCTGATATATAGCCCTTGAAGTCGGGCATGTGGATTACGGCGTCCAACTCGCGCATGATAGAAGCCTTGGACCGTGAAGCCACAAACTTGCCCTGATGAGCCGAGATTGTACAGAAAGCACACCCGCCAAAGCATCCCCGATGTAAGTTTATCGAATGTTTAATCATGTCATAAGCGGGGATACGCTTACCTCGATAGCGAGGATGGGGCATGCGGGTATAAGGCAGGTCAAACGAGGCATCTATCTCCCCATCTTCCATCGCCGGATACATGGGGTTAACCTTAATGGCACATCGGTCATACTCCTGCCATATTGTACGGCCACCCGAGCGCATGTTTGACTCCTGCTCCACGTGCTTGAAGTTGGCACTCTGGAGTGTACGGTCTTTGCGACATCGGGTCCATGAGTTCAGCACCACGTTTTCTTCATCACTTTCTGAGGGGACTCGCTCTCGAGGCACCCTTACCACTGTTTGCCTCAGGTCGGTCATATCGGCCAATTTTTCGCCGGCACTCAACCGGTCGGCAATATCAACGACGGTTTTTTCGCCCATGCCATAGCTGATCATATCAGCCGGGGAGTCAATGAGGATGGATGGCCTCAGGTCATCCTGCCAATAGTCATAGTGAGAAACACGCCTTAACGACGCCTCTATTCCACCGGCTATCACCGGGACATCGGGGAATAGGTCTTTCAGTATCCGACTGTACACTATCGTTGGATAGTCGGGACGCATACCGTGGCGAGCATCCGGAGTATAAGCATCATCCGAACGACGGCGACGCGCCGCTGTATAGTGGTTGACCATCGAGTCCATGGCTCCGGCCGAGACGCCAAAAAACAAACGTGGCCGTCCAAATTTCCTGAAGTCTCTGAGGTCATCCTGCCAGTTGGGTTGAGGCACTATGGCTACTCGGTACCCGGCTGACTGGAGTGTGCGACCTATAACAGCGGCTCCAAACGAGGGATGATCGACATAAGCATCTCCCGAGAACAACACCACATCGACATAATCCCACCCCAGGGCCTTCATCTCTTTGACCGAGGTTGGCAACCAGTCTGTTACCTTATGTGTCGCCAACATGTCTACAGTCTCAGCCTCGACCGTACCCCGTGAGCGCGCACCGGCGGCTCGTGCGGGATGTCTTCTGTCTGTTGCCTCCTGTATATGGGACTCTTTATATTTATGGGAATGTCGGCTCATTGGTTCAGTTTTTCGATACATAACTCAATCTGGATAATCTCGTCGCGCAGTCGCGCAGCCTCGATAAATCTCATCTCCTTGGCCGCATCTGTCATCTCAGCCCTCAGGCGGTTAACCTGATTTTTCAACTCGTCAATCGACATATAGGCCATAACGGGATCGGCTGCTATCAATTCTGTCGATTGCTCGGGAGCATAGGATGATACCCTGCCTCTTTCCTTGGGTTTAGACCCTGACACGGCCGGTGTCCCGGGAATATAGGCTGTAGGCTCGGGGGCCTCATCTTCCTGACCGATGATGGCATGACGAGCCTTTACTATGGCTTGAGGAGTGATATTATGCTCCTCATTATATTTCATCTGTATCGATCGTCGTCGTTCTGTCTCTTCTATCGTCTGACGCATCGAGTCGGTGACATGGTCGGCAAACATTATCACTCGGCCATTAAGATTGCGGGCGGCACGGCCGACTGTCTGGGTCAGCGACCGATGGGAGCGCAAAAATCCTTCCTTATCAGCATCGAGTATCGCCACCAACGACACTTCGGGTAGGTCGAGACCCTCACGCAAGAGATTTACGCCTACCAGAACATCTATCTCTCCCGACCTTAATTGGTCTATGATTTTAATACGGTCCATAGGTTTGACATCGCTATGGATATAGGCAGTCTTGATATCGAGCTTGACAAGATAGTTGTTCAATTCCTCGGCCATACGCTTGGTGAGAGTTGTCACCAACGTTCGCTCGCCGTTTTCTATCTGGGTCACAATTTCTTCTATGAGACGGTCTATCTGATTTTGAGTCGGCAGTATTGTAATCAGCGGGTCAAGTAATCCCGTGGGACGTATAACCTGCTCGACCAAAACACCCTCACTTTGGGCAACCTCATAATCCGAGGGCGTCGCCGATACATATATCGTTTGAGGAGTCAAGGACTCAAACTCATCAAACGTCAAGGGTCGGTTGTCAAGGGCTGCTTCAAGACGAAAACCATAACGCACGAGGTTTTCCTTACGGGAGCGGTCTCCACCATACATTGCCCGTATCTGGGGCAATGTCACGTGGCTCTCGTCGATAATCGTCAGAAAATCCTTGGGGAAATAATCAAGCAGACAGAACGGTCTCATGCCGGGTTCTCGTCCGTCAAAGTAACGGCTGTAATTCTCGATACCCGAGCAATGACCTATCTCTTTCATCATCTCGACATCATATGTCACACGCTCATACAGGCGGTTGGCCTCCAACTCACGTGCCTCACGGTTGAAAGCCTCGACTTGTTCTCCTAAGTCAAGCTGTATCTGGGCGATAGCCTTGGCCTGCCGTGCCGGTGATGTCACAAACAGATTGGCCGGATAAATATTCATACAGTCGTGGTCTCCCATCGAGACTCCATCTTCGGGATGTATAGCCTGAATACGCTCTACCTCATCGCCCCAGAAGGTCACTCTTATCACGATATCCTCATAGGCAAGCCTGATATCGACGGTATCTCCTTTAACACGGAATTTCCCTCGCTCGAGTTGATACTCGGTGCGCGAATACAATGCGTCAACAAGCTGCCTGAGAAATTTGTTACGCGTAATTTTCATCCCCACGCTCACCTCTACTGCACTCTGATGGAAATCCTCGGGGTTACCCATGCCATAGATACAAGACACCGACGAGACAACGATGACATCTCGGCGTCCCGAAAGCAATGCCGAGGTCGTTGACAGTCTCAGACGGTCTATCTCTTGATTTATCATCAGGTCTTTTTCTATATACTTGTCCGAGGATGGGATGTAGGCCTCGGGCTGATAATAATCATAGTATGAGATAAAGTACTGGACCGAGTTTTCAGGAAAAAACGCCTTCATCTCGCTGTATAGCTGTGCAGCGAGTGTCTTGTTATGGCTTAATATCAATGTGGGACGCTGGACACGCTCTATGACATTGGCCATCGTAAAAGTCTTGCCCGAGCCGGTGACACCCATGAGTGTCTGATAGCGGGTATCATTGGTTAGTCCACTGACAAGCTGGTCAATAGCCTGGGGTTGGTCTCCGGTGGGTTTATATTCTGAGCTGAGTTTAAATTCCATTACTGAAACAATCAGAGGGGAAAAATGATAGTAAATGTTTACTCGGGTTTACGGTATTTGGAGAATTCCTCAGGAGTCGCATCCTCGAGGATTGAAAGATAGGAGTTGTAGCGCGAGGTCGCAATATATTGGTTGTCAAGCGCTGACAACACCGCACATCCCGGCTCATGAGTGTGTGTACAATTACCAAACCGACACCCCGACGAGATTTTAAATATCTCGGGGAAATAATGAGCGACTTCATAGCGGTCAAAGTCAATCGTGCCAAAACCTCTGATACCCGGTGTATCTATAATATGACTGTCACAGGACAGGTCATACATCTCCGAAAAAGTTGTCGTGTGCATCCCCTGGTCATGTACTGCCGATATCTCAGAAGTCTTAACGTCAGCTCCGGGTATCAGGGCATTGATTATCGTGGACTTTCCGACACCCGAATTACCGGTCAACAACGTTGTATTGCCTTTTAGCTTATCTCTGAGGTCTTCCATGCCACTACCTGTCTTGGCCGACACATGTATCACGGTATATCCTATCGATTGATATAAATATGTAACCGCCTCAAGCAACTCTTTATACTCAGGTGTATCCAACAGGTCTATCTTATTTATAATCAATCCGGCCTGTACATTATATGCCTCGGCAGTAGCCAGAAATCGATCTATAAAGGTCGTCGATGTCGTTGGATGGGCCAAGGTCACGACCAACAGTGCCATATCGACATTGGATGCTATGATATGGGCCTCCTTGGACAGATTGCTTGCCCGACGTATTATATAATTGCGCCGGGGCGATATCGCCGTAATAAAGGCCGGGGCTCCGGGGCTGTCCGACTTGACAACCTCTACCTCATCGCCAACTGCAACGGGATTGGTCGTGCGGATACCTTTGATACGGAAATTACCTTTTACCTTACAGCTAATTTCACTTCCCTCGGCTGTCGATACGATATAGTTTGATCCGGTATTGCGTATTACTCGTCCTTTCATCTTGGTAAGTTACGTTATATCAGAGCCTGACCGGCTTTAGCCCGGGCCGGCTTTCTATTTAAGACCATAAAATTACAATTTTTTTTGCAATATAGCACTACTCGCCATAACAGGCTAATACATTACGCAACAGATAGTTACACAACCACAAACAAATACCCCTGTCAAATTGTTATAAATATATAGTTAATTTTAACAAAAAATCACTACCTTTGCACCATCTAAGGTACAAATAACAACATTTATCCGTCATAGAAGTATTCTATTTCTCCACATGTTATTAAAGATGTTGTCTAACATTAATATAAATTCACTTAACAATGAACACTGAAACAATTGGCGTAAACGCCGGAACCGTTTGGAACGCTCTTAACGAAGCTGAAACCCTCGGTCTTAAACAACTCAAAAAAGTTACCAAACTTAAAGACAAAGAAGTATTCGCTGCTCTTGGTTGGCTCGCTCGCGAGGGCAAAGTGACAATCACCGTAGACCCCGAGGATGAAAAAGAATTTCTCATCTCTCTCATCCAAGAGTGCTGATTAACCCCAAAACTGAACAACAATAAGCCATTCATCATTAGATAAATGAGCTTATTCTATCTACTAAACAATCGCTTCCCCACTATTAATAGCGGGGAAGCGATTGTTTATATGTTCAACATATCGTAGCGATTGACATCTTACGGGTCAGCGGACAGGGAACTGATTAATCTGAGGTAGTTTAAACAGAATTGTCAAAAACCCTACCCCTCTCAGACCGACTCACTTGAGACGGAAGTTATAACCAAGTGTAGCACTGAGAGACATCGTGCGCGAGGCCGAGAAGGTATCGGCGCGCTTGGAAGGAAAAATATTTCCAAGTCCATAGTAAAATCTACACTCCAGATATATCGAGTGACGAGGCTTGACATAATACTCGGCGCCCAATCCGGCAGTGATGCCATAGTCAAATTTATTGGACACCTCCATAGTCAACTGATCGGTCTGACGTCCACTGATACCCACCGAGGCGGGATTGTGATAATCAAAGTTTGATGAAATGTTGTCAGACACCATGAAACTTACCTCAGGACCAAGATTTACAAACCCCTTGAACCGTGAGGACCCAAAATAAATATGAGTCATCACCGGGATGGATATATAGTTGAGGGTGCGTTTATAACTTAATGACGCGTCATCAAACGTCTCATTCCACCCTCGTTGACTGAAATTGATTTCTCCGACAAGCCCGAATATTTTTTCCTCAGCATAGCGAATTGACACACCGGCTTCGGGGCCCATAAGCCAACCTTGCTTTACACCGGGGCTGAATGACATCTTACCCAACGACACACCGCCATGACCTCCTACCGACAGATGTGGACGATAGTGGGTCTCTCCACGTCCCGACAGCGATATCATCAATGCGGCCGTCAATACCGATAATTTAATCCCTATTAACTTCATCACTTAACTATAACATTTACAGACTCATCAGGCTGAAGACTGATGAAATATAAAGCATCATTGGACATACCGGCAGCCCCATCATCTACGGTAAAGTTGTATGCCGCCTGTACACCCTCATATTGACGAGCATCTTTCAAGTTAACTCCTGTTGTCTTAATAGTAGCCAACAGATACTCCATCAAGTCATAACCATGAAGAGCCTGAATCGGGAAACCTACAATCATTGATCTTCCATACCACTCGTTAAACGAGTCCTTAATCTCGTCATAGCGGCTCATGCCTCCCCTGACATTAAATCGTGAGAAATACACAGCATTAAGCTTGGCAAGATTTTCTGCGGCTCGCCCTTGAAAAGCAGCCCACTCAGGATAGCCAAAGAGTATTCCCTGTCCTCCCGCATTAGCAAAATTCTCTCCAAAGAATTTAACCATCGGAATACAGAACTTATTAAACTCGGCTAACGTGCCCGACTCAGGCAGAAAAATATACTTGCCGGCATCATTTAGAGCATCCGCCAGGTCCTGACCGACAAGGTTGCCGTCATAGTTGATTACAAGGGGGGTTACTCCTCCGGCGGCAAATTTTCCTTTCAATATCTCAAGGAATGACTCCTTATCGCTCTGGTGTGCCGTATTATGCAGGAATACCGGTGTGTATCCTTCCGATATACGGTACATGACTTCATCGGCGGCCTTCTGATACATGCGGTCGGTATCGATATACAATTGCACCACATATGGATTGTCAATATACGTTGTATCTTTAACTATAAACGGATTGATGACATATATCCCATGTGAGGCTCCATAACGAGCTATACGGGCAAACTGGGACGGCGAAGACGGACCAATAATAAAATTGGCCTTAGACAGCACCGTATCATTAAGTATATGGCTGATATCACCATCTTCTGACATCCCGGTATCAATCACCTTGATATCAACCTTGTCTGATATAATCGACATTTCGTTGGCCCCTAACAGTGCGCCTCGCATAAAGTCGGTGTTAAGTTGTGCCTGCTTGGACACCTTTTCCTCCGACAACTCAAAAGGCATCACCATCACAATTTTCACCGGTGACATATCACTCTTGATTTCAGCCTCACCATCGGCCACATTACCATCACTTACAGCCACCTCGGGATTGACAGGAGTCAATTCGTTGGTCTGTTCTGGAACAGCTGGCACCGTTTCCGGTGAGTTCTTCTCTTGGTGCGACTCCTTTTGGGCCGTCATCTTACCTGACTTCTTGCCTCGTGTGGTTTTATCTTTAGACTTGGAGTCCGACGTGTTATTTTCAGCTTCTGACCCGTTGTCCGATGCTTTGCCATTGTTATTTTCGGCCACTGCATTATCAGCAGCCGACACCTCGGCTATCAACAGTTTCTGACCGGCCTTGACGCCTCCTGTAGATACCGACGGGTTTAACTTAACCAAGCGATCGACCGGAACACCATAGGTCTTGCTGATACCGAACAAAGTCTCGCCCTCCTTGACTACATGTATCTTCTGACCCTGAACAGATGCATTCATCCTTTCCCGGTCAACACTTGACAGCTCATTGAAATGATTTTTAAATTCCTCGTATGGAAAATACAATACCTGCCCTTTTTTGACACCATCCGACGCCGAGCGGTTATACAGGTATATTTGAGTGACATTTACGCCCAATGCCTTGGCTATTGAGAGAGTTGTCTCGTGTACACCTACTGTATAGTAAAAGACTTTTTGGCCATTGATGGTTTTGACCGGCAAATCAAATGACATGGCCGACGCCGATATTGACACAGCTACAGCCAGGGCCCACACACGCATATAGTTTTTAAAACTCATCTTCATAAATCTTGAATAATGTAAAGAGAGACATTCGAGGCAAGATACCTCACACAGTATTATTTGGAATTATAAAGCCTGTCGAGGCCTATTGAACCGGTAAAACCGATTATAAAAAACAATGTACAGTCCCTAATTAAATTTTAGAGACTGTACACTATATTTTAGAGGTGGTCACCATATACAAGACCACACATTAATCAAGCATTGTAATAATTACTTGAGGGCGTCCTTAACGGCATCGTTAGGAACCATTTCCTCTTTAAAGGCATAAGCACCGGTTTTGGGTGACTTTACCATCTTGATAACTTTGCTGTAGGTACGGCCTTCACCTTTCTGAAGTGAGGCGACTGTTTTCTTTGCCATATCTAAGTTTTATTATTTGATTTCTTTATGTACAGTGACGCGCTTAAGGATGGGGTTGTATTTCTTAAGCTCGAGTCTTTCAGTTGTATTCTTGCGGTTTTTGGTAGTGATATAACGTGAGGTACCGGGCATGCCGCTTGCCTTATGTTCGGTGCATTCGAGGATTACCTGCACGCGATTACCTTTTGCTTTCTTTGCCATCTTTCTTAGAATCCTATGATTTTAATGTCCTTGTCTGTTAAAAAACCTTTTTCGGCAGCTTGCATCATTGCAGCGTTTAGACCGAGTTTGTTAATGGTGCGTAGACCGGCAGCCGAAATGGTGAGGCTGATCCAGATTCCCTGCTCTACCCAGTAGAACTTCTTGGTAAAGAGGTTTACGTTAAATTTACGTTTGGTGCGGCGCTTTGAGTGAGAAACATTGTTTCCCGTCATTGCCTTTTTGCCGGTGATCTGACAAATCTTTGACATGGCTGTTAATGGTTTATCTTATTTCTAACTATTTTAAACAGAGGGTCTTGTCGGTCTCCATCTCACTTCTCATATCGCCGCGAGGTGCATCATTCAACGCAGCTTTTTAGGATGTGCCACAAAACAGAGTGCAAAGTAACTATTTTCTTGGGACTTAACCAAATATTTTAATTAACAATTACTCCTGCCGCGTGTTAAATTATCTTAATCCCAACCGCGGCGCTCCGTGAATTGGCTATATTTTCCCTTATTTTATAAGATACTGAGACGAAATGGACTGATTGTCATGAACGCGACGTATCGTGTCGGCAAACAGTCGTGCCACTGATATAATCGTGCATTTGGGGCACTCCTTGATATAAGGTATCGAGTTTGTAAATATCATCTCTGTGAGACCCGACTCATTGACTCGCTCGGTAGCCGGGTCTGACATTATAGCGTGAGATGCTATGGCTCGCACGCTCTTGGCCCCGTTGGCGACCATCAAGTCCGCCGCCTTGGTGATAGTCCCGGCCGTATCCACCATATCATCTATCAATATCACATTTTTATCTTTAACATCTCCAATAATCGTCATGTGGGCCACAACATTTGCTTTGGCGCGCTGTTTGTGACACAACACCAAGGGAACACCCAGATACTTGGCATAGCTATTGGCTCGCTTGGCACCACCGACATCGGGTGTCGCTATCACAAGCTCATCAAGATCAAGAGATTGAATATATGGTATAAATACCGATGACGCATACAGATGATCAACTGGCACATCAAAGAATCCTTGTATCTGATCGGCATGAAGGTCCATGGTGATGACTCGGTCAACTCCGGCTGCCGTCAACAGGTTTGATACCAATTTGGCTGCGATAGATACGCGTGGCTTATCCTTACGGTCTTGTCGTGCCCATCCAAAATATGGCATTACGGCAATTACCGATTTGGCCGACGCGCGTTTTGCGGCATCTATCATCAATAACAACTCCATTAGATTATCACTGTTGGGAAATGTTGACTGTACAAGGTAAACCTCACAGCCTCGTATCGATTCTTCAAACGAGACTTCAAATTCGCCGTCGGCAAAATGCAAGATGTTCATTTTACCAAGTTCAACGCCCAATTCACTACATATTTCCTTGGCCATGTAATGAGAGCGTGTTCCCGAGAAAATTTTGAAAGGTACTTGTGATGGTGACATGAATTTTTTTAAATAATGGGTTAATGTATTTTATTGAAGAATTTATTTTTTAAATCTATATAAGACAGCCCCATGAGGCTGGACCGACAACTCAAGTTGCACATCAGGCGCCAACGTCAGGCGACGACGCTCTCCGGTGAGCAATTCGCTCGCAAAACGCTGTCCGGGCGACATTTTCAAGCACTCAAAGGCATGGGCAGGTATATTAATTCCCACATCGGCCTTCTCTGAGTCAAAGTTGACAACAACCAGCACCACTTCTCTTTCCGATGCTCTCATATAGGCATATTGTCGATGGGGATTGAAATGCTGATTTTCATAATTGACATACATCAGGTCAAAAAACGAGCCCTCGCGTATGGCCTCCTCGTTATTACACAAGGCCAACACACGCCGGTACATATCCCTGAGCTGGGTTTCCTGACTCGTCAATTGCCCGTCACATACACCCTTATTAAGCATCCGGCGTATCTTTTCAACACTCCAGTAGTCAAATATCGTGGTGCGCCCGTCTCGTCCACTGAAGCCCTCGGCATCAAGAGCCGGCTCGCCTACCTCCTGACCCATATATACCATCATGGCTCCGGTATTCATCGTACAGCTTACCACAAGAGCCGGCAATACCGTGTCGGCACGACCTGCAAATTGAGGCGAGGCATAACGTTGTTCGTCATGATTTTCCAAAAAATGGAGCATACGGCCCGAGACGCCTTCAACCGTCTGCCAACATGAGGTGAGCGTCGCAGCCGAGACATTAGCCGTAACGACTCCTCTCAACGTATCATACAGGTTTACCTTATCATAGAGATAGTCAAAGCATCCATAGTCAAGATAGGGCCGGTACAAGGCCACATCATATATCTCGGCGATAAATATAATCTCGGGATTGACAGCCTTGACCTGTGGTATGGCCCAGTGCCAAAACTCAACCGGCACCATGTGCACCATGTCACATCTGAAACCATCCACTCCCCTGGATGCCCAATACCTCAGTATATGAAGCATCTTATGCCATACAGGCGGTATCGGGTCAAAATGCTTGCTCCCGTTCCACGGATCAACACCATAGTTGAGCTTCACCGTGTCATACCAATCATTTACACCGGGAAACGCCGTATAACAGTCATTACCCGAAGCTTTGGCCGGAAATTCAATATATGCCTCTTCGCCTCGTCCAAGATTTACCTGTGGGGCAAACTGCTGACGTGTGATATAATAAAAATCATTGGCGGGACTGAAAAACATTCCCGTATCATCGTCTGCGCCAAAATCGGCAGGTTCACCTAACGGACGCACATCCGACCGATATTGACGAGCCACGTGATTGGGCACAAAGTCTATGATTACCTTAAGCCCGGCATCATGGGTGCGCTCGACAAGACTATCAAATTCCTTGAGACGCTCAGTGACATTTACCGACAAGTCAGGATCTATATCATAATAGTCGGTAATAGCATAAGGACTCCCGGCACGTCCCTTTATAACATATGGATTATCACGAGGTATTCCATATCGGGTATAATCAGCATCATGGCTATGCTCGATTACACCGGTATACCACACATGGGTCACCCCAAGCTCTCTTATCATCGCCAGGACATTCCCATTGATATCATTGAGCTTACCCGAGCCATTAACAGTTATCGGGGCACCGGGACGCGGACTTTCACAATAATTGGTATACAGCCTCGGTAACATCTGGTAGATGACCGGGCGGGTCTTGACCGCCTCGACTGCCGAGCCGCGACGCGCACTGCTCCTTCCCGACTTATTCTTGGTGTTATCTTTTAATGTAGCCACTATACTATAATATTATTAAGCCACAACCCGGCATCCTGCAATGCCAGCTTCATGGCTTCATATCCATTAATATATATTTGTTTGATATTCTTCAGCCCAAATGTAGAAAAGGCCTCCAATCCCGGCACCTCAACCCTGATATCACACAGCTCCATATCTCCTGGAACCGAAGCCTTGGACATCAACTGATAAGACCTTAAAGCGACATCCGACAGACGCGGACGTTTACCAAGGCCCTTGACAGGACTGACATTCACGCCTATAAGACGCTCACACCTTCCGGCAAGTATCCACGAAGGCATATTATGCAACACCCCACCATCAACATACAAGTCCCCATCAATCTCGACAGGCCTGAAAATGATAGGAATTGAACAGGATGCCAACATAACATCGGCCAACTCGCCGGTGTGAAATTCACATGCCTGCCCCGTTGTCAGATTGGTCACACCGATATATGTATCGACACTCAATTCCTCAAATGTCTTCACCGGAGCGATTGCACCCATCACATAACGCTTAAATTTAGCCGGATTAAACAACCCCGGCGACCCTAACGACAATCGCGTGAAATCACTGAACCGATGGGCTTGCCCGCTGAAAGCCTCCACAATCTGTTCAGGACCCATACCCGCGCCATACATGACAGCGACGACAGCCCCGGCGCTGACACCGGCCAGCACATCAGGCTTGATATTGGCCTCGGCCAACGCCTTCAACGCCCCGGCATGAGCAAAACCACGTGCACCGCCCCCACTGAGGGCTATTCCGAGCCTATATTGCTTTTGTCCTTGCATGTTGGTTGTTTTACGCTACAAAATTAACAATAATGTTTGACTCCACAATCCCCCACCCCGGTTTTTTACAACCACCCACCCCCACCCTCATCAAGAGCTTGTTAAAAAACCCATCCCCATCAATCCTAATACAACCTCCCGCCTCCCCCCGCGAAAAGCATTTGTTAAAAACCCATAAATAATTTGTATTATCATAAAAAAGTGTTACATTTGACAAACATCCAATTACACCCAACGCTTAAGGAGTTTGTGGCGCACATTCACCACCTGAATAAAACTTACATTAATATAGAAATTTGTGGCTTATTTGACTTCAATTATTTGATTTATAGAAGTTTCATCTATGCCAATACACCTTAATCAGTACCATTTAACAATTATCAGCAAGGTTAAATCATCTCAATATCCATCTTAAAATTGAGTCTCGTTATCATATCATGAAAAAAACGTATACAACATTTTTAACAGCCATATTTATAAGCATATTGCGTTGTGGAATCATTCCCACAGGATGCTATGCTATTAAATATAATTCGGCTCCACGGGACTACTCGATTGTGCCTCCGGCGCCTCAAGTGGCGGCACTGATGGAGTTTAAAGATTATCCGGTGGACTATTTCAGGGGAACGCCTCAGATTAATTTTCCATTGTATGTCCTTAAGGTTGGCCAAATTGAAGTCCCGATTACTCTTTCCTATCATGGTGGTGGCATAAAAGTCGGGCAACCAATAGGCAATGTCGGCTTAGGATGGTCTGTTTCCTGTGGCGCTTCAATATCTCGCACTGTATACGGAGCACCGGATGAAGCCTATCAATATGAAAATTTACATGGCTTATGGCGCCTTGATGATGATGAAAAAAATTTCAGACGTCAATTAATCACTAAGGTCGCGGACTATGACCCCACAGATGTAGCCAAGTATAAGATTAACCGTAGTTGGCAATCGACTCTTGGCAGGAGATACTATGAAGGGCTTACTGACGTTGCCAATGATTTATATAGCCTTTATGGTCAAGGCCTATCGGCAACATTTGCACTTCCTTCCCAGGGAAATTGTATTGTTTCTTCCGAAACTCCTTTAAGGATTGAGACAAATTCTCATTTTAATTCAAACATTCATGGTAGCTATAGCCCCTGGGCTTTCATAGTATCAACCAATGATGGTTTAACATATCAATTCTGCACTCAAGAAGGCACCAAATATGTTTATAAGCATGGGAACCCCGAACTTACCCAAATGGAAGACAGTTTATATTATGCCTCAACTTGGTATCTGAATAATATTACCGACTTATGCGGAAACACAGTGTCATTTGATTATTCTCCCAATGTGACGAACGTCAGAAAAAGCATAGGGCACAGTGTCGCATATGGTTATTCCAATCATGATTTAGCTGAAAGATCCCCCATAGATGTTTCCAGTTGCTCTTCTATAGAATATAAAGCAAAAACATTATCTCAAATAGAGGGTAACGACATAACAATTGTTTTCAGTTATTATCCGGCATTAAACACCGGTGAGAGACTTATTAAAAGTATAATTATTAATACTCCTGACGCTGACGAAAGAAAAATACAGTTTAGCTATCGTGGCGGATACCTCTCGGAAGTCATTGACCAAGGTGAAGTCATATATCGATTTTCTTATCATGCAAGCGACGGTGGATCGTCCTCATTGGGTAACGGGAAAGACTTCGGAGGATATTATAATGGTGGGGATGATGTAACTAATATTCCATACGTTATCTTTAGCAGTGGAACAGTTGGATTTGGTGCTGACCGAGATATTGACCCTGCCTATTCGTCTAAAGAATCTCTGAAACGTATTGAATATGCTACTGGTGGATTTACTGAATTTGAGTGGGAAAGTAATACATTCAGTCATATAAATGAAATTCCTTTCTATGGAAAGATTAATGACACCAAGGTGACTAAAATTGAGACCGACACACTACGAGGAACCGACGAAATACCTTATAGGAAGCTTTTTATCAAAAACTGGCGTCTTAACAAGGGTCAAACGGCTCAACTTGACTTAACCCATTACTTTGATATGAACCCTGACATCCTTTTGATGTCCGAATATGAACACAGTCATCAAACAGATCACTATTCTGAGACTATTCCTTATAACTATCCCCGCGTTATTATACGGGAACAGTCAACAGGTAAGATTGTTGACGTATATTTTATTGACAAAGAAACCGTCGAGCCCGGTGGCATTAAGACGGCAACAGACCTCCATCTCTCCCCCGGCGTATACGATATCGAGTTGAAGGACCCTAAAAAAGTCGCCGGTGCCGAATATCATATGGATTTGAATTTTAGATACTATGGGTATGGCGTTGGGAATGTCTATCTACGTAAAATATCTACTGACAACAATGAACCGCGAGGCCACGAAAATTGGTGTGGAGTACGTATCAAACGAATTATTTCTTGTGCCGGAACCAATGAAAATGACACTTTAAGAAAAGATTTTTATTATAATCGCTCGGGAAATCCAACGGAGTCTTCCGGCACTGTACAGATGCTACCTAAATATGATTGGATGTATTATAAAATGTTCCCTTGTGCTGATGTCCCCGGTTATGAAGGCAGTGAAATTTATTGCGTAGGAGCTTCTGCTTTCCCCCAAACCCCATTTGGCGCCCTATCCACTATTGAATATCCTGTCGTTTCAACTTGCATGGGGAGGAAAGAACGTTTAGATTCTGAAAGTTATATTCATAATTTATGGAATACATACTATTATTCAAGTTCTCGAGACAACTCTATCAATGACATCAATCGTTCTGACTTTAAAGAGTATCAGCCAATAGGCGCTCGCATATACACTTCAATGGCTCATCGCCGTGGCAATCTACTGAAAAAGATAAGCAATCTATCCGGTACTCTCCAATCCGAATATGCCTATAACATTTATCAAGATGACAATTTGGTTACTCTTACTACTGACGCATTTACAGTCTGTGACTTAAGAAATGCTCTCGGGCTTAATGCATATGGTGGATACGATTATAGCATAGGGCGTTATCATATCATTCCTTATAATAAAACTATACGCTATGAACGTACGACTAAACATAATGGTGCTGACTCTTATAAACGTTACGATTACTTCTATAACCAATATACCTCCAACCTTGACTGGAACCTGCCTAAATCGGTAACGGTAAGCGACTCGGAACATGGAGAGACCAAAACTTTCTACACCTACACACGAGGTGAAAAAAATTTTCTCCCCTTGCCGGAAACCGAAATAACCCTCAGAGGTGACAAAATATTATCTGCAACTCGCACCGAATATAACGTAGCATCTCTACCCATACGAAAGTATACTCTTTCAGCCCGGGTCGACACTAATTTTGTACTGTCCCAAAGCCAACAGACTACACCTTCTCAAATCAACTCATTGAATTATTTAACATACGAATACCGTTACAATAGCCGTGGAAACCTCATTCAAATATCTTATAGGGGACAGCCATTAGCCTCTTATATATGGGGTTATAATGGTTTATATCCTATTATCGAGGCATCGGCTGTTGATTATGAAACCCTGGTGAATACCGCGGCTCTGTCGGGCACCTCTCAGGCTCAAATAGAGGGTTTGACAATAACCACCGATAGCAAGGTCTCGGCTTTGGCTCAAAGTCTCAGAGATAAATTACCCCATAGTAACATTACCGCAATAAGTTATCATTGGTTACTGGGATTAGCTAAGTTTTATACGCCGAGAAACGATAAATCTTCCTTCTCTTACGACCCAAGAGGACGACTGGTGGAAGTTCGTGATTTCAACAACTACCTAATTAATAAATATAGCTACCACTATGAGAATACCATTGATGTTGAAAATGAAAATAATGGTGATGAAAATGAAGATGAGTAATAAATTATTGTTTTTTTTATCACTTGTATTTTCATTAAGAGCTCTTGCCATATCTCCCGAATTGACTTATCCTCGTATCGGAGACAAAGTAACTATCTTGAAATTACAGTCCGGGCCGGCATGGACCGACTCGTTGTGCATGTGTCCCAACCTTACCAATGTTCCCATCTATGCTCGTGAGCCGATGAAGGTATGGGCTCCTTCTCGTAATGATTCCTCCGCTTATTGTCTTATTGCCAAAGGTCGCGAATCTATCAGACTCGCCGTAATCTCTGACACATTATATCAACTCGACCGTATTGTGCCGGGGCGCTCGTTGTTTTATATGACAATGCCAGCCTATGGATTTATTAATGACGATAATCTCTCTTTGCCGATTAAAGCATCGGGTATTACTGAGAATATCGGAAAGTACACCATGGAAGGCACTTGGTCTTTTTCCAAAGCTAAAAGCCTCTCATTAGTAACATTTGACGGTGACAGCATTGATGACATTGAATGTATAACGACTGATATCAATGAAAAACTTGTTTATATAAACAATGATTCTACAATGTATCAAGGTGTTATTAAACGATGGTATGCTCCCGGATACCGATACCCGCTGTTATCTCATGAAAAAGGAGTATTATTATCTATGACAGGGGACACTCTTGACTATATATCAAGTTGGTATGCGATTGACCCTTCAGAAATTATAGCTGAGGTTGAGAATGACTACATCAATGAACTCATAAGAAACAGATATGCAATTGCTCGTCAATATGTAAATTCCAATCCGAGTGACAATAAAGAACATTCAAAGCATGAGCGTTCAGACAATAACATTGTCTATTATGACATAGCAAACAATAAAATTGTAATCAATCCATCATCATTTTCTGACAATGACGCCAATCGTGCATATATCTTATGTGATATCTCGGGGATAGTATATGCCTACGGTAATACACCCTCTGAGGGATCCGCTATATCTACTTCGGGATTAAATCCCGGAACTTATCTATTATATATTTCCACAGCCAATGAGGCCATTGTCTATAAATTTAGTATATTTGCGCCATGATGCTCTCTCTCAGACATATATTGACTTTTTTAATTATTGTGTTGCCGGGATGTCTGTCATCTCTCGGACAGGGGAACTATGTCAGGGAGTGGGTTTACCTGGACAGCACGGGACGGGATGAGGCGGCTCGGATCGCTACCGTCTATTATGACGGCTTGGGGCGCCAGAGGCTGAGGGTAATCTCTGAGGCCGGAGGCGCGGGTGACGATCTCGCCGTGCGCACCGATTATGATGCCCGTGGTAATGTGGAGCGAAAGTGGCTACCGATACCTGGGGGAAGCGAGGTGTGGAATACAAGGGAGTTCGACAAGGCTATCGGTCAGTTTTATGGTCAAGAGGAGATTGCGTTCTCTAAATATGGATATGAGGAGTTTTCCAGCTTGAACCGTTTGGATAAAATATATGGACCTGGGCTGTTGTGGAACAAGCGTAATAAGGAAAAGTTCTTGCAGAAGTCTTGGCATAAGAATGACTCGGTGGGGATTTTTTCTTGTGTGATGCTTGTGGCCGAGGATGACGGCTCGGTATCAGCCCGTGGGTTATATGGGCCTAATACGCTGACCGTCGAGATGCTTACCGACCCTGACGGGATTCGCACGTTGACGTTCTCCAACCGAGCCGGAAACACAGTGATGGTGCGACGCGTCGGCACGGACGGAACCCGGGCTGACACGCGGTATGTCTATGATGTGTACGGAGACCTGAGGTGTACTGTCTCGCCCGAGGGGGCGCGCTTGTTGCCGTCTTCTAAGGAGAAGGTGGATGATGAGGTTCTGGAGAATTTTGCCGCCAGGTATGAGTATGACATCTGGCATCGGTGTATTTCAGCAAAAGCCCCGGGGTGTGGTGCCGTTCAGTATGTATATAACAGAATGGGGGCTGTGTGTATGGAGAGTACAGCCTCGGGACGCTTACGGGGGGAGTGGACGGTGACCAAGTATGACTCTCATCGACGTCCTGTCGTACGTGGCACGGTATCTTTACCTGGTGCTTCTCGCGAGAGCCTACAGCAACTGTACGGTGACTCTCTGATGGAAGAACGGCTCGTACCTGAGGAAAATATCGCTGAGAACATGCTGTTGTATTCCAATGATTGCGGACCTCAGGGGTTCAAGCCTTATATGGCTTGGTATTACGATAATTATGATTTTATCCTTGGTCCCAACCAGGGAATCAAGGGGAGTTTTGAGACCGCGGCCTCTGATGGTTATACCCAGAAGACCATGCTCACCGGCATGGCGCAGGTAGAGAATGGCTCTGGTATCGTGTGGTACTCGGCATGGAAGTATGACCGACAGGAACGGCCTCTGTTACAGTGTTATTGGGATTTTTTCTTACAGAGTAACCGGCACACAACTTCTATGTTATATGATTTCACCGGCAATGAAACTGTCAGACGTGAGGTCAACGAAACAATGGGGGAGACTATCCCGTCTGTAACTCATCATGCAACCACACGTACTTTCTATGATAAACAGGGACGGGTGGTTAAGCGCACTGTAGTAATTGATGATAATCCTGAAGTTGTGCTCTCGGAGTTTACTTATGACGCCATCGGTAGACTCGCCACTGAAAAGAGCGGCACACTCTCGACTTCTCTCGATTATGACATTCGTTCCAATGTCACTGGCATATCTTCATATCGTTTCTCTCAGCGTGCCTGGTATGGACAGACGCCAACCCCAGGTACCGAGGTATCCTATGGCAACATCAATGCTCAGCAGTCGGTATGGTTTGATGGAGCTGATACTTCGACCAAAATGGAGACGTTCAGCTATGACTCTCTGGGGCGCTATCTCTCTTCGGTATCTGATGACGGCACAATCTCTGAGAGGATCTGTGTGGACCTCGACGCCAATGTCACTGAGATTAACCGCCTGTACAACGGGGAGTCGGTCCAGGATGCTTTCATTTATTACTCGGGGGGAAAGGCTACCGAGGTCAGTGATGTGTCTACACCTTACTATCAGGATGAGGTGGGGCGGTTCCCGACCGGGGAGCATGAGCTAACTTATGATGTGGACGGCAGGCTTGTATCAGATGGGACTCGCTCTGTCTCCGACATCTCATATCTTCCTTTCGGAAACTTGCCCCGTACTATCAAGATGGCTAACGGGGACAAAATCTACAACTCTTATCTTCCCGACGGCACGTTGATGAGCCGAAATTTCTCCACCAACGTCATCAAGACCTCTGTCAAAATTACGGCCGATGGTGACACTATCATCAAGCATGTGTCACGCCCGGTCTCGGCCGTTCACCGCTACTTCGGTGCCTTTGAGCAGACTCCCGATGAGTGGCTGTACCACACCTCAGCCGGGCATTATGACCTGCGTGCCAAGGCTCACTGCTGGTACCTGCGGGACCGCCTGGGCTCGACCGTGGCCGTTGTGGACTCGGCCGGCCGAATGCTCCAGGCCACGGCCTATTACCCCTCGGGTACACCTCACCGTCTGTCCAACACTGCTGTCGCTACCGAGGTCAACGCCGCCACCGACCACCTACACATCGGCAACCGATACCTCTCCCACTCGGGCCTGAATCTCTACGACAACACCGCTCGCATGCACGACCCACTGCTCATGCGCTTCACCTCCCCCGACCCCCTCGCCTCCAAATACCCCGCCCTATCCCCCTGGGCACACTGCGCCACCAACCCGCTGAACCTCGTTGACCCAAGTGGCAATACTATTGTCGCATCAAAAGAGGCGCAAGAAATGTTTTACAACATGTTACCTAACGAGCTAAAGACCAACATTAGCTTTGATGAAGCTGGTGTACTTTCAGTTAAAGATGATGCAGTAGCCAAAAATAATTCTCTCGTCTATAAAAATTTATATGAAGTTGCCACTGACACTAAAATCGTTGATGTTAGTATTAATGATGTGTTCTCTTACGTGAACTCTGATACTGGAGAACTTACAACAACATCTTTTTCTGAAAATACCACAATTGATTCTGAAGACCCTGTTGATTTAATCACGTTTCACAGCCAATTAGGAACAGGCGAAACAGGGTGGTATGGAACAACCATAATACCAGAAGGTGAAAATAAAAAATCTATTGATGGTATAAGCCATGTCATTATGAATCCAGCCTTTAGTCTTTATGGTAAATCCCAAGGGCTTGGGCACGAATTATTAGGACATATATATATTTATTTTAAAACCGGAGATTCATCACAAATGGGACACCATTCAAAGAAAACAGGCAAAGAAAATATCCAAGTCAATACATTAATAATCCAAATTGTCAATGAAATTATTAAAAATCAGTCACAGTATTAGGCTTTTTGCTTTAGCAATCCTATTCTTCAGCTACTTGTCAACTTACTCAAATCCATCCAGAAAACTATCCGATTTTAAAGGCAGCATTAAAATAATAAGTCAATATGATATAACAATGCAAGTATGTGATACATGTGGACTTTACACTGTAACTCAATTAGAGTACACAGCAGAACAAAACCATCCACACCTACTATATTTTCAAAATATAGCGAACGGTTGCATGGAAAAAGAAGAGTTAGCTATATACGACGATTGTTATTCCTTGGAAGAAATCAAAGTAAGGGATTTCCCTTCACAGTTTTACAAGTTTATCAATAAGGGTGAAACAATAACCATTATCATAATTCATAAAAAAATTGTTTCATTTATTAGCATTTTGGATAAGATAGGCATTACAAGACTGGGATCAGAAGCAACTATTAAAACATTTTCTTCATTAAGCCACTTCTCACTACGTAGTAATATAATTGTTTTACCTATACTTTAACAACTCGGTTTTAACATCTATGATCACAATATCATATATGCTATTTTTACCTATTACAAGCCCATTTGAAACATTAAATGTGCTACGGGGCTACTCGGCCGGCCGAATGCTCCAGGCCACGGCCTATTACCCCTCGGGTACACCTCACCGTCTGTCCAACACCGCTGTCGCTACCGAGGTCAACGCCGCCACCGACCACCTACACATCGGCAACCGTTACCTGTCCCACTCGGGTCTGAACCTCTATGACAACACCGCTCGCATGCACGACCCCCTGCTCATGCGCTTCACCACTCCCGACCCGCTGTTTGACAAGTACCCAGACATCTCCCCCTGGTCTCACTGCGCCGCTAACCCAGTAAATGCTATCGACCCAAGTGGAATGGAATTTACTGAAACACTAAACGAAAAAATAAATTTATTCAATGATGAAATAGACAATAAACATAACTTTTATACAAATGAATTACTAAATTCCCTACTTCACGGCAAAGGCAACCTTAACAAAATATCAAAATGCATCGATAATATTTTTACTTGCCTTGATACAAGAAAAGAAATCAACGTGCTGAGAAATTCCAATCAGTTGTATGGATACCTAGAAACGCCTATATTAAAATCTGAAAATATCGTATTAGGCACATCATCTATTACCGGATCTTTTAAAATGGGTTCGGCAGGAAAAATCATGTGGATTAAACTGGGGAAATTTGACATGGGATTATTTGCTCATGAAATGAAACACGCTTTTCAATTTGAAACAGGTTCACTAGGCTTTTGTTATGACGGTTCAGATTTTATATATGATCAATCTGACGAAAAAGAGGCTTATAAACGTGGACGATTTTTTGGGCAAACAGACGATTTTAATTCAGCAACACATAGTCTATATCCCCATGGGCCCATCTCCATATATGACTATATCAATCAGAATAAACTATCTATTAACGACTTAGAAAAAGAAGCAAAAACTAAAAATTTATATTTTCGACTAAATGGAAAAACATTTACACCGTTTTTATACAAAGGAGAATAAATATGAACAAACTATTATATTCGATAATCCCAATTATGGGTATAATCTGTGCGATGCAAATTACATATTCCGAACAACCATGCAATGATTTAGATATTTACAAATTTAGGTCATTTAGTTATCCAGGTGCTGATTGGAATTACATAGTTCTATATAAGGATGCATATATTCGTACGGATGCTTACACGCTATGCGCTTTAGGGAATTTTAAACAATTGCATGACACTATAATTATTTCAGACACTCTTTTTTATCTGAGTCTTATCCCAAATAAGAATCTTTCTATAAACGAAATAGAGTACCCTAATATGAATAACTTTAGTTATTTAATAGAGAAAAGAGTTACCGATTTTGATACATTAGAGTATACAACTTTCGGAAATCTAGAAAGATATATTTTAAACCAAAAAACAATTTTATATCATCTTGATATACCGGTAAATTACATACCAACTGATATAAATAAACAAATTTTAACCGACACCTCTTTTGAACAGAGATGGGAGAATCAAGGTTTTTCAGTATTTACATCTCAAGATTCTATAAAAGAAAATCTAATTATAATACAAAATATTCCCGATCCTCTTCAATGTTACTCTTTTTCCAATTCTTTTGATACCATTTTCATAAGCAAGGGTCAAACACAAAATAATATATTATACTTAGAAACCGAATATGCATATATTTGTTCTCAAAATAAAATAATTGACATTATTCCTAACGACTTACCATTAAAGCCTTATTGTAATAAACGAACATTCCGAATCATTCCATATCAAAAAGCGCCATATATCTTAAAAGAATTTTTGGGTCCTAATAAACCAAGCAGAATCTTTAAATCTCCCTTTAGCTTTATACATCATGAATAATACAATCATCACATTTATAGCCACAATATCCTTTAGCATACTGCATGTGCTAACTTCTCCCACGGGATGCTATGCCACTAAATTTAACTCGGCACCGCGAGATTACTCGATTGCACCTCCAGCGCCTCAGGTGGCTGCACTGATGGAGTTTAAGGATTATCCTGTGGACTATTTCAGAGGTACACCTCACCGTCTGTCCAACACCGCTGTCGCTACCGAGGTCAACGCCGCCACCGACCACCTACACATCGGCAACCGATACCTCTCCCACTCGGGCCTGAACCTCTACGACAACACCGCTCGCATGCACGACCCCCTGCTCATGCGCTTCACCACCCCCGACCCCCTCGCCTCCAAATATCCCGACCTATCCCCCTGGGCACACACCGCCGCCAACCCCGTAAACTACATAGATATTTACGGTAAAGATTTATATATTTTAAATAAGGATGGAACATTTAACCTTCTTCTGGCTAACTCTAATCCATACCATACTATTGAATCGCCTAAAACAGGGGATGCAATTGACGTTAATTCCGACTTTTTCACAACGGTCACTACAACATTAGGTATTACAGCCGATGGAACAACATATTTACAGAACATCTATTCTCTTGAAAATGACGGCACAAGGTTGTTTGAATTTTTAGCCAATAACTCAAGTGTAGAATGGTCTCATATCAAATTTAATGACCATACATCAATTGTTGGAACGTCACATTTAGAAGGGCAAGAGTCTTGTATCGGTTATTATTTAGATTATAATTCAACCCGTTTAGGCAAAATAACGCAATTTGACCATTCACACCCTAATGGAAGTATTCCTTCTGAAGGAGATCTTCGAGCCGCTTCTCGCCTTGAAAATATAATATCCGGAATAATTTGCCGAATATATAAAGTGCCAAACAAAAGTTATCAAGTATACGATTCAACCACTGATATATCTAACTTGCAGGAGTTTTCTATAAGCACAAAATCAATGAAAGGACCGGATTTAATTCCATGCACTCCCATAGATAAAGCATTATTAGAACCAATAGATGTATGGAGATAGGCAATTATCTATACATAAATTTAAAGCTTATTTGTGATGAGAAATTATATTTTATTTATATTAATTATTTCTACGATAACCCTATACGGGAAAGTCAACAATGTCGAAGATACGATTAGATTCAAGCGGCAGGCTTCATTCTCTAAAGATGATCATCGGGCTGTACTTGAATTCAATTTAATGGATGATGTAATACCTCATGTCAAAACAAAAATGAAAATTCCAATATACGAATTTAAAAAAAATAATACTGGGATATTCATAAATAGGTTATCTGATACCATAGCAAAATATGATTACATGTCTTGTCGAATATTATATACAGTAACACATGATAGCATGGAATATAGTATATTAGCCTCTAAATATATAACTCCCACTATAATATCAAAAATAAAAGGCGTCATAATACAGAATGACAACAAGATTATTGCAATATTAAATAATGATCCAAAATGGATTAACAAAATGGGATTACAAACTACAGGACACAATGCAAATATTCTAATCCATTACAATGTACCATACGTTTTGGAAGGAGACGATAACGAATATTCTTGTATTATGCATGTTTTACCATGTGGAAAGGTCGATATTTATAATCTTAGGTTCAATGGGAATGAAATATCTAACTACCCCCCCAAAAAACAACATTTCAATTGGATTAGACAATTTTATATAAAACACGGATATACATCAGGATGTAAATACCTCGATACTTTTTAATAATCCTCCCCCTCAACTACCCCCCCCATGAATAATACAATCATCACATTTATAGCTACAATATCCCTTAGTCTACTGCATGTGCTAATTCCGCCCGCAGGATGCTATGCCACTAAATATAACTCGGCACCGCGAGATTACTTGATTGCACCTCCAGCGCCTCAGGTGGCTACACTGATAGAGTTTAAGGATTATACTGTGGACTATTTCAGGGGTACACCTCACCGTCTGTCCAACACCGCTGTCGCCACCGAGGTCAACGCCGCAACAGACCGCCTTCACATCGGCAACAAGTATTTGTCCCACTCGGGTCTTAACCTCTACGACAACACCGCTCGCATGCACGACCCACTGCTCATGCGCTTCACCTCCCCCGACCCCCTCGCCTCCAAAATACCCCGACCTATCCCCCTGGGCACACACCGCTGCCAACCCCCTGAACCTCGTCGACCCAAGCGGTAAATTTACTTTTAGAGCCTGTCCCCTGCTCATATAAAAGCCCATAATTTGTGGCGAACAGCCACAAGCTATGGGCTCTTACCACTGCTCTACAATTTGAAACAATCTTTGGCAGGTAAATATAGATAGTTGAGGGATTTGGTCAATTATTGAAAAATTATTCTTACCTTTGCACCTTGAAAACAGAAAACGATTATCACAATATATGAATAACAATATTGCCGAGATTGATTTGCTTTTTGAAACAAGCTGGGAAGTCTGCAACAAGATAGGTGGCATCTATACGGTGTTATCGACCAAGGCACACAATCTCCAATCACTATATAAAGACAAAATCATATTTGTGGGTCCTGATGTATGGACCGATGAAACACCATGCCCGGTATTCAAGGAAGTCAAATCACTGCTACGCCCCTGGCGCGAGTCATGTATGCTTCCCGAGGGAGTCTCGGTGAGAGTCGGACGTTGGGAAGTACCCGGACGACCAATTGCCGTACTCGTCAAATTTGACGGCATGTATAAATGCAAAGACGAATTCTACGGTCACATGTGGGAACGATTCCATGTCGACTCCCTCCACGGCTACGGTGACTACGACGAAGCATGTGCCTTCTCCCATGCCGCCGGCATCGTTATTCAAGACATCATCAATTTCTACAAGACACCCCAAAACCGTGTCATAGCCCACTTTGACGAGTGGACAACAGGCATGGGACTCCTATATATCAAAGACGCTATGCCCGGCGTGGCAACAATCTTCACCACCCACGCCACTTCGATAGGTCGCTCCATATGTGGCAACGGCAAGCCTCTATATGACCAACTGCACAATTACAATGGAGACCAGATGGCCCGTGAATTAAACATGGAGTCCAAACACTCTCTCGAGAAAGCCGCCGCACACCAGGCCGACTGTTTCACCACCGTCAGCGAGATTACAGCTCGCGAGTGTGAACAACTACTCGAGCGTCGTCCCGACGTGGTCACCCCCAATGGCTTTGAAAAAAACTTTGTGCCCGCCGGACGTAAATTTGACACCGCGCGCCGAAAAGCACGCGACAAGATGCTTGATGTCGCCAAGACACTTACAGGCATCGAATTTACCGACGACACATTTATTATCACGACCTCAGGCCGCTGTGAATGGCGCAACAAAGGACTGGACCTCTATATCGACTCAATGAAACGCCTCAGCGACCTCAACCCCGAACGTCGCATCCTGGCATGGGTCATGGTACCGGCATGGAGCGACCGACCACGCTTTGACCTACAACAAGATATCAAAGCCGGCAAACACACCCCCCTTGACGACCCGTTTATAACCCACACCCTGTTCAACTACAGTGACGATGCCATAATACAAGCGATACACCACGCCGATTTTGACAACAACTCGGCTGTAAGCATCATCTATGTCCCATGTTACCTCAACGGCAACGACGGCATTTTTGACATGACATACTATGACATCCTCATCGGCATGGACGCCACCATATTTGCATCCTACTATGAGCCATGGGGTTACACCCCTCTGGAAAGCGTTGCCTTTGGCGTGCCGACAATCACCACATCACTGTCAGGCTTCGGCCAATGGGTACTCTCTGATCGCGCCAATGGATTTCTCAACAGCGGCGTCGATGTCATACCTCGCTCCGACCACAACTACAACCAAGTAAAAGAAGCAATTGTAGACGACATACTCAGCCTATGCTCAGCCTCCGACCAACAACGAGCCTCCATTTCGGCCCTTGCCACCGAGACTGCCGATGCCGCCGCCTGGAATTACTTCATCAAATACTACGTTGAATCATTCGCCATAGCGTTGACCAATGCTGCCAAACGCGTGTGATACACACCTCCGACATTCCAACTTCTAAAGATAATCCGGCTACACACCACCATCTGTAACCGACAAAAAAAAGAATTTTTCAATAACTTAAATTCATAAAACAATATGAAACTACCTGTAAGTAACACCAACGCCCCTGTTTGGCGTGAAATTACAGTAAAAGCCGAGCTTCCCGCCCGGCTGAAACCGCTCGACGAGCTTGCCCGCAACCTCTGGTGGGTGTGGAACAGCGAAGGCAAAAACCTCTTCCGCGATCTTTGCCCCGACCTCTGGCGCTCTACCGGCGAAAATCCGGTCATGATGCTCCAGCGTCTCAGCTCAGAACGCCTCGAAGAAATTCTTAAAGACCAAGTTATGCTCGAGCGCATCGACGCCACCTATGCCGCCTTTAAAAGCTACATGGCACAACCTATGCGCAAAGACGTTCCCTCCGTATCATACTTCTCCATGGAGTATGGCCTGTGCAACTGCCTCAAAATATATTCCGGCGGTCTCGGCGTGCTGGCAGGTGACTACATCAAAGAGGCATCCGACTCATGCGTCAACATGACCGCTGTCGGCTTCCTATATCGCTATGGCTACTTCACCCAGACCCTGAGCGTCGATGGTCAGCAGATTGCCAACTACGAGCCCCAGAACTTCAACGAGCTCCCTATCGAACAAGTCCTTGACGCCAACGGACACCCCATGATTCTTGAGGTCCCCTACCCCGGCCGTATCGTATATAGCCACATATGGCGCGTAAACGTGGGTCGCATGAACCTATACCTGCTGGACACCGACTTTGACATGAACTCTGAGTTTGACCGACAGATTACCCACCAACTATACGGTGGCGATTGGGAAAACCGCATCAAACAAGAATACCTCCTCGGTATCGGTGGCGTCCTCATGCTCAAAAAACTTGGCATCAACTCCCAGCTATACCACTGCAACGAAGGACACGCAGCTCTGCTCAACCTACAACGCCTTGTCGACTATGTCCAGAACGACCACCTCGACTTCAACGTGGCTCTCGAGCTCGTGCGCTCATCATCTCTATACACCGTCCACACCCCAGTCCCCGCCGGACACGACTACTTTGACGAAAGCCTCTTCGGAAAATACATGGGTGAATATCCCGCCAAACTCGGTATCTCATGGAACGACCTCATGAACATGGGACGAGAGAACCCTAATACCAACGAACGATTCTCGATGAGCGTATTCGCCCTTAACACTTGCCAGGAAGCAAACGGCGTCAGCTGGTTACACGGCGAAGTCTCCAAAAAAATGTTTGCCGGAATCTGGAAAGGATACTCTTGGGAAGAAAGCCACGTCGGATATGTCACTAACGGCGTACACATGCCAACATGGGCCGCCTCGGAATGGAAATCATTCTATGCCGACAAACTCGGCGAGCAAGTATTTGCCAACCAAAGCGACCCAAAAGCCTGGGAAGGCATATTCAAGGTCTCGGACGAAGAAATCTGGAACATGCGCATGACCCTCAAGAACAAGTTCATCAACTTTGTCAAACGCGACTTCAAAGCCAAATGGCTCGCCAACCAAGGTGATCCCTCGGCCGTAATGAAAATCGTTGACAAAATCAACCCCAATGCGCTGATTATCGGATTTGCCCGCCGTTTTGCCACATACAAACGAGCTCACCTGCTGTTCACTGACCTCGACCGACTCAGCAAGATTGTTAACAACGAGCAATTCCCGGTTCAATTCATATTCTCAGGCAAGGCCCACCCCGCCGACGGCGCCGGTCAAGGACTCATCAAGCGCATAATGGAAATCTCGCGAATGCCTCAATTCCTCGGCAAAATCATTTTCCTCGAGGACTACAACATGATTGTTGCCAAACGTCTCGTCACAGGTGTCGATATATGGTTGAACACTCCGACACGTCCTCTCGAAGCTTCCGGTACATCCGGCGAAAAAGCCGAGATGAACGGCGTACTCAACTTCTCGGTACTCGACGGATGGTGGTATGAAGGATACCGTTTCAACGAAAAAGCCGGATGGGCACTTACCGACAAACGCACCTTCACCGACCAGGCTCAGCAAGACAAACTCGATGCAGCCACAATCTACTCGATGCTGGAGAACGAAATTATTCCACTATACTTTGCCAAAAACTCCAAGGGATACTCCCCCGAGTGGATACAGTATATCAAAGGCTCGATTGGAAACATCGCTCCTCACTTCACAATGAAGCGCATGATTGATGACTACATCGCCCGATTCTATGACAAAGAGGCCGCTCGCAACAAACGCCTCGCCGCTGATGACTTCAAGGTAGCCAAAGAGATTGTGGCTTGGAAAGAAAAAGTCGCCGCCGCATGGGATGGAATCAAAGTCTTTGACGTGATACAACACGGTGAGACTACCTCAGGTGTCACCGGCGACCAACGCCGTGTCGAGATTATAATCGACACCAACGGCCTTGGACACGACCTCGGAGTCGAGCAAGTTACTTATCGCCTATCGGATGGCGTGGAACACCTCGAAAGCCGACAGGATTTCAAAGTCATCAAAGAAGACGGAAACGTATTCACCTATGAGCTCAAAACCAAGATTAAAGACGCCGGCGCTTTCCGCTACGGCTTCCGTATCTATCCCAAAAACTCTGAGCTACCCCACCGTCAAGACTTTGCCTTCACACGCTGGATATAATACCAGCCGACCATAATAAAAATCGAGCCACAATCCCCCTGCTGAGATTGTGGCTCGATTTTTTTTAATACAACAAGACTACTAATCACTTATGGAAAAGCGCGGCGACACGTTGAGGATTGGCCCCAAGCTCAATAGCACGTTTAGCGTCTCGATGCGCCTCATCCAACTCATAACGGTCTCGTTTAAGCCATGCACGATAATAATACAACTCAGGATCATCGGGATACTTTTCAAAAGCCTTGGTCAGAGTCTCAGCGGCATCACCAAGATTATTGGCGGCAAGATAACACCCCGCCAACGACGCATAATACTCTACTGACGGATCCACTTCTATCAACTTACGGAAATAATAAGCTCCATCCACCGGATTGCCCGTCATCGAATTGAGTGTCCCCTGGGCAAGATAATTGACACGAGTCGACGGCACTACCGTATTTATAACGTCAAAATCAGCCCTCGCCGTACCGACATCTCCCGTATACAACGCCATCATGCCATGATAAAACCTCGCATTGGTGTTGACCGAATCTATCTCTATGACACGCTCATACTCTTTATAAGCCTCGTCATCACGCCCCATAGCCGTCAACACTCGCGCACGATTCTCGTGACCGGCAACCAGACCCGGCAAACGCTCCACAACCTTATCAAGCGTCACCAAGGCCAACGAGTCCTGCCCGTTATAAAAATATATCATGCCCAGATTGGACATAACAGCCGGATTTAGTGGATTATTCGGCTCGACAGCCATGGCCTCCACCAACCTTAACGCCGCTTCTTCATACTTATCATCCTTTAGCGCCTGCTCACTCTGGTCTATCAACAAAAAATATGGACGTTCTTCATATCCGGTGGTATCTTTTGATACCTTCTCGCGCGCCTGTTTCAACGGCACCGGAATTTTCAACTCGGGGCCTCGTGACTGGGCCAACACACCCCAAAAAGCCGGTGACAAAAATAAATACAATAATAACAAATGATAATTTAACCTGTTCATGTCACAAAAATACACCTTTAAGATACGTCAAATGCCAATATTACATATTTTAACTCAACACATATTGAAAATCACTCATAAAAATCCTTACTTTTGTATTCATTTCCACCCCCTGCTACATGACTATCAGTTTTAAAAATAAATCACCACTGTTTTACATAGCGATTGCCTCGGTAATCATCTGTGTGGCAATACAGATAGGCATCCAGGTGATACATGGCGACGCGCCCCAGATCAGCGACTGTGATGTCCACCTGTCTCTGGCTATGAGCGCCTTTGACCAAGGACAGTTCTATCCCACCGCCGGCAACATCTATGATCAATACCTCCTGGCCCCCGCATTTATAAACTTCCTCGTCCTACAGCTCCATTTATTTGGCACAATGGCCTTCAACTGGGTCTTCAACCTACTGTTCAGCATCCTGATCACTTATGAGATTTTTTGGCTGGCCAAACGCTTTTTTGACCCCACCACAGGCTTCCTGTCTGTCATTGCCTATTCGATGCTCTATTCCACATGGACTTGTGTATACCCCTCAGCCACCGAAGTCCCGTTTCTCGCATTAGGACTCTCGTCTCTATGTCTGGCACTGAAAGGCGGCATATGGCGACTGCTGATAGCCGGCAGCTTATTAGCATTAGCCAATAGCGTGAGACCTTTGGCCATCCTTTTCTTTATCGCTATAATCACAGCGATGATTTACCGTCGAGCCAAGGTTGGTGAATACATCTCGACCTTAATCGGTATTTCAGCAATAGTATGCCTTATCGGTTGCTACGTCCAATCCCGGACAGGATACTTCAAACACACTTCCACCACCGGAGGACTGAACATGCTCATCAAGGCCAACGACAAAGCTACCGGAGCTCTTCCACCCCAATACGACGACCAATACACCGACATGAGACTGGACCTGGAAAAAGGTATGGACTATGTACACACCGACCGGGCTCGCCAAAAACGCGCCATCGACTGGATCCTGAACAACCCGGGACGATGGTCCATACTATACCTTAAAGGCATACCCATAATGTACTTCCACGACGCTTCATTTGACGGATACTTTGAAGAAAATGTCGGATACATCAAAACCATCGAAAACAACCAATCATTCAAGGACAAAGTAATCGAACGTATTCCCAAAAGCCTCGTTTACTACATCGTCATGCTACTATTCCTGACTGCCCTCTGGCTAAGAAGAAGACAGATTTTAACCCCACCGGGCATACTTCTTATTGTGCCTGTCCTGGGTACACTTGCCACATGCTGCTTCCAGACAATGGCCCGATACCATTATCCTTTCATGCCGTTCTTTATAATATGGGGATGTAGCGCCCTACCATTATTATTCCCCAAGACCCTCCGATGACGGCCAATCAGGTTAACTACCCGATTGACCATATGACCACCTGACCGCCCCCCCCATAAACAACCTATTTACTATTGCCGATTTCAGGGATTATGACTACCTTTGCACGATAATACAACTACTGAATACTTGACTTATACAACGACGCATGTTTTTTAAATTCTTTGGACGTAAGGACTCTTCTAAGCCCCAACAAACTACATCTGAAACACCGAGCACCGACAGTCAAACTAACGATAACGCCAACACCATTGACTCTCCCCGGATAGATCCCGAGGAAGAGGCCCGGCAAGAACAAGAAACCCTTGACCGTGGCCTTGGCAAAACCAAAACGGGATTTTTAGGCCGCATCAAACGCGCCATTGCCGGTCGCTCTCGCGTCGACGAGGATTTCCTTGACGAGCTCGAGGAAATTTTCATCACCTCTGACATCGGCACCGAGACTTCTCTACAGATTATCGAAGCCCTCGAAAAACGAGTGGCTCAAGACAAATATATCAACACCTCCGAGTTGTATGATATCCTATACGACGAGATCATGAATCTCCTGGCCGATAGCGCATCAGCTCGTCCCGACTCTTCCAACCTCGGCACACACCCCTATGTCATAATGGTTGTCGGCGTCAATGGCGTTGGTAAGACAACAACCATCGGAAAACTCGCCTACCAATACAAACGCGCCGGCAACAAAGTCATACTTGGTGCCGCCGACACTTTCCGTGCCGCCGCCATCGAACAACTCGAGGAATGGGGACGTCGCGCTGGAGTCCCGGTTATCAAACAGCAACTTGGCTCTGACCCCGCCGCCGTCGCTTTTGACACTCTGCAATCAGCTGTCGCCCAAGATGCCGATGTCGTAATCATTGACACCGCCGGCCGACTTCATAACAAAGTCGGACTGATGGAGGAACTTTCCAAAATCAAGCGCGTGATGAAACGTGTTGTTCCCGATGCGCCTCACGAAGTCCTGCTCGTTCTCGACGGCTCCACTGGACAGAACGCCTATGAACAAGCTCGTCAATTTACTGCCGCCACCGATGTCACCGACCTCGCAGTTACCAAATTGGACGGAACTGCCAAAGGCGGTGTCGTTATTGGCATCTCTCACCAAATGGGCATCCCCGTCAAATATATCGGCCTCGGCGAAGGCATCGGTGACATTCAGATGTTTGACAAAAAACAATTTGTAAAATCTCTATTTAAAAATGTCGACTGACCACGTCTACATAGACATCATATCGCTCGGATGCTCCAAAAACCTCGTGGACGCCGAGCGACTTACTGCCATGTTTGAACAGGCCGGAGCTGTCGCGCGCATTATCGACTCTCTCGACGATGTTGCCAATCCCGACACCAACCTGATTATCAATACATGTGGCTTTATCGGCGACGCCAAGGAAGAATCAATAAACACCATCCTCCAGGCGGTCCAGGCACGTCTCGACGGATTGATATCCTCTGTTTCAGTAATGGGATGTCTTTCTGAACGATATATCTCTGACCTGAAAAACGAGATACCCGAAGTCGACTACTGGTATGGCAAATATGACTGGAAAGGTCTCGTCAAAGACATCATCCCCATGATTGCCAAGAATAAACCAGACTCCACAATTAACAGTACCCCCACCTCCCCATATATACGTGCCGTGTCAACTCCTCCTCACTCGGCTTACGTTAAAATCTCCGAGGGGTGCAACCGTTTCTGTGCTTTCTGCGCGATACCTCTCATCACCGGCCGACACCACTCTCGACCCATTGATGAGATTGCCGCCGAAGTCGCTGACCTCGTCAACCGTGGCGTCAAGGAATTCAACATCATCGCACAAGACCTCTCGAGCTACGGTCATGACCTGACCGACCCCGACAACGGCACGACAGGACACAGCCTGCTCGCTCGTCTACTCGAAGTCTTAGCCAATATCCCCGGCGTCGAATGGATTAGACTTCACTATGCCTACCCCGCCGATTTCCCTTACGACATCCTGCCGGTGATGGCGGCACATCCCAATATATGCAAGTATCTCGATATCGCCTTGCAACACATTTCTGACAACGTCCTCACCAACATGCGACGGCATATCGACGCCGAGCAGACACGCCACCTGATACAACGCATACGCCACGAAGTCCCGGGAATTTATATACGAACAACGCTTATGGTCGGATTTCCCGGCGAAGGGCCCGAACAATTTGATGAACTGATACAATTTGTCAAAGAACAGAAGTTTGAACGCATGGGCGCATTTGCTTACTGTGAGGAAGAAGGTACTTTTGCCGCCAAAAACTTCAAGGACTCTATCCCTCAGGACGAGAAACAACGACGACTCGACCAACTGATGGCTGTCCAGGAAGAAATTTCCTCCGCCCATAATCAGTCTCTCGTCGGTACTCTTGTCAAAGTCCTTATAGACCGTCAGGAAGATGAATATTATATTGGCCGCACACAATGGGACTCTCCGGAAGTCGACCCCGAAGTCCTCATTCGCGCCACCCCGGACAAACCTTTATATCCCGGAAACTTCTACTATGTAACCATTACCGACGCAATGCCATTTGAACTCATTGCCCAAGTCCCGTAATTTAACCTCACACACATTTTAAATCTTAAGATTACAACAATGTCTTTATCTCAAAACGCTGATAACTCCACGCCCAACAATCAACCGGCATCGGACCCCACATCCGATGCCTCTCAAGATAATAACACAATCGACACCCCATCATCTGACTCTTCCTCCGAGAACGAGGATCATCGACCCAAAGGTGATCGCCGTGGATTTCCCTTTTTTATTATAATCATCGCCGTCGCTATACTGGCGGCCCTGTCACTATTGCCTTGGGCTCAGTGGACCGATGGCAAATTCAAGGGATTCAGCCTCATCAGCGACCTTATATACTCCAATGACGACCAACAGTCGGGAGCTGAAGTCGTCGATCCCGAGCTGATAGCCGCGCTTAACGAAAATGAGGACCAACTTGCACCCCGTATCAACTCGGGCGACTCAACATACACCACCATCCCTACTCCCGATCAAGTCAAGCCGGCTCAAGCTCCACGTCCATCAGGAGACCAAGTTGTCATTGAAGACTATACAATTAAATCACAAGGACTATACAACTTTAAACGTGCCATAGCCAACCGCGCCAACCGACCCGCTCGAGTCGCTGTCATCGGTGACTCTTATATCGAAGGTGACATTTTCACTATGGACCTGCGTGCCGACCTTCAGGACTTATATGGTGGTTCAGGTGTAGGATATGTTTACATGTCATCTCCACTTACCGGATTTCGCACATCGGTCTCTCAACGTTGCTCGGGTTGGACCGAACATGACATCCGCAAAAACATGCCCGATAAATACAAGGCACTCCAAGGCGAGTATTTCACCGCTTCAGGCGCCGCCACAACCACATATAACGGTACTGACAAACTTCCACATCTTAAATCTTGGAACAACACCGGATTTATGTTCATCGCTCCATCCGATGCCAAAATCGCTATCACAACCGACGCCGGCACCAAAACTTATGACGTCAAGGCTTCTCCCGATGTACAATTTATAGAAATTCCCGGGGCTACTTCTTTGGCCAAGATTGCTACTTCTACCAACGGACTGATTGCTCTTGGCACATACCTCAACGACAATTCGGGAGTCGTCGTTGACTGCATGTCTCTACGCGGCAATTCCGGAATATCCCATCGCTCCCTCTCTATTGACCTCGCCGGACAGATGAGAAAATTCATTGACTATGATTTAATCATCATCGAGTATGGTATCAACGCGCTTTCTTCTTCCCAAAAAGACTACTCCGGTTATAAAAAGCTGATGGTTAAAACCGTTACACGCATCAAAGAATGTTTCCCCAATGCCGACATTCTTATACTCGGCATCGGTGACCGCGGTCAGAAATCTGGAGGGGTCGTGAAATCAATTGCCACCTCGCCCAATATGGTATCGGCTCAACGTGATATCGCTCGAGAGACCGGCTCGCTTTTCTGGGACACACGTGAAGCAATGGGCGGTGACGGCGCTGTTGTCAAATGGCGTAACGAAGGCAAAATCAATCCCGACTACATCCACCTCAATGCCAAGGGTGGCAAAGAACTCGGCGCCCTCCTTGCCGGAGCTATTAAAAACGCCCTTAACAAATAAGCTTCACATCACTTATTACAATTCCCACACCCCTTTTTCTCTCCTGTATTTATGAATATTTCAAGGTTGCTACATCGTTATCTTATTCTGTCGATAATCCTGATGATATCGGCACTTGGCGTCCACCCCATACCCAACGACGATAATGACCGGGATATCAGACACAATCCGGACATCCCCGACCAAGAACAGATAATACCCGGCTCCAAGAATATAGCTCAATATCCATTTATAAACTACAATCTTAATTATATCGACCTCAATGGCCAATCATGGGCTTCTCTCGCCCAAAAACTCAGTCTCGCCCGACACGACGGCACTTTCAAAGTTGTACACATCGGCGACTCTCATATTCAAGCCGAGGGAAACACCTCCATCGTCCGCCAAAAATTACAAGACATCTATGGTAACGCCGGCCGTGGCCTTATAATACCTTTCCGTCTTGCCGGAACAAACCAGCCTCTTGACTATCGCATAACATCCTCGACGACCCATACAACTGCCAAGTTACTCAAAAAACCTTGGGCCACAACCATGGGATTTACCGGCATTTCCATCTCCACACCCAATTCGCCCTTCACTCTCTCCTTATCCAACGCCTCGCCTGTCGACGCTATCACTATCCACGGCAACGGGGACATCGACGTCATTTCGGTATCCACTCCCGAGGGTAACAAAATCGGATTCAAGACCTCATCCCAATCGACTAAAGGTGTCTCCATTAATCTCGCCCATCCCGTTCAAGGCAACATCGACATCATTGTCAACGCCCACCACGGTAACATATACGGCATTGAACTCAAGCGTGACCATCATGGCATCCTGTACTCGGCCATTGGCAACAATGGTGCCACATTCTCGACATATAACGATATCCCGGACTTTGCCAACGGTATTCATGCCCTCGACCCCGACCTGATTATTATCGCCTTAGGAACCAACGAGGCCTTTGGTAAATTATCTGATAATGAATTCTATAACCAGATACGTTCTCTCGTCAACAATATCCGCCGGGCCAATCCTGCGGCCCAACTGCTATTAGTAACGCCTTCTGAATGTCAGCGGTCGGTTTACCGGACAATCACGTCAGGTAGCAAACGCAAGCGTCGTCGCCGTCGCGTCCGCTCGTTTGCCGTCAACTCCAATGTCGCTCGCATGGCCAATGTAATACGGCAATTTGGTGCCGAAAACCATATTCCGGTCTATGACTTCTACAACATCGCCGGCGGCAAAGGCGCCTCGGACTTGTGGCTAAAAAACCGACTCCTCTCCAATGACCGCATACACCGCACTTGGGCCGGATACCGTGTCGAAGGTCAACTATTAGCCCAAGCTCTTTACAACGCCATTGCCCAAGACAATAACACCGATGACAACCACACGCCTGACCAAGTACAACAACAAATCAACCAGGCTATGTCCATCGCTTTCTCTCCCAATAAAAACAACCACCGGCAATCGACTGAAAAGTCTGACACTGACCTGAACAAAGACAACAAACAACAAGTCAACTCTCCAAATAAACAACCTGACCATAAGGTCAAACATTCATCCAAAAAGAAAAAATCAACATCAACTAAAAATAAACGACTCAAAAAATCAAGAAAAAAACACAACTCCAAAGCATACAAAAACAAAAAACGATCGTCAAGACGACATCGATAATACACTCATGATGATTTGGACAACATTCCCCAACAGCCTCTTAGAGATTGTTTAATAAATGTGAACAGCCTCTTAGTCTTTCAACTAACAAACCGACACCCTGTCAATATTCCCGACAATGATTGACCCCCAGATACTCAAGGACATCCTCCTTTACCATAAAGACAACCCGCTATTATTCAATACCGGGGCTTTTTTGCTTCTATTCACCGGCTTCCTGCTCATATACCAATGTGTGCGGCGTTGCCACTCGATGAAGATGATTGTCACAATACTGTTCTCGCTCTATTTCTACTATAAGTCAAGCTACCTGTATTGCTTCATACTGTTGGGTGTATGCGTCAGCGACTATCTGTTAGGGCTATGGATGGGACGGGCCAAAGCCAACTGGGTACGGCGATTGATTGTCCTTATAAACGTTGTGGCCAACGTCGGGATGTTGGTATATTTCAAGTATTTCAATCTTATCTATGAGACTTTTGCCAATTTTACCGGTACCGATTTTGACGCCCTCGACATCATCCTGCCCGCCGGCATCTCGTTCTTCACTTTCCGCTCGATAAGTTATATTGTCGACCTCTATCGCCGTCAGATGGAGCCTGCCACCAACTTCCTCGAGTACACTTTCTACCTCACTTTCTTCCCCCCGCTCCTGGCCGGTCCCGTCGTACGCGCCAAGGACATGCTACCCCAAATCAAGGCTCGCCCCGAAGTCTCACGCGCTATGGTGGCCGAAGGCCTATTCCTGATTATGGCCGGACTTATCAAAAAAGTTATCATTGCCGACTATATCAGTGGCAACTTTGTAGACCGTGTCTTTGAAAATCCGGCACTGTATTCCGGTGTCGAAAACCTTATGGCCAACATCGGATTTACCGTTCAGATATACTGTGACTTCTCGGGATACAGCGATATGGCCATCGGAATTGCACTCCTATTGGGCTACCGATTTAAGGACAACTTCAACTCGCCTTTCAAGTCCCAGAGCCCTACCGAATTTTGGCACCGATGGCACATCTCTCTCTCCACTTGGCTCCGTGACTATATATACATCCCTATGGGTGGCAATCGCAAGGGCAAGGTGCGTAAACACTTCAACCTGATGACAACAATGGTCGTCGGTGGCCTGTGGCACGGCGCTTCTTGGTTATACCTTATCTGGGGCGCCTATCAGGGCTTGCTATTAAGTCTACACAAGATTGGAGCGGCGATATTTGGCCGTCGCGACAAGTCCAAGCCTCTCCCCGCATGGCGAGTCAGCGGCAACATCTTAATCACATTCATCCTGACGGTCATCGGCTTTACAATATTCCGCTTGGCAATGATTTCCTATGACTCTTTTGATGACTCAATTATACGCATCACCGACATGGGCATTGCCATCAAAGACAACTTCCACGGCGAGGTCATCGGACAGTTTATCGAGGCCTATACTCTCATCGTCGGCCTTATACTGCTGGCTTTATTCCTCCACTTCACGCCCTCATCATGGACCCGACGTCTTAAAAACATATACACCGCCACACCTCTCATTCTCCAGGCCCTAATCCTTGCTCTAATCTTATTCCTCGTCATCCAGAGCCGACAAAGCGACCTCGCCCCCTTCGTATACCTCCAGTACTAACCGCCACTCTCACTCTTGAACACACCCCTCACATCATGAGTGTATTCGCTATACACGTCCATCAGCCCATAATAATTAATAAATAACCAAGCTCAATAGCCTATACATCGCCCCTTATAACCAATTCTAATTATTTTTTACCATTTTTATTTGGTAGATATTGATATTATACCTATCTTTGCAGCGTAATCATTCAACCTTTATTTTACTCTAATACCATTACTACTATGAAACGAGATCCCCATTATTCCTTTTCTATTAACTGTGATTTTTTTGAGCGCCTCAGCCATATAAGCCCCTATAACCAAGCCAAGGTTCTATACCGGTTAGTATATTGCGCCCTATATGGCGGCAGCGTCGATGACTGGGAATTCAACCACGACATGCTATGGTTTAACAAATATATTGACCATAACTACCAACATTGGCTGAAAGTCAAGGAAGCTCGTATGAAAATCGTTGAAAATCTTCCCAACCGATTTGACCCGGACATAAGCATGCAAGCAACGGCTCAAGCCCATATGCAAGTCGAAGCCCAAGAACAAAAAGACAATGGGACTTCCCAACAGGACCCTCAGGAACAAGACGCCACGCACACTCACGAGATGCAACAGGAAAGCAACGATGACAATCCGCAACCTTTAGACAATCATGCCGACATACTCATCCCCCACCCCGGCGATGTTGCCTCTCAATACACTACACCGACTATCAAAGTCAGTGACCATGGCGCGCGGCCACTCTCACTCCACTCCATCTTCCTGCCAAATATCTCTTCTGACGTTTTCACCAAATTGAAACCGACAGCCTCAAGAGAAGGCCTAACCATATCGGGATGCCTGCACGCCCCGCCAAATTCACGACTACAACCCTGCTCACACATCCCACAGCGGCCGGCCAACCCATATCCTTGTCCGCCAACCTCAGCCTCTCGCTTTATCAACGCTGGTGTAAGCTCTTTTTTCAATTCCAGCATCAGAGGGCCTACTTCATCGTCCGACAACCCTCGGCCAACTGTCACCACATACATCGTCAGCTCTATTGTTCCATCCCTTATGAGACGATCTTCTTTATAAGGAGGACAACCCCACGTCTTGCCATAGTTGGGGCAACCTCTACATGCCCTCTCACATAAACTTACATCGAGATATTTTGTTATATATTCATCCATAGGCACACTATGGCTTTCTTTCTCCACCGATATGATTGCATATCGCTCTATCAATGAGCCTGATAAAAGTCCCTTCATGTTTTGTCTGATTTTATACCCTATAAAGGTAATTATTATTTGACAAAAAATGACTAATTTTACCTCATAAATAGAGTAAGACAAACACCTCGTTAAACTTAAACATCTCAAGGGCATGACCAAATACCAACAAGACATGAGGGTCGAGACCATATACCCGATAGGCTCCCAATACACCCTGATGCAACTCACACCGGCCGATGGCTCCAAACTTCCGCTGATTAACCCGGGACAATTTGTACAAGTCGAGATTTCGGGCTCCAAGACTACAATGTTACGACGCCCAATATCTGTCAACGACGTGGACTATAACACTAACCGACTATCTCTGCTGATTAGAAAAGCCGGTGATGGCACCCGCGCCCTGTGTGACAGCCGTGTCGGACAGATTATCAACATAGTATATCCCCTCGGCAACGGATTTCCCGAAGAAGAGATTGAGGGTAAACGCGTATTACTCATCGGAGGCGGCGTGGGAGTTGCCCCACTGCTTTACTATGGTCGCCGGCTGATATGGCGTGGCAATGACTGCGCCTTCCTTCTCGGTGCACGTTCTGAAAAAGACCTTCTGTTGTTCAACGAGTTTAACGCCATAGCCAAGGTTTACACCGCCACCGAAGACGGCTCTGCCGGGACACGTGGCTTTGTAACTGACTCCCCCGCTATGAGCGAAAACTATGACGTGTGGGCCGTATGTGGCCCTATGCCAATGATGAAAGCCGTCGCCGCCTTGGCTCGCAAGAGGGGAGTCGAATGTTATGTCTCGCTCGAGAACATGATGGCTTGTGGCGTGGGAGCGTGCCTCTGCTGTGTCGAAAAAACAATTCACGGCAATCAATGTGTATGCACCAACGGCCCGGTATTTAACATTAACGAACTAACATGGTAACAGATATGGCAAACTTATCAGTCAAAATAGGAGACATGACCTTGAACAACCCGGTCATGACAGCTTCAGGAACATTTGGATACGGACTCGAATTTGCCGATTTCATCGACCTCAACCGTCTTGGTGCCTTTATTGTCAAGGGCACGACTCTCGAGCCTCGACAAGGCAACGACTACCCGCGCATGGCTCAGACTCCATCGGGTATGCTCAACGCCGTGGGACTCCAGAACAACGGTGTCGAGGTCCTGGCACGTGACATATACCCGCTCATCGACCGATATGACTCCAAGGCTATTGTCAACATCTCGGGATCGACTGTCGCCGACTATGTCGCCGTTGCCGAGCGTCTGTCTTCTCTCGAACGCCTCGAGGCCATCGAGGTCAATATATCATGCCCCAACGTCAAACAGGGTGGCATGGCCTTCGGTACCACAACCACCGGGGCCTCGGAGGTAGTTCGCGCCGTGCGACAAGCATGGTCTCGCACCCTCATCGTCAAGCTCTCGCCCAACGTCACCGACATCACCGAGATTGCCCGGGCAGTCGAAGCCGAAGGCGCTGACAGCGTGTCTCTGATCAACACAATGTTAGGCATGGCTATAGATGTCGAGCGCAGGCGACCATGCCTGTCAACAATAACCGGCGGGCTCTCAGGACCCGCTGTCAAGCCCGTTGCCGTGCGCATGGTGTGGCAGACAGCACATGCAGTCAAAATTCCGGTCATTGGTCTCGGTGGCATTGCGTCGGCCTACGATGCTCTCGAGTTTATCATGGCCGGCGCTCGTGCAATACAGGTCGGAACCGCCAACTTTATAGACCCATCGGTGACAATGAAGATTATTGACGGCATCGAAGACTACTGTCGCCGCCATGACATCAACGACATCAACGACCTGACAGGCATTATCTGAACCTTCGCGCGCCATACCATTACTCGACTACACATTTCAAACCATCCATGCACCAATCAGCCAAGAAGTCCTCATCTGTTGACATGCTCAACGGCCCGTTGTATGGTAAAATCTTGATTTTTGCCCTACCACTAATAGCCAGTGGCATCCTCCAACAATCATTCAACGCTGTTGACGTCGCCATCATCGGACACTACTCCACGAGCCAGGCCATTGCTGCCGTCGGCAGCAACGGACCTATCATCTCGATAATGGTCAACTTATTCCTGGGAATTGCAGTCGGTGCCAACGTCGTCATCGCCAATTACCTGGGACAACGCAACCATCGTGCCGTGCGGGAGTCTATATCCACGGTTGCTGTCATATCTCTGATTTCCGGAGCTTTACTACTGCTCCTGGGCCTACTTTTGGCAAGACCGATACTCGAGATGATGAACGCGCCCGACGATGTCATCGACCTGGCAAGCACATACCTCAGAATTTACTTCTGCGGCATGCCGTTCATGATGATATACAACTTTGGCTCTGCCATATTGAGAAGCATCGGTGACACCAAAATGCCTTTCTACTCTCTTGTCATAGCTACAATATCCAATCTGTTTCTTGATTGGCTTTTTGTCGCTGTCTTTGATATGGGCGTAGACGGTGTGGCTTGGGCTACAGTAATAGCCAACGGAATAAACGCCGCCATAATAATCCTGATTCTCACACGGGAGCCAGCTCCCATAACTCTAACATTCAACAGTTGGAAAATTTCAACGCCCGACTTCAAGAAAATGTTGCAGATAGGTGTACCGGCAGGCCTGCAGGGCATGGTATTTTCCATCTCCAACATCTTCATCCAGTCGGCAGTCAACAGCTATGGCGCCCAAGCCATTGCCGGGTCGGCCGCCGCCCTCACCTTTGAGGCTTACTGCTATTACATCATCGTATCATTCTGTGCATCAGTCACAGCCTTTGTCGGACAGAACTACGGCGCCGGCAAGCTCGACCGATGCAAGAAAATATTCCGCATCTGCATGACATACGCCGTGGTGATATGTGCCCTGGCAAATATAATCATCATCCTTAACGAAGATTCTTTTATCGGCATTTTCTCACGGGACCCACAGGTAATGTACTATGCCAAGATACGCTTCCACTATATACTGTTACTTCAATGTTTGGCTTCATCATACGAGGTATCAGGTGCTTATATGAGAGCCTTAGGCTACTCGGTGCTTCCAATGGTCCTCACCATCTTTGGCACATGCATCCTAAGGCTCGCCTGGATATATACCGTAGCGGCACACACCCGCTCATTTGAGGTCCTGCTCTCAATATACCCTATCACATGGATCATCACCGGCATCCTAATCGTCACCGCCGCCCTACGACTCCAGCACAAGTTATTCAAGCTGAAGACCCAACCGGCTACCATGTAGGGTTATTACCTGACACCGGTATTTGCCTGTTTCTTGCTTTTATTATTGTCAGTGTCATCATCTACATGGGTCAACGGAGCAAGATATTTGGCCTTATCAACTGCTTTAAAGCTTGACGATTTTGGGACCTGTATCGGATTGACATGGACATTAGCCCCGGCTCCCCTATTAAATCCCGAGTTAAAACCGGTGTTGCCACGATAGACTTTAAGGCCGGTTCTCGGAACTTTTGCCTTAGGAACTTGTTTTAACGCACGCGATGTGCTTCTAACAATTTTTACAGGCATCTGTCCCGGACAAGTATTGGCCGAAATAATCCCCAATGATAACACCACAAACGTCATCATAAATAATCTTAAAATCGTTTTCATAACTTAAACCTTTAATTAAACAACATGTATTAAATCTTATCTGCAATAGGCATTTACATCATTACAGATTTACACCGTCCCAGATCCTGTTAGCCAATTGATGTCCACTTTATCAATGGCGGCCATCTCATTGCGATATCGCCATGCAGCATATCGTTTGACAATACATTATTTCGGGTCAGTTACTCTGGCTATTTATAGACAAACAGATTGGTAAACTGTTGGCGCTGAGTTGCCGAGAGCGTGGCAAATTCTTTTTTGGCGGCTTCAAGGTCTTTCAGAAATTCTTTATTATTATGAAGCGCCTCTACAGCCTTCTCACCACAGATGCGTCCCGCCAATACGTCACTCTCCCAATGGAAGCCCACTATTACGCGGCTCAACCCTATCTGACGTCCACGCTCCAGGAGTTGAGCGGAACGTGAAGGATTGACTTCGCTCAGCACCATGGCCACGGCCATGCCGATTGCCGAATGTCCCGAAGGAAATGATCCGTTGTTTCTCAATTCTTCTTCATGTTTAGGAATTGGAGTTGGTTCGTTATACACTACAAATGGTCGTGGACGCATGTTGGACTCTTTGGCCTGCTTGGTAGCTTGTGTGCCGGCATCCTCACACATGTGATTTATCAAACGATAAATCGCAGGTGTCCCTTTGGCCGTGATAGGCATACCGAAAGCCTCGGAAAAAGCTCGGGCCAGGTCCTCATCATGCAGGTAGGCATCCTGTATAGCCTGTTCGCCGCGGGGTGTCGCACGCATTGTCTTGCCCCACTGATACATCATACTGTCGCGGCTGAGTGTCTTGGAATCGGTTGGTGCTTTACCGCAATAGGTATTGCTCGGGAGTACGGGAATGTTGTAACTATACACACCGGTTGACACACCGGCCACTGATCCATCCTGTGTCTGAGCGTTAACGCCCGGCACAACCGCCATCAAAATGGCAAATAAAAATGACAAGTACTGTTTCATAATCATTATAACTTTTAAGATTTATGATTTAATTTTTAACCGTCCCAAAGTTACATCACCCCACATCCTTAAAAAAAACTATCAACAATATTAAATTAATATCATCAATATTATTTTAATACTCATCTATCCTTCAACGCTTTACACATCCATCAGACATTCATAATTATAAAGGCCTTGCTTGCCGACAGATGGGGACGGTTGGTGAGACAACTACAATTTATATCCTATATCTCACCCATCAATGGGCGACATCAATACCAACCTCAAAAACAGCCTTCCCCCAAGGTCGTTATCAGGAGAACATACATCGTTACATGAATTCCGGTCTCCGGGAGTGAATACAATCTAAAACGGTTTAAAGCCTGACAGATTATAACAATTAAGTAATTTGTGGAGTACTTTTGGCTTTTTTGTAAGATTTTTTGTGAAAACATGTTTTAAAACACATTTTAAAAAAAGTTTAGTAAAAAATTGTTTTAAAGCTTTTTGTAACATATATTTGCACATTAATACAATCTAACATCTATCGTTATGAAACAGATAATCACGAATCTGGTGTTGATGGCATTATTATTAACCGGGTGTACAAGTGAACCCGAGCCGATAATGCCTGTTAACCAACAAGATTTTAGTAAATCCCGTATTAGGAGCAAGGAAGAGGCTACGACTTTGGCTTGCAGTATAAAAAGTCAGTTTATGTCAGATAAGTCGCGCGCATCGGTTCGGGTTGAATCTGTGGATGCCATTTTGTCCAACCAATCTCGAAGCGGGTTATCTGACACACTTATATATGTCGTAAATTTTGCTGATAACCAAGGTTATGCATTAATTTCAGCACCAAGATGTGTAGAGCCAATATTGGCAGTTACCGAGTCAGGCAGTCTCAATGATAGCAAGTCGGATATTGGAGTCGCCCAATATGTTTCAGCCGCAAAAGAATATATTGGAGGAAAGATTAATCTGGATTCATTGACAACCCCGGTTATTCCGTCGGTGCCTAAACAATATTCTGAATGGATTACAGATACATTAATCTATAGAGAAATTCCAACAAAAATTGATATGAAATGGGGGCAAGAAAGTATTTATGGAAAGTATTGCCCTAAATCTCTTGATTGGCCATACGAAGGTGTAACCGGATGTGGTCCAACGGCAATAGCTATGGTTATGTCATACTTTGAGTATCCCCAATCAATAGTTAAATCATTTGACGGTAGTAATGAAACCATTAACCTTAATTGGACCGAGATTAAAAAACATAGTATTCTATGTCAAAACTGCCATATAAATTATTTAGGTGAACGTATATGCTATGCGACAAAGGATGCTCACGACCAAATAGGACTGTTAATGAGAGAAATTGGAGAACGTGCAGGCGCCTTATACAATAAACCATATTATACGACTGAAAACGGAGAAACAGTAGTTCATTATGGAACTTCAACAACAGTCAATGGCAATAGATCCGCGTTATCATATTACGGCTTCAATACTACGTTATATCAAAACTATTCGCGAGCAATATCTAATTTTGATGAATCCAATGTTATGATTGTCTTTGGTACTGCACATGTCTTTATCGTGGATGGTATTTATCGTCTAAGAAGTCAAATCACAGAGCGGATATGGGAAGAGTTTAAAATAAAACCAATATCTGAAGAAATTATATCAACGACCGATATAGACCTCGTCCATGTAAACTGGGGCTACGATGGACGTCATAACGGCATGTATAACAATGGCGTTTTTGACATGGCCAATTGTAAGAAACTTGATGATCCTAAGGATCAGATGGATGTATTGAAGTCATATACCTTTGATTGTTGTTTGCTTGTAAGTAGATAAGTAACTCTAAACTATAAATTCAATAAATATTAATCGTATGAAAAAGTATTTTTATCTCCTCGCTACGTTGCCGCTGACTATGGCAATGGTAGCATGTCAGTCTGACTCAGAGCCGGGTCAGGGTGACGAGAATAAGACAGAGGTTGTAGATAAAACCCCGGCCAAAATAATTCAGCTGAACAAAAAGGAAACAGATCTTGTCACTGCTCAAAACAACGCCGCATTAAAGATTTTCAATGCGTTTCTTGCCGAAAACCAAGGTGAGGAATATAATATGTGCGTCTCTCCCCTATCCATAGAGATGGTAATATCCATGCTTGCCAACGGTGCTGATGCCGAGACTGTTAACCGCACTCTCGATCTCTTTGAGGTAAACAACTTGGATGAACTTAACACCTTCAACAACCGTCTGATGACCGAATTGCCTCAGGTTCAGCCCAATTTGGCTAAACTATCATTTAACAATGGCCTGTGGGTAAACACGTTGTACAGCCTGACTAACGATTTTAAATCGACATTGTCATCTACTTATACGGTTGATGTCTTCGATGCCGATTTCAGCAAAAATGACATTCGTTCACTAATTAATAACTGGGTGAACGCCAAGACAAACGGATTGATACCCAAGATAAGCGACCTGCCGGTTAACAGCGGTTTCCCTCTGATGATGGCTAACGCGTTATACATGGAAGCTAAGTTTGACATACCGTTTGATGAAAAAGCTACTGAAAAAGTTGACTTCTTTAACGCCAACAACGAAAAACTTGGCAAGGTTAAAATGATGTCTAACTGTGGTATGTATAATTACACTGCCGACCAAGACTTTGATGCTGTAAAGATGACCTACGGCAACAACGGCTTTGAAATGTGGGCTATTTTGCCTCATCAGGGCATATCAGTATCAGCCGTTGCTGATAAGTTGTCAACACGCGGCATTGACTACCTTGCGCAAGAAGCCAAAGAAGGATACCTGAGTGTGAAGTTGCCGCGATTTGAGACCGGTAATTCTTACTGTATAACCGACCTGATGGAATCTTTTGGTCTGAAATATAACGAAAAGACACTTGGCGGAATCAGTAATTCCCCGCAATTTGACTTTGAAATAAACCATGCTACACATCTCCAAATGTCCGAGACAGGAGTAAAAGCCGCCGCTGTAACCAACAACGAAACATATTGGGCTAACGAGCCAACTCCTGTAGCCAAATTTAATTTTGACCATCCGTTCATATACGTTATCCGCGAGGTATCAACAGGCGTAGTACTCTTTACCGGCATATATGCAACACCTACTGAAGAATAACCATATACGGTAAGCGAACATTTCGGAGACCTTAAGAGGTTGTTATACTACAAACGGCATTTTTCCGGCTTCTCTAAAAAAGCCGACCATTTATGATAACCTGTTTATAATCAGCCCGAGTCATACCCTTAGACTCGGGCTTGTTTTTTAACAATATTGTTCCATACAATGGAGCAGGTAGAGGTCGGGAGGCCTGAATTGTGGTAGAAGCTTTGCTAATTACAATTTCTGCCTACCCCACAATAAATTATCCTCACCGGTTACCACAACCCGGAATAAACCCCGCACTCCTACATGTTTGTCTGCCAATGTTGTCAGAGTGCGTACTTCAGTGCGCGACAGTTTAGTTAATGCTATCGTTTATCTCCCATCAATGGGCGACATCAATACCACCCCCCCAAAACAGCCCTCCCCCAAGACGACCATAAGGAGAATATAAATCAGGATAGTATACATATTAGATGTTAGAACTCATATAATATGTGTAGTCCCATTCATCAATATCAGGCTTATAACCGGAGGCGTCAGGGTCTTTCCCCCGAAGGTCTTCTACATGGGTTTGACCTGATATTGTCACCTGGAATACTTCATATTCGTGCTTCCCATAATGGCGTTTCACTATCTCGATTTTGTCGGCGTCTCTGATGAGATAGTCACCTGAAAACTTTTCGTGCCCCACACGCACCACCGAGTAACGTCCGTCATGTCCGGTGATAAAATATAATTTGGTAGCGATAAGTCCCATGGCTTCATTAAAAGAGCCTTTTATCTCCATTTCTTTTATCTCTTTACCACTGTATATTTCAATGTCGGGATAAGGCCATAAGTCAAAAACTATTGCTTGCCCCTTGTCATTCTCAACTTTCCGATAATTACTATCACATGATGCCACCGGACACATAAGCATTATTATTAAATAGCTTACAGCCAGACAATCGAAGTTGATCAGACCCAATATTAATCCCAGTACCAAGATGCCGCCTATAATATATAGTAATGACCCTAATGAATAGCCAAGATATACCAGACCGCCTTCAATGAGTATTATGCCGAATATAATAAGTCCTATAACCAAAATTGTACATACAACCGAACGAGACTTTTCCATAATCGCAGTATTAATATTGTAATTTTTAAGAGTATATAGAAGGAGAGAGGAGAATGAAGTACATAGAGAGAGAAGAATGTCAAAATGAAGAAAACAGAATGGGTGATTACAATGTGATGATATGTACGTTGGCCATATCATTTGATATTGTAGGCGCGGTCAAGCCAGTAATGTGCGCGCTCATTGTCAACAGGGACTCCTAAGCCACGTTGATATATCGCGGCAAGACTAAGCATCGAGTCCTTGTTGTTGTTATCATTGGCGTCTTTTTCGAGCCATTTTATTGAGCCTATGACGTCTACGGCTTGCCAATAACAACCACCCGAGTAAGTGTCCGCTATATCCTTAGCTATCGAGGTATAACCAAGGTCATAAATTTTTTCGGCCCACATACGTTCACCATATAAATGTTCAGCTAGCTTCATCATTGCGGGCACAAATCCCATTTCGGCCGACCTGATAAGATACTCGGTGCCGGGGTTTTCATAATCATACGACGAAAGCATATAAATGAAGTAGAATACCTCGGGGTCATTCTCGCTTACTCTATCAAGCAGAGGTTTACGAACCTCTAACATAGATTTAACCACGGTATCATAAGACTCATCCTCGACGACACTGTCACCCCGGGTCAAGAGATAATAAGAATATACACCGACGGGGTCACCGGCATCGGCCAGCGTTTTCAACTTATATTCCAAGTTATCATCAAAATTCCAAAAGCATTTGCGGCTAATCCAATATTCTCCGGGAGCATAACCTTTTTGCATGGCGGCCTCATGGAATTCAAGTTGCATTTTTTTCTCTCCAACAGCACCATAACATATAGCCTGGATACAACACTCTCGCCCTGTCATAGAAACAGTATCAGCCAATTGGCGGGCTGTATAACGGGTTACCGACTCCTGTGCATTAAGGCTCATAACGCCCAACATGCTCAATAACATAGTAATAAATTGTAGCTTTTTCATTTTAAATATATAATTTTACAAGGTTGATTATTTATGCTCTATCATCACACGTTCCTGATGATTACGCTGCAAATATATAACCACCTGACAACCAATACCTAAAATACAAATCTTATTATTCGGTATATATAGCTTATTAATTAACCATATAATTAATAGTGCCTATATTAATCACACAATCATCTCATAATAAACCAATTACAAGCGCCCCACAATTGCACATAAGTTTATCACCATGGTATCAAGATATATCCATATAGTCCTGACGCTGGCTATTTTTACCATAGCCACACCCGGTTGCCGACAAGAGCCCAAAGCAATCGAGACTGAGTCTCGCGAGCAAATATCCTCGACAGGAACGGTTACCTCGATCAATCCCTCAGAAGACCAACTGCTGTTAGGTATGATGCAGTCCTATTTTCTGGCATACAATCCCACTACAGATGTAAAACTGTCATACTCCCTACCCCAATATCTGTCAGACAAAAAATGCTATGTCGTATATAAGCTCTCGGACAACGAATACCTTATCGGTAAGCGTGACTCGGGTATCACTTATCTGCAATATCCCGACACTACGGTTGACGGAATGTTTCAATATTCCAAGGTTGTCACATTAAGCTCCAACAATGATTCAAAGCCTTACCGGGGTACACATTTCTCTTTATACTGTCTCACTTCCTCAGCCTGCGGGACATTGTTGGCCGGAACTTCCAACGGTTTATTAATAATCTCGCCAGAGGACATTGAGGCAATACGTCAGGCCCCGGCTCAAACGACATATAAAATACATTATCATCCCGAGCTCAAGCCCTATCGCGACAACCACAAACAACATGCCATCGAAGATATAATTGCCAATGACGATTACAAGCGTTTTATAATTATCACCGATAATGGTCTTTTCAGGCTTGAATACAATGATGACGGCTTCAATCACACCGTAATACTCGATGGAGAATTACCCGAGTCAATATCCCCCGACATACATGATGCCCGACACGACAAATCACACACGCCTGAAAGACAAGCCCGTTACTGGGGTGGATATGTCGACGGTAAAACTCTTCACGCCATAAAGAAATTGCCAAATGACCCCGACGAGAAAATCCAAGTATCCATCAATGACATCTTCAATACCGGGGACGCGTTAATCAACGAAGTAAAGCCCGAAAAAGAGTCTCCCATCAAATTATATCGCGAACAGGCTTCAATCCTCAGCAACGGAAACATCCTCACCCGATATGGAATGCTTGATGCACGCGCCACATATATCGGCAACCAGTCAATAGTATTGGCCGGCAATGATTTATATTATATCAGCGACGGCCATCTATGCCGCATAGACCTGAAGTGGGTAGAGCTCACCGGGACCTGTCAATCATCACCGCTGAGCATCATTGGCCACGACAACAATGAAGCCTTTATACTTCATAACAAGCGCCTGTATGCAATCAATAACGATAACACTCAAAATTATTTGGGACCGTTTGACTCCAAAGTCATACCAGCGGGTGGAGCCGTTTTGGGAGACTCAATATATTTCTATACCTCTGAGAAGGCATATTCCCTTTCCAACGATATCAACAAGTATGCCACCGAGCGCACCCCTCATTCACTGAACATCAACCTATCGGACAACACCGACAGGATAGAATGTCTCGGCACCAATGGCTCACGGTTGTTGGTCGGGACACGTATCAGTATGATTGAATACAATCCTGCCGACGGGTCTTATTTCAGCTATAAAATAGTGTATAATAATAGTGACTCGTCACAGTATGTCAACCCCTATTACACGGCAATCTCCCATCCCTATGCGGTCACGCTGAACAATGGCATATTCAGATTTAACGACGACCATAGCCTTGAACAACTAAATTTACCGCTGATCGACGACATGAGGTCGGTACAACATCAAGGAAACAATCTCCTTGTCACCAATCCATCGGCAGCCTATCTCATTGACACTCACAATCTCTCAATTGACACACTGACCTCGTCGGACTACAATAACCGGAATAGATATACGGTGTTGAGCGCCTCTTTCACCGACCCTACCCATATCACCGTTGTCTCGACAGACAGTATACTCAATTATGTCATCAATAAGGGCCGAGTGATGCCGGCCCCCGGCTCATGTGCCAATACCGATAACATCAACCGTCTGATTGTCCTTGGAGGGAAGCCCATGTTAATATCAAGCTACAACCTCATCAACGGGCATCAGCTCACCGCCGATAACAAGATGCTCAGTAACGTTATCTGGACTACCATACTCATAATACTTGCCATAGTCCTCGTGTCGGGCCTCGGTCTATGGCTATGGCGCAAAAAACGCAGAAACCACGAAAGAATGTCAAAATTAGAGTCAACGGTACAACAAGCCAACCAAGAAAAAATAGAATTAGGTAGAAAAAACCTGGAGTTGGAGGATGTCGTTAAACGTAAAAACCAAGAAATGATGGATAAAGACTCAGAAATGGAACGAGAACGACAACTCTCAACCGGATTGCTTAAACACCGCAAAGAGGCTAAAACGATATTAAACGACTTAAAGGATTATCCCGGGACTCAATTTAAAGCTAATTATGAAACCCTCAACAAAATAGACATCGACAATACCGACGACCTAACCCTGCATGGATATCTTGCCGATATAAATGATAAAATAGAGAACTACATTAATCAGGTATTATCCCTGAAAAAATCATTCTACAACTCACTTTTTAATACAGCACAAGACAAGCAATTAACCTCTCACGGGTCAGAGTTCAAGAAGATATTGAACGAATTTGCCGACAAGGTGAGCGAGATTCCTGATGACTGGGTAAAGATGGACACACACGAGAAATTCACCCTAATGGAAAAAGCAATATCCAATTACGAGACGCTTAAGACCGAAGTGATCCCCTACCTTACAGAGCCTGATAACCCATTGGATGAAAATCGCGACATGCGCCGAGATATACTATACGGTTGCTCTCCGTGTAACGCCGCTCTACCCGGTCCATTGTTTGATAACAACAACCCCAAGAGGGTTGAAGCAAACTTTGACGCCTTTATCTGCTATATGTTCAGCAACATGGACACCAAACAAATAAGGTCAAGTGTTCTCCAACAAGCCGAGTATTACAAGGACGTTGATGTGAAATTTGAAGATTCACGCAAGGTTCAGATGTATGCAGTCTTTACCACCCGCCCGACATCCATCATACCCAAATTCCTGACCGACGTAATCTCGGCAGAAATATTGGGGCAAGAAGACACTACACGGTTGCCCAAGACCATTTATGACCTAATATGGCTTAATCTCACCCAAGAAACACGCCAAATGCGCCGTACCGACCTCAAAAATTATCTCGAAAACAAAGGCAAGAAAAATAACAGCACAAAATAACAGCACGTGAACCACCTGCCTCGCCCACCCCATACACGTTAAAATGCTTTATATCAGAACGTTTGCAATTAAAACCCATTAATTTCGACGTGTGTGGCAACACATTCCAAAGAAAATTTGATGGCCCTCTCAGTATCTTTAGTAAATGTCACCAACCACGCTGGCCTCCATCGAGTTATGAAGGCCAGAATAAAGGCTTATTGGATCAGCGAACAAGAGCATTTGGTCTCCCACCCGATAGAACTGCAAACTCCCAAACACTGGATGCAGGCCAGGAAAGTCCTGATGTCTGAGTTGTGGTAGAAGCTGTTAAAAAAACAAGCCCGAGTCATACCCTTAGACTCGGGCTGATTACAAATGGGATGAAGGTTTGCTGAAAAGGTGCTGAAAAAGGTTTGGTGAAATTTTCAAAAAAAATGACAGAATGTTTGTATAGTATAAAATAAAGAGCTAAATTTGCACCACGAAATCCGAGCAATACCCCGTAACAAGACATGTATCAGTCTTTAAACGAAGGTAAAGTTAAAATTTCAGGTCCTATAGCTCAGTTGGTTAGAGCAACAGACTCATAATCTGTGGGTCCTAGGTTCAAGCCCTAGTGGGACCACCTTAAAACATTCAGAAACATTCAAAGCCTTGATTTTCAACAAAATCGAGGCTTTGTTGCGTTTTTTTGGGTGGCCAAGAGCGGTGAAGAATGATGAATACCAACCGCTTCTGTCCGCTGACCCTGATGTAATGTTGAAAAGCTCTTATATAGTGGACTTCCTTGGTCTACGACACGGCTCTTTCATTTAAAATTTAAATAAGCGCATAATACCCTTACCCGATTCATTTCGAGTCAGGTAAATCTTTATGTGCTGTATGTTAGCTATTTATCTTTGATTTGAAAGATAAAAATTCATTATTTTTGTGATAAAAAGTGTAGTAGTTTGGTAAAGCTTTGTGAGACATATCTCATAAGTTCAGCCACACCTTTGGATTTGTCGGAGAGTTTTTTACGACGGCCTCTCCAGATTGAGAAC
>JAGASI010000054.1 GCA_017621845.1 Muribaculaceae bacterium
CAGAACTGCACCGCCGCCAAGCCGTTCATCGTGGAGTTCGCTCAACGAATGGCCGGCATAGGCTCGACCGCGAAAATGACTATTCCCGAAATCATGGCTTTTGCCGCCACTCTCGACGCTCACGGTCAGAAGGTGGAGATGTCGGCAACCGCCTTGCAGCGTACCATCATGGAGTTGTTCAAGAAACCCGCCGAGATGGCTAAAAAGGTAGGTCTTGAAACAAACAGCTTCATCGAAACTCTTAATAAAAGCACCACGCAGGGCGTGATGATGTTCCTCGAAGCTCTCGGCAGACTGGGCGAGGACAAGGCGCTCGCCGTGCTGTCGCCCTTGTTCCAGGATCTCGGACTGGACGGCGCCCGTGTCTCGTCGGTACTTTCCAACCTTTCCTCGCACCTCGACTTCCTCAGATGGCAGCTCGGCGAGGCCAACGAAGCCTTCCGCGAGGGTACTTCGGCTTCAAACGAATACGCCATCTTCAACAATACGGTGCAAGCCTCTATCGACAAGGCGCGTAAGCGTGTCAGCGAGCTTGCAATCGAACTCGGCGAAAAGCTGTATCCGCTGATGAAGCATATCTACACTTCATCGTCGGCTTTCCTCCGTGTGCTGAATGTTCTTGTATCTTTCATCATCGAGCATCGCAAGGCAATCGCCAATGTCGTTACCGTCATAGCCGCATATTACAGCTGGCTTCTTCTTGTCAAGACCGCGACTGTGGCGTGGCACGCCGTTCTCGGTGTCGGCAAGGCCGTTTTGACAGCTTACCGTACCTCGGTAATCCTGGGGCGTATCGCCGTTATCGCTTTCACGCAGGGCGTGGGCGCGGCCACTCATGCCATGCGGCTTCTCAATACGGTTGTAAAGGCCAACCCCTTCGGGCTTATCCTCTCCGTGATTGCCGCCGTCGTTCTCGCGGTCAAGGCGTTGTGCGACCGCACTTCGGAGTACACAAAGAAGATGCGGGAGGCACGGAACACGGCGGCAAGTTTTTCGGAGGAACTGAACAAAGAGATGCGCAACATCGACTCCCTTATCGGAAAACTCGAAGCCGCCAAGAAAGGCACAAAGGAGTACAAGAACGTCAAGGACGAAATCATCAAGCAGTACGGCAAGTATCTCAAAGGCCTTATCAACGAGCGCGGAGAGATTACGAACCTTACCGCCGCTTACAACAGGCTCGCGGCGGCTGCCCGCATCGCGGCTAAGGAGCGGTCTATTCAGACGGCCCGCGAGACTGCCGACGAGACGCACCGCGACGCTTTCAAGGAACAGGCGAAGAAGTTGCAGCAGTCGCTCATCGACGAGGGTATAGCCCTGCGCGATGCCGTGCGCATCACAAATTCGGTAGTGTTCCAGTTGGAAACCACCGGCACGCTTTCCGCCGACATCGTGAGCGAGCTTCAGGCCATAAAGGGCAATCTCTGGGACTCTAAGGGTATGACCGACCACCCGGTCAACATCGTTAACGAAATGATAGGACAGCAGACGGAGTACAATGAAACGATGTCGGCAATCAATCAGATCGAACGCGAGAACAATGCGCTTGCAAAATATACCCAACAAGACCTCGAACGGCTTATCGCCGACATCGAGCCGAAAGTAAACGCCAATCAGGGAGGGCGCGTGATTATCGGCATCGACGGGCCGCAGCCGGAGGTCAGAAACTTATCCGCTTCGGAACTGCGCGACTTCCTCGCCGAGGCCCGCGCCCGTCTGTCGGTGCTTGAAACGCCGACCGCCGACCCGGTAAGTGGCAATCCCGACTTCTCCCTCGATGATTTTACTCCGTATGAATCGGAGAAAGAGCGCAAGAAGCGCGAGAGGGAGGAAGCCGCTGCCACACGCCGTGCAGAAATCAAGGCCCGAAAGGACTTCAAGGCCGCTCTCGACGGTGCCAAAGGAACGTGGGAGGGCGACACGGCGCAGAATGTCAGCGACTATTCTGCCGGGTTGAAGTCCTGGACCGACTTCCTTCTCCGCAAGCACGAGATTGAGCTGAAATATTACACCGACCGCGAGGCGGTGTATCAGCGGTTCAATCTCACAGAGGACGAGGATTATCAGGAGCTTTTGAAGAAGAAAGCGGATTATGAAGCCGACTGGCTCAAAAAGAACGCCGCCCTGAAAGTCGGGGAAGCCAAACGTATGCAACAGGCGGAGGAAACTCAGGCCGAGATGGACTTCTACACTCCGGGCAATGCGCTCTACGGCAGGGAGGAAGCCTTGCAGCAGAAACTTTTTGAGATAAGGCTGAAATATCTCCGGCAGATGCAAGCCGCCTACAATCAGGCTTCCGAGGAATGGCACAACTATCAGGTACAGATTGAACAGGCAGAGGGCGCGGAGCAGCTTCGCCGTCAGAAACTGCTTGCACAGCGTGTGGCCGAGTGGAAGAAACAGTATGAATACCGCGAGGCCGGACAACGCTACGACCTCGAAATGGAATTGCTCGCCGACGCTTACGACAGGGGGCTGATAACCTACCGTGAGTTCCTGGAGGCGCAGCGCGACATGAAGAAGAAGTATGCCGACGAGTATATGCCTCAGTCCGCCAAACCGCAGTCCGGATCGGCGGAGTCTGAGGCGAGAGCCTTGAAGCGCGACCTTGAAATCGTCAGGTCGCTCTACGACCAGGGGCTTATCTCCAAGAAGCAGTACGAACAGGCTAAGGAGCGCATCGAGCGCACATACAACAAGAAGTCGCTCGATGCCGTGCGCAGGTTCGGCTCGACGCAGACAAATCAGCTTCTCGACATTTACGAGGCGTGGCAGAACTTCTTCAACGCCACGGAGGAAGACGGCGGCAACTGGGCTACACGCCTCGCCGCCCTCGCTTCGTCGGTGTTCGCCGTGATGAACGCCGGTATGCAGCAGGCTTCGGAATATATGCAAGCCTGTGCCGACATCGAAGTGGCGAAAGCCGAAAAGAAGTATGATCGCGAAATCGAGCTTGCCGAGGGCAATTCCTACAAGGTCAAGAAAGCGGAGAAACAGAAAGACCGCGAAATTGCCAAAATCAAGTCGGACGCTGCAAAGAAGCAGTTTGCGATGCAGGTTATTCAGGCTGTGGCGCAGACGGCAACCAACGCTCTCAACGCCTACGGCTCTGCGGCGCAGGTGCCGGTTATCGGCTACATACTTGCCCCAATCGCGGCGGCTATGGCCGTGGCCGCAGGTGCAATCCAGATCGCGACCATCAAGAAGCAGCAACAGGCTTCGGAGGCGCAGGGCTATATGTCGGGAGGCTTTACCCCGGAGGGAAAGCCCGACGAGGTGGCCGGTGTCGTTCACAAAGGGGAATGGGTTGCTTCGCAACGCCTTGTCAATAATCCCCGAACCCGCCCGCTGTTGGAGGCTCTGGACTATGCGCAGCGAACCAACACTATCGGCTCCATCACTGCCGCCGATGTGTCGCGCACGATTACAGCTCCCGCAGTAATGGCGGCACAGCCCTCTACGCCTCAAACCGTCGTGAACAACACCTACAACGCCGCGCCCTCTGCCGACAACTCCGAACTGGCCTCGTCAATACGGAGACTTAATGAACGCCTCGACGAGCCTTTTGTTACAGTCAACACTGTGGCCGGGGATTACGGAATACAAAAGGCCCAGGACGAATACGACCGGCTTATGAAGAACAAATCGCCTAAATCAAAGAAATAATGCACATCTACGTCAACAACAGACTGGCCGCCCTCAAAAAGGGTACTTCGTTCGAGTATGTATCCGAGAACCGCCTTTTTTCGGGCAGCGACGGTTACACGCTCTCCATCATCTTTCCTCTGCGCGGTTGCCCGGAAAACTTAGCGATATTCGGGCATATAAACCGTGCTGATGTCGCCGCGCAGAGGGTTATCTTCGACTGCGAGATACGCGACAAGGCTTTCTGCAAATTCGGCTCAATCACTATCACGGAGATTAACGATACCGAGGTCAAGACGCAATTTCTGGAGGGGCGCAGCGAGCAGAACTTCGACGTTACTTTCGATGATGTCTACATCAACGAACTTGACCTCGGAAGCGCGACCGATACAAACGACAGCCGACCCGAATATGCCTGGGACCCGTTCATTAACAAAATGAAGTGCGTAGCCCTGCCGTGGGTCAACGACTATTCGGGCAATATTCAGAACCTTGCCGACTTCCACCCGGAGGAACGAAATTCGGACGGCTCCCTGAAAGCGCGCTCTTACTATTCGTGGAATGCCGACTGCGGCGGCAGGTCGTGGCAGCCTTATCTGCTATATATCACGAGGCGCATCTGTGAGGCCGTGGGCTATGCCGCCGACTTCTCGAAGTGGGAGGAAAAGGAGGAATACAGGTATCTCCTTATCTGCAACACGCTCCCTTACGCCTGGGATACAGGGGGCTTTGCCCGCGCCCTGCCGCACTGGACTGTCGCGGAATACTTCGAGAAACTGGAACTGCTGCTTGGCGGGGAGTTTACTATCAATCATCGGGGCAAGACGATTGATTTTGCCTTTACGGAGGCTACGCTGCATGCAATACGCCCCGTGAGGCTCGACAATATCATCGACGAACATACGGTGGAAGTTACCGTCGAGGAAGACAAATGCGAGTATCGCGAGGCGAAAAATCTGGTCTACAAGGAGTGCGACCACGAAATGTGGAAGTTTTACTCTTGCGACTGGTTTATCAAGGCGTGGAAAGCCGGGGCGGTCCGCTACAAGTCGATGCGCGAGCTGCTTGAGGCAAACCGTTGGCTCGCATCTTGGAACGGATCGACCCAAAGAGGGTCAAACCGCGACAAGCTGCTCTATGCCGAAGATGTCGATGCCTACTTCATCGTGCGCTCGCTCTCGAAAACTCTTGTAGAGAAGCGCGGAGGCTTTATGCCTAACCGATACGAGTATAAGATGGAGTTGCGCCCGGTCAATCTTTTCGGGGGCCGCATCGTCAGCGTCGATGAAGATGCCGACGAGATAGAGATTGAGTTCGTACCGGCGTGGGTGGACGAGACCGAGGACAAGTACGGGCGTTGTCTGTTCCTTTCCTTCTCCGGCTACGACGAGAACGACAGCACGGGCACGTCGTGGAGCCGCGACCCGTACCAGCGCAAGGAGGAAATCGACAACACCCTTTATCAACCGCACGCCTTTCAGTCGCTCGCCGCCGGGGAGCGCAATAAAAAGGCCGAGTATTACGACCGCATTTATATCGGCTGGTGGGACGGCGCGCAGAGTCCGAATGGAAAATTGCCGCACCCCTATGTCGAGGACATCGAGATTGCCGAGGACTGGAGCAATTTTAACAATATCCACTTCTCCCTGCGCATCAATCACACCACGCTAAACCGCCGCCGTACCGTTCACGCCATAAACTCACGGCAAAAGTCCACTTTCAAATTCCTCTCCGACACTATCCCAAATCCCCGTGCGGTGTTCTTCATCAGGGGCAAAAAGTACCTGTGTGAAAAACTAACTGCGACATTCACGGAACACGGAATGTCGCAGCTTATCAAGGGCGTTTTCTACCCGATAGTGGAGGATTAAAAGCCCTTGCCCTTAGTGCGCTCGTAAACGGCCTCCCGACCCGAATCTACATTTTTGATGCGGAACTGCACCTCGCAGCCCACAGGTATATCTCCGGGTAGTTTTGTTACGAGTGAGGCTATAACGGCATCAACCGTTCCAAAACCTATGTCGGTCAGCTCGGCGATAACCTCCCCTTTGAAGTAGGCTCGCGCATAGACCATCATTTTTTTAGACAGCCGGAAGAGTTTTTCTTCGGGCTGCTCGATGTCTTTGGCGCGCCCTTGCTTACTCGGTAAGTTGCTGAAGAATATGAAATCTATAACCTTTGCGTTCAGTTCCCATGCCGGCGAGAAGTCAAGTCTTACATAACCGCGTGTTATATTGAAACCGTGGCTATGGTTCATGCCGAATGCTACCTCGTAGAGATTGGCATCGCAATCATTTTGCGCTATGGTTCCCCATGTATGGCGAAACGTGTAGACGCAATAGTAGTCTTCTTTCTGCATACCCATATCCTTGCAGATTTTCTTTATCCCGTTGTTTACGTTGGCACTGAAACTGTCGGAATCACAGTAACGAGTGTGGAACGTGAACAGGTACTCATCATCTTCGGGTGCAAGGTATTTCTCGAATACGGACTTGATGAACGGCTCGACGCGCATCTCGATATATGCTTCATCTCTGCGGCTATGGCGTGTCTTAGCTCGCTTATAGCAGATAGCCCCGTGGCGGTAGTTGGACTTCTTTAAGTTGAACAGGTCTACTGTATTGATGCCACCAAGACACAATACAAGTTTTGCGACATCGCGACCCAACTCCGGCAATGATGAAATCATCTTGCTTTCGGGGAGCGGACGATTGAAGAACTCGCGGCAAGCCTCAGCACTGATGGCGAGTTGTTCCGCTTTCTCGCTTTTGGGTATTTTGACTCTCGGCCACGGGTTGAACTTAATCGGGGTAATGCCTCTTTCATCATCGTTCAACTCTAAGATTGCAGCCTTGAATATTTGGCGGACACATACAGGGTACATCTCTTTGGCTCTTTTTTTCTGCGCGAGAGTACCTATCCAACGTTGCAATACCGCAGTTGTGAGGTAAGAGAACATTACCTGCGTTGTTCCCATGTATCTTTCGAGGTGGGCGACTGCCAACTTGTAGTTCTTGGCATTTCTTTCGTGGCCTTCGTTGATCATGCGGGCGATGTGCAACTTGGCATAATCGCTGAAATTCACATCACTTTCAGCGGTGGAAAGAAATGCAACTACTTCCTTGACACTCCAATTTGAGGTGTCTTGCAGGTTGAGTCGCTGATTGAAGTTGGTTATCAACTCCGTGCAATACCTGAGAACTGCGTTGTCGCGTATCTCACGACTTTTTGTTACTGATTTTTTATCCACCACTTTGCCGGTCTTAATGAAAGCCGACTGTCTGTCGTGGATTACCCGGATATAAACTGGGTAAAATCCATCTGCGCGTTGTTTCTGAACGCATGGTCGAAGGGTTGCCATATCTCTTATTGTTATTTGATTGATGTTTAATCCTTGCGGAGTTTTTTTATTATCAATCAGATTGTTACAACCCTTTTCGACTCTCAACAACGCTCTCAACACGCTCTCAACAAGGGGGTGAAAAACTCTCAACTATTTCTCAACAATCGTGTGCAAACTGCTCGATTTGTGTGTCGAAATGCACATTTGGGTTAAGAGTAAATTAGGCCGTAACCTCTGATTTTACAGAGCGTTACGACCTAATTGTTTGTGATTTAAGAGTTGTCGATTAGTCCTCTATCGCTGCCTGCGCCGCGGCGACGCGGGCGATGGGGACGCGGTAGGGTGAGCAGGAGACGTAGTTCATGCCGAGGCGGGCACAGAACTTGACGGATGAGGGCTCGCCTCCGTGTTCGCCACAGATGCCGACTTTGAGCTCGGGCTTGACTGAGCGGCCTTTCTTGACGCCCATCTCGACGAGTTGGCCGACGCCTTCTTGGTCGAGTACTTCAAAGGGATCGGTCTTGATGATGCCGTGCTCTTTGTAGTATTTAAGGAATTTGGGGGCGTCGTCGCGAGAGAAGCCAAATGTCATCTGGGTAAGGTCGTTGGTGCCGAATGAGAAGAAGTCGGCGACGGTAGCAATCTCGTTGGCTGTGAGTGCAGCGCGAGGTACTTCAATCATTGTACCTACGAGGTAGGGTATTGATTGGCCTTTTTCGTCGAATACTTTTGCAGCGGTTGAGTTGATAACGTTGGCTTGGTGTTGGATTTCTTTGAGTGAGCCTACCAGAGGTATCATTATTTCCGGATGTACGTCGATGCCACGGGCTTTGCAGGCGAGAGCGGCTTCGATGATGGCACGTGTCTGCATCTCGGTGATTTCGGGATAGGTGATACCGAGGCGGCAACCGCGGTGACCGAGCATGGGGTTGAATTCTTCGAGTGAGTCAACTTTGGCTTTGACTTCGGCGAGTGTGATGCCCATTTCGTCAGCGAGTTCTTTTTGGGTTGCAGTCTGGTGGGGTACAAATTCGTGCAATGGGGGGTCGAGGAGGCGGATTGTGACGCCATATCCGTCCATTGCTTCGAAGATGCCTTCAAAGTCGCCGCGTTGCATGGGAAGGAGTTTGGCGAGGGCTGCTTTGCGACCTTCGACGTCTGAGGCGAGAATCATTTCGCGCACGGCTTTGATGCGGTCGCCCTCGAAGAACATGTGCTCGGTGCGGCACAGGCCGATACCTTGTGCGCCGAAGTTGCGTGCTTGTTTGGCGTCGCGGGGTGAGTCGGCGTTGGTGCGGACGAGTGTTTTGGTGTATTTTGCGGCGAGGTTCATGATTGCGCCGAAGTCGCCACCGAGTTCGGGCTCGGTGGTAGGTACTTGGCCGTCGTATACTTCGCCTGTAGATCCGTTGAGTGAGATCCAGTCACCTTCGTGGTATAGTTTTCCACCCATTTCGACTGTTTTTTCTTTGTAGTCGACTTTGATTTCGCCGGCTCCTGAGACACAGCATTTGCCCATGCCACGAGCAACGACTGCGGCGTGGGATGTCATGCCGCCACGCATTGTGAGGATGCCTTGGGCGACGGCCATTCCGCGGAGGTCTTCGGGAGAGGTTTCAATACGCACGAGGACGACTTTTTTCTTGCGCTCGGCCCAAGTCTCGGCTTCGTCGGCCGAGAATACGATTTGACCTGCAGCGGCGCCTGGTGAAGCGGGAAGGCCTTTGGCTACTACGTTGGCGCGTTTGAGTGCTGATTTGTCGAATACGGGGTGCAGGAGTTCGTCAAGTTTCTGGGGTTCCATGCGCAGGAGGACGGTTTTCTCGTCGATTTCGCCGGCACGGAGGAGGTCCATGGCAATCTTGACCATAGCGGCGCCTGTGCGTTTGCCGTTACGTGTCTGGAGCATCCATAGCTTGCCGTCCTGGATGGTGAATTCCATGTCTTGCATGTCTTTGTAGTAGTCTTCGAGGCGGTTGGCTATGGCAATAAGCTCGGCGGCACATGTTGGCATGGACTCTTCGAGTGAGGGGTATTTGGCGGCGCGTTCTTCTTCAGAGATGCCTTGGAGGGCGGCCCAGCGGCGTGAGCCCTCGACGGTAATCTGTTGGGGGGTGCGTATGCCGGCTACGACGTCTTCGCCTTGGGCGTTGATGAGGTATTCGCCGTTGAAGATGTTTTCACCGGTGGCGGCGTCACGTGAGAAAGCTACGCCGGTAGCTGAGTTGTTGCCCATGTTGCCGTATACCATGGCTTGGACGTTTACGGCTGTGCCCCATTCTTCGGGGATTTGGTTCATGCGGCGGTAGATGATGGCGCGCTCGTTCATCCAGCTGTCGAACACGGCGCAGATGCCACCCCAGAGTTGTTCCCAGGCTGAGTCGGGGAAGTCTTTGCCGGTAAAGTTTTTAACGGCGCCTTTGAATAGCTTGACAAGGTTTTTGAGGTCTTGAACATCGAGCTCGGTGTCGAGTTTAACGCCTTTTTCTTCTTTGACTTTGTCCATGATTTCCTCAAAGGGGTCGATGTCGGTCTTGCTCTTGGGCTTCATGCCGAGCACTACGTCGCCGTACATCTGGACGAAGCGACGGTAGCTGTCCCAGGCGAAGCGGGGGTTGCCGCTTTTCTGGGCGAGTGACTCGACGGTAGCGTCATTCATGCCGAGGTTGAGTACGGTGTCCATCATGCCGGGCATGGAGGCACGTGCTCCTGAGCGTACTGAAACGAGTAGGGGGTTGGTGGGGTCGTCAAATTTTTTGCCGGTGAGTTGTTCAACGTGGGCGATAGCGGCCTCGACGTCGGCTTTGACACGTTTTACGACCTCGTCCTTACCGTATTGGGTGTACTCGGTACATACTTCAGTAGTGATGGTAAAACCCGGAGGTACGGGCATACCGAGAAGATTCATTTCGGCGAGGTTGGCGCCTTTGCCACCGAGAAGGTTGCGCATCGAGGCGTTGCCTTCGGCTTTACCGTCACCAAATGTATAAACTCTTTTCATGCTAAGTTTTAATTAGTTAGGTTTTTAGTTATATAGTGAATTTTTGTATTGTATTCTTGGCGTTATGGTTTTTTGTCTGACTATATGCTATTATTATGTTGTCCGGGATTGGGAGATGGGGGCTCATTAACCCGGGGGTAGGGGGTCAAACAGTTTGCAAATTTAATAATTTTATAATGAAAATTAAAGTGTCCGAGCTAAAATATTCCGAAATGGGCACGGCTGTGTACACTTTTAATTCTCGGTAAACAGATTAAGGGTCAGCGGACAGGAATGGTTGGTAGGGGTCAGCGTGCAAGAAGGCTCTAAAATAATGTGATAGGCATGAAAGACCACGGTTATAGTCGTCCAATAAGCTCGTGACGAAGCCTGTCAGTGATGAATAATTCTGAATTAAGATGCGCAGGGCCGGTGGCCCGCGTTGTGATTAACTGCATGCGCAGGACCGGTGGTCCGAAGCTTGCAGCCTATACTAAGCAGCGGTGTCTTAGGCCCGGAGGGCCGGGTTGTGGTAACCGGTGAGGATAACTTATTGTAATTAGCAGAGTAGACCTCCGGCCCTCACTCAAAAGTGACCAGTTAACAACCCCCGGCTACGGGACTCCGTCCCTGCACCGGGGGTTAATCACAGTCCGGCGCTCCGCGCCTGCATTCCGTATATCTCATTCAGTCCCGGTCGTTAAGGTTGTCTATGTAGTCGTCGAGCGAGCCATCGAAAAGCTCGGGCAGTTCGCCCGTGTTTTCGTGATAAGTGAAGTCGACCCACATATCATGCTCGGTGTTGCCGTTGTATACGTCTAAACCGTCGAGTTCATCCATATTTTCACTTGATTGTTCGCCAATCAAATTTATCGAGTTTATATTCTGTCCATTGCCATTTCCCATTTGTATGAACTTCTCCAAGATAATGACCACCAAGTGTTGCTTCAATACGTCTCGACGCATTACCGATACCGTTATCATCAAACTTTTGCTCGCCATATTCCTCTATATAACAGTCGAGCAAAATGGGTTTGGCATAATCAATCATCTGATATAAATCCATTGAATCCATATTATTGAGAATTTTTGGTTCATCTATATCGTGAAATTTCATCATAAGCCAACCAATGTTGGAAACAATAGAGTCTTCTGAAATTTCAGGATGGTCTTTAAGCCAATCCTTTATTTCTTTCTTTAGATTGTAACCACGAAGAAGAACAAATCCCAAATCAAGTAAACGGTCTTCTTCCGACAAAGTTTGGTACTCATGACAATACGAATCGACATAAGCTTTTATATGATGAGGTAGTTCTAAATTACCATATAAAAAGTACCGTTTCTTATTAAGTGGTCGTTTATAAACGACCGGTGGGTTGTTGATATTCATAATTTATGTGTTATGCGATTGAATCCTTTTGGTCAAGACCTTAGGCTCGATTTACGAAAGCCCGGCGATGGTGCCGCAACGCCAAAATATCAGTAATCTTCTTCTTAATAATAACCTCCCTCATAATCGGGTTCGTCATACTCTATCACATTGGATGAAGAATGTGACCCGGCCTCAGACTGCCCCAATTCGTAACCTTGAATATAAGCCTGTTGAAGCCAGTCGTCAGAATAGACGGAAGCCCCCGAATAACTATCGTTGACACCATTGAGTGCATCTGAATAACCAGCTGACTTGCCACAATTGAACGCCATTTGAAAGGCATCAGACCGTGTTGTATTATTCCCTGAGGAAGTGGTAGACACTGGAGCATCCGGGGTTGGGTTAGACGAATAAGCGGGAGTTGAATACTGAGTGGAGTATTGATTTGTGGACGAGGTTTGTTCCGAACATTCTTGGGTACTTTTGCTGTCTTGTTTAGAGGAACAAGAAGAAAAGATTAATGTAAAGGAACAAACAATATAGAAAAAATATTTACTCATTGTGTATCAGTAGTTTTTGAAGTGTGGTGAAATAAGGTTGATAGCGGTATTTGCCTTTGCCCGTGGGGTCAATGGCCGATGCGTCCATTACCGGGGAGAAGTTTGCTATCTCGAAGCCGAGATAGAAGTCGCCTGACGGTGAGAAGCCCATTGCTTCGAGCAAAGCGACCTATGGTCGTTTCCGCAGTGCTATACAATATGCAAAGATATCTAAAATTCCTGATAGTTGGGTTATTGTCAGTGGATTATTTTTTAGAACCGTTGTGAAGTGCTTCGAGTAGCCAAGGGATAAAGCAGATGATAGTGATGATTATAGCCATAAATATTTGATGTTTAGTTGAACGATGCCACAAAGTTATCGGTATGATGGTGTAGTATCTTTGCACATCAAAGTTAAATAACGTTAAGGTGTTATCAAATGATCGGGCTGAGGGCGGGTGGTTATTGTTTGGGCAGGGCGATGACGTGCATGGTGCAGTGGGGGCAGTCGAAGTCGAGGCGGAAGCGACGGTCGAGCCTTCCTTGGGTGTCGGTGAGGAAGAGGGGGCCGTGTAGGTGTCGGCCTTCGGGGGTGAGCAGGCATGCGCCAATCTCGCGGCGCAGGCAGTAGCGGGTGCTCATGATTTGGATCTCGCGATTATCGGGTATGGGTTGTACTTCGAGTGCGGGGGTGATTTGTCGTGTGCCTCGTGAGGTGTAGAATTGGCGTGAGAGGGAGTTGGAGACGTTGTCGTGAAATGTCAGTGTCTCGGGTGTGGGAATATTGTTGTGGGTGGGGTGTCGGAGGTCGAGGGGGTGTGTGGCGGCGGCTGTCAGGTCGAGGGTCTCGATGGCGTGGCGCCGCAGGTCGGTGAGGCGTGCCGCGGGGATGAATGCGTTGTCGGTGAGGTCGTTGAGTGTGTTGAGGCGGTAGATGGTGTTGCCGAGGCGTGAGAGTGTGCTCAGTCGCGTGGCGTGTTGGTCGGAGCGTGCTTCCTGGTAGTCGTAGTCTATCGAATCGGTGACAGCGAGTTGTCGCTCGGTATCGGTGATGTCGAGTACCAGGCGCCCCCCGGCAATCCTCAGTGTCATGTTCAGGGGGAGGAGGCGTGTGTCGGATGAGGTGGAGAGGGAGTCGTCGTAGGCTTTGTCGTAGTTGCGGTAAAGTGTGGTGCCGGGCTTGATGTCGATAGGCTCGGTGCTGAATAGTTTGTTGCCGTCAACGCGGTTGAGTCTGAATCCTGTCAGGACTCCGGTGTTGTCAAAGTATGTGATGCCGTCGCCGTTGGTGAGGGTAATGCCGGGGTTGATGTTGACGATAATCAAGCGGCCCTTGATTGATGAAACGCGACCTATGGGTTGTCCTGTCGATTTGGGAGTGTCCATTGAGGCGAGCGAGTGGGGTTGTTGGCGGTTGCCGTCAAGCATGTATGTGGTAAAGGAACGGTTGAAGACGCGTTTTAGGTCGGGTTGGAAGCCGTGGGTGACACGTCCGGCTGATGAGCGGCGGAATTCATCGGGGTGTTGTCGGCATATGGCATCTAATGTCCGGGAGTAGACGGCAGTGACGGTGCGGACATATCCGGGGTCTTTGAGGCGGCCCTCAATCTTGAATGATGAGACGCCGGCGCGGGCAAGGTCTTTGAGCCGGTCGAGTCGGTTGAGGTCGCGCATGGATAGAAAGTGGCGGTCACGACCGATTTGTCGGCCGTCTCGGTCGGTGAGGCGGTATGGTAGGCGGCATATCTGGGCACACTCGCCGCGGTTGGCCGACCGTCCGCCACATACCAGGCTGGCGCGACAGTCTCCGCTGTAGCTGACGCATAGGGCACCGTGAACAAATACCTCGAGTGGCGTCTCGGGTAGGGCTGTGTGTATTTCTTTAATCTGTTGGAGAGTGAATTCGCGAGGCAGTACCAGTTGGCTCATGCCGGCATCGGCTAACAGGCGTGCTTTCTCAACGGTGCGTATGTCACACTGGGTCGAGGCATGTAGTGCAATAGGTGGAATATCCATGAGTGTGAGCGCTAGGTCCTGTATGATGAGAGCGTCCACGCCGGCGTGGTATAAGTCATGGACGAGGTGTTGCACATGGGTTAACTCGTTCTCGTAGATGAGTGTGTTGAGTGTGACGTAGACGCGTGCCCGATACCGGTGGGCGTACTCACACAGCTGTTTGATGTCCTTGATGGAGTTTCCGGCCGCGGCACGTGCCCCGTGGCTCGGGCCACCGATATATACGGCATCGGCTCCGGCATTGATTGCGATAATGGCGGTGTCGACATTGAGAGCCGGGGATAGTAACTCGAGGGTGCGCATGGTCGTGGTCAGTTGAAGTGTTATCTGGTTTTCTTGACGCTAAAGCCAAAGCGTCCTATAAAGTCACCCATCTCATAATATCCGCCATGGCAGTATACGAGCATCCCCGGGCGGGCCATATCAAAGGCTCCGGTCTCGGGGTTGATGTATTGGCTGTCGGCCAAGACATTGACGACTTCGGCGATAAACATGTCATGGGTGCCCAGTGATATGATTTGTTTGACTTTACATTCAATGGACAGTGGTGATTCCTTGATATAAGGGCAGGCATTAAGTTGCCCGGGCATTGGTGTGAGGCCTGTTTCGGCCCATTTGTTATATTGGGAGCCTGAGCGTACACCGGCCCAGTCGGTAGCACGTGCCATAGCGGCAGTGGTGAGATTGACGGTAAATTCCATGGTTTCCTTGATGATTGGATAGGAGTGGCGCGATGGTCTTACCGAGATGTATAGCATTGCCGGGTCTGAGCATATTGTTCCGGTCCAGGCGACAGTAATCATGTTGGAATTCTCGACCGATGTTCCGCATGTCACCAATACAGCCGGTAGTGGGTACAGCATGGTCCCGGGACGCCAAGACTGACGGTCGGGGTTGGGAATGTCAAGGTTGTTCATGTTTTATACAAGTGTTGCATCGGCTCCATTGATGGTGTGGTTGCAGTAATGACATCTCAGTATCACGGGGTCGCGGTTGATTATGTGTAGGCGTGTCGACATGGGCTCGTTGTTGGAGATGCATTTGGGGTTGGGGCAGCGAACAATGCCGATGACGGTCTCTGGGAGGGTCACGGCGCGTTTGTCTGCGACCTCAAAGTCTCGTATCGTGTTTACTACCGCGTGTGGTGCGATGATGGCTATGCGGTTGAGGGTCGATTCGTCAAACTCGGTGTCTGAAACTTTGATTATACCTTTTTTGCCCAGTTTTCTCGACTCGAGGTTAAAGCCGATGGTGATATGTTTGTCCATATTCTCGATGCCGAGAATTTTTACAGCCTTGAAAAGTGCGGCCGATGGGATATGGTCAATGACGGTGCCGTCTTTGAGAGCGGCAACTGCCAGTTCTTTTTTATTGTTGGTCATAGAATCTTAGAATTGGAGTGGTGTGGTTAACAACGATGTTTAGTCGTGGAGTGATAGCGGGTCGATACCAAGGGCGCGGCAGATGATGGCTTGTCGGGCAAACAGACCGTTACGAGCTTGCTCGAAGTAATAGGCCTTGGGGTTGTCATCGACATCGCGGTCTATCTCGTTGACACGTGGCAGTGGATGTAGAATTTTGAGGTTGGGACGTGAGTTGTCGAGCATCGAGTTGTGTAGGGTATATAGGTTTTTGACCTTTTCATACTCGCTGAAGTCGGTGAATCGCTCGCGTTGTACACGTGTCATATATATAATGTCAGAGTTGTTGATGACCTCGGGGGAGAATACGGTGCTTTCTGAAAATTCTATACCCATCTTGTCACAGTAGTCACGATACTCGGCCGGCATTCTCAGCTCATCGCAGGCTACAAATTTAAAGCGTGGTTTGAAGCGAGGCATAGCCATCAATAGTGAGTGGACGGTGCGCCCATATTTAAGGTCTCCAACCAGAGTGATGTCGAGGTTGTCGAGCCTGCCCTGGGTTTTATATATTGAATATAGGTCGAGCATGGTCTGTGAGGGGTGCTGGTTGGCCCCGTCACCGGCATTTATTATAGGTATGTCGGTGACTTCTGAGGCATAGCGCGCGGCGCCCTCGAGATGATGACGCATGATAATCAGGTCGACATAATTGGAGACCATCTTGATAGTGTCCTTGAGAGTCTCGCCCTTGGAGGTGGATGTCGATGCGGCATCGGAGAAGCCTATGACGCGTCCGCCAAGACGGTTGACTGCTGTCTCAAAACTAAGTCGAGTGCGTGTCGATGGCTCAAAAAAAAGCGTCGCTACGACTCGACCGTCAAGAATTTTGTGATTGGGATGTTGTTCAAAGTAACCGGCACACTTGAGTAAATATAGAATCTCTTCGTGTGTTAAGTCTGAGATGGAAACTAAGCTGGTTGATTTCATCTTTAATAGAGGGGGAATGTTGGGAGGTGGCACGTAAATGGAGCCATCTGAGGTATATCTGGCAATATGGCCACCACAAAATTAACAAAATTTTGACAATTTGAGGCGTGTTATGAAAAAATGTTGTAATTTTGCGTCCGTCAAATTTTGATAATGTTTTAATATGTGAAATTTGCTCTGGTGGTCGTCGAGATGATGGTTCAATCAGAAGCTATGAGAGAATGTATATAGGTGCTTTATAACCCTATGGATAATAAACTAAGGTAAAAATATGAAATTTTCAGGTACGATTGATTTCAGGCCCAAGCTTGTGTCAGCTATGCGCAATTACTCGAGTGAGAAATTCAAGGCAGATCTTATTGCCGGTATTGTTGTTGCTATTGTGGCGTTGCCGTTGGCTATCGCTTTTGGTATAGCATCGGGAGTAAGTCCGACAATCGGTCTTACTACGGCTATTATCGGTGGTTTTATTGTTTCGGCGCTGGGTGGCAACTCAGTTCAGATTGGAGGCCCGACAGGCGCGTTTATTGTAATTGTATATACGATTATACAGCAATTTGGGTTGCCGGGTTTAGGAGTGGCAACTTTTATGGCCGGACTGATACTTGTTTTTATGGGTGTATTTCATCTGGGCACTGTCATCAAGTTTATCCCTTATCCTATTGTGGTGGGTTTTACTGCCGGTATCGCATTGACAATATTTTCGACTCAGATTAATGATTTCTTCGGTATGGGATTGAGTGATGTCCCCGGTCAGTTTATTCCTAAGTGGGGCGTATATTTCTCAAATTTTGATCAGACGTCGTGGTCGACATTGTCAGTGGCTGTGGTATCACTGCTGATTATAATATTGACACCCAAGGTTTCCAAGCGTATACCCGGCGCCTTGACAGCCATAGTCCTGGTATCATTGGGAGCATGGGCATTGTCGATGGCGATACCCGGGTTTAGGGTTGAAACTATTGGAGACCGCTTTGGGGATATGCCCACCGATCTTCCCGAGCCTCATGGCTTTGCCTTGAATATGGCTACAATAAATGCGTTGTTGCCATCGGCATTCACTATCGCGGTGTTGGGCGCTATCGAATCGCTGTTGTCGGCGACAGTCGCTGATGGTATCACCGGGTCACGTACCAATTCCAATACCGAATTGATAGGGCAGGGTGCCGCAAATATCGTGGTGCCGTTTTTTGGTGGTATTCCTGTTACCGGCGCTATCGCACGCACAATGACAAATATATCCAATGGCGGTCGCACTCCTGTGGCTGGAGTTATTCATGCTCTTGTGCTCTTGTTGATATTCTTGTTCGCCATGCCTCTTATTAATTATGTGCCAATGGCGACTTTGGCCGCTGTGTTGATGGTCGTTGCATATAATATGAGTGGTTGGCGCACCATCAGGGCGCTTCTACACACTCCCAAGAGTGATATCACGGTGTTGATGGTTACTTTTGTGCTCACCGTAGTGTTTGACTTGACTATAGCTATCGAAATGGGCTTGTTGCTGGCAGTGGTCTTGTTCTTGAGGCGTGTTATGGAGAATACCCAGATTAAAGTTTATTCTGAGCATTTGGATGTCGCCGAGGGAACAGATTCGGCGACACATGAGGTCTTGGACGTGGCTCCCGGAGTTAGTGTATATGAAATTGATGGCCCGTTCTTCTTTGGAGTGGCAACTAAGTTTGACGAGATTATGAGAACGACAACAGGTAATATTAAACCTAAAGTGCGTATCATACGTATGCGCAAGGTCTCGTTTGTCGATGCTACAGGTCTGCATAACCTCGAGATACTTATCAAGTCTTCACAGAGTGAAGGTATAGCAGTGGTGTTATCGGGCGTTAACGACACGGTAAGAGCCTCGCTTGAATCGGCAGGTATCGGTAATCTTGTCGGTGAGGATAATATATGTGATCATATCTCGGGAGCAATCCGCAAGGCAAACGAGATAGCCCTGAATATTCAGATGCTATAATTGACCATAATTGAAAGATAAAAAAAGTGTGTTTGAATTCGAACACACTTTTTTTAGTTTAGGCGGGTTTGGGTATGATTGTTGTGTCAGGTTGGGGGTCTTTTTAATGGTTTAATCTGTTAACAATATTTAACTACTTTGGTTTTTTATGCGTAATTTATTGATAGTATGGTAGATGAGGTTGTTTAAATGGAAATATGCTCTCAAAAACAGAGAAATGGTGATAAAAAAACACCGAAAAGTTTGCATGGAAAAAAAAGAACCTGTAACTTTGTGGTGTTTTTGAAGCAAACATATTTAATAACCATCTAATCTTTAAAAAAATGAAAAAGTTAGTTCTTCTTCTCGCTGTAGCATTCAGCGTATCTATGTTCTCTTGTGGTGGCGGCGACGCTGAAAAGAAAGTTGATTCTGATTCACTCAAGGCTGCTGAGGCTGCTGCTGCTCAGGCTCCCGAAGCTCAGGCTACCACAACTGAAGAGGCTCCCGTTGAGGTTGCTCCCGTTGACTCAGCTGCTGCTACTCAAGCTGAATAATAAGATATCTTATAATAAGATACTTAAGGAAATTAAAAAAGGTCAATCCTTGGGATTGGCCTTTTTTTTATATTGCTGTCCGATAAAACTTAGGAAAGGCAAAAAATGTATGGCTCGGCTGCTGATTTTCAGCGGTCGAGTCTGATTTTATTCTTTGACAAGCCCCAGTCAGTCGAAAAGAGAGGGCAAGGGAGGGCCTGATGCGTCAGC
>JAGASI010000015.1 GCA_017621845.1 Muribaculaceae bacterium
ACCGGTGAGGATAACTTATTGTAATTAGCAGAGTCTCTACCACAACTCAGGCCTCCGGCCCTCACTCAAAAGTGACCCGCTATCGCCCCCGGCTACGGGACTCTGTCCCTGCACCGGGGGTTAATCACAGCCCGGCGCTCCACGCCTGCATCCCGTGCCCGGGAGTTTGCAGTTCAATCAGGGGAGCTACCAACCGCTCCTGTCCGCTGTCCCATAAAGAGGGGTATTCCAAATCACTAATACTATATATACATCGCCCGGTCACTTATTACAACCGGCAAGTATTAGGATTGGCGTGACTGTTATGGTGTATGGAGTGGCACTACCTCGTGTACGGGAAGACGGTACCGACTTGATATAGTAGAATACCTGTTGTTTGTCCCAGGATGGAAAATCAATCATACGACGTTGGCCCGGAATAATATTGGTGGTGATATTCACCTCACGTTGATGAAGCATGTTGCCCGACGTGTCATAGTAGCCAATACTCAGAGTCATCGCCTTAATGGTATCTTTACTATTATTGGCAACAAACATCGTCTCTCGATGAGAACGCAGTGGTTTCTCGTAACCCGAGAATTTCACCTCGGCCGAGTCAACATTCAGGGTATCATATTGGAGCTGAGCCATGGTATTCCGGTCTGAAGTCTTGAGATTGAGACGCGTTGTCCGTTGACGGCGTGCCGATGAAGATGGTGTTTCCGCCATTATCGACAAGAGCATCATTACAAGAGCCGAGAAGATTGCATATTTTTTCATAGGACCACGGGATTATCAAATGATGGCCGGGGCGCAGGCCACAGGCGATGAGCGCCATTGATGCCTTCGGGACGTGTATCCTGACGCTTTATCGTAAATCTGAACATATATGGTATCAGACGATATAAATCCAACGATACACCATGTTTATATGGGAGGAAATAAAATCGGTCATTGGACTCATCGACACGCAGTGCCACGTTGGTATTCCCCGAGGGTTGGCCACGGTTATTAATCTTACGTGCCAGACTGACATCATAAAGATGTTGCTTTCCACCCATTCTTATAGTGCCAATCTTTAATCCCGGTGGCAGGGCGAGATTGGACGACCTGCCCGATAGTATCGAGTAAGTCATAGGGCTTTCTCGCACGATGATGATTGTCGACTCATCATCAGTGAGCATCCACACCCCTTCAAGACCTGTCGGTGGGCGCTCACCGATGGCTTGCCTGGCAGTATAGATATCAATCGGTTGATCGGTTACCAGCGGGGATAATGGTTCTGTTGCAAATATATTGAGTGGCAACAGCATCAGGATTGGGGAGAGAATAAATCTGAACATCCGTGTTTTTTAATTATAGACTACTCTATACCAATTGAAATTTTACAGTTGCCCGACGGACATATTATATCGAGCTGAATTTATAGGATATGCCAAACGAAAGTATCTCCTTGACCTGAAGTTTGTGCCAGTCGGGATTGTCAGCAATGCGTGGAGTAGATGTGTCATATCTCACGTGGACATAAATCTGGGTAGACAGGAAGCGGTTGATATCCATGCCGAGAGTGTTTTCCCAATCGGCCTGAAAGTTATCATAGTCGGTAAACGCAAACAGACGTGAGTTGAAAGTAATGTTGCGTGCTATTTTCCATCCAAGTTTAAACTCACCCGACGAACCTATCTTGGTTTTGGTATCACGGCCCTCATCCACACCAAAATCAGGATGATACATACGTGAGCTGGTACATGTCTTAAGATTATAGGTCAATGGTGAAATTGAAGCGTCAAATGTGAAAGTTTTTTTCTTATTGACAAAGTTATAAGTCATACCGAGACCCACATTAAGCTCGCCGGGAGAGAGGAACGCCGCTTTAAGATTGTTGGTGTTTGTCGCATAAGAGTTCAACAACTGGGTCTTGAATTGAGCAGCGACAGAGTAATACCAACGATGGGCCGCCTTGATACCAAATGTGGTATTAATCTGTAGGAGGTCCTCGGAGATTGAATAGTTGCGCAGTGAGTCATCAGGCGCGCTATTGAGACCAAGCTTGTAACGGAACGAGGACTCGAACAACAACTTGGGATGGTAGGCGGGATTAAGCTTAACGTCATATGAAAGATTAATCAGTACATTGAGGTTGTTATTACCACCTTGGTACCAGTTGGGCGATATATAAGCCTGAGAGAACTGGGCCGATGCGGCAAATGACCGTATCCAATGGCGTTTCTTGATTTCGGCGCCCTCGACAGCTACTATATCGCCGGGTGTAACCTCGTGTATTTCTATAGTATGTTTGCTTGGATTAACCACGGCGGTATACTGTTTAGGGGCATGAGGCAACCATGCGAGGTTATATGTCACAAGCCAGGGGGTAGCAATAGCAAATCGCTGTAGAGCCATAAGCTCGTTGTTGGATGCGGCATTGGCTTGTTCAATCCATCTCAGCTCGGGCTTGTCACCCACTTCTTTTTTAAAGGGGTCAATATTATCAAAATAGTGATAGTTGGTATAGGTTACCGGGCGGAAAAACTGCTTGGACAACGGTGTATAATATATAACAGTGTCAGGGGTTGATGACGGCTCTTGATAAAGCGTGTCAACATCGACCCAGTTGGTGTCATGTTGCAGCTCGAGGATTGTGTCTGAGGGAGGTATGGGATTTTGGGCCGCGGCATCGGTATAGAGCGTGAACACGGCTGAGAGTATTAGTGAGAATAGTGCTGTATTTTGTTTCATCGCGTTAGCTTATAGTCAATATAATGTGATGATTGAGTAGCGATAGTTATGTCACGTTTACTTGGAGGCGACATATAGAGTGCATACCCCCATAGTCATCGAGGTGTATGAGGCGTCTTTAAGCCCGGCTTGCGCCATCAAGTCGGTCATAGCGCCTCGCGTAGGGACAGCTCTGATTGACTCGGGCAGGTAGGTATAAGCGCCGGGGTCCTTTGATATCATACGGCCTATACCGGGTATGATATACCGGGTATAGAAATTGTAGAAAGGCTTGACTATGGGACACGCCGGTGTGGTTAACTCAAGGACATAGGTCTTACCTCCCGGACGCAGCACACGTCTTATCTCGCGGTAACCTTCAAGCAGGTGTTCAAAATTGCGCACTCCAAATGCTACAGTCACCGCATCAAACGTGTTGTCATCAAACGGTAGATCGAGGGCATCAGCGACATCGAGTGTCACACGACCATCAAGTCCTGCTTTTTTTATCTTATCAATGCCAATATTCACCATACCGCGACTGAGATCGACTCCTGTAACGCGTGTCTCGGGTAGTCGGCGAGCCATTGCGATAGCCAAATCTCCGGTTCCGGTAGCGATATCCAGGATTGATGACGGTGCTTGTTTGCTTAGCGCCTTGACTGTGCGCCGACGCCAACATTTATCGATGCCCAGCGTCATAAGACGATTCATAGTGTCATAAGCCGGCGCGATGGAGTCAAACATGCGTTTTATTTGCACATGCTTGGCTTCATCACCTTGATATGGGTTGATATTCTCGACTTGTCCGGACATTTATCGGGAGGTAATATTGGAGTTTACGTTACATGACTTTTAGCGTGCCCGCTACCGGTAGGGGATGAGAAATCAGATGGTATCCAGTAAATCCAGGACGTTGGTCTCTATACGGCGGTTAATATCAGTCTCGGGAGCCGGCACAAACTTATTTCCGGTGATATGCTCATATAGCTCGATATAACGTTCAGATATTGACTTGCATATCTCGGGAGTCATCGTTGGCACTTGCTGTCCTTCCTTGCCCATAAAGCCATTATCCATGAGCCACTGACGCACAAATTCTTTAGACAGCTGGCGTTGAGGCTCACCTTTGGCGAGACGTTCTTCAAATCCATCGGCATAGAAGTAGCGCGATGAGTCAGGGGTGTGTATCTCGTCTATCAGGATAACCTTGCCATCATGTTTACCAAACTCATATTTGGTATCTACAAGTATCAGACCTTTTTCACGGGCCATTTTGGAGCCGATTTCAAACAGAGTGTGCGTATATTGTTCCATCACTTCATAGTCCTCGGCCGAAACGAGCCCCTGAGCAATAATCTCCTCCCGTGATATGTTTTCGTCATGCCCGGCCTCAGCTTTTGTGGTAGGAGTGATTATGGGCGTTTCAAAGGGCTGATTTTCTATCATACCGTCGGGCAGAGGGACACCACATAGCGAGCGAGCGCCGGCTTTATATTCACGCCATGCGCTACCGGTGAGGTATCCGCGTATAATCATCTCAACTCTGAATCCTTCACATTTTATACCTGCCGTGACCATCGGATCGGGCACGGCAAGCTTCCAGTTGGGGACAGCCCCGGCGGTGGCGTCGAGCATATATGCGGCCAGTTGGTTGAGCACCTGTCCTTTATAGGGGATACCCTGGGGTAGGATAACGTCAAATGCCGAAATACGGTCGGTAGCTACCATTACCAACAGCGAGTCATTGATATCATAGACGTCACGGACTTTGCCATGATAGACACTCTGCTGTCCGGGGAAGTTGTAATCGGTGTGAGTAAGAGTCGGTAAGTACTGCATAATGATTGAAGAACCTGGATGAAGTGTTAATATTTAGAAGTTAGTTAGTTGCTGAATCTATCGTGTCGGCGGCGTTATCGGGAGTGTCGGCGTGACCTCGGGCCATTGTCTCCTTTTGCTCGTTGTCATATCGCTCGTATGCCTCGACTATGCGTTGGACAAGTTGATGGCGCACGATGTCTTTTTTGCCAAACTCGACACGACCTATGCCGGGGACGCCTCTTAGTATTTTAAGTGCTTGTATCAGACCTGATGACGTCGAGCGTGGCAGGTCAATCTGGGTAACATCACCGGTGATAATCATCTTGGCGTTCATACCCAGTCGGGTCATGAACATTTTGATTTGGTGAACGGTCGTATTCTGGGCCTCATCAAGGACGATGACTGCATCGTTGAGTGTGCGTCCTCGCATAAAAGCCAAGGGGGCTATCTGGATAACTTTTGTTTCCATATACTCCTTGAGCTTGATTGAGGGTATCATATCTTCAAGCGCATCATACAATGGCTGGAGGTAGGGATCAATTTTATCCTTCATGTCACCGGGGAGAAAACCAAGTTTCTCACCGGCCTCTACCGCCGGGCGAGACAGGATAATCTTACGTACCTCTCGGTTTTTTAACGCACGTACTGCCAATGCAATCGCGATATAGGTTTTGCCGGTACCTGCCGGTCCCATAGCAAATGTCAGATCGTTGTGAATAAACTCGTCGACAAGTTTCTGCTGATTGGGGGTGCGCCCTATGATTGGCTTACCATTGACGCCATAGATGATGACATCATCTCGCTTGAGTTCAGCAGGCGCCTCTCCCTTGACGATATCAAGGATTGTTTCTTCAGTAAGACGATTATATTCAATTGCATGTGCGGCAAGCTCCTTGATTTTTTGTTCAAATTCGGCTGTCTCGCTGTCCTCTCCTATGGCCTTGATTACCGAGCCTCGGGCGGCGATGCGCAACTTGGGAAAGAGGTTGCGTATCAGGTGCATATTGCTATTGTTGACACCATAAAATGTTACCGGGTCAACATTATCTATAATGATTATACGCTCTATCATATTGCAAAATTAGTGAAAAAATCAATAACAAGAGTAACTCTTCACACAGTAAAACTGACAACCTCGCGTAAAGGTTTTAAAATTGTCAGGTCATGACATGATAACGCTCTATTTTTCACCATACAATCTCTTAATGATACAGCGAGGTGCAACATGACGTATTACAATGAATGTCATGTTGCACCTTATTGCTATCGGTATTTTGAGCCGGTAGTTATCTTACTACCTTGGCAGAGATGTGCCGCCCATTAATTGTGGCTTGTATCAGATATATGCCGGGAGCCAAACAGTCAAGATTGACAGCTGATGCCGACCCTACGGCACGCATCAGACGACCATCGATATCGCTTACTGTGATATCGGTAGCCTCAGCGGCAAATGTCACTACCGTGCCCGTGACCCTGACAAGATTGTCGTTCTCGGCATCGGCGGCTACATCCTTGACGGTGAGTGTCGAAGGATCATAGACAGCCTCAATGCCTGGAATATCGATATGGCATTGTTCGCCGGCTTTAGAGCCCGGTGTAATCACCAGTGTGCTGAACTCGATAGGGAAAGCACCGATGTCTGTAAGGTCAAATTCCTTGGTCAAATCGACTACAAAGATATTTTCGGTCGAAGGAACAATATCGCTGAATTTAAATGTCGTGGCACGCTGGGCATTGTTGGGTCTGACATTGACTTGTATATCGGTAACCTTGACCTCTCCGGGATTAAGACGTATCCTGACTGCCTCGGGAAGCGAATATATGGGGCGCTTGTTCTGAAGTGTGATACGTGCACCACGGGTTGACTTAACGACATAATCAACAGCAAAACCATTCTCCAACTGAGCAAGGTCAACAGATGTCATCGATGCCTTGGTAATGTTCCATGTCTCGGGGTTCATGTCGGCCACAGGCAGATATTGCTCCCCGGCAATCTCAATATTGACGGTGATATTTACAACGTGGTCACCACGCACACCGGTGATAGTGGCAACACCGTTTTTGACTCCCTTCACCTTGCCATCAGTTGTAATGCTCACAATCTCGGGATCTGATGATGTCCAGACGAAAGCGGTAGGAGCAACCGGCATTTCATTGCCGTTTACCACCGAGATGAGCTCGGCATCCCAGACTCTTGTCGAGTTAAGCACTACTGATTCATAGCGTGGCTGATATTCCGAGGCATCAACGACCGTCACCGGGATTGTCGCGGTTATACCATTATAGGTGGCCGTAACGGCATGGGTTCCTGAGCCGGAAGCCTCTATGCTCTTGCCGTCATTTATAACGACGCCAAGCTCAGCGGGACAAGACAGTGTATAGTCCTTAAAGTCATTGTCAAGCATCAATCCATATTTGTTGAACGCATAGATATGGGGAGTATAGAGACCGCATTGAGCAACCTGTTTGGACCAATCTACAAACTGCAACTCGGCAATCTCGTTATCTTCAGGAGCCTCAAGCACACCAAAGATAGCATTACCGACAGCTCGCTCGGTTCCATCGCTTGTCGCATTGAGGACGCCGAGTGCCTCGGTATAGAACGTTGATGATCCGCCACCATCGATATTGACAGCTTCATCGGCGCCGGCATATCTCATAACATCGGCAAGCATCGACGTGGTAACACCGGCCGACACTGACGACCGACCATCGATAACCATCATGACAACACGCTTTCCGTCGGCCGAGTGACCGATACATGTGCGCGGATGACGTGACGAGGCATCGCCTCGCTCACCCTCGCTGTCAAGTGTCTCGCCGTTACCAACATTTTTGGGATTACCCGAGACAATCGAATAGGGATAAATCTGCTGTCCGTCAGATGTCAGCACCTTGTTATCCATCTCGACAATGTCACCGGGTTTCAATGCGCTGACAAAGTCAAGAGCACCCGTATTACATCCCGTAGTAGACGTACCACGTCCATGTATTACAAAACCGCCGTCGGGTATGGTGAGGTCACCGTCGGTAGTCGGCTCTGAAGTGACTTCGAGACGATATCTGCCACCGGCCGTGAATGAGTCTCCTTCAACGAGGCGTGCTGTAACCTGGGCGCATGAGCCCGCATAGTCTCCCTGGTTGGCCGAACCCCAATAGCGCCAGGTATATAGGGTTATGCCATTGGCAGGTGAGCTGACATTTATGCCCTTGAATAAGGTGGTTTTCTCCCCAATCTTAGCTGTACCTCCGTAATAATTGAGGCGAGATATCAGTGGCTTACCATCGGTGGTATAGACAAACTGGTAATTGGAATTGGATGTCTTGTACACTTCTCCGTCAACAGTACATGAGGTAGTCGGGGTTCCTATCTTGGACGAGCCATTGGTAGCGGTGCCCGAGGTAGCATAAAAGTCTCCATTGGTGCCGACAAAGTAGTGAAGACCGTCATGGGTCTTGGATTTGGCCATAGCCGAGGTGCGGGCGCCACCGGCTACCTTATCTGTGGCACATACGGCCCGGATACTGACACCCGGAGTAGTCAAATCAATAGTGGCATAGAAGACATTCAGCGGGTTGGGTCCGACAAGCCTGAGGCGGGTATGTGTTGTTCCAGGTCCCACCTTGGCATGAAAAACGGTATCAACACGATATTCAACACCACGCAGGTCAAGAGTGTTGGATGCCGAGGCCAACCCCGAGAACATGGCCACAAAAGCCATCGATATAAGTAATTTCTTCATGGCAAGATAACTTAATATGTAAAGGTCGTTAAAAAAAATGGAGGTGGTTGATAGCCACCTCCACCAGTTATTTTAAAGCTTGACGAGTTGATTATTTAACAACAACTTTGTTAGCTTTTGAGCCTTGACGAGTGATATAGAGACCGGGGGTCAGGTTGTCAGCGTCAACAGCCACACCATTGAGGTTGAAGTATTCAACGGGAGCGTTTACGTCGTCAGCAACGATGTCGTTGACAGCATTGGCATAGGGGTCAATCCAGTTTTCAGGAGCTACAGTGTATACACCAACACCGTTACAGCACTTGTAGGTAAGGAGGTAAGCACCTTCTACACCATTTTCGTCAGCATAAACGCGGGCGTTGCAAGCGTGGTAACGAGTACCGCCGTCAGAGAGGGTACCGAGGCCTACAGTGGGGAATGTCCACATAAGTTGCATCTCATCGAAGTTGGAACCCTCACCGAGTTTAACAACGTTGGTCTGGCAACCGGGATCTTTGTCATACTGAGAAATTGAATAGAACAGATAGGGCCAGCCATTCATATTGAACTCACATACACCGTTGGTACCGAGAGCAGGAGTGAGTGATTTATCAACAGTGGCAAAGCTGGAAAGCATAGAGCCTGAAGTGTTGTAAAGTGAAGGACAGGTAGTGAAACCGTCAACATAGAACATTTCACCGGTGAAGTCCTCGTCCTTGATGATGCTGACAGTAGGAGCTGTACCCCATGAAGTCTGCTCAGCAGGATAAGACTCTTCCATGATACCTGAAACATATTCACCATCGCTCATGAGGGGACCGAATTCACCACCTTGCTCGGCACGCCAGCCGTAAACAAACAGGTTGCTGCCACTTGCAACGGGTGACATGATTACACAAGCTGCTTCTTGGCGAGTGATATCACCGATGATGTCATAGTAGTCAAGACGTCCGGCTGCATCTTTCTCGTCCTCGGGAAGGATAACTTCAAAAGTCTTGGTGCAAGCACCGGTCTCAAAGTCGGTTACTTGATAGACAACGATAGGATTGGAATAGCTCTTGGAGGGATCTTCGGCGTTTACAACATAGCTGGTGCCTTTGTAACCGCATACCCAAACATGGCCAAAGTCATCACAACCAACCTGGTTTACACACAATGTACCGTTAAGAGGCTCACCATCACAGGAAAGTTGCAATTTCTTTTCGAGCTTACCGGTGAAAAAGTCCATGATGTACATATAACCGGGAGCTTCAAGCTCTTCAGTAGCGGGACCGGTCTGGGTGATAAGGATTTTTTCTTTATCACCAACCTTGCCGATAGTTGCTGTACGGGCACCTTTTGCCATGCTGAGGTCTGTGTAATCCTGAGTCCATGTACGGGCATCTACTGTATTCGAGGCAATCCATTTAGAGGTGAGGACAGTGCCGTCTACTACGTCATAAGTGCAACCGTCTGTTTCGGCGTTAGCACTCATTGCCAATGCAAACATTGACGCGAAGAGTAAAGATTTTTTCATAGAATGAATAAATTGAGAGTTTATAATATGGTATTTATTGTAGTTTATAAGTGTTAGGATATACGATTCAAGGATGCATAAGGTCTACAACAACTCGTAGAACATAAACTTTGCCCAAAGTTAGACACAATAATTGAGTTGCCGGCACAAAGTTTAGTTAAAAATATGTTTAAAAATGTTAATGCATAATTAACCTGCAGGAAATCATATTCGGTTATTAGTACCAAAAGTCATATATCGACACCGTTAGCCGGGCAATTGACAATCATCTTAACCTCATAATGAGCACATTGTAATCAAGTCATTCAACGAAATATCAGATATGAAACATGATTACAGCCGGGGGGGGGTATCATTCTTTGACCGCGGGGTCTCGACGAGAAGTCAACAGATCATTGTATCGCTTGGGATCGAGGATAAGATCCAGTGCGGCCTTGAAGTCAGGATTAAGCGGATTGACTGAACGTACATAATTGCCATCGGTGTACAGGTCGCGAGCCAACAGACCTTTTATTATTGCTTCAAGCATCGGACGCGAAGTGGCCAACTGAGCCGAGTCGAGCTTGACGCTATCCTGCTGACCCTGTTTGACGAGACCGTCCATAATCTGGTCATCAACTATAAATTTCTCATAGAACACATCCTCGTTGGGATACTGTTTGAGCATTTTTTTGCGATTTTGATCAATATAAGTTGTCACATAAGTATTGATTGAAGCCTTGGCAATCAAGTCGCGGTAATAAGGCGAATAATAAGAAGTGTCGACAGGAACAAATTGATCGGGCATTATACCGCCGCCACCATATACGGGACGATGGTTTTTAAGGGTATAGACCTTCAGGTCGGGATTGAAATGTATCGAATCGGCATGCCATAATTCACCGCTTTTGTAACGGTTAAGCAGGTCAAGCTGGTATTCCTCCCCTTGACCACGATGGTATTCTTTCTGGATACAACGTCCCGAGGGGGTATAATAACGGGCTGTGGTCAAGCGCATCATTGAGCCATCGGGAAACGGGAAAGGCCGTTGGACAAGTCCCTTGCCAAATGTGCGACGGCCCGAGATAAGTCCACGGTCATTGTCCTGGATTGCGCCGGCAACAATTTCTGAGGCCGAAGCCGAGTATTGGTCGACCATGATTACAAGACGGTCGATTGAATGACGTTTTGTGGATTTCTTATTATTCCCGAACAATGATCCAAAGTCATTGTCTTCAACATAGAATTTGGAAGTCGGCGAGTTAAGGCCATCGGTATACACCACCAGGTCACCCTCCTTGAGGAAACGTGAAGCCACGCCATGAGCAGCGCCGAGATAGCCTCCACCGTTTGAAGCCAGGTCAAGAATAAGATGTTTCATGCCCTTGGATGCAAGCTTGTCAATAGCTTTATCGAGCTCATCGGGAGTGTCTTCGGCAAATCGGGTAATTGAGATGAACCCTACCTCGGGGGCCACCATATAGGAAGCATCGACGCTATAGATAGGAATATCGTCACGTATCAGGCGGAAATCAATAAGGTCGGCAACACCGGCTCGCTTGACTTTAAGATTGACAACAGTACCTTTGGGGCCTCGCAGGGTCTTAAGCACCTCGGAGTTCTGCATCTTGGGATGTGTGAATATCGTATCATTGACATATACAATACGGTCTCCGGGGCGTATGCCTACCTTTTCGGACGGACCGCCGGGAGTGGCTTGTACCACACACACTGTATCCTTGACTATTGTAAACTGGACGCCGATACCCGAGAATTTACCTTCGAGTGGTTGGTTTAATTCCTTGGTTTCTTCGGGCGACGAATATGCTGAGTGAGGATCGAGAGTTTTAAGCATCGATATGATGGCCTCACTCACGAGAGTATCCTCATTAACCGAGTCGACATAGTACCCCGATATAATAGCCTCGGCGTAGCGTAGTTTCTGATCGGGGGTCATCCGGGTCTTTGAAGCACGAGGTGTAGCCGCTATACATGCAAGGGCTATAACGAATGTTCCGGCTGCAAACAGTAATTTCTTCATTGTAAGATGTATTTAGAGTAAGAGGGTAAAAGCTCTTTTAGTCGAGAGCATATTAATATGTAATAAATATTGTGTGTGTTATATTATCAATCTGTTGAGATTTCTCAGGGGAGAAATTGAGAGACATCGTGGCCGTATGCGGCAATATCCCTCACGGCCGACGATGAGACGGCCGCCATCTGGGGTTCGGCATACAGCACCACTGTTTCAAGGCCATCGAGTTGACGGTTAAGGTCGGCCATATCACGTTCATATTCAAAGTCTTTAACCGAGCGCACGCCACGTAACAAAAAGCGGGCGCCATGCTCTCGCGCCACGTCGACAGTAAGTCCGTTGCTGACAATGACCTTGACCCGAGGGACGTGGGCATAGCATCGTCTAATAGCTTGGGCTCGGGCTTCGGCATCCATAGCAAGTGACGGGTCGGCTTCCACTTTCAATCGATTGACACCAACGGCAATGATTATGCGGTCAAACAGTTGTAACCCGCGACGCACAATAGCATCATGCCCCACTGTATAGGGATTGAACGTGCCGGCCATCAGCGCTACACGCTCACATGGGCAGGTCTCAAGATATTTCGCTGTCATCTTCAATTACAAGATTGTCAATAATAAAGTTTTGTCGGTCGGGAGTATTTTTGCCCATATAGAATTCCAGGAGTTCAGACACGCGGTCCTCCTTGCGCATAGTAACACGGTCGACACGCATGTCGGGTCCTATGAAGTTCTTGAATTCATCTGCTGATATTTCTCCCAATCCTTTAAATCGAGTAATCTCGGCATTAGCTCCAAGTTTTTCTATTGCATCGACACGTTCCTGGGGAGTGTAGCAATAATAAGTCTCGTCATCGCTGTCCGTTATCTTGGACTTGGAGCGACGAGCCTTGGCACGATTGCGCACACGGAACAAAGGTGTCTGCAGGATATATACGTGACCCTTCTTAATCAGGTCAGGGAAGAATTGCAGGAAGAAAGTTATCAATAAAAGCCGGATGTGCATACCGTCAACATCGGCATCGGTCGCTATTATAACATTATTATATCTGAGACCGTCGATACCCCCTTCGATATTTAGAGCGGCTTGCAGCAGATTGAATTCCTCGTTTTCATATACTACCTTCTGTGTTAGTCCGAATGTATTGAGAGGCTTACCTCTCAGCATGAATACGGCCTGGGTCTTGGCATTGCGTATCGATGTAATGGAACCTCCGGCCGAGTCTCCCTCCACGATAAATATCGACGATGATTGTTTAAGCTCCTCGTTACCGCGAGTGTCGTTGAGGTGTATCGTGCAATCAATAAGTTTGCGGTTATGGAGGTTAACTTTTTTGGCTGTTTCACGCGCTTTTTTGGTGATGCCTGACATTTCCTTACGCTCTCTTTCCGACTCCTGGACCTTGCGCAAGATAGTATCGGCGACATCAAGGTTGCGGTGGAGGTAATTGTCGAGTTCACGCTTGACAAAGTCGCCGACAAACTTGGCCACTGTAGGACCTTCGGGACCAACGTCCCGGGACCCGAGTTTGGTTTTGGTCTGAGATTCAAATACCGGCTCCTCGACTTTGATGGCAACGGCAGCAATCATGCCATTGCGTATGTCGGAATATTCAAAGTTTTTGCCAAAATATTCTTTAATAGTGCGCGACACCGATTCTTTGAAAGCCGTCAGGTGGGTACCGCCCTGGGTGGTATGCTGTCCGTTGACAAATGAGTAGTATTCCTCGCCATATTGATTGGCATGTGTTATGGCTATCTCTATGTCATCTCCCTTGAGGTGAATAGGCTCATACAGCGGGTCCTTGGTCATATTCTCCTTGAGCAGGTCGAGCAGCCCTCGGCGTGATATATAGCGTTTGCCATTGAATATAACTGCAAGACCGGTATTGAGGAATGTGTAGTTTTTAAGCAATGGTACTATAAACTCGTCACGGTAGGCATAGTCACGGAAAATTTCACCATCGGGGATAAAATGGACGTATGTACCGTTTGGCTCGTCGGTCTTTTCAATTTCTGACTCATATATAAGGGTACCGCGCTGAAAACGCGCGCTCTTGGACTCTCCATCTCTCACCGACTTTATTTCAAAGAGTGTGGACAGTGCATTGACAGCCTTGATACCGACGCCGTTCAGTCCTACCGACTTCTTGAAAGCCGCCGAGTCATATTTACCGCCGGTATTCATCTTGTTGGCAACATCGACGAGCTTGCCAAGGGGGATACCTCGGCCAAAATCGCGCACCGTCACATCATGGTCTGACACGTCGACAAGTATCTGACGTCCGAAGCCCATCATATACTCGTCAATCGAATTGTCGAGCACCTCTTTAAGCAACACATATATACCATCATCATAGCCGGTACCGTCGCCGAGTTTACCGATATACATGCCGGGGCGGCGACGTATATGTTCCTGCCACTCGAGCGTAGTTATATCGTCTTCAGAATAAGTGGCTGTGCCGGTCGATGCCATATCTTCAGCATCAAAGTCCAGCCTGTCCTGCAATTCTTCAATATCGGCCATAGTATGTTGTCAATGGTATTTTTCAGTTGAAACAATGTTAACACACAAAAGTACAACTTTTTTTTGATACACACCAATTTCCACCCTCTTGAGGCTTCATTATGATTGGTTTTGACAAATATAATAACCTTATATTTGGTCTATATAGACTGTACCACAACAAATGATTATAGTATGTCGAACCGATTAACACAATTTTTTGAAAAAGCACACGTTTATTATTGTATAATGAGAAAACTGATTAGATATATTATAATATGCGTGACAGTGTTCACGTCAGTCAGCTCGAGTGCCAAAACATTTAACGACAAGCTGTTAAATCGTCCTTATGCCGACAACCGACGTTGGCATCTGGGCTTCTCGGTCGGCATGCACACCCAGGACATCAAGTTTACCCATAACGGTTTTGTCACCGAGGAAGGAGAGGCCTGGGTAATGGAACAGCCATCTTTTTCACCGGGATTTTGTGTCAATGGATTATTTGACCTGAGACTTAATCAGTGGTTTTCGTTGAGATTTACGCCCGGCATGTACTTTGGCAACCGCGATATCACCATGTATGAACCGGGGAGCGACCAAAAATTAAGACAAAACATCAAGTCGGCCTATGTCGTTGCTCCAATAGACCTGAAATACTCATCACTGCGTTACCGCAACGCACGCCCCTACCTCGTGGCCGGTGTGATGCCCGCTTTTGATGTAAGCAAGAAACGCTCTGACGAGCTGAAGCTCAAGTCTACCGACTTTTACATTTCTGTAGGATTTGGATGTGACTTTTACCTTCCATATTTCAAGCTCAACCCTGAGATTAAATTCTGCTTTGGACTCAGCGACATTATCCAACACGACCGCCCCGACTTGGCCGACGACCCCGGCAAGCTCAAATTTACCCAGTCACTAACCAAGGCAACATCCAAGATGATAGTCCTGACATTTTACTTTGAATAACCAATGCTATGAGACTTTCATTAAGACAACATATCCTTACCGTGGCAACCGTCCTGCTGATGGGAGCCATTGGCACATATAAATCTGAGGCACAAACCGATGCCCAGTTCTCACAATACTATGAAGTGCCCACCTACTATAATCCTGCAGCTGTCGGACAGACCGACCTGCTAAAAATACGTGGTGGCATGAAATTACAGTGGGTAGGCATTGATAACGCCCCCCAGACCTTTCTGGTGACAGGTGACATGCCCTTCAAATTGTTCGGCAAGCGATTTGGCACCGGTCTGGTTCTCAACCAAGAAAGCATCGGCCTTTATAAAACACTCAACCTCAACGCCCAGATAGGATATAAGTTCAAGAAATGGGGAGGCGAGTTCACCGCCGCCTTAGGCATCGGCATGTATGACCAATCCTTCAAAGGCTCGGAAGTCAAGCTTCCCGACGGTGACGACTACCACCAAGGGTCAGACGATGGCATACCCACCCAAGACCTCCATGGCACGGCCCTTGACTTGAGCGTCGGCCTGTGGTATAAACATCCCAAGTTCTGGGCCGGTGTTTCATCTACCCACCTGACATCGCCTACAGTATCTCTAAAAACCGAGTCAGAGGGTGGACAGGATGAAAAATTATATGAATTCAAGACCAACCGCACATTATATTTTATGGCCGGAGGCAATATTCCAATAAAAAACACGTTATTTGAATTGATGCCATCGGTGATGGTCAAGAGTGACTTTACATTCACCACCGGCGAGATCACGGCCCGAGCCCGATATAAGAAGTTTATCAACTTTGGCATCGGCTACCGATATGACGACTCGGTATATGCTACGGTAGGCGTTGAGCTTAAAGGATTTTATGTCGGCTATACCTATGACTACCCGACCTCGGCAATAGCCAAAGCGTCAAGCGGTAGTCATGAGGTGTTTGTCGGCTATAGCCTTAAACTCAATCTCGGTGACAAAAACAAGAACCGTCACAAAGCGATACGCATCATGTAACAACCCCGTCTTACTGAATAGACAAAAAAACAATACAACTAAGCCAATTAAAACACCCTACAACGATATATGAAAAGAACAACCAACATACTCCTGACCCTGGCGACTCTCACGGGTTTAGTAAGCTCGTGTGCATCGGGCTCACGCAGCTCGGCAGGCGGTGAAGTTACCGGCGTGGGAGGTACATCTTGGGCCGAACCAACCCCCTATGGCATGGTTGCTATCAATCGCGGCTCAATGGAGGTAGGTCCCCAGAGTGCCGACAGCGCATGGAACCTCGAGGCCAACCCTCGCGGTGTCTCGGTAGACGCTTTCTGGATGGACGAGACCGAAGTCACCAACTCCAAGTACAAACAATTTGTATTCTGGGTACGTGACTCTATCATCCGCGAGCGACTTGCCGACCCCGCTTACGGTGGCAACGAAGACTTCAAGATTGAAGAAGACCGCGACGGAAATCCGATTAAGCCCCACCTTAACTGGAACAAAGCTATACCATGGCGCAACCCTAACGAAGACGAGGCTCGCGCAATAGAAAGTGTGTACCGCATCAACCCCATTACAGGCGTAAAAGAGCTTGACGACCGTCAGCTCAACTACCGCTATGAAGTATATAACCACACCGAGGCCGCCAAGCGCAAAAACCGTCTTGACCCCCGGCGTCGCGAATATAACACCGACCTTCCAACACCCACCGATATTCCTATCATCAGCAAAGATACCGCCTATATCAACGATGATGGCGAGATTGTACGCGAGACAATCACCCGTGGGCTCACCGGCGACTATGACTTCCTGAACACCTATATCGTCAATGTATACCCCGACACCACGGCATGGGTCAACGACTTTGAAAACGCCTATAACGAGCCCTATGTCAGAATGTACTTCTCTCACGGCGGATATAGCGACTATCCAGTCGTTGGAGTCAGCTGGGAACAGGCCAACGCCTTTGCCAACTGGCGCACCGACTATCTGCGTCGCGCCTTAGGTAAAGACGGCATATATGTAGAGCCCTACCGTCTGCCCACCGAAGCCGAGTGGGAATTTGCAGCACGCGCCGGTGTCAACGAGAACATGTATCCCTGGGACGGCGACCTCACAATGAGCGACGACAAGGGGTGCTTCTATGCCAACTTCAAGCCTCAGGAAGGCAACTATGTCAAAGACGGGCATGTGATTACATCCAAGGTGGGCACATACGCGCCCAATGACTTCGGACTCTACGACATGGCCGGCAACGTGAGCGAATGGACATCTACGGCCTATACCGAGTCGGTTGGCAAACTCACCTCGGACCTCAATCCCGAGTACCGCTATGATGCAGCAAAAGAAGACCCATACCGCATGAAACGTAAAATCATACGTGGCGGTTCGTGGAAAGATGTGGCCCACAATATACGCTCTGATTTAAGAATGTGGGAATACCAAAACGAGCAACGCTCATACATCGGATTTCGATGTGTAAGAAGCCAGATCGGATTTGCACGCGGCACCAAGAGCTCCAAAAAATAGGCATCTCACCGGTTGACCTTTTATTGTCCCCCTCTCTCCTTTTATAATCAATTACAACCCTTAAGCATTATCCTGTTCCCATTCTTCAGGGAATCACAACATAAACTATAATGGCAAAAAACAAACAACGGAAACGTAGCTGGATTTCAAGCGACAGCGGCCAGCGCTTTTTCAACTTTGCATACTCGATAGGCGCTGCTATCGTAATATGGGGCGCACTGTTCAAAATCCTTCACCTTCCCGGTGGCAACATGCTGTTATCAATCGGTATGGGTACCGAGGTGCTGATGTTCATACTCACCGCCTTTGACCGTCCACCCAAGGAATATCACTGGGAAGAGGTTTTTCCCCAACTTGACAGCAAGAAAACCAAGGACGAAACCGATGATGATATCGACAAAGTCAGCCTCGAGACTCTGGCCGAGAACCAAGAGGACGTAGACAACCAGGAACAAGCCACCGACGAAAGCACAGTTGCATCAGGCAATATTCAAGGTGGCACTTCCGGTCCTGTATACATCTCTCTACAAGGCGCCACACCCCAAGCCGGGACAAGCGCCACACCGGGAGTCACAGCACCCGTTGCCGAGGCTCAGGTCGCTCAGAGCTCATCTACAATCCCCACCCCCGCCAATGATATCGCAGGAGCCACATCCAACTACCTCGACCAGCTCAATGGCATTGCTGCCGAAATGGGACAATTGCGCGAAAGCACCCAAGCGCTCAATCACGTCTCGGAAATCTTGCTCGAGTCTTACCGTACCATTACCGAAAACTCAGAAAACATTACACGGTCATCGGCAGGATATGTCGAACAAATGGGCGACCTCAGCCGCAATATCCAAGGGCTCAACACCATCTACGAGATACAGCTCAAGAGCATCTCTTCTCAACTTGATGCTATCGACCGCGTAAACCGTGGCATCAAAGATATACGCGACATGTATGAGAAGAGTTCAGAGCAATCGGCACTGTATGTGCGCGAGACCGAGAAGATGGCTCGTTACATGCAACAGCTCAACGCCGTATATGAGAAGATGATTACCGCCATGACCATCAACATGTACAATCCCATGATGGGTCAAGCCCCGGCTCCAGAGATGCCCAAAGCATCAAAGTCTGACACCGCCGACAATGAGGCATGACAAGAGCGTCTGACGTCAACATCCACTCTCACCATATAACGCACGCTCCACACCAATTCTCACCTATACCTCCTAACACTAATATAAACCAACCACAGAATTTAACCCCAGATGGGAGCTACTAACACAAGGCTTACACCGCGTCAGAAGATGATTAACCTCATGTACATCGTACTGACAGCCATGCTTGCACTCAATGTATCGTCTGACGTGCTTGATGGCTTCACACAGGTACACGAGGGACTTAATCGCTCCAACGAAAACGTGGCGACCCGTAATCAAGATATATACCATCGCATCGAACTGTTTACCGAACAAAACCCCGAGAAAGGCAAGGCATGGCTCGACCGCGCCACGCAAGTAAGACTCCATACATCCCACATTTATAAATTGGTAGACTCACTGAAACTTGAAATCGTGCGTCAGGTTGACGGCGAAAACGCCGATCCCAATAATATTGAGAACCGCGAGGACCTCGAGGCGGCTGCTGTAGTAATGCTTGCCCCGGGTAACAAAAACGGTGAGCACCTACGTCTTGAAATTGACCGATACCGTCAGTTTATAGTCTCGATGCTTGACGACCCGGCTATGATTAAAAACATATCCAAGGCTCTCGCTACCGACCCCATACAACGTAAAGGACAATTACAAGCCCAGCTATGGGAAGAAGCCAAATTTGACCAACAGCCGGTGGTTGCCGCCGTGACATTGCTCTCCAAACTCCAAAACGACATCCTCTATGCCGAGGGAGAAGCCCTGTCCTCACTCCTGAGCCGTGTCGACTCGGGCGACCTGCGCGTCAACTCGCTCGAAGCGTTTGTCATACCTCAGTCCCGCATGGTAATGAGAGGAGGCCAATACCAGGCCAACATTGTTCTTGCAGCCATCGATACCACAGCTCGCCCCGAGGTGTATGTCAACGGCAAGTTGTTGACCAATGACAAGGGCCTGTTCTCCCTGACAGCCGGCACTACCGGCACATTTACCTACCGTGGCTATATCAAGGTGCCTCACGGTGATGGTACTTTCACCCAACATGACTTCTCGTCAGAATATACCGTCATAGAACCGATGGCAACTGTATCGGCCACCATGATGAATGTTCTATATGCCGGCATAGACAACCCCATATCAATCTCGGTACCAGGCGTGGCAATGAATAATATCTCAGCCACAATGTCAGGCGGTTCGCTGACCCGCTCGGGCGACCATTGGATAGCGCGTCCAACCGCTGTCGGTGGAGAAGCCACGGTATCGGTGACAGCCACGATTGACGGACGCTCGACACAAGTCGCCACCTCCACCTTCCGTGTGCGCCGTCTTCCCGACCCTGTAGCTTATATCGCTTATAGCGGACAGAATGGAGCCCAGGAACGATATAAAGGGTCCAAGCCATTTAGCAAATCACTCTTATTAGCGTCCCAAGGCCTTGATGCAGCTATTGATGACGGCCTGCTCGACACCAAGTTTAAAGTACTGAGCTTTGAGACCGTGATGTTTGACTCAATGGGCAATGCCATGCCCGAAGTCAGCGCCGGCAGTGCTTTCTCCCAACGTCAACGTCAAGCGATACAACGTCTGTCGCGAGGCAAACGCTTCTTTATAACGCGTATAAAAGCTGTCGGTCCCGATGGCATTACCCGCGAGCTCGCCCCGCTTGAAGTTATCATAGGCTAATCTTCAGAATAAGGTTAAATCAGTTTAATACCACAATATCTCACGCAAATTCAATCCCACAAGAATATGACCCGTTCATTCAAGAAAATATCACTTCTGCTTCTGGCGATGATATCGTCAGCCACAGTGACTATGGCCCAGGAGTCATCGGCCGGCGTTGTCCAACGCCGTTCAGGAGGCCAACGTCAACGTGCCAACCAGGCTGCAGGCCCTCAGGTGACCCAACGCATGCAGTCCTTTTATGAGGATGCCGGCAAGAACATCACCGATGCCGACCGTCAATGGATGCGCGTGATATACCGTCACATCGACCTGGACAAAGAAAAAAACGCCCCGCTATACTTTCCCGAAGAAAATATCGATGGACAAGAAAACCTCTTCCGTATAATCATGCGTCTTTTGGCCAACAACCAGATAGCCGCCTATGAATACCTCGACGGTCGCGAAATCTTCAACGACCAATACCGTGTCAAGGTCAAGGATGTCCTTGACCGCTTCCATATCATTCACACCGACGCTAAAGGATCGACAGAGAAAAATCCCAAATTCACCATTGAAGAAAGCGATGTCCCCACCAACGAGGTGTTATCCTACTATGTCATTGAGCGTTGGGAATTTGACTCACGTTCTAATCGTATGAAAACCGTTGTCGAGGCTATCTGTCCCGTCCTCCACCGCTCGGGTGACTTCGGTGGAGAAGCTGTGAGATACCCCATGTTCTGGATTAAATTTAAAGACATACGTCCATGGTTGGCCCAACAGACAATCTTTGTCTCTGATGACAACAACATACCTTCTTGCACATATGACGACTACTTTAACCTCACAATGTATGAGGGCGACATATATAAGACCCGCAACCTGCGCAACAAGTCTATGGCTCAGCTTTACCCCGATGCCGATGACCTCAAAAAAGCACAGGACTCAATCCAGAACCGCCTAACCAAATGGGAGGACAAGTTGTGGGTTCCCGACCGCGAGGAAGTAATTGCCGCCGCTGACAAGAAACGTGATCAAGCCGAGAGTAAAACCGACGATAATGAAGTAGTTGCCACCGATGGAGCACCCGTTGTTGGCTCAGATGACCAATCAGCCACTGAGAAAAAATCGTCACGCCGCTCGACCAAACGCTCTACCAAGAAAGAGAAGAAGAACAAACCCAAGCAATCTAAGGTCAAGGAATCCAAAGCCTCCAAATCATCAAGTGCTGTTCGCTCGGTGCGACGTCGCAAGAACTAAACTCATATTTCACCCATAATATTAGCCCCATAAACATCGAGCGTTTATGGGGCTAATATGTATTAGGTAACCAATTAAGTATAAGACAACCAGCGCTAATTCACGTACAATAAGAAGCTTTCTGTTCTCACAGCAGGATAAGGGGCAGGCAGAAATTGTAATTAGCCGAGCTTCTACCACAATTCAGGCCTCCGGCCCTCGTGCAAAACAGACACGTTCCCCCCGGCTTCGGGACTCGGTCCCTGCTCCGGGGGTTAATCACAGTCCGGCGCTCCGCGCCTATGAGGATATTGGAAACACAATTAGTACATCGATGACACCCATTCTACTGCCTATGAGTGCATCTACCAATAAAAATATAGAGCAAAAGCCTGTCCCATAAATATGACCGTGAAAAAAATTAGGCCGGTTCCATGATAGGAGTCGGCCTAAATCGGGTATTACATGAAGAAGTAATGGTTACTCTTCTTCTTGATCTTGGGTTGTTGGAATTACTCTGAGATTAGCTCGTTTGGGAGCTTTTTTAAGGGTCTCTTCTTTAGGGCTTTGCACCTTATTATCATTCTGATTGGCCAATTCGGGTGTTGTCTCAGAGACTTGTAACTCGAGTGTTAGCTGATCGGGATTGGACTGAGGTTTCTTTTTGGACCGAGATTTACGTTTCGCCCTGGGTTTAGGGAGGTCCTCTTCATTGACAGCCTCGTTATCAACCTTGTCAATAACTGTTTCACCCTCATGAGGCACAATGTCATCCTTAACATCTTCAACAACATCGGTGATTTTTAAAGGCTCATCACCGTTATCAGTTTGAAGCTCTGTGTGTACATCATTGACCGCCGGAGTTGTTTTCTCGTATAACGAGTCTTCAGGATTGGCTGTAATCTCGGATGAGGATAAAGACATCGGTTCATTATCGTCGATAACAAACCCCTGCTCACTGAGCTCATTTTGGCGTTGTATCTCAGCAATTTCAGCAGCTTCAGCCCTTGCGCGAGCTATTTTAGCAGCCTTGGCGCGAGCACGACGCCGTGCCGACTTGGAAGGCTTTGGGGTCTCAGCGTCAGTCCCTATGTTATCCTTATCTTCATTATTTGCTTGGTCAGCTACCGAATCTTTAACATTCTCTTGAGTTTTAGGAGCAGGCAATGCCTTTGGCAAGGCAGCATCCATCAATTCTTTAGCCTCGGACTTCAAGTCAGACTTTGTCACAGTCTTATCTCCGGTATTGGCATCCTTATCAGATTTAGAGTCAACATCATTTTTGGCCTCAGGTAAGAGAGTCAGAGTCTTGGCCGGACCACGCGACACAACTGAAGCTACAGGTTCAGCCGTATGTGTATCGGTCTTATGTCGTTTCTTCTCTGAGCTGGACGAGTCTACATCTTTTTCTTCTCTGAGGTCAAGGATATTACCATCGGCGTCTATCACCCGATACTCAAGATAAGAAAGGGATTGATCGGCATATATTTTAAATTTGGCATCCAATGAGCGACGCCATTTAAAACTCAATGATGTCATCCAACCTTTTTTGAGGTATGCCTCAACATAGGGGTGCACATAGAGGTTGAATTTTTTAACGTTCAACTCATTGATAACATATTCCAGTTTCTCTCTCAGCGTGTCAGTGAACAACAATGACGGTTGTATCTCACCACGGCCAAAGCAAGACGGGCAAGTTTCAGTAGTGGTGATATCCAATGCCGGGCGCACACGTTGGCGAGTAATCTGCATAAGACCAAACTTGCTGAGTGGCAAAATATTATGCCGAGCGCGATCACTTGACATAATCTCTTTCATGTGCTCATACAATTCCTGACGATGCTCATTTTTGGCCATATCAATAAAGTCGATGACTATGATACCGCCCATATCACGCAGTCTTAATTGGCGGGCAATTTCATCGGCAGCACGAAGGTTAACCTCGAGCGCATTGGTCTCCTGGTCATTTGTAGCCTTGGTGCGGTTACCCGAGTTGACGTCGATAACGTGAAGAGCTTCTGTATGCTCGATAATGATGTATGCACCTGACTTAAAGGATACAGTTTTACCAAACGAAGACTTAATCTGACGCGTGATTGAATGTACATCAAATATTGGCTCGGGCTTGGAGTGAAGTTTGACAATATCCTTGCGGTCGGGGGCAATGAGCGACACATAGTTTTGTATCTGCTCAAACACCTCGGCATCATTTACATATATAGCCTCAAACGATGGCGAAAAAACATCGCGCAACATACTGACTATACGGCTTTCTTCTTCAAATATCAATGCCGGAGGGGGTAATTTTTGAGCTTTGGCCAATGAATCTTCCCAGCACTTGACAAGCGTTTTAAGCTCATTATTAAGCTCGGCAACGCGCTTGCCCTCAGCTGAGGTGCGAATAATCACCCCAAAATTTTTAGGCTTAATGGATGTGATAAGTTGTCTGAGACGCAGTTTTTCCTCGGTAGACTTTATTTTCTGGGATACCGATACTTTGTCGCTAAATGGCATAAGAACCATATATCGACCGGTAAAAGACAACTCGGTTGTCAGTCTCGGGCCCTTTGAAGATATGGGTTCCTTGACAATCTGCACCATGAGTTGTTTACCTTGTTGCAGTTGGTCGGTAATTGAGCCGTGTTTATCGATGTCGGGAAGCAGTTTCATCTTAGACAACGCCGGGATTCTTTTAGTGTCTTCGACAACTTGGCTCATAAACTTATCGTATGAGGCAAAGTGAGATCCAAGATCAAGATAGTGGAGGAACGCATCCTTCTCATACCCCACGTTAACAAATGCAGCGTTCAGCCCCGGCATCAACTTTTTGACCTTGGCAAAATAAATGTCCCCGACAGCATAGGCAATGTTACGTGCCTCTTTCTGGAGGGACACGAGCCGCGAGTCTTCGAGCAATGCTATTGATATTTCTTTAGGCTGAACGTCGATTACGAGTTCGCTTTTCATGTGGTAGTGTTTTTGTTAAGTTAGAGAAGGGTGTATGGAGATGTCTTTTATGCGCTGTTTCATGGCTATCCTGTCCATAATGTTGGAGAGCAATAGATATCCCATCAGAGTACTAAAAGCTTAATCTCCCAAAAACAACATAGAACAAACACTTGACGATCAGACCCAAAATTCGATCCCCGTCGAGAGTTTGTTCTTGTTATGTTGTCATTTCAAGCGACACGTGTGTTACAGTGTCCTTGAATTATGAAATAATCTGAAATATAATCGTCAGATACTTTACCGTCGACCTGAGGGTTAAGCTCAACGCTTAAACCTATAGAATCGCGTGGTATCTTACTTCTTCTTATGACGATTTTTTCTCAGACGTTTTTTACGCTTGTGCGTGGCCATCTTGTGGCCTTTTCTTTTCTTTCCGCTGGGCATTTTGTTTGTATTTAGATAGTTAAATAAGATTATATCGTAGTATCACGTAGGATGGTTTGTTAACGAACATCCTCCATGAAGACCTTGGCAGGTTTGAAAGCCGGGATTTTGTGCTCGGGAATAACGATAGTTGTGTTTTTGGAAATATTGCGGGCTGTTTTTTCTGAACGAACTTTAACAATGAAGCTACCAAAACCGCGGAGATAAACATTCTCGCCGTGAGCGAGTGAATCTTTTACGATTTCCATGAATTTCTCGATAGTGTCAAGAACGTTAGCTTTTTCAATGCCGGTGGTCTTTGAAATTTCGTTTACAATGTCTGCTTTAGTCATTTTGATGAATGATTTATATTAAACTATGTAGTATCTAAAAATTACTTTTAAGTTATAAGCGCATCTACATGATATACTCGCTTTTAGGAGACGGGGAAAGAGTCCCTGGGCGTATCTATCACAGAATTGCGGATGCAAATATCGCAATTTTTTTTTAAACCAAACAAACTTTAGCGCTATTTTCTACTGATTTTTTGAGATTTAACGGATTTTCAGTACAACCCATGGTCTAAACAGACCTCAAACAGGCCCTCATAGCCTGTCTTCAAGAATGTCTGGGGAAATGTCGTCGAGTGAAGCAACTTGGATGACTGATAGCGGAAAGTCGGCGTGTATAGCCGATTGATTGAAGTAGATTGCTCGCCAGCCGGCATCGACAGCACCACGTATGTCGGTGTCGGGATTATCCCCAATCATTATACACTCGTCGGGACTGACACCGGCTTTATGCTCGGCATAACGGTATATACGCGGGTTGGGTTTATTGACGTCTATCTCATCGCTGAGTACCACTACATCTATATAGGGTATTATTCCGGCCGAGGTCATTTTGCCATACTGTACTTCTTTGAATCCATTGGAAAGCACACCCAACCGGTAACCGGCTTTTTTAAGGCGGCTGAGCAGTTCAATTGCCCCGGGGACTGTGGCCGAGCGTCGGCCCAGGCTGGCAAGATAAGCCTCGTCAAGGGCGCCGGACATGGCCAGTGCTTCTTCAGTGCTAACACCGACATTGGTCAGTGGCTGACAAAAGCGTTCGGTGCGCAAATAGTCTCGGCTGATAAGCCCGGGAGCATATAATTCCCAGAGCCGGTTGTTGACCTTGTGGTAGTCATCGCGCCATGAATCCACGTCTGCCCAATATCGGTCAAGGTGAAAGGTGTCATAAATTTCGGCCAAAGCCTCATGGGAGTTGAGCTTAAAATCATATAACGTATCGTCAAGGTCAAGCCACACCATACCGACACCAGTCCGCTGTAATGAAGTTTTATCAGTCATCAAGGCCCTTAATTGATTTAACGTCCTCGGGGTCAATATCCTCAATATCTCGACCCGAGTTGTTTTTATCTTGATTTTTTTGAGATTCAAATTGAATGATAGCACGATTGCCGGCTCCAACCATCAACGACTCAACAAAACCGCCAACACCAAATATTATCAAGCCAATTCCCATAATAATCATCAGACTCGAATCGGCAAGACCGGCAGTAAATATCACTATGGCAAGAATTGCTAATGCAGCAGGGAAAATATATGTCCATACCGGCAACTTGATGGGACGGGAGCCAATCATTATTATATACAACTGGGCCAATGCCGCAAATCCTATCAGTATCCCGAAAAGTGGATCTACAAGGACCTCAAACGTTGGTCCGAAAAGTAACATCGATATACCAAGCACTATCGAAGCGATACTCACCAGAATACCAAGTCCCCGACTGAACCCCGAGACAGTATTGCGGCCTGTATCTTCATCAACCTTTCCATGGAACAAAAACATATTTATAATACCGGCCACGATAAAAAGTATACCGCAGACAACGACAAAACCCTTTCGGTTAATCGTGTCATGACATATTAGCAGTACTATACCTGCAGCCAGGATTAATATTCCCGAAAGCAACATTTTATTACGTGATGCCGGCTTGACATTTTCCGGTGTTGTTTTTTTATTCTTGCTTGACATAGCTGTATGATTTATGCTGTTATGGATTAAACATCTCGTTTCACATTGGTTACGATGCAAATTTAGGTATTCTTTTTCAAAAAAACCACTAAACGACTTTTTTCTTAAATTTAGAACAATTAAATTTGCATTACGTTTGTTTTCACGACAAAGTTTATATATCTCAAATACTCCTAAAAGAACCCTAAAATCTATGAAGCGATTTTTACAGAAGGCCTCAATGATTCTCTCTCTGGCCGCCATTTCCATGTCAACAGCAGTTGCGGCCGACGAGCCCGAACAACCTTGGCGATATATTGACGCCCGAGACCTGCGCGTCATCAATAAAGGCTGGGATAACACCCTCAGGCCCTATACACGTATTCCAGCTTATCTACAGGACAGCGTGCGTCCCGACCTATGGGAGCGCTCCCAGTGTTCATCGGGCATCGCCGTGAGATTTGCCACTGACTCCAAGCGCATTGGCGTCAAATATGAATTACTTTGGGATACCCACCTCATACACATGGCTGACACCGGTCTCAAGGGCACCGATTTATATATCTTTGAAGGAGACTCGACATGGCGACATGTCAATACCAACCGTCCATACGTCAAAAAAGATGCCGACGGCAATAAAACCAAATGGGTAGAGTCGACCTATGTCTCCAATCTTGATGGCAAGATGCACGAATACATGATATACTTCCCGCTATATGATGGCGTCAACGAGCTGTTTGTCAAGGTCGACTCCGGCGCCGTCATCACTTCGGGCCGCGAGACACTCATTGATCCCTCTAAAAAAATCATCGCCTATGGCACCTCAATACTCCAGGGTGGATGTGCTTCCCGCACCGGCATGGCCGCGACCAATATAATCGGCCGCGAGCTCAATTGTGAGGTCGTCAACATAGGCTTCTCAGGCGAGGGCAAGATGGATAATTGTATGGCTCGAGCCATGGCCCAAATTGAGGATGCCGATCTCTTTCTTATCGATCCGGTACCCAACTGTACCGAAAAGATGTGCGACACCCTCACATATGATTTCATCAATATTCTACGCAAGGCCCGCCCAGACATCCCTATCGTAATGCTTGAAGGACCGTTATATCCCTACTATCGCTACGACAGCTTTTTCAACAAATATCTCCCGGCCAAAAACGCCGCATTCCGACGCAATTATGACCGACTGAAAGCCGAAAACCCCGACAACTTATACTATGTCACTGCCGAAGGCCTTGACGGGCCCGAAGACGATGGCACTGTTGACGGCATACACCTGACCGACCTTGGTTTTCGTCACTATGCCAACAAAATGATTCCCATTCTGCGTCCCTTGCTCAAAGACCGCACAACCGCCTACAAAGAAGCTCAAACCGTAAAAACGCAAAAAACCAAAACTGACAAAAAAACAAAAAAGACCAAGAAGCACGGCAAATAACCCCCACCCCATGGAATATCGACACCCGTTTGAGCAATCAGTAGCCACCTTTATCGATGACAAGAACCTTCCAAAGTCACCGGCAAAATTAATTGTAGCCCTGAGTGGGGGAGCCGACTCCGTTGCCCTGGCCGCTGTGTTGACAGCCTTGGGATATGAATGTGTCGCCGCACACTGCAATTTCAGACTGCGAGGCGAGGAGTCAACACGCGACCGCGATCATGCGGTCGACATAGCCCGTCAACTTGATATGGACATACATGTACGGGACTTTGATGTCCCGGCACGCATGTCCGCTACCGGCGAGTCTCTCGAAATGGCTTGCCGGGCATTAAGATACGACTGGTTCAACGACCTGCTGGAGAGTGAACACGCCATAGGTATTGCCGTAGGACATCATCGCGAGGACAGTGCCGAGACATTCATCCTCAACCTCATGCGCTCGTCGGGCATCAACGGGCTTACCGGCATCAACCCTGTAAACGGCCTTATCATAAGACCTATGTTAAATACCTCTCGCCCTGAAATCGAACAATATCTCCACGACCGTTCATTGACATGGGTTGATGACAGCACCAACGCTGAAAGCGAGTTTCGTCGCAATGCCGTGCGCAACCGCGTCTTCCCTCTTCTTGACGAAATTTTCGGAGCTTCTACCAGCTCCATTCTTAAAACAGCCGACTACCTATCTCAAGTAAAGGCTGTATATGACCGCACAATTGCCGGTATAACCAAGAATTATTTTTACAACAACCAACTGTTTGTAGCACGGCTGATGTCGGACACCAACGATGAAACCATCGCCGCCACTTATATCTATGAGATTTTAGCTCAGCATGGTTTTACACGCGACACTGCTGATAAGATTGTCCGCGCTGTCAACAACAACTCAACGGGCATCAAATTTTCCTCAACCCATAACCTGGAGGGAATTCTCGACCACGGCGTTCTCACAATCCGTCATCCACGCGTGATTAACCCCGATGCCAACTTTGAAGTCAGTATTTACCAAGCCATACATGACCCTATAGACATCGATGTCATATATCATACCGGTGATGAGTTTACCCCTCACAAACTCATCCCCGGCGCTTGTTACCTCGACAGCAGTGTTCTTACCGGCAACCCCACCTTCACCATCCGTCACCGGCGCACCGGGGACCGCATCAAACCATTTGGCATGGGTGGACGTTCCAAACTTGTGAGCGACATTATGACCGAGGCACATTACACTACACGGCAAAAAGAAGACGCTTGGTTGCTAACCCGCAATGACGAAGTCTTGTGGATTATAGGTCTGCGCACATCCATCAACTATCCCGTCACCGACCTGTCTGTCGGATATTACGTTCTCATCCCCCAATAAACACCTATGGATGACTTTAAAATACATATACTCGGCTGTGGGTCGGCCTCGCCTTCCGAGCGTCACCTTCCGGCATGTCAGGCTATCGAGTATCGCGGACGAGTGATGATTATTGACTGTGGCGAGGGCGCCCAACTGTCGATACGTCGCAATCACCTCAAATTCACACGTATCACCGACATCTTCATCTCCCATCTTCATGGTGACCACCTTCTGGGATTGCCCGGATTGCTGTCGACACTTGCGCTAAATGACGTTGGCGGCAAAGTTACTGTACACATTTTTAAAGAAGGTGCCGAGCTGATAAAGCACATCATCAGCTTGGTGGCCCATGCATTAACTTATGAGTTAATATTTGACATACTCGACCCGTCAGGCAATCAGACACTGATAAATGACAATGCTCTCACAGTCACATCTATCAGGCTTAACCATACAATACCGTGTGTGGGGTTTAGATTTGACGAGAAGCCCAAGCTAAGACATATCAATGGCGAGATGGCACGCCATTTTGGAGTTCCCCATTACATGATGAATTCACTGAGAGAGGGTCACGACTACATTACCGCCGACGGTGAGGTCATCGCCAACTCACGACTCACCACACCCCCCACCCCCTCCTACTCCTATGCCTACTGCTCAGATACTATATGCGACCCTGGGATAGTTAAAAACATCCATGACGTCACCCTACTATACCACGAGGCGACCTACGATGCAGCCTCAGCAAAATTAGCATTTTCACGCGGTCATTCAACTTCAGTCCAGGCCGCACGCATCGCCGCACAAGCCAACGTCCAAGGTCTCGTCATAGGACACTTCTCCAGCAAATACCCCTCCACCGACCCCCTCGTGACCGAGGCACGAACCATCTTCCCCAACACTATCGCCGCCAACGAGGGCATGACCCTCACCCTTGGCCAACAACTAATCCTGCAATGAAACAACAATATAAATACTCACCGATGCCTGAGATGCACACACTCGATGATGACCTGAAATACATGGGCATGGCTCTTGACGAGGCTCACCAAGCTGCCCGTGAAGGCGAGATTCCGGTGGGTGCCGTCATTGTATGCCGCGGACGGGTTGTAGCTTCGGCACATAATATGACCGAGCGTCTGGGTGACGTCACAGCACATGCCGAAATGATAGCCATAACCCAGGCGGCATCAACCCTTGGTGGCAAATACCTAAATGACTGCACGCTATATGTCACCGTCGAGCCATGTCCAATGTGTGCCGGCGCTATTGGCTGGGCTCAACTACGACGTATCGTTATCGGCGCGCCTGACACCAAGCGCGGATACTCAATGATGTATTCCACCTCACCATTTCACCCTCGTGCCCACGTCATCACCGACTGCCGGCGCGATGAGTGTGTCGCCCTGATGACCGACTTCTTCAAGTCTCTGAGAAAATAACATCCTTACACCCAAGACATTCAACTCCCATGATATATTTCCTGATTGCCGGAGAAGCTTCCGGAGACCTACACGGAGCCCAACTGATGGCGGCCATAAAACAGCGTGACGCCAAAGCCCGGTTTGTATTCCTTGGTGGCGACCTGATGGCTGAACAAGCCGGTCACGAGCCCGTGATACACTACCGCGAAATGGCTTATATGGGTTTTTCGGAAGTTCTCAGAAATCTTGGTACCATTTCCCATAACCTCAAAAAAACCAAAGCGGCACTGCGTCTTGCCCATCCCGACCGTCTCATCCTTATCGACTACCCAAGCTTTAATCTCAAGATTGCCAAGGAAGCCAAGCGATATGGTATTGACGTGACATACTATATCTCGCCAAAGGTGTGGGCTTGGAAAGAATGGCGTGTCAGAACCATCAAACAAGTTGTAGACCGTGTATTGGTTATCTTTCCCTTTGAGGTCGACTTCTACAAGTCACGCCACGACTATGATGTGACATATATTGGTAATCCATCGGTAGAAGAGATTGACGCCCGTCTCGCCTCACTTCCTCCACGCGAAGAATTTATCAAGACTCATAATCTACCCACACGTCAACTCATAGCATTGCTACCGGGCAGTCGTCTGGGTGAAATACGCAACAACCTACCCATCATGCTCAAGGCCGCCGACGACTTTCCCCAATATCGCCCCGTTATTGCCGCGGCCCCCGGTGTAGATGATGAGTTCTATCGCTCGATAGCCGGTAATGCGACTGTGCTAAGAGATAACACCATCACGCTCCTGGCCTATAGCCGAGGCGCGCTGGTGACATCAGGGACCGCCACACTCGAGGCCGCTCTTATAGGCACACCTCAAGTGGCTTGTTACCGTGCCAACGGCAACAAAATTTCCTATAAAATCATGGAAAAGCTACTGAAAGTCGACTATGTCACCCTACCCAATCTCATAGCCGAGCGTGAGGTAATTCCCGAGTTGTTGGTCCATAATTGTACCGTTGAAGCTGTCTCCGATGCACTCGGACTCATCCTGCCTGACAACAACGCCCGACAGAAGATGCTCGACGGATACCGGGAAATCAGACATCGTCTCGGCACACTTAAAGCCGCCACTACTGCTGCCGAAATTATCTGCCGCAGATAATCAACCATTCCTTTCAACACCGCCACAAGTTTCATACAATATTTTAAGTCATTAGGCGTTATTATAAAGCAAAGTTCAACTAAAATTGAACCACAACTCAGCACTAATCACGACAACAATGACTCAATTCAGATACTTCCTTTACTTAATCTTGGCAATCTTGGGGATGACAAGCATCACCTCATGTATAGAAGATGGTGTGTCGACATCTCCATCCGACCAGCCGACATTTTCGGTAGACACACTCAGGATGGGCACCGTCTTTACCGACCAAGTAACCACTACCTATCGCATGACTGTCTACAACCGTCATTCCAAGGTTATGAATATCAGCGATATATACCTAAGTGGAGACAACTCTGAGCTATTCCGCATCAACGTAGACGGCTCGAGCGGCACCCGCTTCAATAACATCGAGATACGTCCCAATGACTCTATCTTTGTCATGGTAGAGGCCACACTGCCCGAGACCGGTCAAAACCTCCCGATTGACGTCAATACCGACCTCAATTTTGTCACCAACGGCGTGACACAGACCGTGGTGCTCAACGCCACCGGACAAGATGTCGTGCGCCTGCACCATCAGATTATCACTACCGACACCCACCTCACCGCCGACAAGCCCTACCAGATATTTGACTCTCTGGTAGTAGCCCCGGGCGCAACACTCACCCTCGATCCCGGCACAACTCTTCACTTTCACGACAAGGCCTCAATGATTGTCCGTGGCACACTCAAATCGATGGGCACAGTTGACAATCCGGTCAACATCTGTGGTGACCGCACAGGCAACGTCATCACCGATATAACCTTTGACCTCATGTCCCGCCAATGGGAAGGTTTATATTTTACGCCGTCATCTACCGACAATTATATGACACATACATGTGTGCGCAACACCTGGTATGGCGTCATAGTCAACGGCGGGGAAGCACCTGCCGAAGGCGAGATTCCATCCGACCCCAAGCTAACACTGCACAATTCACGGCTACGCAACTCCGGAGACCTTGTTCTCGAGGTTTATAACGCCTCGGTACTTGCTACCGGATGTGAATTTGGCGAGGCCGCCAACGGCCTTGTATATCTCCAGGGTGGACACCACACCTTCAACCACTGCACCTTTGCCAACTATTACCTGTTCAGCGCCATCGGCGGTCCAGCCCTGCAATTTGCCAACCATGACATATTAGGTCCCGGACGCACCACAGCACTGTTCTCCAATTCCATCATATATGGGTTAGGATCAAGTCTCAGCCACGGAGACCTATCAGGCACCGACATCAGCCTCATCAACTGTCTCATCAAAGAGTCAGGCTCTGACGACGATAACTTCATCAACTGCCTGTGGGACAAAGACCCGTTGTATTATACTGTCCGTAACGATTACATCTTTGACTACCGGCTCAAACCCGAGTCTCCCGCCATCTCGGCCGGAGACCCATCACTGACACTTACCCAAGCCACGGTTGACGCCTATGGACTTAACCGCGGTTCAACACCCGACCTCGGCGCATATGTATTCACCCCTCCCACCGAATAAGAAGTCTTCCAAAAAAATCATCATCAAATTCATTCTTGTATAATTAAATAAAAAACCATACCTTTGTGAGGTCAAAGAAAAAAAGCCCGACGGCTTCTCTTCAATGACACACATAACGCGGTAGTGGCTCAGTTGGTAGAGCATTGGCTTCCCAAGCCGAGGGCCGCGGGTTCGAGTCCCGTCTACCGCTCAAATCGTAAATCACCCTGTATAAGCAAGTTACAAAACTTATTCGGGGTGATTTTTGTACTTATTTGTATAATTTAGCCTCCCAACTTTTGTTGGGACAGCGGACAGGAGCGGTTGGTAGCTCCCCTGATTGAACTGCAAACTCCCGGGCACGGGATGCAGGCGCGGAGCGCCGGGCTGTGATTAACCCCCGGTGCAGGGACAGAGTCCCGTAGCCGGGGGCGATAGCGGGTC
>JAGASI010000055.1 GCA_017621845.1 Muribaculaceae bacterium
ATGCAGAAAGGCCTGTGTCGGAAATGGAGCTTTTCAGGACTGGCAACGATGGTCAGGATAACGCTGATGTACTATGTCGATTTCCAAAGCTTGTTCAACAACCCCGAAAAAGACTGGGAAATGATACTCTCGGCTGACGCATCAGGCCCTCCCTTACCCTCTCTTTTCGACTGACTGGGGCTTGTCAAAGAATAAAATCAGACTCGACCGCTGAAAATCAGCAGTCGAGCCATACATTTTTTGCCTTTCCTAAGTTTTATCGGACAGCAATAATTGGCAAAGGATAATATTTCCGTCTCAATACAGACCATCTACAATATAATAAACTCCGACACCACCGGAGAACTGATGAAGCACCGCCGTCACCCCAATTTCAAGCGCAGACCCAAAGGCCAGCCCAAACCTACAAAGGCCACCAACATAGCCAATAGGACAAGCATCCATGACCGACCAAAAGAGGCTGACGGCACACGTTTTGGGGATTGGGAAATGGATCTGATTGTCGATTCATGCGGACATGCTATTTTGGTTTTGCTTGACCGACTTACAGGATTCGTGCTCCTTGAGCGACTTAAACACGGCAAAAAGGCAAAACCGCTTGCTAAAGTGGTCGTTAGACTCCTCTTCGGATACCGCAAATATCTAAAAACAATCACAACCGACAACGGCAGCGAGTTTGCTGCACACCTCGACATCACGGCCGGTCTTCGTATGAAGGGATTGCCTGATGTCACTGTGTACTTCGCTGACAGCTACTGCTCTTGGCAGAAAGGTGCTGTTGAGAATGTTAATAAACTTATACGTCAATACATCCCTAAAAAATCTAACTTTAATGACTTCTCAGACGAATATATCAAGAATGTCGGGCGAAAATTAAACCTGCGCCCAAGAAAAAGACTCGGTTTTTCTACTCCGAAACACGAGTTCTTCAAACAAATCGCTAATTTTGCACTTGCCAGTTGAACCTACGCAATTTGCAAATTTGGCTTAGGCGAAACATATTAACGCGGTTAGGCAGGTATGTTAATAAAAAAAAGTTGTACCTTTGCATGTTAAAACATCTGTAAGCTAAAACGACCTCTTATACCTGTGTCAGTTTTAACTTATACTCAGACATTTAGAGTACAATTTTTTAAGAGTAAAATTTTACTGACTATATGCAAAGTATCCGCAACATCGCAATTATCGCCCACGTTGACCACGGTAAAACCACCATCGTGGATAAAATGCTACTTGCCGGCCACCTGTTTAGAGATAATCAGAATGCCGGCGAACTCATTCTTGACAACAACGACCTCGAGAGAGAGCGTGGTATAACAATCTTGTCCAAGAATGTTTCTATCAATTATAAAGACACCAAAATCAACATTATAGATACTCCGGGGCACGCTGACTTTGGCGGCGAGGTAGAACGCGTCCTTAATATGGCCGATGGCTGTCTGCTCATCGTTGACGCTTTTGAAGGCCCAATGCCTCAGACTCGCTTTGTACTCCAGAAAGCGCTCCAGATTGGTCTCAAGCCTATCGTTGTCATCAATAAGGTTGATAAGCCCAACTGCCGTCCCGATGAAGTTCAGGAAATGGTATTTGACCTGATGTTCAATCTCGACGCCACCGAGGAACAGCTCGACTTCCCCACCATTTACGGCTCGGCCAAAGAGGGATGGATGAGTACCGACTGGCAGAAACCCACCGACAACATCCTCCCGTTGCTTGATGCCATCATCGAGCACATACCAGCGCCCACAGTGCTCGAGGGCGATGCCCAGATGCTCATCACTTCTCTTGACTTCTCCAACTATGTGGGACGTATCGCCATTGGCCGTGTTCATCGCGGTACACTGCATGAAGGTCAGGACATAGCTCTGATGAAACGTGACGGCTCTATCGTCAAACAACGTATCAAAGAGTTGCACACATTTGAGGGCATGGGACGCAAACGCGTTGAGTCGGTATCAAGCGGCGATATATGCGCCCTTGTAGGAATCGATGGATTTGAAATTGGAGACACCGTTGCCGACTTCAATAATCCCGAGGCACTTCCCCGCATCGCCATTGATGAACCCACTATGTCAATGACATTTACAATCAACGACTCGCCATTCTTTGGCCGCGATGGCAAATATGTCACATCTCGTCACATCGGTGAACGCCTTACCAAAGAGCTTGACCGCAATCTCGCCCTACGTGTCACCAAGGCCGACAACGAGGATGTATGGACTGTATTTGGACGTGGCGTCCTGCACCTGTCTGTACTTATCGAGACCATGCGTCGAGAAGGATATGAACTACAGGTGGGACAACCCCAGGTTATTATCAAAGAAATCGACGGTGTCAAATGTGAACCTGTTGAAATCCTCACCATCAATGTCACCGAGGAATATGCATCCAAAATCATTGATATGGTCACCAAACGCAAGGGTGAAATGATATCAATGTCGGCCCAGAACGACCGCACCCACATGGAATTCATCATCCCATCACGAGGTATCATCGGCCTTAGAAACAACATACTGACTGCATCGGCCGGTGAAGCAATCATGGCCCACCGATTCCATGAATACCAACCATGGAAAGGCGACATCGAACGCCGCACCAACGGCTCACTCATTGCTCTCGAGGCCGGCACCGCCTATGCTTACGCCATTGACAAACTGCAGGATCGCGGCCGCTTCTTCATCTTCCCTCAAGAGGAAGTCTATGCCGGACAGGTAGTTGGCGAGAACGCCAAGGACAATGACATCGTTGTTAACGTCACCAAATCCAAGAAGCTCACCAACATGCGAGCTTCAGGTGCCGATGACAAAGCCCGCATCGTTCCTCCGGTAGTATTCTCTCTTGAAGAAGCACTCGAATATATCAAGGAAGACGAATACGTCGAAGTCACACCTCACCATATCAGACTACGTAAAATCATCCTTGACGAGCTCGAGCGCAAACGCGCCAACCGCTGATTTAACCCTATATTATCCGCAACCATGCTACCCTTCTCCCTCAACGTCAAACAACGCCTGTTAACCTATGACCATCCACTGGTGATGGCCATAGTAAACGTTACACCCGACTCGTTTTATGCCTCATCGCGCTCTACCGACGAAGCTACAATAAAACAACGCGTCACCGAGGCCATAAACCAGGGTGCCGACATAATTGACCTGGGAGCATATAGCTCCAGACCCGGAGCAATGGATGTCGATATTAAAACCGAGCTTGAACGCTTGGAAACAGGAATGAAAATCATTCGCCAAGTCAGCTCAGATATACCCGTGTCAATTGATACTTTCCGCGCTCAAGTGGCCCGAACAGCCATCACTCAACTTGGCGCCGACATCATCAATGACATCTCGGGAGGCAACCTCGATAACAAAATGTTTGAGACCGTCGCTTCATTAGGTTGCCCTTATATACTCATGCACATGAGAGGAACACCACGCGACATGATGTCCGATGACAACACATCCTACAATGACGTCACGGCCGAGGTCTTGTCTTCTCTCGCCATTAAGGTTGGTCAACTGTCCCTAATGGGAGTCAAAGACATTATTATAGACCCGGGATTTGGCTTTGCCAAAACGCTTGACCAAAACTACACTCTCATGAATAATCTTGAAGTATTCACCTCTCTCGGCCGACCAATCCTCGTAGGCATATCCCGCAAGTCAATGCTTACCCACCTACTAAATATCAGCGCCAATGACGCCCTGAACGCCACGACAGCTCTCAATGCCATGGCTCTTGATCGTGGCGCCTCCATTCTGAGAGTACATGACGTCCTACAGGCCCGTCAATGTGTCGACATATATTCCCGACTTAACCCCAACCACCAATAACAAATTTCCTCGGTTTAAGCCCACACACACCCCAAAAACTGCATTATCGTGTTAGACTTCAGCATCAAAGACGCCTTTGATATTTTCATTGTAGCAGTCCTTCTTTACTACATCTTCCGACTAATGAAAGAGTCGGGAACACTCAGCATCTTCTATGGCGTGATGGGCTTTATTGTCGTGTGGGCAGTCTCGTCCGAGGTGCTTGGCCTTAAGCTCTTCGGGTCAATTATGGATAAATTTATGGGTATCGGCCTGCTTATATTGGTTATCCTGTTCCAGGACCAGATCAAACGATTTCTTGTCGACCTCGGCTCCCATAAACGATGGACATTCCTGCGCAAAATATTAAAACATAACAATGACAACATAGCCATTGATGTACGTAAACTCACCATGCCCATCGTCTATGCCTGCATGTCAATGTCCAAGAGCAAGACAGGCGCCCTGATTGTCATTCAACAATCCATATCCCTGGAAATGTACGAAAAAACCGGTGACATTATTGACGCCAATATCAATACCCGACTGATCGAAAACATCTTCTTCAAGAACTCCCCTCTACACGATGGCGCCATGATAATATCCCATAACCGCATTGCCGCCGCCGGATGTATTCTTCCCGTCAGCCATGACACCAATATTCCACGATCACTGGGCCTAAGACACCGTTCGGCCCTTGGCATCTCTCAAGCCACCGATGCCCTTGCCATAATTGTCTCTGAGGAGACCGGCAATATATCAGTAGCCCACCGCGGTCAGATACATATAAAACTATCATCCTCCGAACTCGAGCAATTTCTGAGCCAAGCCTTCGAGGACATCAAGTAGACATCGCGATTACAGCCCGTCGGTATAGTCCCGCTGGGAATACTTAGGCATGACCTCATGGTTGCCCCTGACCACAGTCTTCTTCCCCGATTTCTTCACCTTAACACTATCCTTAACCTCCTTTTTATTTTGTTGTTTATTACCCTCCCCCCTACGTCGGCTCCTGCTACCACTGCCTCCGGCCAACTCTTTAGGCTCATGCCCTGACAACGATACTTTTTTGATAAGACTATCAGGCACAACCTCAGTCTTTACAGCATTATAATTACGGCTTACAATCGTCAACACTATTCCGCCGAACACAATAACCATAACGACTATTACCCATAGCCGCTCAGCACGTGTCATATCAATTCTACCCTTACCTTTCACCTCTATTACAATATCAAACTGTTACAAAATATTAGAAATCAATATTACAAGAATAACTACCGGAGCGATGTATCTGATTACAAACATCACAGCCGATTCAAATACCGATTTGAACGCCCCATTGTTTGTCAACTGGTCTCTCATCAACTTGCGAGGTGCAACCCATCCCACAAAGATTACTCCTAACAAGGCCACCACCGGCAACATTATATTATTAGTCAGAGTATCCAACCCATCAAATATTGTATATCCCCCAATTTTAAAATTTTCGAGCGGGCCAAACGACATTGCACATATCGAGCTGAACAACAACAACGGCAACAGCACCAACAACGTTGACTTAAAACGAGACAACTTAAATCGCCTTCCGACAAACGCCACCGACACCTCGGCGATAGACACCGTTGATGTCAACGCCGCCAATAAAAGCAATGAAAAGAAAATAATAGCCCACACACGGCCACCTTCCATACACATGAATACCTCGGGCAACGTCACAAAAACCAACGTCGTACCTTCAACACAATGATTGGCATCATTCATTCCAAATGCCGACATAGCCGGGAATATTATCAAACCCATCATCACAGCTACAACCAACGTCATCACACTTACAATCACCGATGTGCGAGTCAACCGTGTGTCACTCGGAAAATATGACGAATATGTAATCAATATACCCATGCCAAGACTCAACGAAAACAATGCCTGTCCCAACGCCCCAACCATCACACCGGGAGTTATCTTAGAAAAATCAGGCTTGAAAAAATACTCAACACCACCAAACGAACCGAGCTGACACAACACATACCCCATAATGACACACAGCGAGACAAACAACAAGGGCATCATAATGTTGGACATACGCTCAATACCCTTCTGAACACCACATACCAATACTCCAATATTGATAATTATAATCATACATGTATTAACAATCGGACTCCACCCTCCAGACACATATTCCTGCATCTTACCATTAAACATCTCATGCGCACCTTGTCCCTGATAGAATGGCTCGAACAAATCTCCCGATACAGCACCAAGAAGATATTCAAGAGTCCATCCGCCCACAACCATGTAAAAACACATTATTAAATAAGACGACACCACTGCCAATCCTCCAGCCATCCACCATTTACTATCCGGAGACAACTTACGGTAAGCCCCAACAGCATCCTCCCGTGTTGAACGTCCTAACGCAAACTCAGACAACATTACCGGTATAGCCAACAAAAAAACACATACAACATACAATAACAAAAACGCAGCCCCCCCACCCGACTGCACCTCGGCAGGGAAACGCCATATCGTTCCAAGCCCCACTGCCGATCCTACAGTCGCCGCTATCAGCCCTATTTTAGTTCCAAATTGATTTATCTGATGCTTAGCCATGATATATATACTTATTGAAAACCAGTTATTATAACCTTTTGTCAAACCATTGCAAATTTATATAAAAAATCCAACTCCCACAACCAAACACTCTTAACAATAACTAATCATTTCACATTCTTAACTACACCCAACACTATTAAAGCATGTCAAAAATTAAATCACATCAAAGCAGGAAATATTCTTCAACGGGACAATCATCCATCCCGATTAATCACCAATAACATTAGCCATATTTTTATATGGCACCGCCCATCCATGTACTTGCACACAGAACCAGAACAAAACGTCAATTACACAGCACATTACACATCAAACATCAAAAGCGGTCAATAAAAAAAGATTAAAAAAACACATTTAGTCACCTCCAAAATTTGCTCATTACAAAAATAAACCCTAAATTTGCAATCAGTTTAAAGAAAGCGTCACCAAACAACTGACGCCAAATAACCTCAGGAGAGGTGGGTGAGTGGCTGAAACCACCAGTTTGCTAAACTGACGTAGGAGCAATCCTACCACGAGTTCGAATCTCGTCCTCTCCGCCCTGATATAAAAGTCGAGAATCAACCCTCGACTTTTATTTTTTTAATTAAATGAAGATTAGACGATTACAGGGTCAGCGGACAGAAGCGGTTGATGGGGGGGGCAGCGTGAGAGAGCGTCCATCGACATGTGTTGTAGCACGACAGCCGGGGGATGTCGGCAATGGCATACTCGTCAGGTTCAAGACCGATTTCGCGGTCGGCTGTAACCTGCGCGTCAACCGCTTCCTTGGTGGGTTAGAGCAACGCATCGAGGCGACGAAGAACCACCATCGACGGAATTACGTCGCGGTATTGACCGAGCACAAACAGGGGTCAGCGGACAGAAGCGGTTGGTAGGGGTCAGCGTGCAAGAAGGCTCTAAAATAATGTGATAGGCATGAAAGACCACAGTTATAGCCGTTCAATAGGCTCGTGACGAAGCCTGCCAGTGATGAATAATTCTGAATTAAGATGCGCAGGGCCGGTGGCCCGAAGCTTGCAGTGTCGTATACTGAGCAGTGGTGTCTTAGGCCTGGAGGGCCGGGTTATGGTAACCGGTGAGGATAACTTATTGTAATTAGCAGAGTCTCTACCACAACTCAGGCCTCCGGCCCTCACTCAAAAGTGACCCGCTATCGCCCCCGGCTACGGGACTCTGTCCCTGCACCGGGGGTTAATCACAGCCCGGC
>JAGASI010000016.1 GCA_017621845.1 Muribaculaceae bacterium
AAGGCTAAATTAGCTGTGAATCAGATATTTATAATCATGTCGCAACCAATCCTGCATACATTGAGGTTCGCCTATAAAATATGGCTTTGATAAAGACGACCATGAGATTTTAAATGTAGATTTTAAATGAAAGAGCCGTGGATGTTTCCAAAAAAAACGATGTCAATCCTTTGTCGTGTGGCCAAAATATAATAATTTTGTCAACCCGACAGACTCAAACATCTTTAACGAGACCGGTCCCGTCAGCCATTGAACCACTCTTAATGACTACACTCAACGACATACTCACGTTTAACCCCATATACAAGACCGTGTTATGGGGCGGTAGTCGCATAGCCTCACTAAAAGGTGAAGGTGACACCTCGTTAAATATAGGCGAGAGTTGGGAAATATCAGTCATCCCCGGTCACGAGTCTACCGTCAACCACGGTCCATTGTCCGGTATTGCTCTTCCCCAGCTGTGCATCACCCATGGTGAGGAACTGCTCGGAAGTCGGGTTATTGAACGCTTTGGCCGGCGCTTTCCACTGCTTCTTAAATTTATCGACGCCCGCGATGTCCTCTCGCTACAAGTTCACCCCGAAGGCTTCAACCCGGCACACACCTCTCCGGGCAAGGGCAAATCAGAGCTATGGTATGTCATAGACTGCAACGATGACAGCATAATATACTCGGGACTTGCCGCCCACCTCGACCCCGAGACATTTGCCACACACGTCAAAGAGGGTTCAATCCTTGACCTCGTGGCATGCCACACGAGTCGACCGGGACAATTTTATTATATCCCTTCAGGCACAATTCATGCCATCGGTGCCGGGAACCTTATCGCCGAGGTTCAGGAGTCAAGCGACACGACCTATCGCATATATGACTTTGACCGACGTGGCGCTGACGGTCGCCCCCGTGAGCTACATACCGACCTCGCGCGACGGGTCATCAACTACCGTTTCCCCAACAATATCACCCCCACTGCCGCCACGTTTGACCACTCGACAACAGCTGTTGTCGACTCGCCACAGTTTGTCACCGATTACCTGCAACTCGATGACAACACCTCACATATTATGTCGGCAACCCCCGGGTCTTTCACCATACTGATGATTGTCGAGGGCTCAGCCACAATAAGCGTCAACGACAAGCCTCATCATCATCTCACCAAGTGTCACACCGCACTCATCCCGGCGTGCATCTCTGAATTTTCAATCTCAGGCCCCGCCAAAGCCCTGGTAATACATCTTTGACGACCTATTTCATTCAACCAATTCTCACTCTGAACCATGAACAACTTCCCCGACAAATATGTGATCACCATAGGGCGACAGATGGGCAGTGGTGGACGTCACCTCGGCCGATTACTCGCCGACCGCTTAGGTATACCCTACTATGACCGCGAATTATTGGTACAAGCAGCCAAAGACGCCGGGCTCAGCCCCGAGTTTTTTGAACATAACGACGAGCGACGCCCGTCTTTCCTCAGTGGACTATTTTCTTTCACCATGGGAGTAAACCCCATCGGATACTACGACAGCACATCGGGAGTGGGTGACGATATGCTATATCGGGCTCAATGTGACTTCATGCATAAAATTGCCGCCCAAGGACCATGTGTTATAGTCGGACGTTCGGCCGACTATGTCCTGAGAGATGTCGACAACATCATCAACGTGTTTGTACACGCCTCTGATGACGACTGCATAGCACGTATACGTCAGCGACAACCCGAGCTGTCAATCGAACAAGCCCGCACAATAAGAGAACGCACCAACAAACTGCGCGCCAACTTCTATAACTTCTATACCGACAAGCGATGGGGCGATGCCTCAAGCTATGACCTGTGCCTAAACTCATCGACCCTTTCACTCGAGGACATAACCGAGGTAATTATAGAATATATGAGACACCGCTTTGTTGCCCCGACTACCGGTACAATCTGACATGTATGACTAAACAGATATAACCGGCTCAATTGATACTATCAATAATAAAACCATCAAACAACATACCAACCATGACTAAAAAGATCGCCACTCTGATAATGTCAACCATCTTAGCGGCATTAACGCTGAGCGCCGCCAAGATTGACACCGTCACCATCACTACCAACCTACTGCCCAAGCCCATGCACGTCACCGTCATCACCCCTGACGCCGATAACAAAGACAATAAATTCCCTACCGTCTACCTGCTCAACGGCTATGACGGCGACCACACCACCTGGTCTCGAATATCCTGCCCCGACCTACCCCAACTCGCCGATCGCTATGGCATGATAATGGTGATGCCCGATGGCATGGACTCATGGTATTTTGACGCCCCTGCCAACCCCAAGATGAAGATGGAGACATTCATCACTACCGAGCTCGTCCCATATATCGACCAAAACTATCCCACTATTGCTCAGGCCGACAAACGCGCCATCACCGGCTTGTCTATGGGCGGACACGGAGCCATGTGGCTTGGCTTGCGACACCCTGACATCTGGAAAAACTGTGGCTCGACATCGGGTGGTGTAAATATAGTTCCCTTTGGCTCCAAATGGAAAATTCCCCTCGCACTCGGTGCCAAACCCTCCCAAGCCACACTCGCGGCCCACTCTGTAGCCACACTCGCCAAAAGCATAACTCCCGGTCAGAACAACATCATTTTCGACTGTGGCGTTGACGACTTCTTCCATAAAGTCAATGCCGACCTACACGACCTCATGGTCACCCGCAAAATCCCCCATGACTACATCTCCCGTCCCGGTCGACACAGCCATTCTTACTGGAACAACGCCATCCGCTATCAACTGATATTTTTCAACAACCACTTCAAGAAATAATATACATAAAACAGTGAGTAGTAAATAATTAACCATCGGGGGCATCACTGCTCACTACTCACCGCGCCCACTGCCAACTAAATGAAGCTCACCACTCTCCAGGTTACCAACTTTAAGAACATCACCCACGCCTCTCTGGAATTTTCAGATAAGCTCAATTGCTTATTGGGAGATAACGGCATGGGCAAGTCCAACCTTCTTGATGCCATCTACTACCTGAGCATGGGCAAGAGCTTCAGCGGCCTCACCGACAACGCCCTCATCACTTGTGGCGAAACCTTTGCCCTGCTCAAAGCCGAGTATAACCGACGGAACGCCCACGAAGAACTGATGGTTGGGCTCGGTGGTCGACGCAAATCATTTAAACGCGGCGGCAAGGAATACAAGAGACTATCGGCACATGTCGGCCTATTCCCGGCAATAATGATTTCGCCCGGTGACATGTCTCTGATCAACGGCCACGCTGATGAACGACGCCGCTTTCTCGACATGGTTATTGCCCAAGGAGACCATCGCTACCTTGAGGCCCTTATCAAATACAACCACGCCCTGGAACAACGCAACCGTCTGTTACGCGACGGATTACACGACCCCGCCCTATTCCAGGCAATTGAAATCCCCATGGACGCAGCGGCGCGTTATATCACCCACGCGCGCCGTCAACGTGTCGACGAGCTCTCAGCCATTCATTCTCGCTACTACCACGCCATCGCAGGACAAGATACCGAGACCCCATCACTGTCCTATATCACCCACCTCGACAACGACCCTGATGGCTCACTCATCAACATCCTTGACACCAACCGCGACCGAGACCATATACTTAAATACACCTCTGTCGGCCCTCATCGCGACGACATGGACCTCAATGTCAACGGCATGAATGTGCGCCGTACTGCTTCTCAAGGCCAGTCCAAGACGTTCACCATAGCCCTGAGACTCGCTCAATATGAATTTACAGCCACCCAAACCGAAATGTCACCACTGCTACTGCTCGATGACATCTTTGACAAACTCGATGCCTCGCGCGTAGAAAATATCATGAATGTGGTGGCCGGTGACGAATTTGGCCAAATCTTCATCACCGACACCAATCGCCGACACCTTGACGAAATCCTTGGCCGCGTCCATGCCACAACACCCCACCGGCTGTGGCATGTCACCTCCGGGACCTTCAACATAATGCAATGAAAAAACGCTATCCCCAACCCATAGGCTCCATCATACGACAGGCTATCGAACAGTCAGGGTCGGCTACTACATTTGACCTGCAACGCGCCAGCTACCTATGGACCGAAATCGTGGGCCCTCAAATCAACCGTCAGACCGTGCGCCGATGGATTGACCACGACGAGCTACACGTCGTCATTGCTTCGGCCGCCCTCAAAAACGAACTATCCTTCATGTCCACCCGATTGAGAGACCTCATCAACCAAGCCGCCGGCTCTCCCATTCTATCACGGGTTGTCATACACTGATTTTATAGCCCTCTTTGAAGCCTCAATGGCTTAATTTGTTATTTTTTTCACACTAAGGGATAGCTTTTTATATTTTTTTTGCTAAATTTGAGGCGTTATAATATCAAACACCACAATCATATTATAACACCCACGTGAAAACCTCGCCCCTCAGGGCGATCCTCTTTTATAAATCTATAATACATCTGACATGGAAAAGAACGATCCCAAGCTGGCAACAAACAACGCCAACGAACCCTTGCTACCTGACACTCAAGAAGCTGTCAACATCCCCCAACCCGACGCCATCTCCGCCGAGCCGGCCACCGATCAGGCTGTCATAGAAAACATCACCGAAGATGAGGCAACCAAACATGCATCCCTATGCACATCACTTGACCAACTCATCGAACAAGCCAAAGACATTGCCGCAAAGGACGCTGCCGATATCTCACGAGAAGACATCAACCGCCTACGTGGCATATACAACTCACTTTCCCATGTCTCCGCCACGGCTCACGACTCACAGGATGAAGCCGGGCAACCCGTCATCGAGGACGTCACCCCATCCCCTCTTGACGAAGAATTCAAGACCATCCTGAATCAAATCAAAGAAAAAAAAGCAGCATACGCCGCCGAACAAGAAGCAACCAAAACCGCCAACCTTGAACGCAAAAATGCCATCATCGCCGAAATACTGACCCTCGCCGATGACACCGACAACGTCAACCGCTCGTTCCCACGCTATCGTGAACTACAAGACGAGTTCAACACATTAGGCGAAGTCCCCGCCACTGAAGAAACGGCAATTTGGAAAAAATTCCAGGACGCCCGCGAGCGATTCTCTGACAATCTAAAAATCAACAAAGAGCTTCGCGACTATGACTTCAAGAAAAACCTCGAACAAAAAGAACTTATCATAAACGAGGCTGCTGCACTCAATAACGAAGAAGACATAATCACTGCTTTCAAACGCCTGCAAGACCTACATTCCAAATGGCGTGAAATAGGCCCCGTATCCAAAGAACTGCGCGAAGAAATATGGCAACGGTTCAAAGACGCTTCGGCTGACGTGAGCAAACGATACCAAGCTTTCTTTGAAGAACGTAAAGCACGCGAAGTCGAAAACGAACGAGCCAAAACCGAACTATGTGAACGCATCGAGGCAATCGATATACTTTCAATCGATTCTTTTAACACCTGGGAAGAGAAAACCAAAGAAATACTCGCCGCACAAGAAGAATGGAAAAAACTGGGATTTGCATCACGCAAACTCAATACCGTCCTTTTCAACCGCTTCCGCGCCACTTGCGACAAATTCTTTGCAGCCAAAGCAGCCTACTATAAAGAGGTCAAAGACCGAATGGCCGAAAATCTTGTCCTCAAGACCGCTCTCGCTGACGAGGCCGAACAACTCAAAGACTCCACCGAGTGGAAAAAAACCACCGACCGACTCGTTGAAATGCAACGTCAATGGAAAACCATCGGCGCCGTCCCCAAGAAGCACAGCGACGCTGTATGGAAACGCTTCCAACAAGCCTGTGACTTCTTCTTTGAGCAAAAGAAAGCCGCAACATCCGATGTGAGACAACGCGAACACGCCAACCTTCAAGCAAAACGCGACCTCATCGCCGAGCTTGACAAAATAACCGACGAGACTCCCAAGTCTGAAGCTATATCAATCATCGCCAACCTACAGAGCCGATGGAAAGAAATCGGACACGTTCCTTTCAAAGAAAAAGACAAGGTATATGAACAATTCCGCGCTCGCATAACCGAAGTAAGACGCGCCCATGACCTCAGCGAAAGACGTGACCAGATGGAACGATTTGAGTCTTCCATGGAAGAGCTTCAAGGCGACACAAACAAACTCGCGCGCGAACGCGAACGCCTTGCCCGCACCCTCGAGACTCGTCGCACCGAGTTACGCACCTATGAAAACAACCTCGGATTTCTCAGTGCCAAAAGCAAGACCGGAAACTCTCTCGTCAGAGACTTTGAACGCAAAATCGAGCGTCTCAAAGCCGATATCGAGGCTCTCGAACAAAAAATCAGACTCGTCGACTCCAAGATGTAAAAACCACGCTGACACGAGACTGTTCACCCGGTCCCGTGTCAGCATCATATAACTCCCTGCGCCCATACAATCCCATACCTCTTTATATCTTAAATGGGCCACTGCTTAATTCCCCCCCCCCTTGCCTCTACAAGTCCTGTTTATTTCAATCACGGAGTCACAAATTAATCTATGTATCAAGAAACAAAAGCACAATCAGGTAGCAAATATGGTAGATATATCTACACCATACTGTCTATTTCCGATGTGCTCATACTTAATGCTCTATTTATCGGTCTGATGGCCATGAACCACCATCTTGACCTATCGGCCAAGATGAGAACAGCATGGCTCGTTCTTAATCTTGCCTACATACCGGTTGCAATCAATCCCATGATTAAGCAACACAACCGCCGAGCCATCGTCATGGACCGCATACTGAGAGGTGCACTTATCGCAGTTGGAACACACGCACTATTCTTTCTTGCCCTGCTCGAATTTATCAACATCAATCTCGGCATCAATTTCTACATCGAGTTTTATAGTTTTCTGGTAGTCATCATACCACTATGGTGGATATTTAACCGCCACATACTCAAGACCATAAGACGACATGGCCGCAATTTTGTCCGCGTCGTGATTGTCGGGTCCAACCGCACTGCACACCGTCTCTACGACACCATGACCGCCGACCCGGGATATGGCTACGAGATTATAGGCTTTTTTGATGACCAACCTCTCGAAGGCATGCCCGGCAAATATATTGGCAAAATAGCCGATCTGGGACCATATCTCAAGGAACACGCCATAGATGAGGTATACTTCACTCTCTCGGGCGAAATGGCCGAGTCGCTGACCGATGTTGTCAAAATTACCGATGACAACGTATGCCAATTTTTCTACGTTCCCCAGATTTCCCAATACGTCAATTCAGGCTACGAGCTACATAATATCGGCACTATGCCGGTTCTGTCTTTAAGACACAACCCTCTTAAAAACCCTGTCAACCAAGCCATCAAACGAACATTTGATATCGCTTTCTCATCAGCCTTTCTTATTGTCAGCCCTATCATCTTTATTCCCGTGGCTATTGCAATCAAGGCCTCATCACCCGGTCCAGTCTTCTTCAAGCAGAAACGCACCGGATACATGGGACGCTCTTTCAACTGCCTGAAATTCCGCACAATGAAAGTAAACAGCAATGCCGACAAAGCTCAGGCAACCAAAGATGACCCTCGCAAAACCCACGTCGGAGACTTTCTGCGTCGCACATCGCTCGACGAGCTTCCTCAATTTATCAACGTCTTTCTCGGCGACATGTCAATAGTGGGACCTCGTCCACACATGCTCAAACACACCGAGGACTATACACGCATCATAGACCAATATATGGTAAGACACGTCGTCAAACCCGGCATCACCGGATGGGCCCAAGTCAACGGTTACCGTGGTCTCACCGACCAACTGTGGAAAATGGAAAAACGCGTCGAATATGATGTATGGTATATCGAACACTGGAACATGTTCCTCGATATAAAGATTATCGCCCGCACCATCATGAACGCTGTTCATGGCGAGAAAAACGCCTTCTGAACCATCTTACCCTTACCCCGACAAAAAAACATCACTATGAAATATATCTCCTGGAATGTCAACGGCCTACGCGCCGTAGTCAAGAAAGGCTTTGACGAGGTACTCACCGCGTCTGACGCCGATTGTTTCTGCCTACAGGAAATAAAACTTTCCGAAGGCCAATTTGATGCCACCTATGACGGATACCAAGCCTACTACCACTATGCCGACCGTAAAGGTTATAGTGGCACAGCCATTTTCACGCGCGTGACACCTTTGTCGGTCACCCGTGGCCTGGGTAACTTTGCGACTGACGAGGTATATGACAACGAGGGACGCGTGCTGACTCTCGAGTTTAAAAATCACTTTCTCGTCAACGTATACACCCCCAACTCTCAGGACGAACTAAAACGCCTTGATTTCCGTATGGCATGGGACCAAGCATTTGCCAACTATATACGCTCATTGGACACAGTCAAGCCGGTAATTATCTGTGGAGACCTTAATGTCGCCCACCATGAAATTGACCTGAAAAATCCCGACCGCAACCACAAAAATCCCGGTTTCAGCGACCAGGAACGCGAGAGTTTTACCAATCTTCTCGGTAATGATTTTATTGACACATTCCGCTACCTTCACCCTGACAAACAGGAGTTCAGTTGGTGGAGCTATCGTTTCAGCGCGCGCGCCAAGAACATCGGCTGGCGCATCGATTATTTCCTCATCTCACGTCGCCTCGTCGACCATCTCGTCTCAGCCTCAATCCACGGTGACATCCTTGGCAGTGACCATTGTCCCGTCGAGGTCCAATTAAATTTATAATACCCTTACCATCCTCCGTTGTAGCCGCCGCCGCCGGTAGAACCGCCTCCAAAGCTACCTCCGCTGAAGCCGCCGCCACCGCCAAAGCCGCCACCACCACCGGGAATGATGATAATAGGCGTCGATGCTGTCTTGGCTATCTTATATGGAATATTTACCGCCTTACCACAGTTGAGACACGTGTACATGTGGAGTCCCTGTCCTTCATGATATTGGGTAGGCTTGACAAGTACACGATCCATTGTGTGACGCAGTGTACGTGCATGACAATTAGGACACGGCTTGAGCATACTGTCCCGATTGTAATAGGGATATACATCAGTCTCGCCGCACGAGGGACACAACCACACATCATAGTCCACCGAGTTATAACGCTCTTCGGCATCCTGGGCCGGAGTAAGATACTCATTATCGGTAGACTCATCGAGCTTAACCATCGAAGTACCACAGTTGGGACACAAATGCTCGCCATCTCGCCACTCATGCAATAGCCTTTTAACAGGAAAATACAATATCAACGGTAATCCCAACCCAAAAATCGAGCACCCCAACAATATTGACTTAGTTGTACGTATGCTCATATATTTCTCATAGTCAGTTTTACCTCTCAATTTATATAACTTATAACCCAGAACTATACCCAAAATCATAGTCAAGGCCACACAGAACCACAGGTAATATATCAGAATATCGACCACGGAGGCTTTATCATGCCGCGCACCGGCTCTCAATTCCTTGACAGCGTCGGGAGCTGTAAGAATTTCATTGAACTTTGTCACCGCCCCGGATATACCTCCTGAATAATCACCACGTTTAAACGCCGGCACGATAATATTACGCCCTATACGTCCACACATGGCATCAGTCATAACAGCCTCAGTGCCTCGACCTGTGCGTATACTGAATTGGCGGTCATCAACTGCTACCAGAAACAGCAACCCATTATCGGTTTTTTCCTTACCCAGGCCCCAGGCATCAAACAAGTCTGAGGCAAAACTATTAATGTCACCGCCCTCGATTGAGCCGACAACAACGACCGCTACCTCGGCTGTGCTCTTGCGACGAACATCCAGCAACTGACTGTTAATCTTAGCCTTGACTTCTGACGTAAGATAACCATCCGGGTCAGACACAAACTGTGTAGAGTCCTTGAGCTGAACATTAGGTACTGTTTTGACACTATAGGTTGCTCCTCTTACAGTAGTGGCCAACAACGCCACCATCATCAGAGTCAAAATATATTTTAATCGTAACATATTCATAACAAGATACAATTTTACAATCACACTGCCGGTAGCGACATGCCGTTGAGTTTACGGTACAAATCGAGAGCATAGACATCGGTCATTGCCGCGATATGGTCGACAACAGCCTGCACCCTCAGGAACAAGTCCCCGGAATGAACGTCATACTGCTCAGGGACCTGGCTCAACAACAGGCGCGAATAATTAAGCTCGGGATGAAGTACTGCTTGGGTATACTTATCGAGCAAGAAAGTAATGATGCGGTTACCGGCCAACTCTATATCAACAACATCGCGTGCACAATAGATTTTGCTCCACGACAGATCACACGACAGTCTATAAGCCTCGCGCTCATAATCATTAATATGATCAAGCAAAGATCCTTCAAACTCACCATCGAGTATAAGTGCCTCGTTATCCAGGAATGTCCCGGCACAACGCTCGACAAGAATACCAACAACACACGATCTGAGATATCCTATCTTCTCATTGGGATCATCCACCCTATTCATCACTTCACAGACATGGTCGAGACGCTCAGGAGCGATATATCTCAACAACGTGTCAATAACCTCGCGGGTGGTAAGGATTTTAAGTTTATGGGCATCCTCCAGATCCATTACCTCATAACAGATGTCATCAGCTGCCTCCACGATATATACCAACGGATGGCGTGCATACCTCAGTGACCCGTCGGATGCACACAATTGTTTGATACCAAGCTCGGTGGCAACCTTGCGATAAATCTCACGCTCGGTACAGAAAAAGCCGAATTTACCTTTTTCTCCGGCCAGTGACGAGTCATAGGGATACTTGACAATCGAGGCCAACATCGAATATGTCATCGCAAAGCCACCTTGGCGACGGCCATTGAAACTATGAGTCAACGTCCTGAACGAATTGGCATTACCCTCAAAGTTTATCAAGTCATTCCACTGTTCACGTGTCAACAGGTTCTCAAATACTTGCCCCCGGCCCTCGCTGAAGAAAGTAGATATGGCCTTTTCTCCCGAATGTCCAAACGGTGGATTTCCCAAGTCATGAGCCAAACAGCCGGCAGCAACGATGTCTCCCAGGTTATCAAACAACGCCGGCACAATCCGGCCGGCATAGCGCTCCTTCAATCCGGCGGCAATCTCATCGGCAAGCGATTTACCTACACTTGCAACCTCCAGAGAGTGTGTCAACCGGTTATGAACAAATATACTTCCCGGCAACGGAAATACCTGGGTTTTATTCTGTAGACGACGGAAGGGAGAGGAGAACACCAGTCGGTCAAAGTCTCGACGAAAGTCGGTGCGTGCCCTTCCCTTCTTCGGGTCATGGAAATGTTCCAGACCATAGCGTTTGTCATTGATAAGTAATTGCCAATCCATATTTTATAATATTTCAACCTCTTGGGCCAAGTTCTTGGCTGTTTAATAATACAGAGGCCATCTAAATGATTTCAGCTTGACTTGTAACTCTTTTTCACGTCCATCGAGGTAGCTGTCACAAAGTGTATGGAACCGTGACGAATGATTGAGCTCTGACAAGTGGGCCAACTCGTGACTTATCACATATCTTCTCAAATCGGCAGGCATAAACATCAATACCCTGCTGAGCGTGATAATTCCACGTGCGTTACATGTACCAAGGACACGGCGGCCGCGACCTATTGTCCATCCCGTTGGTCTCACTCCCACTTTTTTAGCTATGGCACGAGCCTCCTCTATCAACGTCTCGGGAGCCAAAGCCTGAGCTATATCCTCAATGGCACGAGTGATTGTCTTCCACAGTGCCGGATTATTCATATCAATCCTCGACCCTATGGCAACATGATACTTCCCGTCTTCATATCTCGAGATTACTTTATCGGCAATCTTATCCTCCCGTTCTATTACAACAGTAAAATAGTCCAATTCAATCTGTTGACCTATTCTATAGAAAGGTTGACATGTTGTCTCGTCAACGGTATCACGAGTCTGTTCCCATGTCCCGACTATTGACATCAGTTTATGTCGCTCTATACCATAGGGCACTGTGATATGCCATAATCCTTCTTTATATCGTCCGATAACACGCCGGGCATTGGACCTTACCGTCACCTTAAACAAGCCGACACGGTCGTGACGATACATTCCCGAATTTACTATCGCTTCCATTAATTAAACATGAGCTTATGTTGCAAAACTTCAGGAAATTCCGAGCCGGGTTGTTGAACAATCTCAACTCTATAAGGAGCACGTTTTATTGTCACACAGGTATCAATAGGAAGCGTTGTCGAGCGACCGTCAAGCGACAGACGGAAAGTGTTGGCCCGTCCCGAGACTTGTATCTTCAACTCAGCATCGTCACTGATTACTATAGGTCTGAGACTCAACGAGTGAGCTGCAATAGGCGAAATCACCCACACCGGTGCTGTAGGCTGTATGATAGGGCCACCAACCGACAGGTTGTAGGCTGTGGATCCGGTAGGCGTGGCCACAATAAGACCATCGGCCTTGTATTCTGCCAATTGACATGAGTCTATGTACGTGTCGGCACTAATCATCGATGACGTGTCCTCCTTGGCTATGGCAACCTCATTTAGAGCATATCTAAGACCCTTGACACGGGGTGAGACAACCTCAAGCAACGTGCGCGACTCTGTGACAAACTTACCTTCCAGAACATCCTCAAGTCCTGTCAACAACGCGTCAAAAGACATGGCTGAGAGATAACCCAGATGGCCGGTATTGATGCCGAGAATAGGCACTGACGTTTCTCCCACCCACGCGGCCGTGCGCAGAAACGTCCCATCTCCACCGATACTTAATACCAAATCCACGTCGGCGGGAAATTCATCACGCGTCGGCATTATTCCCGACGCGTTTATCCCCAATTCACCCAAATGGGTATAAAACTTGGGATGGATAAACACCTCGACGCCATCAAGCACCAACAACCTCAACAACCGACGTATCTCATCGACATGCAACTGCTGGCGACGGCTCCCGTATATAGCAAGCTTCTTTATTGACATACAGCTTATTGTTTACTCGTTTTATTCTTAATATCATCTTTTACACCCAAGGGTTTCACACCTCGAGATAGCGCATCAAGTGATTAAATCTATCGATTATGGTATCATCATCAGCAGCATTATCACTTGAAGACTGACTTTCCAGAACTTCATAACCATACCTGGCAAGAGAACGCTCGACCGATGTCAATGCCACACGCGTCAACCTCACCTCAATCACCGGGTCATTATTCTCCCCGATACGCTCCGAGGTGACATTAAGGTTTACCACATGTGCGTCACAATCTTCTATGGCACGTGCCAACATCGAGGCGCTATAGTTGTCGCGCCTACATGTAAGTTTAAGCAACAACCATTCCTCAATTTCAGGGTATAAACGTGACATTTCGGCCGATTTTACAACTTTTAATGCAATTTCTTCCAAAATCTATTTATTGTAACTATATTTGTACTCTATTTTCAGATACAAATTTAGCAATAATATCTGATACTTTATTAATAATCGATACTTAACAATACATAATAGTTGTTTAACTGTGGCAAAACCAACAACTTATCTAAGCGTAAACATCAACAAGATAGCGACCCTGCGCAACGCTCGCGGTGAAAATAATCCCGACGTACTCAAGGTAGCGGTCGACTGTGAAGCTTTTGGCGCCCACGGCATCACCGTACATCCACGCCCCGATGAGCGGCACATCAAACGCTCTGACGTCTTCTCACTCAGGCCTCTGATTAAAAACGAGTTTAATATCGAGGGATATCCCTCTGAAGCATTTCTTGACCTGGTCACAAAGACCCGTCCGGCCCAAGTAACGCTTGTTCCCGATGCCGCCGAGGTCCTCACCTCATCGTCAGGCTGGGACGTTGCCGCCAACTTTGACTTTTTAAGCGAAGTGGTAGACCGTCTCCACCAGACCGGTATCAGAGTATCAATTTTTGTATACCCCGACGTCGAGGCTATCAAGATGGCCGCCAGGACCGGTGCCGACCGCATCGAGCTATACACCAAACCCTATGCCGACACTTATTCCTCCAATCCCGAGGCCGCTGTCGCCCCCTATATCGAGGCTTCACGAGCTGCCCACCAAGCAGGACTCGGAGTAAATGCCGGCCACGACCTAAGTCTCGAAAACCTTAGATACTTCCGACAGGCCCTCCCATACCTCAATGAAGTCTCAATAGGCCACGCTCTCGTCTGTGACGCCCTATATCTTGGACTCAAAGAGACCATACGTCAATACCTCGACTGCCTTAAGGAACCATCCAATATCTGATTTTTTTAAACTATACCCAAACTCTATAATCCCCTTAAAACACCTCATGATACTTCTCGATGCCCAAGCCCCCGCCCAACTACGCCTATGGGATTTATGCCTCAATGGCGGCTGGATTATGATCGTTCTCGCCGCGCTATTGGTCGTAGCAATCTATGTAATTATTGAACGCGCCATCGTGATACGTGCCGCCTCCAAACAAGACACCACCTTCATGAAACGCATCAAAGACTATATCCATTCAGGAGAAATTGAAAACGCCCGCAACCTATGCGACCAGACCGATACTCCCTATGCCCGCCTTATCGGAAAAGGCTTGTCACGCATCGGCCGTCCAATGAACGACGTTCTGGTTACAGTCGAGAATACCGGCAACCTCGAGGTAGCCTCTCTCTCCAAAGGTTTGACGTGGCTGGCAACAATCGCCGGTGGAGCTCCCATGATAGGCTTCCTGGGCACTGTCATCGGTATGGTACAATCATTCTTTGATATCGCCAACTCAGGCTCCAGCGCCCAGATTGGCACATTTGCCGACGGCATATACACCGCGCTTGTCACCACCGTTGCCGGTCTTATCGTAGGCATCATCGCCATGTTTGCCTACAACTACCTCGTTGCCCGCGTCAACAAAGTCATGAACCTCATGGAAGCCCACATCATGGAGTTCATGGACCTCCTCAACGAACCCGCCAAGTAATCGCCAACCGACACCACCCCAACTTCCACTACTTAACTATGGCTTTAAAACGTCCCCAAAATATACTCTCCACCTTCTCAATGGCCTCGATGACCGACGTGGTGTTTCTCTTGCTGATATTTTTCATGGTAACCTCGACATTCATCTTCCCGACCGCTCTCGAGGTAAACCTCCCCCAGTCAACAGAACAGACCCCTCTCAAACCGGTAACCCGCGTCTTTATACAGGCCAACGGCAACCTTTGGCTACAACACGGTGACGGCGAGGCCGTCCAATGTTCATCCAAGGAAAATCTCGTGTCCATGCTCAAAGAAGTGATTGCCGCCGACCCCGGCGCCCAACCTTCGATTGCCGTCTATGGCGATGCCGAAGTCCCATACGGTACCGTTATAGACATCTTCAACATCGGCGCCGACAATAACATCAAGATGGTATTGGCAACAACACCTCGCCAAGCCCCCGCCACCGCCACCGCGACCGACTTATCGCAAGGCAATACCGCCGACAACTCCACCGTTAACTCTCCTAAGCAAGGACAATGAACCTATACGCCAAACAGATAGCCGTGCTCCTCACCGCCACCGTCACCGTGGTGGTGATTATAGCGCTGTTTCTACTCAAGATGACCTGGCCACCCAAGGACGTGACTCCTCCGGGCCCCGACCCATACATTGAGATGTCAATGGACGAGACTTTCATTGAACCCATACTTGAACCTGTCACCGGCAGCACAAAAGATGAAGATGCCGCTCCCGCACTCACCGAAGAAGACATCGACCAGCCTTCACAACTCGCCCCTGAGACCGGCACGGCACTCCAAGACCGAGGCGAACAAGGCGAGCCGGCCAAAGTTGTGACCCAAAACCATGAATCTTCGGTCAAGACGACCCCCAAGCCCCAACCCTCCAAAACAGGGCCTGCACAACCCAAGCCCGACCCTAAAGCAGCTACCGAGAAACAAACCAACAACGTCGTCTCCAACGCCTTTAGCAACGCCGGGCGCAACAACGCCGTCTCCTCAAACACCGACCAAGGACGCACCGGCCACACAACAGGACGTAAGGATGCCGCCGGCCCGGCCAACAGCAACTCAACCAAGTCAGGCATCGGCTCCAAACACCTCGGCGGCGGTTGGATATGGCCCCCGGTGTCCAACAAAATTAAAGCCGACAAGACAGGCTCGGTAATCATCGAGTTTATAGTCGACCCCTCAGGTAAAGTCATTAAAGCCGTACCCATAGGTGGCGAGGCCCCCGCCGCATCACTATATGGCGCCCGTTGTGCAGCTATCGTCAACGCACTTCACTTCACACGCACTGACGGCAAGACTCTCGACCACAACTCTACAGGACGTATCACATTCACATTTAAGTAATCAATCCCCCATCACAAACATCATGGCTCAATATAAAAGAACACTCATAACAACAGCACTTCCCTATGCCAACGGTCCGGTACACATCGGACACCTGGCCGGAGTATATATCCCCGCCGATATCTATGCACGCTACCTGAGAATGTGTGGACACGAGGTTACTCTCGTGGGCGGAAGTGACGAACACGGTGTACCTATCACCATCAAAGCCAAGAAAGAAGGTGTCACCCCCCAAGATATCGTTGACCGCTACCACAAGATTATCAAAGACTCGTTTGAGGAACTCGGCATCTCATTTGACGTGTATTCACGCACAACATCCCAAATCCATTCAGAGACAGCCTCAGAATTCTTTAAACGTCTGTATGACAACGGCCAATTTGTCGAGCGCACCTCAATGCAACTCTATGACGAGAAAGCCGACCAATTCCTGGCCGACCGCTATGTAACCGGCGAGTGCCCCCACTGCCACGCCCAGGGAGCCTACGGTGACCAATGTGAGGCCTGCGGTTCTTCTCTGAACGCTACCGACCTTATCAACCCTCGCTCGGCCATAACAGGCAACATTCCCGTTCTGCGTGAAACCAAACACTGGTTTCTCCCTCTCGACCGTTGGGAGCCCAAACTCAGAGAATGGATACTCGAGGGCCATAAAGAATGGAAAACCAATGTCTACGGTCAATGCAAATCATGGCTCGACCTTGGTCTGCAACCTCGCGCCGTATCTCGCGACCTCGACTGGGGCGTCCCTGTTCCTGTCGAAGGCGCCGACGGCAAGGTCCTATATGTATGGTTTGACGCACCCATCGGATATATCTCAAACACCAAGGAACTTTACCCCGAGGCTTGGGAAAAATGGTGGAAAGACCCCGAGACACGCATCATCAACTTTATCGGCAAGGACAACATTGTCTTCCACTGCATCGTCTTCCCGGCAATGCTCATGGCATACGGCGACAACTACCAGCTTCCAGACAACGTTCCCGCCAACGAATTTCTAAACCTCGAGGGTAACAAAATATCGACTTCGCGCAACTGGGCTGTATGGTTGCACGAATATCTCAAAGACTTCCCCGGCAAACAGGACGTCCTGCGCTACGTACTGACAGCCAATGCCCCTGAGACCAAGGACAACGACTTTACCTGGCACGACTTCCAGCAACGCAACAACAGCGAGCTGGTAGCCATTGCCGGCAACTTTGTAAACCGTGCCGTGGTCCTCACCCACAAGTACTTCCAAGGCATCGTTCCGGCTCCCGCCGCTCTTGATGACATAGACAAGGATGTCATGGGACAAGTCGCCGCGCTTAAGGGCAAAATTGCCGATGCAATCGAGACCTTCCACTTCCGCGATGCTCTCAAGGAAGTCATGAACATCGCACGCTTAGGCAACAAATACCTACAGGAAACCGAGCCCTGGAAAGTCGCCAAGACCGACATGGAGCGCGTCAAAACCATCCTATACGTCGCCCTCCAGATTTGTGGAGACATGGCCGTGGCCTTTGAACCTTTCATGCCTTTCTCGGCCCACCGCCTCGCCGACATGCTTGACATAAAAAAACTCGACTGGAATGTACTCGGCTCCGATGACATCGTTCCCGCCGGCACACAACTTGCCCCGGCTTCTCTCTTATTTGAGAAAATAGAAGACGATGCTATCGAGGCCCAGATCAAGCGCCTCAAAGACACCGAAGAAGCCAACCGACTCGCGGCTTGGCAACCTGCCCCACAAAAGGAAGATGTCGACTTTGACACCTTCATGAAGTGTGACCTCAGAGTCGGCACTGTACTGGAGTGTGAACGCGTCCCCAAGGCCGACAAACTGCTGAAATTTATCATCGAGGACGGCATGGGCACACGCACCATAGTCTCGGGCATCGCCAAATACTACAGACCCGAGGAACTCGTAGGGAAACAACTATGTTTTATAGCCAACCTGCCCCCTCGCAAACTCAAGGGAGTTGTCTCTCAAGGCATGATTCTCTCGGCCGAGAACCCCGATGGCACCCTATGCCTCATCTCACCTTCCGGTCCCGTTCAGCCGGGCTCCCAAATCGGGTGATTATCTCCCATTATTCCACCTCATTTTTCATCTAAAATCTACCATAACAACGATGAGACAACCCCGAATACTTATCATATATACAGGCGGAACAATTGGAATGATTGAAGACATTGAGACTCACGCACTACGTCCATTTGACTTCACCCACCTGATTGACAATGTTCCCAAGGTCAAGATGCTGGAATATGTCATCGACAACATCCAGTTCAACCCTCCTATTGACTCGTCAGACATGAGTATCGAGCACTGGAAACAGATGACGCGACACATCGCTGACAACTATGATAAGTATGACGGATTTGTCGTGCTACACGGCACCGACACGATGGCCTACACAGCCTCGGCCCTATCGTTTATGCTTGAGGGACTTACCAAGCCGGTAATCATCACCGGGTCCCAGTTGCCTATCGGTGAAGTGCGCACCGACGGCGAGGAAAATCTTATCACTGCCCTTCAGATAGCGGCTGCACGCGACAGCGACGGCCTGCCGATGATACGCGAGGTGGCAATCCTGTTTGAAAACTACCTATGGCGTGGCAATCGCTCTACCAAACGCTCGGCCGATAACTTCAACGCATTCAAGAGCAACAACTACCCGGCACTGGCCAAGATAGGCCTTGGCATAGACTTTGACCGCAAAGTGTTGGCTCGTCCCGACCACACTACACCTCTCAAAGCCAACTATAATCTTGACCAGTCGGTATTGGTTGTCGACCTCTTTCCGGGCCTGAGCGAGACAACACTACGCCACAGCCTGGAGACACCGGGTATTAAGGGCGTTGTAATGAGAACCTATGGCGCCGGTAACGGACCGACAGCATCATGGTTTATAAACGCTATCGCCGATGCCGTCAAGCGCGGTATCATCATACTCAATGTCACCCAGTGTGTCAATGGCTCGGTACATGCCACGCGCTATGTTTCGGGCGACATCCTCTCGACAACCGGAGTCCTATCGGGCCACGATATCACCTTTGAGGCCGCCATCACCAAGATGATGTTCCTATTTGGACAAAAACTCAGCCATGATGAAGTTCTATTAGGACTCACAACCCCTATTTGTGGTGAAATGACTGTCAAATAACATCAATTGATTGAATTGACAATCGGCATGTTATAACACCCTAACGATACTTTTATTATTATCCCTCCCAACGTCATCCACATGTCCAGCCCCAACCTTCACCGTCTTAAACTTATCGTCAATCCCATTGCGGGAACCCGATCCAAGACCGGTCTCGCCGATGCTATCGAAAAACGTCTCGGCGAAATGGGCTTTGAGATTGATACCGAGCTTACCACCGGACGCGGTGATGCCACACTCATAGCCCAACGTGCCGTAGCCTCAGGCTATGATGGCGTTCTCGCATGTGGTGGCGATGGCACTGTCAACGAGACGGCACGCGCCATGTGTGACACCGGTGTCCCGATGGGCATCATTCCTGCCGGCTCGGGTAACGGACTGGCCAGACATATCACCATACCCATCGACCCGATGATGTCGCTGGAAATAATAGGAGAACGACATGTTGAAAACTGCGACTATGTGACAGTCAACGACCAACCTTTCTTCTGCACATTTGGAATGGGATTTGATGCCGCTGTCAGCGACAGATTTGCAGCCAGTGGTCAACGTGGCAAAGCCACTTATGTCAAGAGTGCGTTTGCCGAATTTATACACTATAACACCAACCTATACCGATTTAACCTCGATGGCGAGATATTTGAGCGCGAAGCCTTTTTGGTGACCTGTTGCAATGCTTCTCAATATGGCAACAATGCCTATATCGCACCACACGCGTCAATTACCGACGGTCTACTGGATATTATCATCGTCAAAAAAGCCTCTCAGTTCAGAACGTTTTTATTAGGATTTGATCTGATGTCGGGTCTCATCAGCGATAACTCGCTGATTGAAACCTACCGTGTACGCCACGCCGTTATCGACCGCGCCAATCCGGGACCGGCCCACCTTGATGGTGAGCCATTTAAAATCGGCACACATCTCGACCTTGCCATTCATCCCGGAGCTCTACGGCTCTTCACATCTCCCGACAAGACACCCTTCAAGCCCATCCTCACCCCTGCCGAGGCCCTCATTCAAGACTTCTCCATCTCTTTCTCCCACTTTTTTAAATAAATAATTTCAGGATTTTCTATTCCATTGGTAGGCAATAAACCGCCACTATATTATACAGCGATAGCCCGTAAGCAATTACGGGCTATCGCTGTATATCAAGCAATTAATTACAGAATGGTGGATATCACTGATTCAAGCTTGGCAGGGTCGCTGACACGAGATATCAACTCGCCCTGTTTGTTAAATATAAATGATACCGGCCCACCGTCAACCGGATTGGCATTATATCCTATCATGATGGCACGAGCTTGAGCCGGGTTGGCCCATACCGCAGTCCATGGAAGACTGGCACTCGCCTCCTTGAAGAACATCTCATCATCCATCGACACCTGATATATCGACACACCCGATTTGCCATATTTCTCATAAAGTTTTTTAAGAGCGGTAACATTGGCCGGCGAGTCCTTGTGTCCATATAATGAAATATTTAGCACAGTCACATGACCGGGAGTGGCAACTTTATCAAAGTCGTGAAGCTTGCCCGCACGATCATACAACTTCATCTCTACCTGAGGGCGTGAAAGTATCTGATCATCACTCACAGCAATTTCCCTCACCTTACGATTGGGATCAGAACGTCTTACCAACTGCTTGGCAGTGGTGTAGCGGGCAGTCAGCTCCTGAGTGCGAGGATCATTGGGCCGCATACGAGTCCAGTTGTTGGCCGCATTGCCCAACATTGCCACATCACGCGAGGATGTCAGGTCATAGTAAGGTTTCCCGTCAATAAACTTGCCGATAATGTAGTAGGATACGATACAGGTTGAATCACGATTGATTATACGGTTAAGATTTACCTTAAGTGTCGAGTCTTTAAGTGCACCGGGGGCCCCCAGACGGTCAACAGCCTCATTAATCAACGAATCAACGCGGCCAAATCCATTGGCGGCCACCGATCCCGAGAGTTTATATCCACGATCAAACCGGGCTGCATCACCGGTATAAGTAACTGTCTCGCCACCGGTGACAGGGAAATAGATATATTGACCACCTACACGCAGACGGTATACCGTGGGCACTGTATCAGCCTCAGCCGCCTGAAAACTGAAAGTATCCTTATCGTCTACCACCAGCGAGTCCAGGACATACCAGTCGGCTGTTTTGGAAGCCTCGACATAGACCGTCTTGTCGGCACCACCCTTGAGAGTGCCCTCGATGGTCCAGCCATCACCAAGCGACTTATGGGAGTCGTCGCCCGAACAGGATACTACCAGCATCGGCAGTGTGGCTATCATTAAGATTTTGATTGGTTTCATAGATGTTGTGGTCAAAACATTACTCTTTGTCAAACTCGCCGGCGATAGCTTTGGCGATAGCTTTCATCTCGACCTCGGGGAGTGCCAGTTTCTCACGACGGAAATCAACGTCGGCCTCGCTGTTGATAGGGATAAGATGGATATGGGTATGAGGCACCTCAAGACCGAGCACCACAACAGCCACACGCTTGCAGGGAATGGCACGCTTGATTGCCTCGGCTACCCGGGCGGCAAATTTCCATAATCCCTGATAAGTATCACCATCAAGGTCAAATATATAATCCTTCTCGACACGGGGAATCACAAGTGTATGTCCCGGTGTCAACGGATTGATGTCAAGAAAAGCATAGTAGTTGTCATCTGAGGCAACTCGATAGGATGGTATCTCGCCATCAGCTATCTTGGTGAATATCGTGCTCATGATTATACCTAATAGTTATATGTTATAACATGTTTTAAAATGTCAGCCGGTGTTTTCAGAATGACACTTCAATGATTTCAAATTTCATCAGGCCCGAGGGAACCTTGATTTCGACAACATCACCGACCTTGTGGCCAAGCAGACCTTGTGCGATGGGAGTTGATGAGCCGATTTTCTTTTCGCGCAGGTTGGCCTCAGAATCAGCGACGATGGTGTATTCCATCACCATTTTGTTGGCGAGGTTCTTGATTTTAACACGGTTGAGGATCTGGACTTCCTCGGTGTTAAGTTTAGACTCATCGATAATACGGGCATTAGCCACGAGGTCTTTAAGCTGGGCAATTTTCATTTCCAGCAGACCCTGAGCCTCCTTGGCGGCATCATATTCGGCATTCTCCGAGAGGTCACCCTTGTCGCGGGCCTCGGCTATTGCACGTGATATCTCGGGACGCTTAACTGACTCCAGGTAAGCGATTTCTTCCATTTTTTTCTTATAACCATCCTTAGTCATGTAAGTTATAGCCATGGTGTAGATTGTTTTGTAGTTGTTAATAATCAATATTAGTGATTTAGCAGAATCCACATAAAGCAGACTCTCTATAGTCCTCAATATATCTTTTAAAGAATAGCAAAAAAGAAGAATCTCATATCTCGCCGGAGTGCGAGATGAGACCCTAAATATTGAGCACCGATGTTGTTTGAGGCAAAGGTACAAACTTTAAAACAACCCACATCAACAAAAGTTTTAAAACTTGTTAAAACCTTGATGCAAGCCTTTGTAAGCTCCCGTAAGTTGCTCACATCTGAAGAATTTCTTCATGAAAAAACAAAAATTATGCAGACATTGTTAACTTTTTCTGCCCTTGCAACGAGGCTGTCTAACAAGTTTAGGCGGCCTCTCACAGCTCAGCTCTCTGAGACTGAGGAACGTCGCTCTTAAACATGTTGATGATTTTAACCTTATCTTCAAATGTCCTTTTCATAAATAAACTGCACTCCAAAAGTTTTTATGTCTAACTTTTGGAGTGCAGTTCAATTTGACACAGCACCTTTTATAGGGCTATTCGGGTGCTTGGTTAGCGGATAATCTCTTTGGTGACACGGCGACCCTGGCGCTTGATGACGAGGCCTTGGAGATTGTCGGGATTTAGGCGTCGGCCATCGATTGAATAGTATTCAACGGGGGCATCGGCATCCTCAATGTCATTATCGGGCAACAGGTCATTGACGCCGAGAGTGCCTGAGGCTGTAACCTTGCAGTTCTTGATTTCCCAAGTGCCGGCAACAGAGGTGGTGGAGGTGTAGTGGAATACAATATTGACTTTGTGTCCACAGTAAGGCGTGAGGTCAACGACACCCGACGAAAGGAATGTCCAGTTGCTACCGGCCGGCCATGTGGAGACATCAAGTGTCTGAGGATTACCACCGTCCACTCTCACTTCAACAGAGCAATAGTTTTTAGGAGCATCGTCGCCAAATTTATTGGCTGCATGTTCAAATGTCAACTCAGCGTTTTTATAGCCTGCCAAGTCAAGCTCGGGGGTCTCGATTGAGGCATCGGCCTCGGTGCACACGCCATTGAAGAAAGCCGAGCCCATCCAGCCATATTTGGTGTCAACTTTCCACACGCCGGGAGTGCCCGAAGCGGTGCAACCTCCATTGGAGCCAAGGAACGTCTCGTTGTAGATTACCTTGGGTGTGTCGGGGTTGGGCCCGGGGCCTACCGAGGTATCACCGGCCTTGAGTGTTGTGGTTATATTAAGGGGTGTGTTGATTGAGTCTCCCCATACATATTCCATAAGGTTGGGAAAATCGACATACGGGTTACGATTGCCCTGTATACCATACACGGCGTCGTTACGATCTATCTCAAGTTGATCGACCTGGTCTTTACGCGCCCATTGCAGATATAATGTGTACGCCCATTGCTGCAAGGTGGGATAAGCTCCTGTGGTCAATGATTTAAGACCTTCGCCGGTCCAGGTAAAATCCTGATAGGCTGTTGCCATATACATATAGTCACGCGCAAAGTCGCCCTTCCATTTATCAGCTGGCTCCCAGTATTTATTACCACCGGCACCGGTACCGACCTTGGTACATCCGTTGTCGGTAGTGACATTGGTAACAATACCCATGCCATAGTTGGACTTGGAAGAGTTGATTTTCTGTTCACTGGGCATCAGGTTGAACAGGTCTTTATAAGCATTGTTGGTCGTGCCGCCCCACCAAGATTTGGGGAACGAGTGCTCGATATTCATACCGCTCACCGATGAGCCACGGTTACCATAGTAGCGCACATCGTTGGAGTATCGGTCAATAACTTGCCGTTTACTGTTAACAATTTTATAATCGGTAACATAGAAGCCCCACCAGGTCTTATCTGTACCTGAGCCATAGGACAACATCTTGACGCCGGTTGTCACAAGTTTATGGATTGCTGTCTTAAGTTCAGCTCCTTTTTTACCGTCAAGTGATGCATAATATGACATCGGGATGTCGGCGCGCGACATCGGCACACATGCCAATGCCATGACCACTATTATAGCAGAAAGTAGCGATTTTTTCATAAATGCCATGTTTTTAAGGTATTACTGTAAGGGTTGTTTATTCTCGTTTCTAATGTGGAGAGAATTACAAATTTAAATATTTTTCCTTTTAACTTCCAAATAAATTTTTTCAATAAAATATTCAGAACTCGTCAACGACGTTAAGCGTTGTAATTGAAACCTCTGTCAATAAGCCATTGATAAGACAGACATACATCTATACAACACAATTCAACATAATTTACTATGAGAACACACCTAACTATAGCCGTCCTATCAGCTCTGTCGGTGCTTTCACTACACGGCCAGGATACTTCTGCTTCACCCTTGTATATAATTCCGGTCACTGCCGACGGCAGTGTCAGAATGAATGGTGATGACTTTGTAGACAAAATATTGATGACCGAGACAGATGACCGATATTCAGCATCCAATGTTCATCTGGATAACGGCATGTATTTTTTCGGACAGTCAACCGACGGCAACAAGTCGGTATACTACTCCATTACGGGCTGGGTTGAAAAAACACCCGTGATGAATCTTCCCAACCCATTAGGTATCACTACCATCAATCCGGGCAACCAGATTATGTTAGCCCCGGGCGATTATGACATTGAGTTTTTCTCTCGCGATGCTTATGGCAGCGGTTACCACTTATTCACCGTCACCGATCATAATACCCCCTCCAAGCCATCCTACCCTTCTCATCTGTTCCTGGTGGAGCCTGATGGCAAATATACCACCTTGACCAACGACAAGGGTGTGTTCTATACCACTATGGTTATACCTCCCGAATTCTGCCTTTCCTATGAGCCTCGCTATAACATTCCATTTTTTTGCTACAAACCCATCTCTGATGAGGCGAGTGTTCTGAAGCTTGACGTGAAATCTATAATCGACTATGACAGCGATAACGAATCAATATTCACCAACTCTATCACCGATCCGGTAAACATCCTTGTAGACTTACGCGGGACACCACACACTATCGAAATCTCTCACGCGCCAATTGACGCCATTGAAAGTATCTCTGACCATAACTCATCCCCGATAGTGATATATGGCATAGACGGCTCTATTAACGAGACCAACGATATTGACCGACTCTCTCCGGGTCTATACATCATAAAACAAGGTCAACAGGTCAAGAAACTATTTGTCAGATAGATTTTATATTTGCCGACTTACAATTTTATAACCCAACTTTTTCAGTCAAACGAGGAGGTCGACACACCGTTACAATGTGTCGACCTCCTTGTCTTTTCATAGCCCCTATAAAGTTCTTTTTAGGGACTGTTTAATATTAGAGCGTTAATTTCACCACACGAGACGAATGTGTATCGGCTACCATCAGAAGATATAATCCGCGAGTTGACGGGCGGCGAAGCCTTGTGGCGCTGATTGATGATGCAACCACACGTCCGCTGAGGTCAACAAGCATCATACGTCGTGGCTCACCATCGATAACGATATAATCATCAGTGAGCGTCACTATCGGGGTGTCTACCATATCATCAGCGGTAATATTTCCGACACCAAGATTATGATAACGTGAATATCGGGCATTGAAATGGGAGATGGCAACATGATGATTACCCACTTTGGCAGGTGTAAGGGTTATGCTATGCAATGACACCGGATAGCGTCGTGGATCAGTGGTATCAAACAGGTCGGCCATCGCCAAAGCCACCTTCTGGGGCGAGCCGTCGGCATTAAGGGTGTAGGTATGACTGTACTTTTGTCCGGTGGCATCGGTGACCGCGAGGATGATATTTTTAAGTGGTATTGTCGCGTGTTCGATGGTCAATTCTATCGAGTCGGGAGTTGCAAACTGGGGAACTTTGTTGGTGAGAGTCAGTCTCGCGCCACGTGTTGAAGTCACCTTGAAGTCAAGTGTCATGCCCCCATTACCCACGACAGGACTTACTATCACAGCCTTGTCCACCGAGGCACGGGTAATCTTCCAGCCTTCAGGATCGATAGTCGCCCCGGCAACAGGTAGCGCACACGTATCAAGTGGCTGACATATAGCCCGAAGGGTCACTGTATTGATATCCGACTCGCCGGTCAACCGTGTTTCACCTACAGCTATAGCCTTAAGCCGCGCAGTCTCGCCATCGACATATATCATCTCGGGATTGTCGGCGGTCCAGGTATAATAAGTCGGGTCGGTGGGATAGGTGATGCCATTGAGGGTAGATATCATAGGAGGCGCAAACATCGACACGTTGTCAACTATCAAGGAGTCTATATCAATCTTAGGTTGGACGGTATTATCAACAAACACCGGAACTTCAGCCGAGAGCTTGCCATCTTCCGAGACAGCACCGAGTGTATAACGACCTGAACCACTTACCGACATCGCCGACTTGGTCATATAATGTCGTCCCATACCCTCGGGTATTACGAGGTCTACACCCTTGACTGACGTGTCGATAAGCTGACCGACAGCATTATATCCATAGAATATGGGTGAATATATCGCATATTGAGGCAATGCCACCTGACGGTCGGTGAACTTTATAGTATTAACCTGATTATCAGGGGCCGCTTTCAGACGGAAGTACAAGGCATTACCTACAGCTCGTTCCGAGCCGTCGCGCAGGTGGTTGATTATTCCTCCATGTCGCGTCCACATCGCAGTCGATCCACCACCATCCAAGTCAAGAGCATCCCAGCATCCCAAAAATCTCATTAAGTCAGCTGCTTCAAAATAGGACACGCCTGACGAGCCGGAATATCCTGCATCCACCGAGCATATATACATGTGTCTGCGCTCCTTGTCAAAGCCCACCAACGAGCGACTGTATGGAGACGTGGGGGTGTTGATCCAACGTATGGCCTCGGTTGTGGTGACCCCCTGATTAAGAATACGCACATCGCCGCCAATCACCTCGCGGATATCGGTAGGCTTGGCACCGTCATGGGCCGGTAAGGATAGCACTATCTTAAGTTTGACGATATCTCCGGATTTGAGATTGTCTATAAAGTCGTTGGCATACTTAGGTCCACAAGAGATTACGATGCCATCATCGGGGATAGGGGAATTACCGGTAGATGTCCAATTGCCGTCAACAATAAATTTAACCGATTTATTGACGCCCCACTTAGCACCTTCGGCCGGACGCAGACACAGTTCACGACCACCTGAAGTCTTGGTATAACGGCCCATATAGGAATTATACACCACCATCTCTTCGTCGCGGCGCGGATAGTTGACAGCAGTGGCGTCGACCTTTACCGATCCGTCATTATTGAGCACAAGATATCTCAGGTCGGTAGCATCTATCCACCAGTTGGCACCCTCTCCGATTATAAGGGCATTCTCACGTGATACTTTGTCTATTATATCCGGTGCAACAATCTTACCATCGGTAAAGCATGACATATTGGGGTAGCCAAGTATGGCGTTGCCAAACTCATGTTGGGCGGCAAACGCCGATGTAATGAAGAAGTCACCATTGATGCCGGCAAGGTATTGGTATTCGTCATTGGTGTGTCTGAGTCCCATCGAGGTGACTGTCTCGGCTGTGTTACAGGAGTCTCGGCCAATTTCCACTTTGGGTTCTATATTGGCTCCGAGTTCGCGGTCCCAATCAATGACATAGGCCTGTATAAGGCGTGAGGACGAGGTAAGCTTAAGGTGTATATGTGTCAATCCCGAGGCTATGTCATAGTAGCGTAGGGTATCTACATTATATGTCGTGCCCTGTAGGTCTACAGAACCCGTGGCCGAGGCCGTCAGAGCTATCGACAGTGACAAAAGAGTGGTTAGTAATTTCATGGTTGTCAAGGTTTTTATTGGATTAAAGTATTAATAATCAGCGGTAATAAACAGAAATGAGACATCACTATGCATCATGTCTAACCATGCTGCAACATGATGTCTCATATTATATAAGTTATATAAGCGCCTATATCAGCGTCTTGATTACTTATCTTCTGCGACGGGCATTCTGTTTGGCTTGCTCACGCATCATGGCTTCCTGCTTTTTCTGAGCGGCTTCGAGACGCGCCATAAAGCCTTTTTTCTTACGTGGCTTCTTAGCATTGGCCTCCATCTCAGCCCTTACCTTCTTCTCGTCAATCACACGGCGGAAGATGTAAGTCTGAATAATGGTAATGAGCAACGACAAGAAGTAGTAATAGCTCAAGCCTGAGGCATAGTCGTTGAAGAAGAACAGGAACATCACGGGCATCAGATACATCATCCACTTCATTCCCGGCATCGATGCGTTACCCGGCTGGTTCTGCATATTGATACGTGTATAAACGATATTTACAACAGTCATCAACAGACAGAAGAGGCTTACCTTGTCTCCATAGAACGGTATTGAGAACGGTAACGTAAATATAACGTCGGGAGCCGACAAGTCATGAGCCCACAGGAATGATTGTCCACGCAACTCGATAGCCGAGGGGAAGAACGAGAACATGGCAATGAGTACCGGCATCTGCAATAGCATCGGGAGGCAACCCGAGAAGGGAGAAGCTCCGGCACGGCTATAGAGCTTCATGGTTTCTTGCTGACGCTTCATGGCATTTTCCTGGCCCGGATATTTCTCGTTTATCTCTTTGATTTCCGGAGCCAACACCCTCATCTTGGCCTGAGACATATAGCTCTTGTAAGTGAATGGGAACAGGATAATCTTGATAAAGATTGTCAACAGCAGGATAATTATACCATAGTTGGTGATAAATGACCCGAGGAAGTTAAATACAGGAATGATAATCAAGGTATTAATCCAGCGGAATATACCCCAGCCAAGCGGTATGATGCGTGTCAACTCGAGACCGTCCTGGTCAGGAGCGATAACATCATCGAGGTGAGACAACGTGGAGTAATCGTTAGGGCCGAAATAGAAGTCAAATCCCGGGCCCTTGGCATCAGTAGGTTTATATCTGAATGTGGCATGGGTGTCCATGCGCTTGACATAGCTGTCGTTATCCTTGAGGTTCCAGCTGGCTACCTCGGCAGTGCTGAATGTAGTGCGCGGTATGATAATTGACGAGAAGAACTGGTTTTTAAACGCAATCCATCTGATCTGGCCCTGCAGGTCTTCACTGTCATCGGCCAGCGCGTTAAGGTCTTCGGGTGTCTCGTCAACATATTTATAGTATATAGCCGAGTTGCGTTCCTCAAATGTGCGGCCTTTTTCATTGCGCTTCATACGATATATCCAGTCAAACCCGGCATCAGACACAGTCGTGGGTAGGACTTTGTCCATATCCTTCTGTTCGATATCCAGTTTTACCACATATTCATCAGGGACGAGGGTATAAATCATTGCAAACTGAGCACCATTCTCCCAGTTCAACGACATCCTGATCTTATTGGGAGCTAACGAGTCAAGATCAAACGTCAGAGCGTTTGTCTGAACTTTCTGCTGGTTGACAGTCTTGAAAGTAAAGGCATAGGCTGCCGACGAGGCATTGAACATCTCTACATCGGTTGCCGGATCAGTCACTTCTGTTTTATAACCGGGCAGGACAACACGTTTAATCATACCACCGGCGGCATCAAACGTGACGTTCATCTTACCGTTGGTGAGGGTAACAGTCTTGCCGGGACGCCCTACAAATTGGGCAAACTCCTGATATTCCATTATAACGTCAAGACGCTTGTTGACAGCGTTGACTACTTGGCGGCGGCGGTCCGGATCATACTGAGAGCTTGCCGGGTCGCCGGTAATATCTTTCAGGTCAATATCTTGGCCGTTGGTTTTGATAGTACCTGTCAGGGTGCTGTCGACATTCAGGGTGACATTCATCTCAGCGGTCGAGACAGATACAGCCTTGCCGGTAGTGTCACCGGGGACAGGCGTGCCATAGGCATTGACATATCCCGTAAGATTATTTATAAGTTTTTTCTCGGGGCTTTCCTTTATCGCTTGAGCTTGAACCGTAGTCTCTGTTTGTGTCGTGGCGGTTTCAGGGGTTCGTTCCGGTTTGTTGCAATACATAAACCCGAACAATACCAGGCCCATGAGCAACAAGCCGGTGAGCGTGTTTTTATCCATTGATTGTTATCGTGTTATTTATTTTAATGTTAAATTATCAGGGTGTTTGTCGATTATTTTCTCGCTATATTCGCGTGGCACTCTCGACAATATGTCGAGGGATTATTTTTGGGTGTCGTGATATTCTATCGCGGCACGGAAGAATGAGAGGAAGATAGGATTGGGGGAAAGGACAGTACTTGAGTACTCGGGATGATACTGTGTACCTACATACCAGCGTTTTCCGGGAATTTCTACCACCTCTACCAACTGGGTCTGGGGGTTTGTACCAACACATTTCATGCCGGCCTGCTCAAAGTCCTCACGGTAACTGTCATTAAACTCAAAGCGATGGCGATGGCGCTCGCTGACGATGGTCTTGCCATAAGCTTTGGCGACTGTCGACTCGGGGGTGAGCTGACACTCGTATGCACCAAGACGCATTGTACCTCCCTTATCGGTAACACTCTTTTGTTCTTCCATAAGATCGATGACATTGTCGGGAGTGTTGGGGTCCATCTCGGTAGAGTTGGCCAGAGTGAGCCCCATGACATTGCGAGCATACTCGATGACCATACACTGCATACCCAGACAGATACCAAAGGTAGGTATATCGTGTTCACGGCACCATTTAAGTGCCACAAATTTGCCTTCGATGCCTCGGCTACCAAATCCGGGAGCTACAATCACTCCATCCATTTCCTTGAGCAATTCATCAACGTTCTCGTCATTGATTTTCTCTGAGTGGATGCTCACCAAATTCAGTCGGCAATCATTATAAGTTGCTGACTGGAACAGAGCCTCATTGATTGACTTATAGGCATCCTGCAACTCTACATATTTGCCGACAAGACCTATCGTGATTGTCTTGGTAGCCGACTCCATACGCTCAAGGAATTTACACCAGGGCTCCATGTGAGGCTCGCCTTCGACGGGCATACCCATCTTGCGTAGCACACACTCATCAAGATGTTGCTGATGCATCGCAATAGGCACACGGTAAATCGACGGCAGGTCTACCGACTGGAATACCGCATCGGGCGACACATTACAGAATTGGGCAATCTTACGGCGCATGTTCACCGGAATGTCTTTTTCGGTACGCAATACAAGTATGTCGGGCTGAATACCAACTTCCTGAAGCTTTTTAACCGAGTGTTGGGTAGGCTTGGTTTTAAGTTCTTTGGCTGCATGCAGATAGGGCACGTAAGTCAAGTGGACACATAAAGCGTTCATGCCCAACTCCCAGCGCAATTGACGCACTGCCTCCAGGAATGGCAACGACTCGATATCGCCAACAGTGCCACCAATCTCGGTAATCACAAAATCAAATTTCCCTGTATTACCCAGAGCCTTGACATTGCGCTTAATCTCATCGGTAATGTGGGGTATAATTTGAACCGTCTTACCCAAGTAAACTCCCTGACGTTCCTTGTCAATGACACTTTGGTAGATACGTCCGGTAGTAACATTGTTGGCGCGAGTGGTCTGTATATTAGTAAATCGTTCATAATGCCCCAAATCAAGGTCGGCCTCATGACCATCGACCGTCACATAACATTCGCCATGCTCATATGGATTAAGCGTTCCAGGGTCTATGTTGATATAGGGGTCAAACTTCTGTATTGTCACTTTAAAGCCACGGGCTATCAGCAGATTGGCTAATGATGACGATATAATACCTTTACCTAATGACGACACTACGCCGCCGGTCACAAAAATATACTTGGTTTCCACTGTCAATGGGTTGTTAAATGAAAATTCTAATTCAAGCAACAAAGTTAGCGCCTTTTTTTCAATCCCCCAAGAAAAACGCCCAATACATGTAATTCACATATTATTACATATTATTACATGCCAGATATGATATACTGCTCAATGGTCGCCCCGCCCCGGCTCACGGCTCTTTCATTTAAAATTTAAATAAGCGCATAATACCCTTACCCGATTCATTTCGAGTCAGGTAAATCTTTATGAGCTGTATGTTAGTTATTTATCTTTGGTTTGAAAGATAAAAATTCATTATTTTTGTGATAAA
>JAGASI010000017.1 GCA_017621845.1 Muribaculaceae bacterium
AGGCGCCGAGTACGGGCGGAATATACATATGCACATTGGCATCTACCGTTTGCTACATTCTTGACAGTGATTGAAATTTACCAGATTTCTATGCGTCAATAAAGAGCGTCGAGTAAACGCTTTTCCGAAATGTCTTTGCCATGGCAAAGCGCCAAGGCGATTACTTGGCAAGCCAAGCGGCAAGCCGATTACAGTCACAGTCCCACCCACATAGCCCTTGACCGGGGCTTCTGCTGTGGCGGTCTGCAACTGCAAAATTAGCGAAATTATTTAGAATAACAATATTACACTCTAAAGCATTGGCACCGTCGCGGAATGGCGCGTGGGGTATCTCTCTCTCTATTCTCTGTTGAGTATAAGCTATAGCATAAAGTGATTCAGAATACCTCTGATTTAGGGCCGTTGGCGATTGTGTCTATTTCGTCGGCGATTTCGTCGGAGGGGGGGGTAGTCCATGAAGGTCTTTGGGATCTTGTGGCCGCTGAGGTGCATCATCTGGATGGTGGTGTATGGTGTGGGAAGCTGTTATTTTATGTATTTATCGACCCGCAGCAGATGATTTTGTCACCTCACCGTCAGCGTTTACTATCTTTTGAACATTCCTACGTTGACGCCCCCATCGCGCTTGTCTGTATCGTGTGACCGGCTCTTATATATTCCGTAAAATGAATTTAGCGCTCCTGTAAGGCTGAAAGACAGTCTTGCAGGAGCGCGTGTTGATGTGTGTTTATTAGGTGTAGATATCTGATAGGGAGGGGGACCCGATTAATAGTTCTTGGCTTCCAATTCAAAGAAGCTTTGGGCGTGGGCACATACGGGGCAGGCCAAAGGTGCCTTTTTGCCGATTACGATGTGTCCGCAGTTGCGACATACCCATACTCTGTCGTCTTCACGAGAGAATACAATTCCTTCCTCGATATTGGCGAGCAGACGGCGGTAGCGTTCCTCGTGATGACGTTCGATAGCGGCTACAGCGCGGAATTTGGCGGCAATATGAGTGAAGCCTTCTTCCTCGGCTTCGGCGGCCATGCGGTCATACATGTCGGTCCATTCATAATTTTCACCCTCGGCGGCATCACGCAGGTTGTCCATAGTCTCGGGCACGTTGCCTCCGTGGAGCAGCTTGAACCAGAGCTTGGCATGTTCCTTCTCATTGTGGGCTGTCTCCTCAAAGATAGCGGCAATTTGCTCGTATCCGTCTTTGCGCGCTTTGGATGCATAGTAGCTGTATTTGTTGCGAGCCTGAGATTCGCCGGCAAAAGCCTCCATCAGGTTTTTCTCTGTTTTGGTTCCTTTCAATTCTTTCATTGTAAAATAATATTTTAGATGATTAATAATTTGTTCGGTTAATTTTCAGTGCACTCGGGACATATTCCCTTGATATAAACATCGATGCTCTCGACTCTATATTTATCGGACATGGCTCTCAGAAGGTCCTGTGTGACAGATATATCGTATATCTTCCCACAGTGCCTGCACATAAAATGGCCATGAGACGGTTGAAGCGCCAGGTCATAGCGCGTTACTCCGCTTTCTATCTCCAGTTCCCTCAAGATGCCGCTGTCAACAAGCGTGTGCAACGAATTATATACTGTTGCTCGAGAGAGAGAGGGGAAATTATTGGCTATAGACGAAAAAATCTCGTCGGCGGTAGGATGGGTTCTTTTGTCAGCCACGTGGCCCAGGACAGCCATACGCTGGACAGAGGGGCGTACATTGAACCTATGAAGTATGTCGGCCAACTGAGTGGGCGAATATAGAGTAGTCTGCATCGGTTTGTTAACATAATTAGAATGATACAAAGTTAGTATCAATTCTAATTCCATGCAATATGTATAAGGTTAAAAAAACATAAACAAGCGGGGGCGCACCGGCCCATCTACCCACACCTCATCCAATTCCATAACTATACCGTGGCAGTCAGACACAGAAAACAATATCCTCCCACCTAAAATTTTGTTTCACAGCAATAATACATATCCCTACCCATCAGGCTAATAGAAGGCAAGAGTAAGGCCGGCCCCTCCCCCAAGAAAAATCAATCGGACAAACAAATTTATGATTGCTTATCCGATTGATTGTCTCTTATTTTCGTGCCTGCACGCGATTAATATTCGTCTTCGTTGAAACGTAATTTATATACTTATAATCAATATCTTAAATGTTTTTACACTACCGTTAGCCAAACAAACCGCGCTATCTGAGGCTATCAGAGGCGATTGGACAAACAAAATAACCTGATTATGACAAAACATTGGTCAAACAAACTCAGTCGGTCAAAAACACTAGTAATACTTTTTCAATAGTAGAGTTTGTATCGGCATTTTTGCAAAAATTACCGATATTGCGGTAGTATTGACTTGGTTATTCGATTTTAGAAGATTTATTATGTTTGAATTAATATTACATGTAATATCAAGCGTATTATTTTATATTAAAGTTACAAACTTTGTGAAATTAAGAAAATTTTATTATGTTTGCAGTCTAAATTGTAATTATGAAAAATATATCGGAACTTTTAGAGGAACAAATTATAAAGAGAATGGTGACGGACAACCCATGGTGGTCGTCTGATTCTGTCCCTGAATTCTATACAAAAATGCCACACCGCGCATATCTTCAAGACTTTTACAATGAAGTCTCGGATCTAGAAATGCGCCGTGCCGTAATATTGATGGGACCACGCCGAGTAGGGAAGACCGTGATGATTTTCCATAGTATCGAACAATTACTTAAAAGCGGTGTTGACAGCAAGAAAATAATATACATTTCTATAGATACCCCTATATATAATAATGTTTCGTTAGAGAACTTATTCCTATATGCCCGCACAGCCCTAAAAAATCCTGATGACAAGGACGGCTTCTATGTTTTTTTCGATGAAATTCAATATCTTAAAAATTGGGAAGTCCATCTTAAATCGTTGGTCGATTCCTTTAGGGGAAATAAATTCGTTGGGTCAGGCTCCGCGGCTGCTGCATTGAAAATGAAAAGTATTGAAAGCGGTGCAGGTAGATTCACCGACTTCATGCTTCCTCCTCTAACATTTAGCGAATTCCTCAACTTCAATGGACGACAATCCCTAATTGTCCCTTCTAAAAACGGGATAACCCCGATTGACACTATAGATATAGATGCCTTAAACAGATTATACATCGACTATATTAATTATGGTGGCTACCCAGAGGTGGTATTTTCTGAAAAAATAAGACAGAATCCAGGCCAATACATTAAGAATGATATTATTGATAAAGTTTTGTTAAGAGACTTACCGAGTTTGTATGGTATTTCTGACATTCAAGAATTAAATCAGCTCTTTGTTCATATCGCATTCCGTTCAGGAAATGAATTTTCTTATGAAGGGCTTTCATCAGAATCCGGGATTCGAAAGGACGTCATACGAAAATATCTTGAATATCTCCAGGCCGCATTTCTGATTAAAGTTGTCAATAAGATTGATCAAAATGCAAAAAGACTGAAAAAAGTGATGTCATTCAAGATTTATCTTACCAATCCATCATTGCGGTGTGCCTTGTTTTCTCCAGTAGGTGATGATGACGATATGCTTGGTAGCATGGTTGAAACTGCCATATTTTCTCAATTGATTCAAAGAGGAGAATCTAATTTCTATTACTCCAACTGGACAAAAGGGCGAGAAAAAGGAGAGGTGGATATTGTATGGGTAAATCAAGCGACACAAAAAGCATCTTCGATTGCAGAAATTAAATGGACGGACCGATTTGCCAAGAATCCAACAGAACTGAAATCGCTGTTAAGTTTTGTCAATGCCAATAAGGGTTTAAGGAAAATAATTGTTACCTCCAAGACCGAAATAAGTTCTTATAATCTTGATGCCGGAGAAACCATTATTTTTATCCCGGCTGCGCTCTACTCATTATGTGTAATGGGCAGTACCCTCAAGAGTAATAATGCGCAACTGTAAAAACAAGGTGAAATTTTTACCCTGTTTTTGCGAGTCGATTTATTTAATTGATATTGATATATTTAGCTTGTAAAATCAAGAAGGGTTCACAAGTAATATTCGTAAAAGGAATTTGTCTGGAAGTATCTTATTAATGTCTGCACAACAAGTTATAAACAATCGATGAAAAAACAAACACCGCCAAATCTTCCAAAGCGCAACCATACGGTTGTGGTCCCCAATTTCTTTGGGGAAGGAAAAAACCTCGAAGCATGGCAACTCGGATGGCAACCAGAGAATCGCATGGAGACAAAATCTTCGGTCTCAAAGAAGATTTTCAACACCTATGTGCAGATTGGCCACTTCAATATGATTTTTTATTATGTTGAGGATGGAAATTTTTATGGTATTCATGCTGAAAACTGTCCCATGCCAGTTTTTAGATTCAAAAAAGAGGTAGATAGATATCCTATTTATCAGATCGAGAATCAAGATACTCACGACTATGCAAAGGGAGAAATCCTCTACATGGTACCATGTGATAAGAGTGTCTGGGATACCGTCAAAATTGACGGCAAGTCGCTTGAAGAGGTACTGCAGAACTCATACATTGTCAACATTAGTTGATAGCAAACAGAATCTAACCAACAATAGCGACACCAATTCTATCGCTGGTTTACTGCAAATCACACTTGTATTTCCTGCTTTTGGCCAAATAATGTTGTCACTCAGTGTCATTCTCTGACAACAGACAGAAAGAGGAAATCGTAGTTATATCCTTGAAATAAATTGAGTTACAAATTTGACATATGGAATACTCTTCTTCCTCAAGTATGACAGTGTATACTCTATCCCTCAGGAGGATTTCGGAGGATAAAATCAGGAGCATATCTCAGTATTCACGAAGAAGGGGATTGGACATGTATTTTAGCCAAACAAAACCGAATTTTGGAATTTATGAAAATGTTATGAACTTAATCATCAGCTGCTTACAAAATCCGTATTTGTTTGGCTAAAACATAAAAAAATCAATCGGACAAACAGCCCGCGTTTATCCGATTGATGGTCTTTTGTTTAAGTGCCGCCAGGCAATCAATATTCGTCTTCGTTGAAGAAGAAGTCTTCTTTGGAGGGGTAGTCGGGCCAGATGTCTTCTATACATTCATAGGTGTCGCCTTCGTCTTCGATTTCCTGGAGGTTTTCGATTACCTCGAGGGGTGCGCCTGAACGCATGGCGTAGTCGATGAGCTCGTCTTTGGTAGCGGGCCATGGTGCGTCTTCAAGTTTGGATGCTAATTCGAGTGTCCAGTACATGGTTTATTGGTATTAATGATTATTTTCTTGTTTTTTCCCGGTGGGGGATGGGTTGTTGTGCTGATGTTATTACCAACGGGTGTGCAAAGTTAGTATTTTTAGTTAAACTGACAATATGTTATGTCTTAAGACTTATAATTTAATGATGTTTAACGTAATGAGTGTGGGGCTGTATGGTTTACTGTTATGGGTGGGAGTGTATTGTGGTATTTCATTTAAGGAGGCTTAAGATAGTGGGAATTGGGGAGTCTGTAAAGTAGAGCAGGTCTTGGCTTATATCGCAATAGCCAAGTCCTGCTCTATTGAATCTGATATGCTGACTTCTAAATCTATCTGACAAGCACCTTCTTCCGGGCAATGATGTATATGCCGGGGGACAGGGCGTCAATGTCGGCCTGTGTCGCGCTGTGTTTGATGCATATACCCTGTAAGTTATAGATATCTTGAGGGGAGTAGATGTCAAGGACGCTGTCTGTGGAGATGTCGTCGATGCCGCTTATGACGTTGCCGTCGGCTGTAACAGTGGCCGTGGATGGCGAGTATATCCGGTAGGTGGTCATTGTTGCCAATATGTCTCGGGTGTGTGGTCTTGGTGGTTGATGTGACGGGCGAGGACAAAGAGGTAGTCTGAGAGTCGATTTATAAATTTAAGCCACAATGGGTTAATCGTAATCTGAGGGGATAGTATCGACAGTATTTGCCGCTCGGCACGGCGGGCGACAGTGCGGGCGATGTGGGCGTTGGCCGCATTTGGGGTTCCGCCCGGGAGTATGAATTGGTTGTGACGAGGCAGCGTGGCGTCTATCGCGTCGATAGCTTGTTCGAGTCGGGTTACAACAAGTGGAGTCGGAGGTGTGGGTTGCCACTTGGATGATGCCTCGGTGGCGAGGGTGCTCCCAAGGTCAAAAAGCCGGTTTTGAACCCATGTCAGGAGTTCGGCCTGAGGGTCGTCGGCGGGGAGATTGGCGATTATAAGTCCAAGCCATGAGTTGAGCTCGTCGACAGTGCCATAGGCCTCGAGACGGGGAGAGTTTTTGGGAACGCGTGTTCCTCCTACCAATGATGTGGTGCCGGCATCGCCGGTGGTGGTGTATATTTTCATTGTGCGTGGAATTTTGGTATATTAAGATGTATGTTGAGCAATCTTGTTAATGATGATAGAGGCGAGTGTCATGCCAAATACGGCGGTGACCTGAATAAGAGAGCCGTTGGGCGAGCTGCCGTCATGGTCTTGGTGAGGCTCCAGGTTGGGGACAAGCTGGGGGGAGTATACACAGTAGAATTTGTGACGAGGAAATATTCCCGAGCGTTTGAATCGTTGTCTGAGAGCTCTCGCCAACGGGCACCCCTCGACTTTCCAGAACTCGGCGATAGATACTCGCGTTGGCTCGGTCTTAAGGGCGGCTCCCATGCTTGAGACCAAGGTTGTGTCGGATGAAGTGGCACGAAGAATCAAGAGCGCCTTGTCAGCGAGAGAGTCGATGGCATCGACGACATAGTCATATTGACCAAGGTTAAACTCGTCGGCGGTCTCGGTATTATAGCGTTGGTTGACAGCTGTGACATGTGCCCGTGGGTTGATGTCGAGTATGCGACGGGCCATCACTTCTACTTTTGGCATACCTATGGTTGATTGCAAGGCAACGAGTTGGCGGTTGATGTTGGAGGGCGATACGACGTCGTTGTCGACAAGAGTGATGTTGCCTATTCCGGTGCGGGCAAGCGCTTCGGCACACCATGAGCCTACGCCTCCTATTCCAAACACAATGACACTCATCCCGGACAGGCGCTGAGTGGCGTCTTGTCCGAGGAGTATCTGTGTGCGGTCATTAAATTGTTGTTCCATTATTTGACGAGTACGCGACGGCTGAAGTCCTCGACAACAACGATATACAGACCTTGAGGCAAGTCAAGTATTGATGTGCCGGCCGGCATCTCGGTGTTGGCGTATGTAATTCCGTCTACACCATATACAGCGACATGTGACTGTTTGTTCAATTCAACATAGAGGGCATGTCCTTGGCAGTATGCGTCCCATGAACGATAGTCGCTGACAACGCCGTCAATGCCAGCCGAGAATGGCTTCATGGCGATATTGTCTATGCAGGCACGTTTGCCCGATGTCTGGCTGAATTTTAGTCTGACATTACCTGCTTTATTGACTGTGACGGTGTATTTTTTGTAAACATCGGTGCTTGGTCCTGAGTTTTCGGATGGCAATGTCACGGTGCCGGCAGTATTCCATGTCGAGCCGTTGTCGGTGGAATATTGGATGTCGATGGAGGCCGCGCCGTCCCCGCGCCATGAAGTAGCCATGAATTCGACGATGCCTATACCGTTGGGGCGGTTTTCGGCGAGTTCGATATAGGAGTTGTTATTTTTACCCAGTCTCAGATAACCGTCCCGGTCGTAGGCCTCGGCCGTAATCTGGAAAACGCCGGCGTTGCCTAATGTCCAGTTGGCTGCTGAGCCGGCATAGGCAGTCTCGTTGTAGTTGCCCGAACCCTTAGGCTCAAAAGTCTCGATAAAGTCGGGCGAGGTAGAAACAGTTGCCGACACGGTGGCGTCATCGCTTACATATTCACCGGCACGCGCGGTTATAGATGATTCAAAGACACCCTCGGTGGCCGAGTTGACACGTATATATATACGGTCTTCGATGGGCGATAGAGTAGTGGCAGTTGCCCAGGTGCCTTTATCGGTACTGATTTCAAACGGTTCCTTGACCGAAACGGCGATATCGGTGTCGATATTCTCGATGTCGACCAGAAGTTCATAGGCATCGGAAGGCGTGCCGGGCTCGGCGGAGATGTGCAGGTCTCCGTCATACATGAATTGAATCATGGGAATTGGCGCCATTGTTGTCACTGTGATTGTATTGGAGGTGAGATCGCGACTGGCAATGGAATAGGTATAGGTAGTGGAGGCGTCCAGCTCATCCACAAGATAATACTCGTTCTTGGCCGGTACAGAGCGGGGATAGGTATCGACATCCTGACCGTTGGAGTCTTTTACGGTAAGCGTATAGCAACCATTGGAGTCTTCGTCGCCGATATATGTCCAGTGGGCGACAAACGAGCGGTCAGAGATGTTGGTTGGAGCAGAAGCCGGCAGGCCGTCAAGGGCGTTGGCAGTGATAGAGACGCGTGTAGACAAGTCTCCGCAGGAGAGAGTCAATGTTCCATTATGAGTTCCTGTCGAGGTGGCGGTAAGGGTTATGTTGACAGGAGTGCCACCCTCGGCATTGGCAGCCGCGGCTGTTACCGACGAGCGGTCAATGCTGTAACCGGCACCCGAGACCGAGATGTTCACATCCTCGGTAAGATTGAGCCCCTTGATGCTGACTGACACTGAACGAGGATGGTCAACAGCAACAGTGCCAAGGCTGATTGTCGATCCGTCGGCAGGGGATATCAACTCGGGGTCGGCGGTCATGTTCAATGACCAGGCTACTGTTTTCTTATTGCCCCAGATGTGCTCGGCGAGCTCGGGATGATCTATAAATGGGTTGCGGTTGCGTTGCTTGGCATATACTGCTTCATTGCGATTGATTTCTTTGTTGCTCACGGGGTCCTGACGGTGCCATTTTAATAGCAGATTTACTGCCCATGACGAGAAGGCCGGATAGGAATTTCCGGCAAGCATGTCTGAGTGCCAACCACCAATCTTGTCGTTATAGGCGGCGGCCATATAGAAATAAGAGCGAGCAAAGTCGCCTTTGTAGTCATTAACCGGTTCAAAGACGGTGCCTGAATAGCCGGGGAATGTGGATTTGCCCAGACGGCCCAGAGCATCAACGCTACCGTTGGAGGGGAGTGTCGTTCCACCCTCACATTCGCCATAGGGGTAATTACTGCGTTGTCCGTTGACCTTGCCATCGGTGGGATAGAGATGGAAGGCATCGGAGTACATTGGCTTGGCATCATTGAACCAGCTCTTGGGGAATGAGTGCTCTCGGTTATAGCAGTCTCCCACGAGCTTATAGTTGCCACAGTGTTGGCTACCTACGGGCCACTCCTTAGTAGAATACATATCCCAGATTTTGCCGTTAGGCTTGACGTCCGAGGTCTTGTACAGTTCCCACAGCCCGTCATAGCTGATGGTGGTGTGGCTGCTGACTTTATTATTAAGGGCCTTAAGGAGGTCGGCACCTGACTTGTTTTCACATGAGGTATAATATCCGTCGGGCTCAGTGGCATAAATTGCTGACGATGAGACCAATATGGCTAATAATAGAGAGGTCTTAAATATTTTCACAGCTAATTATAAGGTTTTAGATTTTACTATTGAAGAAATGCAAATTTAAACAAATAATCTGACATTTCAGACAATAGCCAATGTGGCATATTAATTTTTAAACAACCTTTTAATCATATCAGAAATTTTAGGCTGTCATCACAGAATAATGTGGGGGTGAATTCCACAATCTGATAATCGGCAATGCCGTTGATATTAAAAGGATTATGTGAGAGTATATCATTGACAGCCTCGCGATTGGTGGTTTTTATCATTATGACCCCTCCGATACGGGAGTTACGTGGCCCGGACATAATCAGATTACCGGCCGCATAGTGCTCAGCCAAATAATCGCGGTGAGCTTGAAGATATTTGTCAACCTCACTCAAGGGCTTTATGTAGGTAAGAATGGCTATAAACATAGTCATAAGTTTTTTGGGGTTTTACTTTTGGGGAATGGCAGAACCTCCCACAATTGCGCCACAACATTCAATGCGGTCTGACGGTCTGATAAATCGAGAATATATGCTTCCTTGGCACCTGAATAGGGAGTCCCGGTTTCAGCATTGGCCATCAAAGCCTCTATACATGGCAGTTTTTTGACATAAGCCAGATTGTCGCAGGCGGTAATCACACATTTCTCGTTGACGTAGATAATGTAATCGCCCATCATTTTCCGGCTTCGGACTTCTCCAAGAGGAGAGAGTGTCTCACAAAGTTCCTCTATAAAGTCTATTGAACATGCCATAACACTTATTTGAATAATTCGCAGAAGCCCTGCTTGTTGAACCGGTAGTACATCTCAATACGCTCAGGTGTGTCGTTTTCAAGTAACAAGAGAAGTTCTTTGGCAAACTCAAGTGTCGCCGAGCCGTTAGCCGTGACAATATTTTTGTCGGTAACCGCCTGTTTATGTTCATATCCTTGGGGGTTGGTATAGTTTACGCTACCCCATGATTTCAATTGGTCAATGCCATTTCCGGTGTGTCTGACGCTGTTGAGGAAGCCATTCTTTGCCATAAAAGAAGCAGCATTGCATATCGCCCCTACTATCTTGCCACTTGCAATAGCCTTTGTGACAACAGGGACGACCCTGTCGGCAATCGGGGTCGTCCAGCCGAAGCCTCCAATTAAAACAAGAGCGGCATAGTCATCGGGCATGGTATCAAATGAATAATCAGGTAACATGCCGAAGCCACCTATTGATTTGACCGGCTCTATAGTAGGTGCAACAATCTTGTTGACATATTTTGGATTTTCCTTCAAGGCATATTCATCAGAAGCGATAGCCTGTGCGAGATACACCATCTCATGCTCGGCAAAGTCAGGGAGCAGGATGTATAAAACTTCTTTTGTCATATTGATAATAACAACATCATTGGTTAACGTGATTAGATTGTTTCCATCGTTTCAACTGAGGGAAGAACTGACGCATCATCATTCTCGCCTGTTCGACGGTCAGATTTTTCCCCGACTGCCTGTTTATCTCATCGGTAAATTGAGCGCAGAAGTCAATCATCTGCTCCATAGTCATCTCACGGGTGAACTTACCCTCTTTATAACAATATATGCAGTAATCCTCGCTGACGCTGCCGTCAGCCTCAGTACCCATGTTTTCATCGTTGAGCGGCACTGCGCAACTCTGACAGAATTTCATTTCCATTCCCTTATCTTTTTAAACAACTGCTTAAAAATTCTTAGTTTTTAAACAGAGCGAGGTGTTTACTCATGCAAATGTAATAAAAATCTGCGTGACCCTGACTGATATGATATAATAACATCTTGAAAAGTCAGAATCAGCTGACAGGAGCGGTTGGTAGTCATTCTGATAGATCTGCAAACTCCCAAACATGTGATATAGGCCCGGATGGCCGGGCTCGTTTTATTTAGTGAAAGTGCAACCGCGTTGTATCCACTTCTGCCTGATTTATGCAATAGTGGCTGGTCCTGATTGGGACCAGCCTCTATCGTGTTGGATTAATAAGCCTTGGGATTGGCGGGATTACTTGGCGGGGAGGTAGCGTATGAGGAATACTTCGGTGGGGAAGTGGTCGGAGTATCCGTCAAGCCATACACCGGAAGCATAAGTTCTCAGGGGGTAATGTTGCCGATTTCCCTGGGTGTCTTGCAGGAAGTCGCGGTTGAGGACGTCGGCACGGTAGAAGTGCCAGCGGTCGTCGGGAGCGTTGGCAATGTTGCCTGAGAGGATAATCTGGTCAAAGAGATTCCAGGAGCTTTTATATGCAAGCGTTCCGATACCTTCATCGAGTTTTTTCCAGAATGGGTTGTAGAAGCCGTGCTCGGCGACGTCTTTGCGGTCGCGTTTTGCACCGAGCTCGACGGCACAAGATTTATCTTGAGGGTCGTCGTTGAGGTCGCCCATGATTATGACTCCCATGTTTGGGTCGACGTTCCAGAGCGAGTCGGCGATATGTTTGCACAGTCGGGCGGCAGCCTCGCGGTTGGGAGATGATTGTTCCTGTCCGCCGAGACGTGATGGCCAGTGGTTCACGATTATTGATATCGGTTGACCCAGTAGTAGGCCGGTGACGCACATTTGGTCGCGAGTGCGGAATTTTACCTCGGTGAGTCGATGGTTGGTGACATTGGTGACCTTGAAGTATCGAGGATTGTACAGGAGACCGACGTCTACGCCACGTGCGTCGGGCGAGTCGTGGTGTACAATCTGAAGATTCCAGGGTTTAATCTGGGCGTCATTGACGAGGTCCTCGAGTACCGAGCGGTTTTCAATTTCGCTGACACCGATGATAGCGGGGCCATTGGGAGTTGTCTTGGATGTAAAGGAGGAAATGGCGCGTGCGAGCTTGGAAATCTTGGACCAATATTTGGTGCCGTTCCATTGACGTGAACCTTTTGGTGTAAATTCCAGGTCTCGTCCTTCGGGGTTGTTGGGGATGGTGTCAAATAGGTTCTCAAGGTTGTAGAACGCTATGCCTGCAACTTGCATGCGTCGTCCTTTATTTTGGGCTTGGATAACGGGTAATGCAAGCAGAGCGATGAGTGAGGCAAGGAGTATGCGTTTCATTGGTTGAAGTTATTGCAGTCTCCATATCGGCCGATAAAGCCGATATGGAGACTGAGGTTTATGGTTAAGAATTATTCAGTCCAGGTAAGGTTCCAGAATGAGATACGGTCGGTATTTTTATTTTCGGTGCCTGAGTAACAGTCGTTGACAATCTCGATGGTGAAATTGCCGGTGTAATTGACTTCCATAGAGAAGCCATAGGCTTTAAGTTTCTCGATAGTATCGACCTTAACGCTCTGAGTCTTGATGACATTACCTGAGGCGTCCTTAATGTTTACGGTAAAGCCGGCTTTCTTTTCGGTGAAGGCAAAGCCATAGTTGAATGTCAGCATCTTGATAGAGCCTGACAGTAGAGGAGAAGTAAGAGTGCCGATTTTGTCAGGGCGTCCGTTCAATGTGGGTGCGAGCGTACCGGAAGCACCGATGAATGTGAAGTAGGGGTTGGAGTCGGTGTCGCCGCCGCCGAGGATGATGGCATTGGTGGCGACCCATCCGGTAGCGTTCTTGTATTCACCGTAGGGGCTTGCCTTGGCTTCACCGCCGTTGAAGGTGTTGAAGTCGCCTTTATAGTCTCCCGAGGGAGTTGGAGGTGTTGGAGGATCGGGAGGAGTCGGGGTGTCACCGGCGTTTAGCTTGACATTGTCTACACACCATGTGGCGTAGTTGGCGTCGGAGGAGGCGTTGTAACGGAAGCCGATGTAGATGGTGCCGTTGAATGCCGAGAGGTCAATATTGCCGGATCCGACCCATGAAGAGTAACCCGATGAAGGAGCTGTAGCCAGTGTGGGGTTGAGCTTGGTGTTGGTTGATACCGAGGGGTCGTTGGAGGTCATGACATAGACCTCTAACTTGGAAGTGGTGGAGCCGTAGCCATTGACCTGAGTATCGAAGGTGAATACCTTGTTGGCGACCTTGGACATGTCGATAGCCGGAGTCATGAGCCATGAATCGAAGGGAGGATTGGTTCCCTTGTATCCGGTCATGGCGGCGTAGGTGTTTTCTTGGAATGTGGTGAAGTACCAGTCTTTGTCGCCCGAGACGATTTTTTTGGTCCATCCGGCGGGCAACGATGTGGTGTTGAATTGCTCGTCAATGGAAGTCACGGGGTCACCCGAGGGAGTTGGGGGTGTCGGCTCGCCTTCAAGTTTATATTCCGAGCCGTTGCGCACACCGGCGATGCCTGAGTATTTGGCGATGTCGCCCTTGATTAAGAGAGCTTTTCCGAGGTTGCCGGGGTTGTCAACGAGGTTGAGGCCCGGGCGTATAGAGGTGGGTAGCTGAATACCGATACATTTGGAGACATCGGTAACGTCGGCTGAGGGAGCTATCAGGATGTTGGTAGCCATAGTGGCCGGGACAGAGAAGCGTGCGGTGTTGGCGTTGATTACATATTCGGTAGACATGTCGGCCCAACCGACGATGTATCCTTTGACCCAAACGCCGGACTTGACGGGAACGGTAGTTGACGAGGGGTTAAAGCCGATGACTTGAGAGGGGTTGTATGGTTTTTCTTCGGAGCCGTCGCCGTCGGGGATGTTTCCGTCATCGGGTTGTAGGCCGTCGATAGAGAATTGGTCGGTAGCGCCGGAGTTGCCGGTAATTCCATAGGAGTCCATGACCTTGTCCATTGTTCCGTATAGCCATATCTGTTTGCCGTATACGCCGGGGTTGTCGGGAAGGTTGCCGTATTGGGCAAGTTTGCTGCCGGCGGGGAGTTCGATGATAAGGCAGTGGGCGATGTCCTTGGTGTCGGGAGTTTGACCGATTACGAGAGTATTGTCGAGGATAGGAGTAGCAGACCACTCGATGTCGTTGTTAGAGGAGACTTTGGTAATCTCGGGAGCGACGGCGCCTACGATATATCCGGTAACCCATCCTTGAGGAGTCTTTCCGGCGGTTTGGAGAGCGACAGCCTCGTCAACGCTCCAGGGCTTGTTCTTGGTACCAGAAGCTTCGGTGGGGTTGCCAAAGTTCATACATCCGTTATAGTCGATCATTGTCAGTTGCCATCCGGTGGTTCCATAGTATGAGAGGATGCACACGAGGTCACCGCGTTCCTCGGGGAGAGTGCGGTTCCAGAAGTTGGCATAGCCACTGGTGCGGACGTTCAGGGATGCGCCGTCAACGTCTTCGATAGCTTGGTTGACACCGCTTGAATGGTAGGTCGAGAATGTTTCCTTGCCACCGTTGGTAAACTTGATGTTGTTAAACTTGACCAGACGGCTTTGGTAGCGGCAGAGGCCTTCGGGGTTGGTGGGAAGTTCGGCAAAAGAGTTTATCTCGAGAGTGTCGATTTTGCTAAGTTCGGGCAGTCCGTTGAGTTGGGCTACAGAGTTGAACTTTTCGGGAGACATGAAAGAAATTTCCCATGCATTGCCGTTTTCATACCATTCGGGCATGCCGAGCTGTACAAGGCCGTTGTATTTGCCGATGTACATACCCTTGACGTTGAGGACAATTTCCTGACCTCGGCGGTATCTCAGGTAGAGGTTGTAGGAGTTAATAGAGATTGCCATTGCGGCGGATTCGTCTTGGATTACAAGGCTCTTGAATACGTTGCCGGCCTCGTCAGATGATGTTACGCGACCTTTGATGATGTACTCATTGTCATCAAACACCGGATTTCCTTCGGCGTCCGTGACAGTATTGCCGTTTTCATCTTTTTTCAGACCTATGGTGTCGGCATAGTTGACAGCGTCGTTCCAGTATTTCTGTTTAAGTTCTAATATTGTCATATTAGGCTGGTCCTTGGCCACGGGGGCATCGATGGCCGGAGCATCGATGTCGTCCTGGCAAGCTGTCAGGCCCGAGAGGGCAAAGACAGCACCGGTAAACCAGGCGAGATATTTTTTTAAACTTTTCATATATAGTGAATAGTTAGCTTTTAATATATTAAGGTGTGTAGTATAAAATGGAGGAGAGACGCACAGGGTATCAGTTGGCGTTGAGTTTGACGTTGTCTACACACCATGTGGCGTAGTTGGCGTCTTGAGTGGCAGCATAACGGAAGGCAATATATATTGTTCCGGTAAATTTGGAGAGGTCAATCGAGCCTGATGAAGCCCAGCTGGAATAACCGCTGTCAGGAGCTGTAGCAAGTGTTGGGTTAAGCTTGGTCTTGTTGGCGGTAGCCACGTCGGGACCGTCAAGGACATATACCTCGAGAACGCTTGTCTTAGAGCTGTAGCCATTGACCTGGGTGTCAAATGTCAGGGTTTTGGTGGTAACCTTTGACATGTCGACGGGAGGAGTGAGCAGGTATTGGTCAAAGGGAGCGGTTCCCTTGTATCCGGTCATGGCGATGTAGTTGTTATCCTGGAAAGTAGTCACATACCATGATTTGTTGCCGGCGACCTGAACCTGGGTCCACCCTGCCGGGACTGATGTATTGGCGTCAAAGTTCTCATTAATTGATGACACGGCCTCGGCAGGAGTATCGGGGGTGTCGGGGACGCCGTCAATCTTGAAGTCAGAAATGGTTTTGAGGCCGGTCACACCGAAGTATTTATCGATGGTGCCTTTCAGCATGACTTCTTTTTTAAGTACTCCGGGATTATCCTTGAGATTGAGTTTGGTGCGGGCGTCGGTTCCTGAGGGGAGTTGAACGGGAATACACTTGGCGACATCTGTAACGTCGGCCGAGCCGGCGACAAGGATATTGCTGACAACAGTAGCATTAGCGTCAAAATGAGCGCCCTCGGCGAGGACCTGTCCTTCTACCCAGCCTACGATATATCCTTTGGCCCAAACGTCAGCACCGGTAGCACCGCCTTGTATGTCGGCGACGGTGAAAGGTTTCTCTTCTGAGCCGTCACCGGTAACTTGTCCGGGGTTGGGAGGTGTGGGGCCTTCAGAGGGTTCTTTGGAAAGTTCATAACCTTGGAGGCATTCAATGTCGTTGAGGCGTATCTGCCAGTCATTGTTATAGAAGCTCAGGACACCATATACGGTACCGGTGCCGGAGGGGCAATAGTAGTCCCAGAAATCGGAGTAGCCGCTGGTGTAAAGGATAAGCGAGCCGGTGCCGTCGGATATTGTGCGGCTGGTGTTCTTGCCTGATTCGGCGAGGGTAGCTTTGCCGGCGTCGGCAAATGTAACGTTCTCGATGGCAACCATGCGGCATTGCCAGTCGAGCCATTCACTCTGGTTGGTCTTGAGGTTGTTGAGCTCGGCGATTGTCATCTTGTGGGTCTCAATCTTACCGGGCTCGGCCAAGCCGTTAACCTGGGCTTTCTCGCCGATGACGGTTTTGGAAATACGTGAGGGATAAGTCTTGTCGGTGGGTGCGGCGCCTATCTGCATGAGTTTGCCGTATCCGCCGATATATAGGTCGGTGACGTCGATGACGACTTCTTGGCCGAATTGGTAGGCTTCATATATGTCATATGAGTCGATGTTAATCTGTATGCCGGAGGTGCCGTCATCGATGACGAGTTGTTTAAAGAAGTTGCCGGCTTGGTCGGAAGATGTGACGCGACCCTTGATGATGTAGTGAGAGCCGTCGGCACGAGTCCCGATCTGTGTGGCATAGTTGAATTCTGAGGTATAGAAATCGGCCTTGAGTTGGGCGATGGATGTGTTTGCCTCAATGGTAGCCTCGGGTACTACCATTGGCGGACGCTCCAGGTCATCGTCACATGAAGTCATGGCGGTGCTACCCAGGACTAAGGCGGCTATATATAATAATGTCTTTTTCATTTGTCTTATTTAAATGTTTCTAAAGATATTTTTGTTTAGCAGGTAGGTTATGGGGTGATTCTTTAATGTCGTTTAAAATCTCACACCGACATTTAGGAATACCTTGGTGCCCTGGGCATAGGAGTATTTGTTGGGATACTTATCGCGGTTGTAGTTTTTGGTATCGAGACGTCCCTGCTGGTAGGCGTATGTGACAACGTCCTTGTTGTTGAGCAGGTTGTTGATGTTGAGGTTGATGTTCATCGATACTTTACGGTTGATGTAGATAAGTTTGCCGATAGACAGGTTGAGAGAGAAGGCGTCTTTGAGTTTGTCTTGGGCTGACAGCTCGTCGATTTTGGCTTGAAGTTTTTCGGGGGTGCAGTCGGGAATGTTCTTCCACAGGTCAGGGAGAGCCTCGTGGTAGGCAGGCGAGAGGTTGACGTATGCGTCACCTTGCCAGGTGCCGTTGAGGTTGAAGAACCAGTTTTTGGGAGCTGCATAGTCGATACCGATATTGAAAACGGTCTGGGGAGTAGAACCTATATAGAAGTTCTTGAGGTATACAGTCTGGGTGGTATCGGGGTGTAGGCCGTTTTCAAACGAGCGTGTGCCGTTGGGGTTGTTCTTGTATTGGTATCGGGCGTATGTTCCGGCAAAAGTGGCGGTGATTGAGGGAGTAATCTTGTAAGCCATGCCGAGTTCGATGCCTTTGTGTACCTTGCGCACTCCTTGGAGTGCAAAGATGGCGAGTGTCGAGTAACGGTCGTCATAGAAGGCAGTGCGTTCGGTAACATTGTCCATCATGGTATAGTATGCAGACAGGCTACCACGGAATCGGCGGTAGGCCCAGCTGTAAGAAGCATCAACCGAGAGGTCTCGTTCGCTCTCGAGCCCTTCGACGAGAGTGTTCTTGACGCGGGGAGCAATGAATGCTTGGTCGGCCAGCGGTGCTCGTGTGCCGTATTGGGCGTGGACGCTCAGGAAGTTGCGGCCGTCAATCTTGTAAGTGGCACCAGCCTTGGCCATGGCGTTGTCAAATTTGCTGGTGGCCGATTTGCCTAAAGAGTTCAGAGGAGCACGACCGTTACGCATGTGTCCGTCACGGTAGAACTGAGTGTAGCTCATTGTCACACCCCAGAATGCATCCCAGTGGGCCGAGGTGAATGTGTTCTGTAACCAGGCCTGGGCTTTAAGGTAGTAGAGGTTGTAGTCGTAACCGAATTTATCTCCTTTTACAACTCGGCGGTTGGGATGGTCGAGGTCGTTCTGGAGGTTGCCCGGAGCGAGGGTGATGTCGCGGTCGCTGAAGGGGTCGATGTCAACCCAAAACTCGCCACCGAGAAGGTCGCGGATAGTCTTGTAGTAAGAACCCTTGGTCCAGTTGAATGATACGCCACCTTGTAGAGAGAGGTTGTCGTTGAGGCGACGGTTGATGTAGGAGTTAATCATAGCGCTGAAGAGGTTGGAGTGACGGTTTTCCTGGATGTAGGAAGCGCCTTTCTTGTCAGCGTCGGAGAGTGATTGGTTCTGGATGTTGTTGAGGTAGTTTATTTGGTACAGGTTGTCCCAGTTGATTTGTCTTACTGAGGGGTTGTTTTTCCATAGCCATGTGTAGTATTCCGACTCTTCGGTAGGCTCGCCGTTGTCATTCAGATAATTTGAAGGGAGGTAACGGTAGTATGTCGGATTTGGGTCATTTGCCTTGTAATTAAGGAGTGCGGCTTGTTTGTAATTTACCCAGCGTACAGAGGCAGTGGTGTTTATGGTGGTATTGTCGTCTTTGTAAAGCCATGTGAGCATGGCTGTCGGGTCAAATGTCTCGATGATGCGAGCCGAGCGTTTCTCGCCGTTCTGCCATCCCCAGTTGGGGTTGTACAGGTTGTCGCCGACGAGGTCATATACCTCTTGATAGGTGGCTGTAGCGGTGGCTCGTTGTGTTGGGCCACCAAATGCGGTGAGTGTCAGCGAGTGCTTGGCGTTGAATACTTTTTCTAAAGAGAGGAATAGGCCACCCGAGTTGTAGAATGTGCCCTCGACGTTACCCTCGTTGGAGTAGCGGCCGATGCCGGCGATTGTGTAGGCCCAACCGTGTTTGTTGACACCGCTGGCATAGGAAGCCATGGCGCGCAGGTAGTAGTTGGAGTTGGTGTAGGCTAACGAGCCGTTGAATCCGGGCGCGTAGGTGTCGGTGATAGTGTTGTAGGATGTAGAGCCGCCGATGTTGCCAAAGCCGTAGTTGGCGGCGTCCATTCCTACTGTAGTGGTTTTGTTGCGGAACGCGCGCGAGGTGAGTCCCATAAGTGTGCTGAAGTTGAAGCGACCGCGTATGGGGTCGTTAAGGTCAACACCGTTCATATATATGGTCTGGTACTCATTCTGATATCCGCGGTAGCGGAAGTACATGGGGCCGAAGTTGTAGCTGGCGGTGTTGTAGTAGATGTTGTCGTTGGCACCGGTGAGAGCCACGATGCCTTGGGAGTTGCCTTCCTCGTCTTCGAGAAGAGACTCGTCCATAATCAGGTCGGAAATATCACCGTAATAATTGGCTGTATTACTGGTGAGGCGAATGGTGCCGCATTGGGATAGGGGCTTGACTTCTTTTGAATCATGGTCAACAAAGCTGACGATAATGGACTTGGCGTCCTGAGGGACGTTGACAGAGAAAGCGCCGTCGACATCTGTTGTGCCGAGAGCTTTCCCGGTATTGGTGATGATAGAGGCGCCGAAGATGGGCTTGCCTTCTTCATCAACTACCGTTCCGCTGCTTGTCTTGGTGTTCTGTGCAAGGGCCGGTAAGATGGTGGCCAAAAGCACGGTCAGTAACAGTTTTAGTCTCATAAAATTTTAGGATTTAATAAATTTATTTGTTAAGTTTCTTTGCGGTTTGGGGGGAGGAGAGACTGTATCTAAGGTATGAGGTTGTACAATTATGTGGTTGTGTCTTATCGGGGTAGCTCTTGCTTGATGTATTTTTTAATTCTTGTACAGGCGTGAGGCTCCGGTATAAGTGTTCAAAGGTAGGTATAAATTGTGGGTAAAAAAAGTGTTTATGTTTTTAAACATAATTTTTTCATGGAAATTTACTGTGAGCCGGTAAAATCGGGATGTCCGGGGTGTATCGGGATGAGAAATCAAGCGCGACATCAGGCCCGAAAAGCCGGATGTCGCGCTTGTTAGGAGTATTGAGGTGGAGTGTCAGTCGATGATTGAGAATCCGGTGTAGCGATGTAGGCACTCGGGGACGATGATGCCCTCGGGAGTCTGGTTGTTCTCGAGCAGGGCCGCCATTATGCGGGGCAGTGCGAGAGCCGAGCCGTTGAGTGTGTGGCACAGGTGGGTTTTCTTGTCTTCTCCACGGTAACGGCATTTCAGTCGGTTGGCCTGGTAGGTTTCAAAGTTGGACACTGAGGATACTTCGAGCCAGCGTTTCTGGGCTGCAGACCATACTTCAAAGTCAAATGTAATAGCTGATGTAAAGCTCATGTCCCCGCCACACAGGCGCAGTATGTGCCAAGGCAGGCCGAGTCGTTCGAGAAGGCTCTGTACGTGATTTTTCATCTGCTCGAGCGCGGCATAAGAGTCTTGGGGTTTCTCGATGCGTACAATCTCGACTTTGTCAAACTGGTGTAGGCGGTTGAGTCCGCGAACATCCTTGCCATAGCTGCCGGCCTCGCGGCGGAAGCATGCCGAGTAGGCACAGTTCTTAATCGGGAGGCGGTCACCGGGTATGATAACATCGCGGTAGATGTTGGTGACCGGGACTTCGGCTGTTGGTATAAGGTAGAGGTTGTCTTCACCTACATAGTACATTTGACCTTCTTTATCGGGCAGTTGACCTGTTCCATAGCCTGAAGCTTCGTTGACAACATATGGAGGTTGAACCTCGAGGTATCCGGCTTCGGATGCGCTGTCAAGGAAGAATTGTATAAGGGCGCGTTGTAGTTTGGCGCCTTTGCCGATATATACGGGAAATCCGGCACCTGTAATCTTGACTCCGAGGTCAAAGTCGATGAGGTTGTATTTCTTGGCCAAATCCCAGTGGGGTAGAGCATCCTGGGGCAGGTCGGGCATCGGACCGCCGGTTTTTTCTACCACGTTGTCCTCGGCGGTGAGACCTTTGGGTACCATGTCACAGGGGACGTTGGGGATAGTGAGCAATATCTCGCGTATTTTGGCCTCGCGTTGGGCGAGTTGCTCGGCGATTTCTTTTTGGGCATCTTTGAGAGTGGCGACGGCGGCTTTGGCTTGTTCGGCTTCTTCTTTGAGGCCCGACTTCATGAGTTGGCCAATCTTGGCGGCATATTTGTTGAGCTCGGCGGCTTTGTTGTCGTTGTCAAGCTGAAGGGCACGGCGCTCGCCATCAAGTTGGATGACGTTGTCAATAGCCTCCTTGCCTTCAAACCCCTTGATGGCGAGTTTCTCGACAATCGCCTTGGGGTCTTCTTTGATTTGTTGGAGTGTTAGCATTGTTGTTTATTATTGGATATCTTTATAAGATATATGTTTCTGTTGTTGGAGGGGAGGGTTATTTGGAGAGAAGTTGGCGCACGAGCGTAGATATGGCGCGTCCATCGGCTTGTCCTGCAAGTTTCTTGGTAGCCACGCCCATAACTTTACCCATGTCGGCGGGTGATGATGCACCCACGGCTGAGATGATACCTTTAATCTCGGCCTCAAGTTGCTCGGGGCTGAGGGCTTTGGGCAGGTATTCGTCTATTACAGCGGCCTCGGCTAACTCGTTTTCGGCCAATTCGGGACGGTTGTTTTCTTGATATATGCGAGCGCTTTCGCGACGTTGTTTGGCGAGTTTTACAAGTATCTTGATGGCGTTCTCGTCAGAGAGCTCGCCACCGGCTCCCGGGGCTGTCTTTGCTTCTAAAAATTCTTTTTTGATGCCTCTGAGAGTTTCCAGACGCACTTTCTGACGGGCCAACATTGCTTTCTTGATGTCCTCGCTTATGGTGTCAAATAAATTCATGACTGATGATTAATTGGTTTTATGATGCAAAATTACAAAATAGTTGTAAAAAATCTTGTTTCAGGTCATGTAAATTGCATAAATAAAAAAAGCAAAAGGAGAGTTGTCTCACGACAACTCTCCTTCCTTAAACCTTTATCTTAATCTAATACTATGAAAAACACACGTGCAAATATAAGCACATTTTTTCATTTTTAAAAATTTTGGACAAAAAATTTTTTATTTTAACTAAAAAAATCATTTTTGCTCTTAAAAATTAACCTTTGAGCAATGAGTTTCTATGGTTATCCCAATACTCGAGGCCTCTGACAGTTTTTATCTGAACAGAGGCCTCGAAGATATATGGAGCATACATTAATGTGTACTTTATCAGAAGCATTGCAGTGCGATGTCGGTCAGCCATATCCACAGGGGACAGAATCCTATGAACAGTATCACTGACAGGGTCAACGATGATGTGCCTGTAGCAACGTATGTGTCATACTCGTCGGCGATGATGATACCTGAGAAGGCAGGTGGTAGAGCACATGCTACGACGAGCATTTTGAGGTTAAGCGGGTCCATGTGGAACAGGAGTCCGAGGATGAGGACGACAGCCGGCATAAAAATCATTTTGAGTATCGAGCCGAGTACAGCCTGCCAGTTTATGGCGATTTTAATAGCCGACAGCGTTATGCCGGCCGAGAATACGGCCATTGAGGCATTTGCTTTGGCGATAAGGTTGAAAGATGGGCTCAGTTCTTTAGGCCAAGGAATACCGACAACCACCCAGACGACGGCAAGTATTGGCGCCCATGCCACGGGTTGGGCAAGAGCATGAAGTACAGGTTTCCAGGCACTTTCTTTTTGGGTTGAGCCGGGTTGTTGTTTTTCGAGCGAGGCGTTCATCAGTGACAGTCCGACCGGGATACCGATGGCATTGACTACGATGCCAACAATGGCCACGACGAGGGCAACCGAGGGGCTGGTGCCGAAAATGGGTTCGAGTACGGCAAATCCCAGAAATCCGATTGTGGGAGAGCCGCTAATCAGTGCCGAGACTGCGGCATCGGCGCCGGTGTTTTTCTTGAAGCAGTATTTGAATACATAGTAGACGACCATGAAGCAGAACATGATACCGACGGTGGATATTATTGTCAGTTTCAGGTCTTTGACGAGGTCGGCTCGTGATGCTTGGACAATTGACACGAACAAGGCGGCCGGCAATGCATAGTCGAGCACGACTTTGTTGAATTTTTTGGCATCAGCACCGGTGAATGCACCGCGCTTGCCCGAGATGTATCCGGCAAGCATCACAACGATAATCGGGACTATCGCATATAAGATTACGTGTGAGATATTCATAAGGCAGGAAGTAATAGTTGATTATGTAATTAAGGAGGTGGCCGTGAATGAGCCACGGCCACCGGTCAATGTGTTATACCGTATAGTCAATGAGCGGCGCGGGGTTTAGGTATCCGATATGTCCGCTCTCCTTGCCCGAGTCACCGGCGAGTTGCACGTCGATGATTGCCGGGGCCTTGGAAGCGATGGCTTCGGTTAAAGCTTTGGAAAGCTCGTCGGGGGTGGTGACATAGTAGTTGGCGACTCCAAAGACTTGCCCCATCTTATCATAACGTGCTTCGAGGTCAAGTGTTGTGGGCGCGGGGTCTTTTTTTACTGTTGGGTCGGAGGAAGGATTGACACCCATGTTGTTATATATACCGCCGTTGTTGAATATCACGACTGTGACAGGCAGTTTGTAGCGGCAGATTGTTCCGAAATCCATTCCCGAGAAGCCAAATGCCGAATCGCCCTCAATGGCAACTACCGATTTGCCGGTAGAGGCAGCGGCGCCGACGCAAGATCCCATACCCATGCCCATGATGGCCCAAGTGGCACAATCGATGCGGTGTCGTGGCAGAGACATGTTGACGGTGTCGCGAGTGTCATCAAGAGTGTTGGCACCCTCGTTGACGAGAATGATGTCGGGGTTGGACTCAAGTATAGGTTTGATGACCGAGAGGGCTGTCCAGTGGTTCATGGGCGAAGCCGTCGAGGCAGTTTTGAGACGTTGGGCAAATTTTTCACCTTTGGTTTTGGACTCGGCTTGCAGTGCTGACAGCCATGCCGGGTCGGTAGACATAGTCTTGCCGTCTAGTCCGGCAAGAATCAATTCGAGAGACTCACCCATGTCGCCCACTACAGGCGCGGCAATGGGGACGTTGACGTCGATTTCCTGAGGCTCGACGTCGAGCTGAACAAACTTGATAGCCGGATTCCACTTGCCCCGTCCAAATGACAGCATCCAGTTCAAGCGAGCTCCGATGACAATAACCACGTCGGCCTGTTCCATTATGGTTGAGCGACAAGACAGAGCGCTGAGCGGTCCGGCGTCGGGCATCAGGCCCTTGGCCATTGACATTGGCAGGTAGGGGATGTTGTATCGTTCGACGAGGGTTTTTATCTTGTCATCGACACGTGCATAGGCGGCACCCTTGCCGAGCAGGATGGCGGGACGTTTGGCGTTGGCTATAATGTCGACGGCTCGGTCGACAGCGGCCTGATTGGGCATGACGGGACTATAGAGGTCAACCGGTTCATAGAACAACTTCTCGGCCTCGGAGGCGTCCATGATTTCACCAAGGGCCGGTGTTGTCATGTCGATGTATACGCCGCCGGGACGACCGCTGACAGCGGCACGATAGGCACGAGCGACAGCTGAGGGGATGTCTTTGGCCGAAGAGCAGCGGAAAGCGGCTTTGACCAATGGCCGGGCGGTATTTAGCTGGTCGAGTTCCTCATATGTGCCCATCTTCATGTCGACCATTGTCGGGTCGCTGGCGCCCGAAATCTGAATCATCGGGTAGCAATTGACAGTGGCGTTGGCGGTAGCTGTGAGGCCGTTCATGAATCCGAGAGATGATACAGTCAGCAGTACACCGGGTTTTTTTGTGAGATAGCCGTGGGTGGCCGCTGCCATGCCGGCTTGTTGCTCAAAGCGGAAGCCCATATAACGAATACCGACTTTCTGCATGGCATAGGCTGCTTCAGTCACGGGGATGCCCACCAGCCCATAGACGTTGTCGAGGCCCAGGCGTTTAAGGGCTTGAGCTAATATATACATTCCCGTCACCTGTTGAGGGAATTTTGGCGTGGGGGAGGTTTGAGGTGTGTTCATATAATTATAGTGTTGTTTATGGCGTGAGATAAGTAATATGAGATATGAAGGCCGGAGCCGGCGGTAACCGACAACCGGCCATCAGGTGATTGCTCTACGTTGATTGTTATTTAGGCTGAGCGGTGTTGGCGGCAGGCATTGGGGCAGTGGTGCCGTTGGTTGCAAATTCAGCAATCTGTTGATCGGTATAGCCCAGTGATTTCAGGACTTCCTCGGTGTTGCCACCAAGAGTCGGGCAAGGGCCGTAGGTGGGTTGGTAGTTGGAGAGGGTGAAAGGACATCCGACTGTAACAAATTCGCCAATCTTGCCACCTTGATTAATCTTGACCAGGGTGTTTCCGTCATATAGAGACTCGTCGGTCATCACCTCTTTGGTAGATAGAACGGGTCCTACCGGTACACCGGCATTGCTGAGGGTTTCGGTGACCTCGTATTTGGTTTTGTCGGCACACCATTGTCCGATGCGGGCGATGATTTCGTCTTTATGCCGGTCTCGGGCGTCGGCAGTGTTGAAGTCGGGGTTGGTGAGCCAGTCTTCAAATCCAAAAGCCTTGCAAGCGAGTTCAAAGTCCTTGGCGCCACGTTGCAGGATGACATATACATAATTGTTGGCGTCAATCTCCGAGTCGAGTCCACCGGCGGGTTTACACTTGTAAGTCCATCCGAGCACGCCACTACCCTCGGTGTTGCCTGAGCGAGGAACACAGTCGCCAAACTTGCCGTTGGGGTATTGCATGAATTGGGTAAGATATCCGATGCGGTCGAGTGTGAGTTGGTCACGAGTCTTGATGCGGCATAGGTTCAGACAGGCGTTGTGCATTGATTGATATACATATGTACCCTGGCCGGTCTTGTCTCGTTGGAGCAGAGCGGCAAGCAGTCCGATGAGCAGATGCATACCGGTATTGGAGTCTCCCAGTGCGGCGCCACTCTGTGTGGGGATATTGTACAGGCCTTCATACCAACCGGTAGTCGAGGCGCCCAGGGCTGTCACTTGGGCTATGGGTTCATAGGCCTTGAGGTTCTTGTATTTGGATGATTCGGGAAATCCCTTGATGGTGCCATAGATACAGCGAGGGTTGAGGGCATGTACAGCCTCCCAGCTGAATCCGAGTTTATCCATGGCTCCGGGATGGAGATTTTCGACAAAGATGTCACACTCCTTGATGAGCTTGGTGAGAATTTCCTTGCCGTCGGGAGTCTTGGCGTCGAGGGTCAGTGATTTTTTGTCAGAGTTAAGCTGTAGATAGTAATATGAGGGACAGTCCGGGTCAAATTGCAATTCCTTACGTGTGGCGTCGCCTACACCGGGACGCTCGATTTTGACAACATCGGCTCCCAGCCATGCAAGCATCTGTGTGCATGAGGGTCCTGATTGAACTTCGGTAAAGTCAACGACTTTGATACCTTGTAGTGGAGCAGTGTTCATAATAGATAGTGTGTGTTTTTTATGAGTTATTAGTTAATGTGTTTCATACATTCTAATACTACTAACAACCTACTGCCATAAAAAGTTGGTGTGAGCGTCTACTTTCACGTCTCAGGGGGTGTCACTGAGTGTCAATGTTGTTATTAGTGCTTATAGGGTATTATGGTGCTCGATTAATGTTTTGAATTTGTGGGGATTAAATCAATGGGTTAAAAATAAATTTCATTAAATTTTGGTGGATTAAAAAAAATGATTACCTTTGCATCGCTTTAGCCCCTGAGAGGGTTGGGCATCGGATAGTCTTATGGTGTAATGGTAGCACAACAGGTTTTGGTTCTGTTTGTCTAGGTTCGAATCCTGGTAAGACTACAATAGCGAGCGTCGGAAATCATTGATTTCCGACGCTCGCTATTGTAGTGTATAAATTTATATCTTCAATAAGCTCGGGCCTAAGTCTGTCAGTGCTGATGTCACTGTCAGACGAGGGCGGCGGGGAGGAGCTCGCTGAGGGTGGGGTGGGGCTGTATGGCGAGGCGGATGTCGTCGGCGGTCATGTTGTGGGCTATTGCCAGTGTCGCTTGTCCGAGGAGGTCGTCGGCGTGTGCGCCGAGGATGTGTACGCCAAGGATTTGATGAGTCACAGGATGGATGACGGCCTGTATAAAGCCGTCGGTGACGTTGGCGGCGCGGGCATAGCCGACAGCGCTGTATGGGACGCGTGTAACGATTGCTTTTTCTTCAATTCCTTGAGCTGTCAGCATGGAGTCGGCTTGCTCGGCTGTCATGCCGGTCATGGCCACGCGTGGAGATGTGAACACTACCGAGGGGATGACATTTAGGTTGACGTGTTGGCCGGCAATGTGTCGAGCCTGGGCCGAAGCGACATGTGCTAACATCGGGCCTGCCGAACAGCAGTCGCCGATGGCCATGATGCCCGGTCTTGAGGTGTTGAAGTTGTCGTCAACGATAATATGTCCACGTTTGTCAAGGTTGATGCCGGCCTCGATAATTCCGTCGGGGGTTACCGGCTTCCGTCCCACGGACATGAGTACTGCTCGGGCCTCGATAGATGCTTGGCGGCCTTTGGAGGTGTATGAGACGGTGAGGAGTGAGTTGTCGGCTCGTGTTATGGAGTCGGCTTGGGCGTTGACAATGATTTTGATGCCTTGACGGGACAGTGATGAGCGCAGGCGTCGGCCGATGGCTTTGTCAAATCCCGGTAATATCTCGCCCATAAATTCCACGACCGAGACTTTGACCCCCAGGGCGTTAAGTGCCGAGGCCATTTCCAGGCCGATGACGCCACCACCGATGATACATAGTGACTCGGGTAAAGATGAGGCTGACAGCAGGTCGTCGGAGGTGATGGAGAGATCGGCGCCGGGAATGTTCAGTCGTGATGGTGCCGAGCCGGTGGCGATTACTGTGCGTGGCGCGATATATGTGGTGTCACCGACAACAGTGTTGCCGTCACTGTCGAGGGATGCCGAGCCGAGGACACGTGTGCATCCGGCGAGCATGCGGTCGATGTCCTCACGCAGGGATGTGATGACCTCGTCCATGTGTGTGCGGGCATGTTGAAAGTCGGGGTTGTCGGACTCGGCTTCGGCGCACAGACATTTGGTGGGGATGCATCCGCGATTTAAGCATGTGCCACCAACATTTTGGCGCTCGATGATGACAACATTTTTACCTTTGGCGGCCTCCAGGGCCGCGAGTTCATAACCACCGGGGCCGGCCCCGATGATTATGAGATCACAGTTTAAGGTATTCATAATGAGCGGTAGTTAAGACGTGGATTTACAGCGGCCTCGGTGTCGTCGGGGTGTCGCACAGGGGTGTATAGCGGTGCGTCCTTGACTTTGTCAGGGTCGTTGGCGGCTTCAAGGGCTATTTCACGCATCACCGCTATAAATCGGTCGAGAGTTTCGGGGCTCTCGGTCTCGGTAGGTTCAATCATCAGTGACTCGTGGAACAAGAGCGGGAAATAGATTGTTGGCGCGTGAAATCCGTGGTCGAGAAGTCGCTTGGCAACATGTAGGGTTGTGACGCCGGTTGACTTGTCTTTCAGGCCGTCGAATACAAACTCGTGTTTGCATCTGCCTTCGATGGGCAAGAGGTACAGGTCACTCAACGAGTCTTTGATATAGTTGGCGTTGAGTATTGCCAAAGGTCCGGCCTGGGCAAGTCCTTGTCCACCGAGAGAGAGGATGTAGGCCAGAGCTTTCAGCTCGACAGTGTAGTTGCCGAGCCAAGAAGAAATGTGTCCCATGGAGTTCTTGTCGTCGGTTACAACCTCATACATGCCGGAGACAGTGTTGAAGTCGACACGTGGGCAGGGCAGATATTTTTCGAGTCCGGCTCTAACGCCTACAGGTCCGGCCCCCGGGCCACCTCCACCATGAGGAGTCGAGAATGTCTTGTGAAGATTTATGTGCATGACATCAAATCCCATGTCACCCGGTCGGGCCACTCCGAGCATAGGGTTGAGGTTGGCTCCGTCGTAGTACATGAGTGCGCCGGCCTCATGGGCCATACGGGCGATCTCGGGGATGTTTTTCTCAAACATGCCGACGGTATTTGGATTGGTCATCATCACAGCAGCGATGGTGTCATCGAGCTTGGATTTCAGGTCTTCGGGGTCAATGGTGCCGTCATGGCGGCTCTTGACTTCGACAATAGAGTATCCGGCAACGGCGGCTGAGGCCGGGTTGGTTCCGTGGGCGCTGTCCGGGACAATCACGCGTGTGCGTTTTAGGTCACCGTGGTCGTCATGATAGGCGTGTATAATCATCAGACCGGTGAGTTCGCCATGAGCACCGGCATAAGGATTGAGTGTGAAGCGAGTCATACCGCCAATTTCAGATAGCAGATGTTGCAGACGGTCATAAGCGCGCAGTGCGCCCTGTACGGTCTCGGCGGGTTGACATGGGTGTAGGGCCGCGATACGACGGTCTGATGCTATTTCTTCATTGATTTTGGGGTTGTACTTCATAGTGCATGACCCCAGGGGGTAAAATCCTGTATCGACGCCAAAGTTGTTGGTTGACAAGTTGGTATAGTGTCTCACAAGTGTAGGTTCGTCGACCTGGGGCAATATGGGAGCGGAGTCTCTGAGCAGATGTCCGGGAATAGAATTGTCGTTCTCAAACCCATGGTCATCAAGCGCATATCCCCGGCGTCCGGCGCGGGATAAATCCATTATAAGACTGGAATAAAAAGTGCGGTTCATAACTTTTGGGAGGGTTTTAGAGTGATTTAAAAAGGTTGACAAGTCGGTTGATCTGTTCGGGAGTGCGACGCTCGGTGACAGCAATGAGCAGTCGGTTGTCGTCAGTTTTGACTCCCGCGAGGATGCCTTGTTCGATACCGGCCTTAATGACAGCGTCGGCGTCAATGCCTATGGTTTCGACTTCAAACTCATTAAGAATTGGCTGACCCGGGAACGCGTCTTTAACTTTGCCGGTGTCGGACAGAGCCTTTCTCAGTGCACAAGCGCCGTTGTGACTTAGGCGATTGACCTCGGCGAGGCCTTCGGCGCCCATCAGGGCGAGGTATGCCGCGGCCCAGAGAGTCATCAGTCCCTGGTTGGAGCAGATGTTGGATGTGGCTTTTTCACGGCGTATATGTTGTTCGCGAGCTTGTAGAGTCAGGACAAATACTCGTTGTCCGTTGGCATCGGTGGTGGCACCGACAACGCGTCCGGGCATTTTGCGCATGAGAGCTTTGGTGACAGCCATATATCCCAGCCCCGGTCCGCCAAAGTTGACAGGCATGCCTAAAGACTGGGCTTCGCCGATAGCTATATCAGCGCCCCATTCAGCGGGTGTGTGCAACAGGCCTAATGCCGATGCGTGGGTGTTCAGTGCCATCAGGCTTTTTGAGCTGTGGAGAGCGTCAGCGACGCCGGTAAAGTCCTCGATGATGCCGTGGCGGTTGGGAGAAGCAAATATAGCGCCGGCCACATCGCCCTTGTCAAGCATCTTCTTCATGGCCTCCAGGTCGGTGACGCCGAGGTCGGTCTCGGGAATGATGTCGAGATTGATGCCATGATAGCGGGCATAGGTGGCTACCACGGCACGCGTGGCGTCGTTGACGGTGGCTGAGAGCAGGACGCGGTTGCGCTTGCGTGCAGCGGCCACACACATCAGCATTGCTTCGGCCGTTGCTGTCGAGCCATCGTATAGCGAAGCATTAGCTACGTCAAGACCGGTGAGCTCGCATATCATAGATTGGTACTCAAAGATGTATTGGAGCGTGCCCTGGGATATCTCGGGTTGATAGGGTGTATATGCGGTCAGAAATTCACTGCGTCGGGCAATGTCTTGAATGACGGCCGGTGTGTAGTGGTCATAGAAACCGTTGCCGGCAAAGCATACCAGTGGTTTGACATCACTCATCAGGGCGTCAAAATAGGCTCGTAAGGAGTCCTCGCTTAATCCGGCCGGAATGTCGTAGGGGTGTTTGAGCCTCAGCTCCTCGGGAATGTCTGCCCAGAGGTCGCTGAGGGCTGTCGCGCCACATCGGTCGAGCATGCGTGTGATGTCTTGGGGTGTGTGTGGAAAATATCGATGGGTGTTCATCTGACAGGGTGTCTGTGTTAGGGGTGAAAATAGAGAGTCCTGAGTGTACCGGAAAGAGGTATCGGTATTAATAGCAGGTGTTAATGCTCGGCGGCGCAGTGGGCGTCGTAGGTGTCTTGGTCCATAAGCGAGTCAAGCTGGGATGGGTCGAGGATTTTAACCTTGACAATCCAGTTGGCGAGGGCGTCCTCGTTGATGAGGCGAGAGTTGTCCAGGACTTGATCGTTTGCCTCGATGATGACCATGTCAAGCGGTGCAAAAAGGTCGCTGGCCGCTTTGACCGACTCGATGGCACCAAAGGCTTCGCCGGCAGAGAATTCCTCGTCGGCCTCGGGGGCTTCGACATATACTACGTTGCCAAGTTGACGGGCGGCATAGGCTGAGACGCCAACCAGCGCTGTGTCGTTATCTACTACATTAATATACTCGTGGGTGGGAAGGTATTTAATCATGATGTTTGGGGTATTGGGGTGATGTTTATTTTTTGTAATTGGGGGTATAAAATCTTTTTTTGACTACGATGGCAGGAACTGTGCGACGCCGTATTTGTATGAGCAGTTGGGTGCCTTGGGCGGCATATCTGCTGTCAATCAGTGCCATGGCGATGCTTTTGTCAAGGGTTATAGAATGGTATCCGGTGGTAATCTCACCGATAGTCATGCCTTGGTCGTCGAGTACCTGATAGCCGTGTCGGGCGATGCCGGGACCTTGTAGCTCGAGACCTACGACACGACGTTTAGGGCCATTGGCTTTTTGGGTCGCCACGGCATCCCGGCCTATAAATCCGCCCTCCTTGTCCGGTTTCAGGAACATTGAGAGTCCGGCCTCGACCGGTGATATGGTATCGGTGAGTTCGTCGCCATATAAAGGCAGTCCGGCTTCAAATCTCAGTGTGTCGCGGCATCCCAGACCACATGGAGTCACGCCGGCGGCCATCAGCTGTTGCCATAGTTTGACGGTTAACTCGTGAGAGGCATAGATTTCAAATCCGTCCTCGCCGGTATATCCGGTGCGGCTGACAATCACTTGTTGTCCGTCGAGATGTGTAATTTTGAAGGTGTAGAATGTAAGATCGTCAACATCAAGCGAGAGGACGTCTTTCATGATGCGCGGTGAGTCAGGTCCTTGGAGTGCAAGTTCGCCACATGAGTCACTGAGGTGTTCGACTGAGACATTGTATGGCTTGGCTTGAGACAAGATATGGGCCACGTCTTTGTCTATATTGGCCGCGTTGATAACCAGGAGAAAATCATGGTCGGCCAAACGATATACCAGCAAGTCATCAATTGTGCCGCCGTCGGGGTGGAGCATCATACCGTATACAATCTGGCCATTGGCGATTGGTGTCACGTCGTTGGTAAAGATGTGGTTTACCATTTCAATAGCCTGAGGGCCCGAGACGCGTACTTCACCCATGTGAGAGACATCAAATACGCCGGCAGAAGTGCGCACGGCATTGTGCTCGCTGACGATGTCGCTATATTCGATGGGCATGTCAAAGCCGCCAAATTCGACCATCTTGGCTCCAAGGAGGCGGTGTTGGTCGTTAAGGCAAGTTTTTTTGATGTTGTGAGGGTTTTCCATGGTTTGTAATTTGTGATATGTGTTGGGAGTTATAAGTCGTCTGAATGGTTGCAATTGTGTATCGTCATAAGTCGTGACGGGTCGTCATAGGATTGTTGTATCACTTCGATGGCTTTTATGTCGTCGTGGGATAGGACAGTAGTCGTGTCCTCGGGGCCGACACTCTCGAGAGTACTTCTCAATCTTTCAAAAGACAGGTCGGGGTAAAGCTCGGCGAGTGTCACCACGCGCGATGCGACCGATGTGACACCGTGAGAGGCGAGTTTGGCTCGTGAGGGTGTGATGGCGTTGGATATATGACGAGGGTCTATGGAGTGGAGCATTGTAGAGTGGGAGATGTTGCGTTCTCCCTGGCGATAGAAGGCACCTCCCGAAATCTTACGCCCACTCACCGATATGTCATTGCGTCCCGAGGCCTCGGCTTCTATACCAAGAGTTCTCAGCCTTGACACTATCATGGATGTGTAACCTGAGAATATTTGTTCTATTGAGCGCCCTCGCCCGGGGGTTATAAAGCTAATCATGATATTGCCACAGTCGGCATAGACACATCCACCGCCACTGTGACGTCTCACGATATCTATGCCATTGGCACGGCAGTACTCCATATCGACCTCCAGAGGGATATCTTGATGGCGACCGCATATTACTGTCGGATTAACAACCCAGGTGAACAGATAATCGTCATCGGGCAGATGAGTTGCCACCCACTGTTCGGTTGCCAGATAGAAAGACAACCGTCGTACTCCGGGCTTGTTCTCAAAAGGGAAGACGATGTGATTCATATCGTGATTGCTGTTTTTAAGGAGGTTGTTTGGTAATGAGGAGTTGACATCCCAAATGTACAACTTTTTTTTAATAACCGACACATTGTAGGTTATAAATTTTTTTAAGTTGGGACAGTTCTGACAGGTATTACATTCAACCGTGGGCGTGATGGTCAGTGTGTGTCGGTGTGTCGGTGTTTTATTTTGTTTAAAAATAAAGTGATAGATATTTGGTGGTTAGAAGGAAAATCACTACCTTTGCGACATCTTCCCGGAGGAGGAGGCCCATAGCGGGCTTCCTCCTTCTGTTTGGATGAGATTTAATGCTTCCCCGTGAGGCAATAAACAATGGCATAAAATGATAGACAAGACTCTACTTACCGAGACAGTGGCTAAGGCCATAGCTGACACCGACCTGTTTATCGTCAGCATCAATATTACTTCAGACAATAATATCACTGTAACACTCGACTCCCCGTCGGGTGTTGATATTGACCAATGTGTCAGGTTGACTCGCGAGATTGAGGCAACGTTTGACCGTGATATAGAAGACTATGAGTTGGAGGTAGGTTCAGCAGGCCTCACGGCTCCTATGACGGTATTACCTCAATTTAAGATGAATATAGGCAACCCTGTCGAGATACTTACCCGAGATGGACGTAAACTCCATGCGACACTCACCGACGTGACCGATGACCTCTCGGCAATCACAGTCACCGTACCGACCAAGGTTAAAGAGCCCGGTGCCAAGCGTCCAACTATCCAGGACATTCCCGAGACTATCAACCTCGACAATGTCAAATATATCACTCGTGAGATTATATTTTAACTGCAAAGAATAAATCAATAATAACAATATAAATATCAATTCAACAATGGCAAAAAAAGAGGCTAAACCCAACATGGTTGAGCAATTCGCCGAGTTCAAGGAGCTCAAGAATATTGACAAGACCACAATGATTAGTGTTCTCGAGGAGTCGTTCCGCAATGTGCTTGCTAAAATGTTTGGCACCGACGAGAACCTCGACGTCATCCTCAATCCCGACAAAGGAGACGTACAGATATTCCAAAACCTCACGGTAGTACCGGACGGCGAGGTTGCCAATCCCAATCTCGAGATATCGCTTACCGACGCCCGTGCCGACAATGATCCTGACGCCGAGGTGGGAGAGGAACACACCAAGGAAATCATCTTTGAAAAATTTGGTCGTCGAGCAATCCTCACCCTGCGTCAGACCCTCCAATCCAAAATCCTTGACCTCCAGAAAGAAGCTATTTATGAGAAATTTAAAGAGCTTGAGGGTCAACTTGTGGCCGGCGAGGTCTATCAGACATGGTCCCACGAGACACTTCTGCTCGATGATGACAAGAACGAGCTCCTCTTGCCCAAGAGCGAGGCAATACCCGGAGACTTCTTCCGTAAGGGAGAGACGATACGTGCCGTTATCGCCAATGTTGACAACAAAAACAACAATCCCAAGATTATCCTGTCTCGCACCAACGAGAACTTCCTGCGTCGCCTCTTTGAAATCGAGGTTCCTGAGATACAAGATGGCCTCATCAATATACGTGCCGTAGCACGTATCCCCGGAGAACGTGCCAAAATCGCCGTCGAAAGCTATGATGAGCGCATCGACCCCGTTGGCGCTTGTGTCGGTGTCAAAGGTAGCCGCATCCACGGTATCGTGCGTGAGTTGCATAACGAGAATATAGACGTGATTAATTACACTGCCAACCCTTCACTATTCATCCAGCGAGCACTTTCACCTGCCAAGGTGTCTTCAATACGTCTCGATGAGGAGGAAAAGAAAGCCGAGGTTTTCCTGCGCCCCGAAGAGGTATCGCTCGCTATCGGTAAAAATGGCCTTAATATCAAGCTTGCCTCAATGCTCACCGGATATGTGATTGACGTTTATCGCGACTCAGAGGAAACAACCGAGGAGGATATCTATCTTGACGAATTTAAAGACGAGATAGAAGAGTGGGTTATTGAAGCCCTCAAAGCCATGGGCTGTGTCACCGCTAAGGCAGTCTTGAAAACGCCTCGCGAATCCCTCATCGAAAAGGCTGACCTCGAGGAAGAAACAGTTGACCAGGTACTCGAGGTACTCCGCGCCGAATTTGAAGATTAATTCACGCCAGCGCCCCTCATTATCTCTCTCACTTCATCTCTCCCCATTATAGTTACACTTAAAAACACAATTTCTGCATGGCGAAAACAAAAATAAGCACACTTGCCAAAGAACTCAATATCAGCCTTACCACAGCAATAGAGTTTTTGCGCAAAAAGGATATAACCGTTGACGAGAACCCCAACACTCGCCTTGACAACGACGTGGTCAATATACTGGTTGAAGAATTTGGCAATGGTATGGAAATAAACCTCCAGCCCAAAGCGCCGTCCCCCAAGGTTGAGAAGCCTGTGGCTAAACCCACAGAAACTCCTGTTGGACAGTCGGCCAAACAAACACCTAAAATTCTTGGCAAAATAGACCTTAATGACCCGGGCAAGGGCATAATCACGCCTGACAAACCCAAGGCAGAGGTTAAGCCCGAGACTAAACAGCCGGTTTCTGAAATCAAGGAGGTTATCACTACACCCGAGATGACTAAAGCACCGGCTCCCAAAGCTGAGGTGAAAACCCAAGTCCGGGATGATGTCAAACAGGTGGAAGATAAGGCCAAGCCCAAGCCACAACCCAAACCTGAGCCTAAATCCGAGCCCAAGTCTGAGCCCAAGTCTGAGCCTAAACCTGTCCCCGAGCCCAAGCCCACTCCAAAGACAGAGACGGCTAAGGAGGAAACTAAAACCGACAGAAATGATGCACCGGACGGTGATCATGACTCAGACAACAATGACTCGTTCATCGCTACTCAGACCCCTAAGGCTCCATCGCTGAACATCGTTGGTAAAATAGACCTGACGGCTTTAAACCAGTCGACTCGTCCCAAAAAGAAGTCCAAGGAAGAACGACGAAATGCCAATGCCCAAGGTGGCGGTACCGGCGACCGCAAGAAACGTCGACGTATCGGTGGCAAGGAAAAAGTTGACATCGAGAAGACCGGACAGCAAGCGGCCCGCGAGGGTAACGCGCGTCCCGGCGGAAATAACGCCAAACGCAATGACCGTCCGGCCCGTGATAACGCCCGTCCGGCCAAGCGTCAACCTCTGCATCAAGAAGTCTCGGACGAAGATGTATCAAAGCAAGTAAAGGAGACACTCGCCCGTCTGACTGCCAAGGACAAAAACCTCAAAAGAGGCGCTAAGTGGCGTAAAGAAAAACGCGAAGCCGCGCGTGAAGCCCAAGCTGAAGCACAGGCCGAGGCACAAGCCGAGTCCAAAATCCTTAAGCTCACCGAGTTTGTGACAGCCAATGACCTCGCTATAATGATGAACGTGCCTATCAACAACGTTATCGCCACGTGCATGAATATCGGAGTCATGGTCTCGATAAACCAGCGCCTTGATGCTGAGACTATCAATATCGTGGCCGAGGAGTTTGGCTTCAAGACCGAATATGTGTCAGCCGAGGTTGCCGACGCAATCCATCAGGAGGAAGACTCGGCCGAAGACCTGGTTTCCCGCTCGCCGATTGTCACCGTCATGGGACATGTTGACCACGGCAAGACTTCATTGCTCGACTACATACGTAAAGCCAACGTCATCGCCGGCGAGGCAGGCGGTATCACCCAGCATATCGGTGCTTACAACGTTGCCCTCCCCGACGGACGCCATATCACATTCCTCGACACCCCCGGTCACGAGGCATTCACCGCTATGCGTGCCCGTGGAGCAAAGGTAACCGACCTGTGTATCATCATCGTGGCTGCTGACGACAATGTCATGCCCCAGACCGTCGAGGCTATCAACCACGCTTCGGCTGCCGGCGTGCCTATCGTGTTTGCCATTAACAAAATCGATAAGCCTCATGCCAATCCCGAGAAAATCAAGGAAGAACTGGCCGGCATGAACTACCTGGTCGAAGACTGGGGTGGTAAATACCAGTCACAAGATATTTCGGCCAAAAAAGGCATCGGTGTCGACGAGCTTATGGAAAAAGTTCTCCTTGAGGCTGAGATGCTCGACCTTAAGGCCAACCCCAACCGCAATGCCACCGGCTCTATCATCGAGTCATCGCTTGACAAAGGTCGCGGATATGTAGCTACGGTACTTGTTCAGAACGGCACACTGCGTGTCGGTGACATTATCCTTGCCGGTAATCATTATGGCAAAATCAAGGCAATGTTCAACGAACGCAACCAGCGCATCAAAGAAGCCGGTCCTGCCACTCCGGCCCTTATTCTTGGTCTCAATGGTGCCCCGACTGCCGGCGATACATTCAATGTGCTCGACACCGAGCAAGAAGCACGAGAGATTGCCAACAAGCGAGAGCAACTTCAGCGCGAACAAGGCCTGCGCACAACCAAAATCCTTACCCTCGAGGATATTGGTCGCCGTCGAGCCATCGGTAACTTCCAGGAGCTTAACATCATCGTCAAGGGTGACGTTGACGGCTCGATTGAAGCACTCTCCGACTCGCTTATCAAGCTCTCTACTGAAGAAATCCAGGTCAATGTACTGCATAAGGCAGTTGGAGAAATCTCGGAAAGCGATGTAACCCTGGCCGCGGCCTCCGATGCGGTTATCATCGGCTTCCAGGTGCGTCCTTCAATGGCAGCCCGTCGAGCCGCCGAGCGTGAGGGCGTCGAGATACGTCTATACTCGGTTATCTATCAGGCTATCGAGGAGGTCAAGGACGCTATGGCCGGTATGTTGGCACCCGAAATCAAGGAAGAGGTCATCGGCACCGCCGAGGTTCTCGAGACCTATCACATCTCCAAGGTCGGCACTATAGCCGGTGCTATGGTGCGTGAGGGTAAACTCAAACGTGGCTGTAAGGTGCGCCTGATCCGTGATGGTATCGTGAGATATACCGGTGAGCTTGGGTCTCTCAAGCGATTTAAGGATGACGTCAAGGAAGTCTCCGCCGGATATGATTGTGGCTGTTCAATCAATGGCTACAATGACATTAAGGTAGGAGACCTTTTTGAAGGCTTTGAAGAAGTCGAGGTCAACCGTGCCCTCTGATAAATGTCTTCACTACAAGTGACAAGTGACAAGCTACCATACGGATGGTGACTTTGTTACTTGTCACTTGTAATTTGTCACTACTCATTACTTACTGCCAATGAATTCCATCTATCTCAATCTCGGCTCAAACCGTGGTGACTGTCGAGCCAATATCAACCGCGCTGTGGAGCTCATCTCGGCTCGCTATCCTGTGGCTCGTGTCCGTCGCTCGATGTGGGTCACTACACCCTCGTGGGGATATGACTCACCCAACGAGTTTGTCAATCTCGGCGTAGCACTTGACTTTGACTCGCCGGCCCACATGCCCGACCCAATGGGATTGTTGCGCGCCGTCAAGCATATCGAACAACAAGTTTATCCCGGCGATGTTCATCGCGATGCCAATGGCAACTACAGCGATCGCTATATCGATATCGATATTATCGCTATTGATAATCTGGCGATAGAGTCCCCCGAGCTTACCATACCCCATCCTCGTGCCGCCGCACGCGAGTTTGTCATGCGCCCCATGATGATGCTGTGTCCCGGATGGAACCCCGGCAACGCTCACCTCGGACTCAAAAAGACCATAGACCAGATGAATCGCCCGTCGATAGACCAATGTCGGCATAGCCCCAAAATACCGTTGACGCTTGTCCTTGACAACCTGCGCTCGCTCAATAATATCGGTTCGATATTCCGTACGGCCGATGCGTTTGCCGTCGAGCATATCACACTATGTGGCATCTCGGCAACGCCCCCATCTCCCGAGATACACAAGACCGCGCTTGGCGCCGAGATGTCAGTCGACTGGTCATACTCCCCCGACACGCTTACAGCTGTCAGGCATTTAAAAGAACAAGGATACATCATCTGTTGTCTCGAGCAAGTCAACGGCTCGGTGTCGCTCGAGACATTCGTTCCTGACCCATCCAAACGCTATGCCCTCGTTGCCGGAAACGAAGTCGCCGGTGTCGACCCCGCCATAGTCGAGATATGCGACATCTATCTCGAAATCCCGCAGGCAGGCATCAAACACTCGCTCAACGTTGCTGTCTCCACCGCTGTTGCCCTGTGGCAGTTCTTTTCCCGGCTAAAGGGTGGTTTTAATGCCGGGTAACGCGCGGTTACGGTGAATTGTTTGCGCAAATGGAGTAAATTTAAATTTTATTAATGTTTATTTATTTATTTTTCGTTTTTCAATTAAAAATAAGCCTTAACTTTGCATCGTAATAAAAATAGCTCTCTTGCCCGCCTAAAGCGGGTGTTCATGATAAAAAAATCTTTTTGATAACGTTTTGTTAGACATATATACTTGAATTTTGGTTATGAGGGAGGTGCGTTACTGTGAAGTAGCGCACTTTCATTTTATTAATACCGATAAACAACCTCTTGGTCTCCTAACTTCGGGACAGCGGACAGGAGCGGTTGGTAGCTCCCCTGATTGAACTGCAAACTCCCGGGCACGGGATGCAGGCGCGGAGCGCCGGGCTGTGATTAACCCCCGGTGCAGGGACAGAGTCCCATAGCCGGGGGCGATAGCGGGTCACTTTTGAGTGAGGGCCGGAGGCCTGAGTTGTGGTATAGACTCTGCTAATTACAATAAGTTATCCTCACCGGTTACCACACCCCGGCCCTCCAGGCCTAAGACACCACTGCTCAGTATACGACACTGCAAGCTTCGGGCCGCCGGCCCTGCGCATGCAGTTAATCACAACGCGGGCCACCGGCCCTGCGCATCTTAATTCAGAATTAGTCATCACTGACAGG
>JAGASI010000018.1 GCA_017621845.1 Muribaculaceae bacterium
AGGCTAAATTAGCTGTGAATCAGATATTTATAATCATGTCGCAACCAATCCTGCATACATTGAGGTTCGCCTATAAAATATGGCTTTGATAAAGACGACCATGAGATTTTAAATGTAGATTTTAAATGAAAGAGCCGTGCGACCTAAACCACTTTTTTTTTTAGCATGACAACTTTTTATAAAATTTTATGTACTTTTGTGACAAAATAACCACTCTAAAACATAACCACTATGAATCTAAAACTCTTTTTTTCACTTTTGACGGCATTATTTATCACATCTTGTTCATCAGACGAGCCCGTCACGTCAGTTAATTTTGACAAATCTTATGCACGCTCATTAAGCGATGGAGAGACTGATGTAACCTATCGGTCTTCGGATTACAAACGATTTGATAAAAGCGAATTCACCAAGGACAAATGGGTCGACATAACCGATGAACTATATGTAGGATGGGAATCTTGTACACCTTCCACAATAATTATTCAAGATGGCAATGTATATACTGACTATGAGATGTATAACCCTTCAACCGGACCATCCGTGATAGGCACAATTTGGAATGCCTATCTTTATACTACCGGGAGGAAATATTCTCTGCATCTATATCAAGATTTTAGCATAAATGACCCGGACAATACGGTATCTATCGGCCATGCAAATTATACCGTGCTTGGCATAACCCCAAAATCTTTTCAGCTGGAATACATATCCCGGTATGAAGGAGGGAAAGGAGGTCTTGGAGGTTTCATCAAAGAAGTCAACACCTATAGCGTAGACGAGAACGGTGGTTTAAGTAAAGATGCTCTCGTATATGACTCGGAAAAATCGCTTGTCAAGGACGTCATAGCGCGTTGCCGCGAGACTTTTGGCGATGTTGTAGACTTGAACAAAGTTTATGAGGGCATGGTTATTTATGACAACCCCGAGCTTGCAATCTTCAACCTTGATGACGTGGCACGCCATTACGGGATAGAATAATTGTCCTATCAATACAACTCTCCCATTCCGACTTCATCAAAAAAATCCATGGCAAGCAATAACATGCCGCCTCTACCCACAATCGGTTGACTATGGCTCGTGGCTATAATCAACCGATTTTATCTATATATCTGATTATTCTTTTAAACGTGAGTCAATGATAATTGTCACCGGGCCGTCGTTGATAAGTTCGACTTGCATATCGGCGCCAAACACACCCCGCTTTACCTCCCGGCCAAGGGCCAAGGCGAGTTGTTGACAATAAAGTTCATACATAGGCACGGACACATCATGCCCTGCGGCTCGTATATAACTCGGGCGGTTACCCTTGCGTGTGCTCGCCGTGAGGGTAAACTGGCTCACCGCCAACACCTCCAGCTCCGGCAATTGGCTTAGTGACAGGTTCATCACACCCGCCTCATCATCATAAATCCTTAATCCGGCAGTCTTTTTCACCAGCCAGTCGACATCGGTCTCGGTATCACCGGTCTCGACACCCACCAATATCATCATACCGGCACCGATGCTGCTATATATCGAGCCATCGATGCTGACTGAGGCCCGTTTTACTCGTTGTATTACTACTCTCATATCTCAATAGAAGTCTTTATAACCAAACGAGCCGGCCACACATTTCAACAGTGGTCGGCTCGTGATTTTTTATAACATTACCTGATTATTCCTCGCGGCGGTCACGGTTTTCGCGACGTGGGCGGTCGCCACCTTCGCGACGGGGACCACGACCATCACGACGGGGACGGTCACCGCGGTCGGCACGAGGACGACGCTCGGGTTCTACCCATCCCTCGGGTTTTTCCTTGAGGGCACGCATTGACAGGCGGTACTTGCCGGTCTTCTTGTCAATCTCGATGAGCTTGACCTCAACGGTGTCTCCTTCTTTAAGACCTGAGGCAGCCATGTCGGGGAGACGCTCCCATGAGATTTCTGAGATATGGAGCAGTCCATCGCGGTTGGGCATGAATTCTACAAATGCACCAAAGTCCATGATTGAACGGACGGTGCCGGTATACACCTGTCCTTCCTCGGGAAGTTGCACGATGGCGTTAATCATCTCGAGAGCCTTGTCGATGTCAGCCTTGTTGGCGGCGGCAACTTCGATATATCCACCCTCGTCAATCTCGTCAATCGAGACAGTTGCACCCGAGGACTCCTGGATACCTTGGATAACTTTTCCACCCGGGCCAATGACAGCACCGATAAGGTCTTTGGGAATTGTCATGGTGACAATACGTGGTACATGAGGCTTGTAGTCCTCGCGAGGAGCGGGAATGGTGGCCTCGATGATGTCAAGGATGTGGAGACGGCCGTCACGTGCCTGGTTGAGGGCACGCTCGAGAATTTCATATGACAGTCCGTCACATTTGATGTCCATCTGGGTTGCTGTGATGCCGTCACGTGTACCGGTCACCTTGAAGTCCATGTCGCCGAGGTGGTCCTCGTCACCGAGAATATCGGAGAGGATGGCATATTTGGGAGACTCGGTGTCGGTGATAAGACCCATGGCGATACCGCTGACGGGCTTTTTCATCTTGACACCGGCATCGAGAAGTGCCAATGTGCCGGCACATACGGTAGCCATTGATGACGAGCCGTTAGATTCGAGGATATCACTTACTACACGGCAGGTGTAGGGGAAATCATCGGGGAACATGCGTTTGAGGGCACGGTGGGCAAGGTTGCCGTGACCTATCTCACGACGGCCTACGCCACGTTGGGCCTTGGCCTCGCCTGTCGAGAAGGGAGGGAAGTTGTAGTGGAGAAGGAAACGCTCGCGACCTTGATTGAGGACGTCGTCAAGGATTTTCTCATCGAGCTTGGTGCCGAGAGTTACTGTTGACAGTGACTGTGTCTCGCCACGTGTGAATACAGCCGATCCGTGAGGGCCGGGGATGTAGTCTACCTCACACCAGATAGGACGTATCTGGGTTGTCTTACGACCATCGAGACGGATACCCTCGTCGAGGATGCAACGGCGCACAGCCTCTTTCTCAACATCGTGGTAGTAACGCTTGACCAAAGGTGTCTTCTCGTCGCGTTCTTCTTCAGGAAGAGCGTCGATATATTCCTGGCAGATGGCATCAAAGGCATCCTGACGCCAGTGTTTGTCGGCACATCCGGCCTTGGCGATGGCATAAGCCTTGTCATAGCACTTGGCCTTGACATCGGCGCGCAATTCCTCGTCGTTGACCTCGTGGCAGTATTCACGTTTGGTCAAGGCGTTGGCCTCGGCGGCAAGTTCTTCCTGGGCTTTACATTGTACCTTGATGGCGGCGTGGGCTGTCTTGAGGGCTTCGAGAAGCTCGGCTTCCGATACCTCGTTCATCTCGCCTTCTACCATCATGATATTGTCGTATGTAGCGCCGACCATGAGCTCCATGTCGGCCTTCTCGAGTTGTTCAAAGGTGGGGTTGATGACAAACTTGCCATCGATACGGGCCACGCGCACCTCAGAAATGGGGCCGTGGAAAGGAATGTCGCTGACAGCAATGGCGGCCGAGGCGGCAAGTCCTGCCAAGGCGTCAGGCATGTCTACACCATCTGATGAATACATGGTGATGTTGACAAAGGTGTCAGCGTGATAGTTGTCAGGAAACAGGGGACGCAGTACACGGTCGACAAGACGAGAGGTCAATATCTCATAGTCGTTGGCTCGGCCCTCACGTTTCAGGAAACCGCCGGGGAATCGGCCGGCTGCCGAAAATTTTTCTTTATACTCTACTTGGAGGGGCATGAAGTCTACTCCCTCTCCGGCCTCTTTGGCCGACACGACAGTGGCTAACAGCATTGTGTTACCCATGCGCAATTCTACCGCTCCATCGGCCTGCTTGGCTAATTTTCCGGTCTCGAGTGTTATCTCGCGACCATCATCAAGGACGATGGTTTTTTTGATTGGATTCATAAATTGAAATTATCGATAATTGTTTGTTCTTTAATACGTCACAAAAATTGTCGCAAATTTAGCGTTTTTTTTTAACATTCTGACTCTGTGCTCATATAATAATTCTTAAAAATCACCCCTATTCGCCCAAACTTCGGAGATGAGAGTGATAAACCTCGGTATCTTTTACCTATTCAGGGTGGAGGTGATGCTTGTCTAAAAAGTTTTTTGTAATTTTGAAGCGTGAAGTATAACAGCGACATATCTTATCGAGGAGCGGTCGTGGCGATTGCCATGACATGCTTGTTGATTGTCAGTGGATCAGGCGTTTGCCATGGAGCTATGGCGACACCGCCGATGATGACCGGGCAGAGTATCGATGTCGATGACAGCGAGCGACTCGAGCTTTCGGTGCGTGACGGTGTGCTCGTGATTAATGTTACACGCTCGACAAACATCAAGATATTCTCCATCTTAGGACAATTGGTCTTGCAACGCACTATACCAGCCGGTGTCACTCGCATCAAGCTCCCGGCGCGAGGCATATATATATTCAAGGCGTCAGGCACGACACGTCGTATCACTGTGTGAATCGATAGACAGGCGTTATAATGTTTTAAACAATCCTTAACATGTCAGAAATTAAAGTCAAGATAATCAACACCTCTCCCAATCCACTCCCTACCTATGCCACCGAACAATCGGCCGGCATGGACCTGAGAGCCTCCATCTCAGAACCGGTGACTCTTGCATCTCTCGAGCGCGCTCTTATACCCACCGGCTTGAGAATAGCCCTTCCCAAGGGTTATGAGATGCAGATCAGGCCACGTAGCGGCCTTGCGCTCAAACACGGCATATCGCTGGTAAACACGCCCGGCACAATCGATGCTGACTATCGTGGTGAAATTGGCGTCATAGTCATCAACCTCTCCCGGGATCCTTTTACCATCAACCCCGGTGAACGTATCTGCCAAGCCGTCGTGACCCGACACGAACAAGTATCATGGCAACCCGTCGAAAACCTTGACGAGACCGACCGTGGCGTCGGTGGTTTTGGCCACACCGGACGCGGCTGAACTCATCAACCTCTCTGTTGTTATCTCTAAAAGTATTATCTATAAGAGCGTATCAACTATCCAAATAATGACAAATCTTACTCCCCATAAGCCCCATATCATAATGCGTCGTCTACTGCTGACACCGTTGCTGACGCTGTTAACCGTCACATTGTCAGTGATGGCATCTTCCAAGCACGATAGCGACTGGGACAAAGAAGCCATCAGACGCAAAGCCACCTACACTTATGCCCAGGGATGTATCGCCATGGCCCAAGACAGCCTCGACCGTGGTTATCGGTTGCTCGACCGTGCCTACCAACTCAACCCCGAAGACCTCGATATTGTCCTGGCAAGAGCCCAGGCACGTATGGTCGTTCATCGTGACTCTTCTTCAGTCGAAGAATATTATCAAGCCCTTCTCAATGAGTTTAACCAAGGCTATGACGACTACTCATCGGCCATGAGGACTGCCTACATGGCAGGACAGCTACAACGATATGACGATCTGGTCAACATCTATGAACGCGCCATTATACTATGGCCCGCCAAAACCGATGCCACCGACCTTGCCCAGGCTTATGTCCTGCTCAGCATGACCAAGGGTGACACCACAGCCTATAACAAGGCCATGGCAATATATGACCGTCTCGAACGCGGTGTAGGCATTAACGTGGGACTTTCATCCCAACGCATACGTGCCATGTCATCGCGCATGGATACCCTCGGTATCGCCCGCGAGCTCGACCGGCTGATTTCACACATGCCCGACCAGATTGAGGCCCTGCTATATGCCGGACAAGCCTATCACGAGATAGGCCGCGACTCACTCGCCGGAATGACACTCAACCGCGCCTGTACCCTCGACCCGACAAATGGCGAGGCTCTACTGACTCTCGCCGAATATTATGAAGTTACCGGTGACAGCGTTCAGGCCTTAAACCTCAGACGTCAGGCATTGCTCAGCCCCGAGATTGAAGCTGACTCCAAGTTTGAACTCATGCGTGACTACCTCAAGCTCTTCATCGAAGACTCAGCGGCCTATGACTCCACACGACAATTCATCCAACGAGTGATTGAAGTAACCCCCGGCGAGCCTCGCCTACACGCGCTTTTTGGATCCTACCTCGGACTTAATGGTGACATGGACGAGATGTTTGAGCAATTTGACTACGCGCTTGACCTTGACCCGGCCAACGATGCTCTGCGCTCATCATATATACAGCATCTCGCGACGTCGCCCGAAGACAGCAACCGATTGCTGAATCTCGCGCGCAAAGGAATGGAAGTCTCTCCTGATAACTTCTACTTTCCTATCATGGCCTCTATGGTATTCAGTCAACGCGGTGACTATGCCGGTGCATACTCGCTACTGGACAGCGTCAATATAGGCGAAGTAAAAAACAACGAGGCAGTCTCGGCTCTGATAACGACCAAAGCCGACATGCTCCAACGCATCGACTCTACCGGCCGAGCTCTCGAGCTTTATGATCGCGCTATACTACTCGACCCAAATAACTACATGGCATATAACAACGCTGCCTACTACATGTCTGTCGCTGACAATGACCTCGACAAGGCTCTTAAATATGCACGCTACGCTGTACTCTCTGACATCGACAACCCCACATATCTTGACACCTACGCCTGGGTTTACTTCAAGCTCAAGAACTTCCCCGAGGCCAAGTCTTATATAGATAAAGCACTCGAAGCACTCGACTATACTCTCCCCGGCGACTCGGTTGTCACCGACTCGGTGGCGGTGGATAACATGCCTTTAGACACTGTCGCGGTTGACCCAAACAAGACCGGTGTGGTTACTTCCATCGATAACATCAAGAATAAACAATATGAAGGCATAGCAGAAGTTCTGGAGCACGCCGGCGACATTTACTTCATGTATGGGCTTCCCGACCGAGCTGTCGAGTTTTGGGCCGAAGCGGCCTCCCATGGACAACCATCCGATGTACTCCGCCGAAAAGTGCGCGACAAAACTTATTATTATAAATAATCATGAACCGTAATATATATACACACTTATATATAGCCCTGTTGGCAATAATTTCAATCATCACCCTCGAGTCGTGCCACAGCCAGAAAGCCAACACCAAGGACGCCGACCTTAACGCCATCATCTCGGCCGCATCCCATGACTGGCATGACGTGAAAATGCCTGTCAAAGTCGCCATCGATGAGCCTATGTCAATGTCCATGTCGGGACGCGCGACCCTCGTGCGTGACAGCCTTATCAATATATCGATGAGGGTATTCGGCATGGAGGTAGCCGTGGTCAATATCACCGCCGACTCGGTACTGGTCATTGATAAGTACCATAAATATTACTTCAACGAGTCACTGTCCAATGTTATGGGCTCCCATAAGATTACAGTCGGAGAGATGCAGAACATCATGTTAGGACGTGTCGGACAACTCAAACTTGAATTTTCCAACCCCGGTCGGGAACAACCCGTGACAGTCACATACAGCGACTTCACAGACACCAAGTGTGGCCCGGTTGCCGGTGTTGTAGACATTAACGCACCCATCAAGCACATGAACATTCAATCCAGGCTCCTATGGTCTCCTTCTTCGGCCCAATGGAACACCTACCCCGCGGTAAACATAAAAATTCCCGGAAGCAAATACAAGCTCATCACCACCGACAATATCAAGTCTATGTTATCGCACATATAATACCCAACACTCACGACTTACACCCACATCATCACATTACTCCCGCCGAGTGAAACTTTTTAAATACATATCTATATTTCTGCTATCTATCGCTGTGATTGTCCCGGCGACCGATAACTGCTACAGCGCGACTGCACCCAAGTCTGTCAAAGCCACAAAAAAGGCCAAGTCAACCTCCAAAAAATCCAAGTCCGCCCCCGAAAAAACTACACGACGCTCATCGACCGTCAAACAAGAGCGACAACAGACCCAACGCGATATCACCGAGACCCAACGCAAAATCAAAGACAACACCCGTCGTGTCCAACAGAACCTCGACCGTCTCAACTCTCTTAATGCACAAATTGACCGACAGCAGATTTCCATCAACACTCTTACCGGAGAGGTCTCAAGACTTGAGACTGCCATATCACTCAAGACCGACTCTATATCTCACCTAACACAAGACATCACACTGCTCAAGAACAGGCTCAAACAAACGATGCGCGATGCCCGTTCACGCCGTCAACGTCTCAGCCCCATGGCAATGGTATTCTCGGCATCAAGCTTTAATGACGCCATTCGACGTCTGGGACTGCTCAACCGGCTGAGACAACGCCAGACAGCAACCATTGACTCGCTTGACAGCAAGATTAATCTATTGGATAAACATCGCATCCAGCTCAACGACCTCAAACAACAACAGAACACTGCGCTCAACAAACTATCTGTGGCCCACGATGTTCTGGTAGGGCACCAGGCCGAGTCTGAAAAACTTGACCGCACACTCAAAAGCGAAGGCGCCAACCTCAAGCGCCTGCTCGAAGAAAAGCGCCGGCGCATGCGCCAACTTGACGCCGAGCTTGACCGTATTATCGCCGCTGAGGCTGCAGCCGCTCGCCGTTCCCGCACTCAACCGGACAAGCCACAGACTAATAAACCGACCAAACCTCAAAGCTCGGGAACAGCCATACAAGGCAACGCCCAAGCCTCGCGCACACTAGACGGCCCCTTTGCATCCAACAAGGGACGACTCCTGTTCCCCGTTGCCGGCAGCTATACCATCACCGGGACCTTTGGTCGTGGAGAGCGTGCCGGACTCGCCATCGACAATTCGGGCATAGACATCTCGGTAGCCTCAGGAACCAAAGCCCGCGCTGTCTTTGACGGCACGGTTACATCCATCTTTATCATGTCAACATACCACAATGTAGTCATAGTGCGTCACGGCGCCTACCTCACCGTCTATGCCGGGCTCTCATCTGTCAACGTCTCTAAAGGCCAAAGCGTCCGCACCGGACAGACAATAGGCACTATTGCCACCGACGCGACAACCGGCCGCACCGAACTCCACTTTGAGGTACGTCACGAGCGACAGAAACTCAACCCACTCCAATGGGTAAGATAAACCATCGGCCGGCAAACGTCCCACCGATATTTCATATATCGATATAATCGACCGATTTCCGCCTCCCAATTCCTTATCCCACAACCTTGAGCAACGTCAACAAGAACATAGTCAAGATTATCAGCGCTTTCACGGGTGTCAAGATGCTCAACATCTTGTGCACCCTTGTGCGTAACAAACTGATGGCAGTGGTAGTGGGGCCTGCCGGCATGGGTCTGGCCCTGATATATAACTCGGTATTGGAGATGATAGGCAACACCTCCCAGCTCAACCTCGACCAGAGCGCCGTGCGAGAGGTTACCTCGGGCAACAGCGCGCGTCATCGTGCCGACGTGGTCACCATCGTGCGCCGTTGGACGCTGTGGTTAGGGATGGTAGGGATGATAGCGGTGTGCCTGCTGTCACCGGCGCTGAGTTATTGGAGTTTTGGCGACACTGACAAGTGGTGGACCTTCTGCCTGCTGTCGCCGATACCGTTGTTCACGGCTCTCAACGGTGGCCGGCAGTCACTACTGCAAGGTTTAGGGTACCTCAAGACCCTTGCCAAGGCCTCAGCCACCGGCATTGCCGTTGCCACTGCTGTTGCCGTGGTACTGATACTTACCTTGGGCATCAATTCTATCATACCCATCATCTTCACCTATGGCGCTTGTACCCTCGCCTCCACCATACTGTTCACACCTCGGCTGGCAAGCACTCGCATGTCGGCCCGCGAGGTCTGGCAACGCGGACGCGGCATGGTCAGATTAGGAGCACTCATCACAGCATCCTACCTCGTCTCTCAGGCTGCCAACTATATCTTCATCCTATACCTCAAGAATACGGGCGACCTTGACACAGTGGGACTATACCAGTCGGGATATGCCCTGGTGGCCACATACGTGGGTACGCTGCTGGTGGGGGTGTGGGTAGAATATTTTCCACGTGTAGGACGAGCCTCCCACTCGCGGCACAGTACCTCGGTGATTGTCTCCAATCAGATAGGACTCACCGTTACTCTATGTCTCCCGCTGGTACTACTGTTCATCGGACTTGACCGCGTTGTAGTACAACTACTTTATGCCCCCGAATTTGAAGCAGTAATTCCTTATATCACAATCGCCATCGTGGGCGTAATCCTCAGGGTCTTCTCTTTCTGTGTATCATTTGTGATGGTGGCACGTGGCGACGGACGCGCCTATATCGTCACCGAGAGCATCAGTGGTTTCATAGGCATGACTCTTAACATTCTCGGATACCGATATGGCGGTATGGCGGGCTTGGGTATTTCCTATATCGCGTGGTATATTATATATTGCACCATCGGCTGGGTGGTATACCACTACCGCTACCGTCTGACAATTTCCCACGGTCTTATTGCCATGACCTTGGGCTATACCGCCATAGGTCTTGTGGCAGTCATTGCCAAGTACTACATCGGCTGGTGGGTCCCGGTCGTCATGGCTGTCGCCTCCCTACCTCTATCCATCAAACGCATCAAGAAATAACAGCTCGCGATGATACCGGATGGCATAACGTCGTCCCTGAAGCATATACTTGATGTTTTTAAAGAAGCCGAGTCCCTTGACCCGGGCGGCGACATATATGATATGCAACAGTGACGTGCAAGGATAGACCATATGTAGCACCCCACCGCGTCCACGCAGTACACCGGGTGTCTGGCGACGGTCGCCGGTCGATTCTCCGGGATGGGCCGTAGCTGTCACCGGGAGATACACACCCCTGAGGCCTCGACTGACCATCTGATAATAAAACAGGTCATCCTCTCCCGATTTCAGGAAAGGTGCCCCGACACCGGCAAGGACACTGAATCGTATAGTGTCTATGGCACGTCGTCTGATAACCATGCTGTACATAGTAAAATATCTCATCTTACCATCACAAAGATCGAGACAACGTTCAGAACCGGTATCATGACTATTAGAGCGACAATTAAAGGCCACATAGTCAAGCTCAGGGTCAGCATCAAGATAATTCAGGACCTTGTACAACGCCTCGGGGCGCAACTCTATATCATCGTCTATAAACATCACGATCGTGGCCGATGAAGCTGACAAGAGCACATTGCGGTTGACACTCAGCCCACGGTCTTCGCCCCACATCAAGCTTACATCTTCGCGCCGGAGCGACTCGGGCACGTCTCCATGCGCTCCTTGACATCTGACCACATACCTCACCCCCTCGAGACGCGGCAACGACATATGTGCCACCCGCCCAAGATTATCGACTGTAGGTATAAGTATCTCGACATCAAGCATTGCCACAAAGATAACAATTTTTTTATATATTACAGCAACTACCCCTCGCGACATTCCCTCGCGACATCGAGAGATATCGAGATTAGATTATACTGATATTATACTCTCCCGGAATACCGGAATACCGGTTAACCTACATCCCGACTCACCAGTGAGAGAATTACTTCTTTTTCTTGAAATAGTCGTTATATACCTTGATACCGAATATAATGGCCGAGCAAATGAAGGTAATGGTGTTGGTGACCCATAGCGGCCAATTACCCATCATCACACCCTGGATAATAAAAAACAGTGAGCCGAGACCCATCATACAGAAGGTTGCCATAGCGATACCATCGGTATCACGGGTGCGGATAGTGGTGATTGCCTGGGGCGCATAGCCCAGAATCATACAGATGGCTGCCAATGAGCCAAAAAGTGTTATTAAATCCATAATTATATTTTATTAAAATTTAAATAGCGGACAACATCCTCCCTTCCGATAATCTCGACATCTTCTCGATTGTACACCCGATGTTTTCTCGATAATATTCTCGCCATCTCGTTGTCCATGTTTTTAAGAAAATCAGAGGGCGGCGCTCATTGTGAGCGTCGCCCTCATAGTACGTATTGTGTGTCACGGGTCGGTGGGTAAGGGGAGGGGTGCAGGCTTACACGCCAACCGGGGTCTCATCGACCCGACACTTTATGTCTTGATGTTAATTACTTAACGATAACCTTAGTGGCCTTGCCACCGGCAACCTTAACGTAAACACCGCCCTGGAGGTTAGCAGCGTCAACTTCTACACCCTGGAGGTTGTAGTAGGTAGCGGGAGCGTTCTCGTCAACTACGATGGTATCAACGGCCTGATTGCCTGACAATACCTCGAAGTAGCTATTAACGTCTGAGTCACCGCTATGATATAATTTGAATGTTACATTGCCAAGACCGGGACCGGCTGTGATGTTGGTGTTAGAACCGGGAGCAAGCTCGATACGGGGACCTACAACAGCGGTAGAGTTTTCACCGGCAGCACCCATATTGATTGTTGTCCAGTCATCGGTAGCAAATTTGAATACACCTGTAATTTCACCGGGAATATAGAGGGCATATACACGGAATGTACCTTCGACGCCTACACAAGAAAATTTGTGATTGGCAAGCATAATTGCGTGGTCTTCATCGTTACCCCAGTTGTTGATGTCACCACGGAGGTAGATTTCATACTCCTGAGGAGCGGCAGCTGCGTCTTTTTCACCCTCGAGCTTGATAGTCTGAGCAGTGAGGTCTACAATGACTTTGTAAGTACCGTTGGCAGCGATAGAGAGGTTGGTGTTGGTATTCCAAGCGGGGTCGATAGCAACAGCTTCGTTGAGAACGAGGTTGGCACCAATCACACCGGCATTGAATGTATCCCAATCGCCCTTGGCGGTAGAAATCTTGAAAGATTTACCTGCGGTCTGATGACCGAAGTCATAGGTGTAAACACCATTGGCAAATGTAAATTCAACAGCGTTTTCGGGAGACCATCCGGCAGGAGTAGCGTCACCAACGATATAGAGAGGATCGGCTTGCTCAGTGGAAAGTGATACAGTCCACATGGCGGCACGCTGACTTTTACCTGAAGTAAACCATTGGTATACGTTATATGTGTTGTCATCAACTTTCTCTACGTTGTAGCTACCAAAGTTCTGGCTACCGTCACCGGCATCAGCATTTTCATCGGTATAAATAATATTGCCTTCAACGTCAGCGATGAGGAATTTAGACTCATAGTTCTGAGCGACCTTGCAGGGCTGAATTTGATAGTCAACACCACCGAGGTTGAATACGTCAAAACCTTCCTGAGTGCCTGCTCCGGCAGGTTTTACAAAAGTAGCCCATTCCGAGCCATTATAGTAGAAAACAGACTGTGAGTTACGGTTACGAGCGGCATAAGCCGAGCAAGCATCATCACCGAGACCGGCTGTGGTCTCGAAGTCATACATGGGCTGGAAAATAGATGAAGTGTTTACTGCGAGATCAGCAGGCTTTTCAATAGAATAGTAATCACAACCGTCAAGTGTAGCCTGTGCACCATTGGCAACATAAATCATAGCCACTTGAGAGGCACCGTTACATCCAAGGTAGAAGATACCACCTGCCTCACTCATAACGTCACCGATAACGCGACCTACCTGGTCAACACGAGCGGCTTCAACGCCTTCGGGCATAGTCAGTGTAAGCTCTTTTTGTTCACCGGAGGGTGTGATAATCACCCAGTTTGTAGCAGAAGTAGCACCGGGGAAACCTTTATTTACGAGAAGGTTACCGGCTTCATCACAAGTGATACCGGTACCAATGCCTGCAACTGCTGCATATTCGGTAGCGCCGTTGGCATCTACTACCATTACTTTACCGGAGCCCTTTTCATTGAAAAATACCTTGCCACCGTGACCGATACCGAAACGTGTATCGTTTTTGTTATAACCGGTAAGGTCTTTTGACCACTGCAATTTTACTGTGGGAGCATCTTGGGCAACCATTGAGCCGGCCATCATGATGGCGGCGCCCATGGCGAGATTGCGTAAAGATAATTTCATAAAATGATTGAATTAGTTAATAAATAGGATATATTGTTTGTTAATTTATTTCATGGTCTTGGAAGTCGTGACTTCTCTTTATTTTCATGGATAAGTAAGCGCGACGGCCGGGAAGCCATCTATAATCTGCAACACGTGTCTTTTTATCTATATTACTTAAACATACTTTCAGGCATTAGATAAGGCATACACGTATTTATGGGTCAAAGTTAAGCCATAAAGTTTAATTTTGTTCTAATTAATAAGTTAAAAAAGCGCGTGTTAACATACTTTAACCAAAGCACTCCATCCACGAGTGAAAAGTTCTCGGTAAATTCGCGATAGAAATCGATTGCCCGAGTATTCATGTTGTTGAAAAATCGAGCGGTCGCTCAAGATTGTACCCCATCCAATATCATACAGACCTACATCATGCAAGAAACCAATCTCTTGAGCGCTCGTGAGCGCGCCGATATTATCAATCTTATCAAACGCGAGGTTGTACCCGCCACAGGATGTACCGAGCCGGTAGCCGTAGCCCTGGCCGTGGCCCGAGCCATGGAAATCGTCCCTGAGGATTATTTCATGGCGACTCCCGCCGGACGCCCATTTTCTATCAAGGTATCGCTCAGTGGCAATATGATTAAAAATGCCATGGGTGTAGGTATCCCCGGCACGGGCATGACAGGACTGCCTATAGCCATAGCGCTTGGAGCGACAATCGCCGACTCATCACGCGGTCTTGACATCCTCTCGTCGGTAACACCTCTCATCGTAGAGCGTGCCCGCCAGGCATGGCTTGGTGACAGCGATGCTATAGAGGTGAAACTCGAGCAAGGTCCCTGTGACAAGCTATATATAGATGCTCGCGTGATGTTCATGAATAAATGTGTAGGACGTGCTGTCATCAGCGGCAACCACACCAACATCGTCCTCGTCGAGAGCGATGGCAAAATCATCATTGACAAGACCACCGCTACAGCCAATGACGAGACTGCGTCACATGACCCCGAGCTGACCATGGCTCGAGTATGGGACCTGGCCATGAACACGCCGGTCGAGGATCTGAAATTTATACTCGAGGCTCGACGCCTGAACAAGTATGTCGCCGAACAAGCCATGATTGGCGAATATGGACATCGCGTGGGGCGCACCCTCCACTGTGCCCGCCAACGCGCCGTAATGGGAGACAGCGTATTCTCGCGCATCCTGTCCTACACCTCGGCGGCCTGTGACGCACGTATGGGTGGCGCCCCATACACCGTCATGTCCAACTCGGGAAGTGGCAACCAAGGTATCGCCGCCACAATACCCGTGGTGGTATATGCCGAGGAAACATATGCCGACGAGGCCACTACCATACGCGCTCTCACACTCAGCCACCTCACCGCCATTTATATCAAGCAGAGCCTCGGCCGACTTTCAGCCTTGTGTGGATGTGTAGTGGCTGCTACCGGCTCGGCCGCCGCGATATGTTACCTCATGGGGGGTGACTATGATAAAGTGTGTGGAACAGTCAAAAACATGGTAGCCAATATAACCGGCATGATATGTGACGGCGCCAAGCCCTCGTGTGCGCTGAAGCTCACCAGTGGCGTCTCAACGGCCGTATTGTCGGCAATGGTAGCTATGGAGGGACAGACCGTAGGTTCGCTCGAGGGTATCGTCGATGATGACGTCGACCGCACTGTCCACAACCTTACCCTCATTGGTCGTGAAGCAATGAATGTCACCGACCAATATATACTCAATATCATGACATCAAAATAGATGGCCCGCAATAAAAAGAAACTTAGAAATTCCACCATCTCGACGCCTCGATGCTCCGATAGCTCAAAGGCTCAATGTCTCGAGTCATTGAAACTTCAAAGCTTCGATGACTCACCGGCACTCCCCGAGGCTTTTGTCGAGCGTTGCCGCCAACACCCGGCGACTGCCGACCTTCCCGAGGTATTGCTTAACACACCCCCCGAGATATCAATAAGATACAACCGTCTTAAAGGAGTTACACCCACAGCCGGTGCCGACATCGTGCCATGGTGGTCCTTGGGATGCTATCTCGATGAGCGTCCGGCGTTTACCTTTGACCCGGCCTTGCATCAGGGATTGTATTATGTCCAGGATGCCTCGTCGATGTTTTTAGCCAATATAGTAAGCCGGTTGAGCCGTGACATGGTAGCCCCTGTCTATCTCGATGCTTGTGCCGCTCCGGGCGGCAAAACCACGGCGGCCATCGACGCCCTGCCCGAGACAGCATTGGTTGTGGCCAATGAGTATGACCCGAAACGGGCTTCGGCTCTTGTCGAAAACATACGCCGCTGGGGATCAGCCTCGGTATTGGTGACCCGTGGTGACACTGCCCGCTTCAGACACTGTGAACATATGTTTGACATCATCGCCACCGACGTGCCATGTTCAGGTGAAGGCATGATGCGCAAAGAACCACGCGCTGTCTCCCAATGGTCGCCTCACCTGATTGAGTCATGCGCCACACTCCAGCGGGAAATCGTATCCAACGTATGGCCGGCGGTCAAACCCGGCGGATACCTCATTTACAGCACCTGCACTTTCAATCTCGATGAAAACGAGCACAACCTGCAGTGGATAGTCAACACTCTTGGCGCTATACCGGTAGATTTGGAACTCGACGGTCAGTCAGGTATCACAGGAGCCTTGGAAGGATGCCTGCCATGCTATCATTTCATACCTGGTCAAGTCCGTGGCGAGGGCCTGTTCATAGCCGTACTGAGAAAACCCGGCAACAGCCAATCATCCCATGACACCACGGCCAAGCCCACCAAACGTCTTTCCAAGAGCAAGTCAATGCCCGCCAGCCTCACCACTGCCCAAATCTCAGCATTGAATAACATGCTCACGGGAGATTACACCTATGAATTAGGGTCAGACGGCAATATTATCGCCCTGCCATCGCGTCATGCCATGACTATGAACTCTCTTGCCGACACACTCGGCGGGGTCATCCTCAAGGGCCTCAACATCGCCACCCTCAAGGGTCGCGACATCATCCCCACCTATGACCTTGCACGAGCCATCGATTACAATCCCGAGGCTCTCCCGCGTGTCGACATTGACCGAGACACAGCCCTCGACTACTTGAGACGCCTCGGCATCACCATCCCCAACGCGCCTCTCGGCCCCGTGATGCTCTGGTACAACAACCATCCCCTTGGCCCGGTCAAAAACCTCGGCACCCGAGCCAACAACCTCCTTCCCGCCCCAGACCGCATCCTCTCATCTCCACCGCCTAAGAGCCGGATATAACAATAGCGCGGACCGTTATCGGCCCGCGCTATTGTTGGATTATATCGGGGAGGCCGTGCGGACCTCCCGGATGTCAGGGGGGTTATTCTTTGAACTTAGCCTTGAGGAACTCGCGGTTGAGGCGGGCGATGTTGCTCAGAGGAATGTTCTTGGGACATTCGGCGGCACAGGCACCGGTGTTGGTGCAGTTGCCGAAGCCGAGCTCGTCCATCTTCTTGACCATGGCACGGGCACGGCGGGCACGCTCAACCTGGCCCTGGGGCAGGAGGGCAAATTGGCTTACCTTGGCCGAGACAAAGAGCATGGCCGAGCCATTCTTACATGCGGCAACACAGGCACCACAGCCGATACATGTGGCTGAGTCCATGGCAACGTCGGCAACCTCCTTGGAAATCGGTGTCGAATTGGCATCGGGTGCGCCACCACAGTTGAACGACACATAGCCACCGGCCTGTTGTATCTGGTCAAATGCGTTACGCTGTACCATGAGGTCACGGATTACCGGGAATGCGGCCGAGCGCCAGGGCTCGATGGTGATGACATCTCCATCGTTGAATTTGCGCATGTGTAACTGGCAGGTTGTGATACCCTGTACAGGACCGTGGGGGTGTCCGTTGATATACAGTGAGCACATACCGCAGATACCCTCGCGGCAGTCATTATCAAACACTACAGGCTCCTCGCCACGCTCTACCAACAGCTGGTTGAGCATATCAAGCATTTCGAGGAATGAGCTGTCGGTAGACACTCCGTCGAGATGATATTTGACGAACTGACCCTGTTCTTTGGGACCACGTTGGCGCCAAATGCGGAGATTTACGCTTATTGTTTTTTCCATTTTCTTTATAAGTTAAGAGTTGAACAGGGATTAAGATTTGTAGTTACGTGTCTGAACCTGGATTGCTTCATATTTGAGAGACTCCTTGATAAGGATAGGCTTCTCGTTATCGCCGGTATATTTCCAGCAGCTGACATACATATAATCCTTATCGTTACGTGCAGCCTCGCCGTCGGCGGTCTGGTACTCTTCACGGAAGTGGGCGCCACAAGACTCGTTACGGTTGAGTGCATCGATAGCCATCATCTTGGCAATGACCAGGAAATCCTCGAGGCGGAGAGCTTTTTCCAACTCGGTATTGAGGTCATCGGCGTTGCCCACGATACGCAGGTCGCTGTAGAACTCTTTACGTACTTCTTCAATCTCCTTGGTGGCTTCGACGAGGCTCTGCAGGGTACGGCCCATGCCGACAAGGTTCCACATGACGTGACCGAGACGTTTGTGGATTTGGTCGGGAGACTTGGTACCACGTATTTCCATCAGACGAGTTATGCGGTCACGGACATCTTTCTCGGCCTTGTCAAACTCGGGTGCGTCGGTTGAGGGGCAGGCGACTTTGATTTGGTCTGAAAGGTAGTTCTGCATGGTGTAAGGAAGCACGAAGTAACCGTCGGCAAGACCCTGCATGAGAGCTGAGGCACCGAGACGGTTGGCACCGTGATCCGAGAAATTACATTCACCGATAGCAAACAAGCCCTTGATAGAAGTCTGGAGCTCATAGTCAACCCAGATACCGCCCATGGTATAGTGAGAGGCGGGGAATATCATCATAGGAGTCTGATAGGGGTTGTCATCAGAAATCATCTGGTACATGTCGAAAAGGTTGCCGTAACGGTCACGGACAACATCTTCGCCAAGGCGGTCGATGGCATATTTGAAGTCGAGGTATACGGCGTTACCGGTACCGACACCATATCCGGCATCACAACGCTCCTTGGCGGCACGTGAAGCGATGTCGCGTGGGCACAGGTTGCCGAAGGCGGGATAACGACGCTCGAGATAGAAGTCACGGTCCTCGTCGGGGATGTCGGTAGGTTTGAGTTTACCGGCACGGATAGCCTCGGCATCTTCTTTTTTCTTGGGTACCCAGATACGGCCGTCGTTACGCAGTGACTCGGACATAAGAGTCAGCTTGGACTGGTCTTCACCGTGAACGGGGATACAAGTCGGGTGAATCTGAGTGAAAGCGAGGTTGGCAAGGTAAGCACCTTTCTTGAAAGCCTGGATGGCGGCCGAGCCGTTACATCCCATAGCATTGGTTGACAAGAAGAATGCACGGCCATAGCCACCGGTAGCGAGAACTACGGCATGGGCCGAGTAACGCTCTATCTCGCCTGTGATAAGGTTGCGCACAATGATACCGCGGGCACGGCCGTCGATGATAACAAGGTCAAGCATCTCACGGCGGTTATAGCTCTTGACGGTGCCTTTCTGAATCTGACGGTTAAGTGAAGCGTAAGCACCGAGGAGAAGCTGTTGTCCGGTCTGGCCCTTGGCATAGAATGTACGGCTTACCTGAGCGCCACCGAATGAACGGTTGGCCAACAGACCGCCGTATTCACGAGCGAAAGGCACACCCTGAGCGACACATTGGTCGATGATGTTATTGGATACTTCGGCAAGACGATAGACGTTGGCCTCGCGAGAGCGGAAGTCACCGCCTTTTACTGTATCATAGAACAGACGATAGATTGAGTCGCCGTCATTCTGATAGTTCTTGGCGGCATTGATACCTCCCTGAGCGGCAATAGAGTGGGCGCGACGGGGGCTGTCCTGTATACAGAAGTTCTTGACGTTGAAGCCCATCTCGCCGAGGGTCGAAGCGGCTGATGCGCCGGCAAGTCCGGTACCGACAACGATGATGTCGAGATGACGCTTGTTGGCGGGGTTGACGAGTTTCTGGTGGGCTTTATAATTGGTCCATTTCTCAGCGATAGGACCTTCAGGAATCTTGGAATCTATTTGGTATTCAGGAAGTTTGCATGACTCGATGTCGGCAAAGTCCTTCATGATAGGGGTTGAGTCAATCATCCCCTCGAGATTTTTAAGTTCTGCCATATCTCTGAGTATTATTATTGGGGTTGTGTTTGATTACCGGTGGGCATATTGAGCATTTGGGTCAATGTGGCTCCCATTTGGAAGAGTTGAGCGACGGTCTGTAATTTTTGGGGTGAAAGAGCAACTTGGTAGTTGGGGCACTGAGCTTCCATTGACTTCTGGATAAACTCTATTTTCTCAGCATAGTCTTTACCTTTCTCTTTGATAAATTTATCCTGAGCGGCCTGAGCTTTCTGTTGCATTTCCATACGCTGCTCCATAGTCATTGTCGAGGGGTCGGCGTTTTGGAATTCACCCATGTAAGAGGCGATGTCACCATTAAACTCATCCATGGTCTCTTGGGCAACATTAGCCCATGACTCGGCATATTGAGCCTGGAGAGCAGGGTCTTTAGAATAGTAGTCGTTGCGGGCCTGGATGGTGAATACAACAGCTTGAATGACAAACAGGCCGACGACAATGGTAGTCCACCAGTTGGCGATACATTTGAGGCGACCGAGCCAGCGGTTATTGTCCCAGCCGATGGTGTGGAACATCGACCAGAAGCCGTGGGTCATGTGGAACCACAGAGCTACAAAACCGATAATGTAGATGATGGGGGTCCAGATTTCCTTAAAGGCCATCTCGATGAAGAGTGTACCCATAGCCGGCTGTACGGGAGTACCGTTAAGCTGAGGGAGCACATCAAGCTCGGCGTGACGTAACTCTACAAGTTGCATCTTGGCCCAGAATTGAATAAGGTGAACAACCAGGAAGGCGACAACCACGATACCCAGGACAAGCATGTTCTTGGAAGACCACTCGACCTGAGGCTGACGTGCATTGACGGCATAGCGGTCGACACCGCGTGCAGCGCGGTTCTGGAATGTCAACCACAAGGCATAGATGATGTGAATAATGAACAAGGCTGCCAATCCAATCGAGGCAACAAGCGCATACCAGTTGGCTCCCAAAAACTCGCACACCTGATTATAGGCGGCGGGCCAGAAGATTGCCACCGAGTTCATCAACACGTGAAAAGTTACAAATAGGACGAGGCATACGCCCGTGACTGCCATCACGAACTTACGTCCTATAGATGAATTAATTAACCACATAAGAAGATGAGTTAGGGTTTAGATAAATTATTTAGATGATTATTACAAAATTTTTCAGGCATGTTAAACACTTTGTATCCAACAACATACAACCATCAAGCCACACTACCCGATAGACCGACACGCGGTTGGACACTACATTACACGTGCAAATTTACATAAAATCTCTCGGCCCACACCCAATTCCGGAAAAAATTCCATAAAATTTTTATCATAAAATGGTAACTGCCTCTGCAGAGAGCCACGTGGGAGCATGAATACGGTTTATTCATAGCATGTCCGTGCTAATAATCCTAAAATTTAATATTATTATGTCTAAGTGTCGGGGAAAAATCTTAATTTTGTCGCTGTATTCAATAAAATGCTCACCTGATGGGTGTAAACCTTACTATTGACCACGGGAACACGCGAGCCAAGATTGGCTTGTGGATTTCCGGCGAGGACATACCGTTGTCAATGACGGCCGTAGATCGACTTGACGTGTCGTCCATTGAGGCAATACTACGCGACGTGGTTATAGACCATGCTATATATTGTAGTGTGGCCGGTAGAGACGTGGATATCATTGACCTACTGGAACAACGATGTGGCGATGTCATTGAGATGACCCACCGGACCACCGTTCCGCTGAAAGTTGCCTACTCCACGCCCGAGACATTGGGTCCTGACCGTCTGGCAGCAGCCATAGGGGCCCGCTATCTTATGGGCGACGACATGCAAGACTTGCTGGTTGTTGACTTGGGAACAGCTGTCACCTATGATGTCGTGTCAGCCGACCAATGTTACCTCGGCGGCAATATAGCGCCCGGCATAACCATGAGGTTGCATGCCCTCAACAGCTATACCGCACGCCTGCCCATAGTTCCGGTTAATGGTGAGACTCCCGTATGGGGACATGACACCACGACCGCGTTACGTTCAGGAGCTGTCCACGGTGTTGTAGCCGAGATTGAATATTACCGGCAACGGCTTGGTGACGGTTGCCATGTAATCCTCACCGGAGGTGACGCCCCCACTGTAATGCCATTACTGCCATCCTACTGCCAGTTTAAAGCCGACCTCGTCAGCCTCGGTCTCAGAGTCATTCTTGATTACAACACCAAGATCACGTCAACCGATAGGTTGATTACACATTAATCAGCTTCAAAATATCGATAATCTTATCTCAGTTAAATCACATAATCGCCAACAACATAGATTATTATAAATGAAACTATTTTCACGATTTAAATTATCCCTGACAAGCATCGCCCTACTATTAGCCATGCTGTCAGGCAACATCAATGCCAAGGCCCAGAACGCCACGTTGACCCCATATTCACGCTATGGATACGGCATGCTCAGCGACAATGCCACCTCAATACAACGCTCGATGGGTGGTGTAGGATATGCCATGCGCTCGGGACGACAAATCAATGTCATGAACCCGGCGTCATACGCCGCCATCGACTCGCTGACATTCTTATTTGACATAGGCATGGACCTCACATCGGTATGGGCAAGCGAGACTATCGATAACAAGACTACACGCGAGAACAACTTTGGTGGTGGCCTCGACTACATCACCATGCAAGTACCTATCGGCAAATACATGGGAGCCTCAGTGGGTCTTCTGCCATTTTCATCGGTGGGATACTCTTTTGGCTCGACTATCGACAATGGTTATACCTCCCGCGAGGGTTCAGGCTCTATCAACCAGCTATATCTGGGTGTCGCCGGACGTCCTTTCAAAGGACTGACCGTGGGCGCAAATATCGCATACCTTTTTGGCACAACGTATAACGACCTGTACGCCACCACCATGACCGGTAGCCGCTCGTTATTTGAGCGTCAGATGACCGTGCGCGACTGGCGCGCCGACTTCGGTATCCAATACTCGGTTAAGCTCAACTCTAACAACGCTATAGACTTGGGTGTCGTATTCTCGCCCGGCAAAAGCATGCACGGACACACTTTCGGCATGTATTACGATGCTTCCCAGAACAACCCCAAGATTGACACCGTCGGTTATACTTCACTGAAAGGCAAATACACGATGCCCGAAACATGGGGTGCCGGTATCGCCTGGCGCAATGGCACCCGTCTGATGGTTGAAGCCGACTTCACCTATCAGCCATGGTCCAAAGCCAAGTACGAGGCTATAGAAAACTTTGAATCCACGACATTTACCAATCGCTGGAAAGGCGCTTTAGGCTTTCAATATGTTCCCAACGCTCGCGGTTCTTACTTCAAACGCATAAACTACCGCCTCGGAGCTTACTACAACCACGACTACCTCGTCATCAAGGACAACAAGATAAAAGAACACGGCATCACAGCCGGATTTGGATTTCCAGTCCCAAGTTTCAAGACCACGATTAACCTCGGATTTGAGTGGAAACACCGTCAAGCACATCCCAACCCGCTGGTCAAGGAAGACTACTTCAACATCACTATCGGTGTCAACTTCAACGAGATGTGGTTCTTCAAGAATAAACTCAACTAACATCTGACAACTAGTCTATTGTCAATGGTTTATAACTTGGCTACACGATTCAAGCGATTATTATTGCCGATAACGCTTCTGGCGTTGCCGGCAATAGTTATATCGTGTGACCAGGACGACACAAAGTCTTATATGCCCAATATCACCGATCCGGCCAAGACACCCACGATGTCAACCCGCGGAGTAAGTACTCTTATCAGTGACTCGGGATATACCAAGTATCATATCACCACCGACATCTGGAATATATATGACGAACTCGAAGACCCGTTGTGGACCTTCCCCACCGGCGTACAGCTCGTCAACTTTGACCAGATGGGACGTGTCGCCGCCAACCTCACATGTGACTCGGCTACCTATTACTCCAAACGTAGGCTATGGCGACTTGACGGACATATCGTGATGGTCAATGCACTTAAAGACACTTTCCTGACCCAGCAACTTTTCTGGGATCAAAATCGTGCCGAAGTATACAGCGACTCGTTCATTCATATCACCAAAGCCAAATACATCATCGAGGGATATGGCTTTACTTCCAACCAGACAATGACTGCCTATAACGTCAACCGTCCCACGGCCATCATCCCCTTTGAACGAGGTCAAGGCAACGCCATGACCCCTGCCCCAGTCCCAATGCCCGGCGAGCGCGATCCCGATGATGCTACTCTGGGTGACCGTCCCCCGGCTCCCGAGCCGGCCTCCATACGCAATACCCGACGCGCCGAGTTTTTCTCGTCTTCCCCCAATGGCTCGTCTGCGACCTCAGCCAGCCAACAGCCTGCAGTCTCTCCCAACCGACGTGGCTCAGTCACCGTCAAGCACTAACTGAACCACCCCTCCCTCCAACTCCTTATATTATATAGATTACCTCTTACTCTAAATTAAATTTACCCTCACAAACCCCTCGACCCGAGGTCGAGGCTATCAACTTCCATTTTTCCAATTCCATGGATGCCTGGATTATAATTACTGTCGTATCACTCTTTTTCAGTGCCCTATTTTCGGGCGCTGAGATTGCCTTTGTCACCGCCGACCGTGTGCGCATCGAAATAGACTCCCACGATGGCTCTATCGTCTCGCGCATTATCAAACACTTTTATGCCGACTCCCAATTTTTTATCTCTTCAATACTCGTCGGCAACAACGTCATGCTCGTCATCTATGGTATGGGGGCCGCCAAGCTCATCACTTCGGGACTTCATACATATATCTCATCCGAGGCACTGATGCTTGTCGTCCAAACTCTTCTCTCCACCCTCATAATCCTTCTCACCGGCGAATTTCTCCCCAAAACAGTCTCCCGCATCAACCCCGTCAGGTCACTCAAGATTTTTGCAGTGCCAATCTTTATATTCTACATCATCTTTTACCCGATATCCCAATTAGCGACATGGCTGTCGCGCGTGATGATGAAAATGATAGGGCTCAAGGGCGAACAGACACGCATGCACCTGCTGTCTATCGGCGACCTCGGCGACTACCTTGAAGAGACAATTGACACCCTCGAGGACAAAAAAGCTCCCGTCGAAAACGAAGTCAAGATTTTCCGCAACGCCATTGACTTTTCTTCGACCCACCTGCGCGACTGCGTCACACCTCGCAACGAAATTGTCGCTGTCAACATCGACACCACTGACCGAGAGACCCTCTCCAACCTCTTCACCACCAGTGGCCGCTCCAAAATCATTGTCTATCGCGATGACATCGACACCATCCTCGGATATATCCATGTCAGCGAGCTCTTTGATCCCGACACTGATTGGCGCGAACATATCAATCCCGTCCTTTATGCTCCCGAGACTCTAATGGCAAACGTCATGATGCGTCGATTGTTGGCCGAAAAAAAATCCATTGCCGTGGTCGTTGACGAATTTGGCGGCACCGCCGGACTCGTTACACTTGAAGACCTCGTGGAAGAAATCTTCGGAGACATTCAGGACGAGCACGACAAAGCCCGCCTTACAGCCAAAGTCGTGGCACCCGACGTATATGAATTTTCAGGCCGGTGTGAAATAGAATTCATCAACGAGACCTACCACCTCGACATTCCCGAGGACGACAACTACCAGACACTCGCCGGATACATCCTCCACTCCACCGGCACAATCCCCGACACCAATCAAGAAATCACACTCGGCAACCTCAAAATCCATATCCTCAAAAAAACAGCCACCCGCCTCGAACTCATCCGCCTCACCCGCCTCCCCGACCCTCAATAAACCCCTCATTGACTGTTCTCATCACTATATCTAACATGAAAGCTCTTATTAATACCCGTACAATAAGACTGCTTTCAGCACTACTTGTTGTATTGCTGACTGCCGTCTATGGCACTAATGCTTTTTCGGCCAAACCTAAACGCTCCAAAGCTTCCAAAGCCAAAACTTCCAAAAGCAAAAAGACATCTGCTCAATCACCGGCCGACACATATAAGGTTCCCGACCTGGTTATTCCTTCATCGCCATATTCCCTGGAGCCTGAGGCACCGGCCAATCTAACACGACTCATTTTTACCGACAGCTGGGAGAAAAAACCAACACAGATTATAATCCGCACACCATCCGGTCAGTGGAAACTGTTTGACCGCAAAAAACCTGCCAAGCCCAAAATCATCTTCCAGGACGTCTCGGTTGATAGCCAGGGGAATATCACCCTGAAATATAAAAAACTTTCTTACATTTACCATCCCGACAAAGCCACCCTCGAGATTTACAAGAACAATAAGAGTCAAGAACAATATAAAATCCTAACGGACTTCTCCTACTACCCCTACGAGACGATAGAGTCCCTTTATATTCCCTCACGGCAAGGTTATTCCTGGCAATTTTCAGACTATGGGTACATGGTAAGACACGGCAATAAAATGGTACGATACATACCCTCACTATACCGCGGTGTGTGGTCAGTTGCCAACATCGAGTCTATCGATGAGCGCTACACGCGGTTTAAGGATGATGACTACCAATATAAAACCGACTTCCCCAAGGGATACGCCCGCAATAACCGCTCGGCTGATTTTATCGAGTTCACCACTTGGCTTAATACCGACTCCTACAAGACCCGTGGCAACACTACGCCGGTGTCCTGCAACCGCACGAGCGATAAGAAGATGTTTCAATCAGTCATCTCTCGATATTTGGCCTCTCTCCCCCCCTCGTCACATTCAACTCTCGGTTCTAAGGGACACCTCTATTACATAAACAACGAGTACATCTGCACGACTGACCCCTCCAATAACGTATGGGACAATTATAATAATCTCAGGAACAAACCCCACCGGCGACTTTACCGTCGTGGCGAGACCGACACCATCATCTATCTATCGACTCTCGCCGGAGACACGCTATACATGCTTCCGCGTGTCAAAGGAGTCCACGCATCGGTTCTGACTACCCATCGCGACAATTATGAGTATAACCGATTTGACTATTTCAACACCCCTTGCCGCGAGCTATATATCACCCAGGACAGCCTATATGCTGCACTGGACGGTTACATAATACGCACATTCAGCAACAACGGGCCCGTGAGTGTGTACGAGATGGAAAATGCCTCAGATGCCGACCCTTCCGCTGTTCCCAAAGGCGTCAATGACAAGGAAAAAATTGATCTGGATTACCGCATAAGCATCACTCGCCTCGGCGAGACATCACCATATTACCGTAAACCGGCTTTCCCTTTCCGCAACGAGACATGGTCTCCTCGACCAAAAATTAAACCCGCCCGCATGATAGCCATGGAGAAAAAGCAAGCCAAGGAAAAACGCGAGCGCGAACTTACCGCAGCCAAACGGAAGCGTGAGAATGAAGCTGCCGCAGCCCGACGCCGACAGAAAAATAAAGCCACTGAACAACAAGCCACACGACAATCCCTAAAACCTTCCACAAACGGCAGGCAAACGTCATCCCCCACAAGCAATGTCGCGCTACCGGCCTACGGCATGTTTCCCAAGAAAGCCACATTATACTATAAGAATGAAAAAGGCATGATGATAAGGCTGATGTTCTCTGACATGCGCGATGTTAACTTCCTTTGGTCAGTCTCAATCAGCGTTGATTGCAACCAGATATTATTCGCTTCGCTTCTCTCCAACAACAACAATATCCGTCGCGAGGGTGACTACTTCTGCTTCTACAACAACTCAGGCCTCAACATCAACGGTCCACTTAAAATTTCCTGTGACTGGCGCACAGTCATATGTGGCAACACATGTTACAATCAACCCGTCACACAGAGCCAATATAATGACTACTGCACGGCCATGAGCAAGAATCCCGTGATGTCTCAATGGCGTTCCGATGCCCTTCGCGACCAAGCCAACACTATGCGTGAGATTAACGAGAGTAACCGTGAATTCCGTGACAACATGCGCACACGAGAACGCGCTGAAGAACAAGCCCACCGCAATCGTCGCCACACATGCACCCACTGCCACGGCACCGGTGCCAACCCCCTGCCCGAGTCAACAGCCCCCTCAGCCACCATCGGCATCAAGCACTACAACCCGGCCGGCAACGAATGTCCCTACTGCAAAGGTGGACCCTACCACAATCAGCGCTACACCAAACACTGGCACGCCCAATGCATCCACTGCAAATAAACCTCTTGGCTAAAAGCGAAAACTTTTGCCATTATTTCGCTTTCTCTCGGGTTTGTTATCCGACAGATTGTATAATTATGGATGTTGTTTAACTTCTTATTATCGAGCATAAAAAAGCCCGCGTCAACGGTACTTAGCGTCTGACGCGGGCTAATGGCTTTTTATTTATCAACGGAGGAAATTTCCGCCACTTCAGCAATCGACACAATAGAATCAGAATCAGCCGCCAAACATTCGACATCCTCCTCTACCGGTTCATCAACTGAAATCGTGTTGCCCAACATCTGTTTTAATGACTCGGAGAGTTGCTTTAGCTGTCCCACCTCGGCCGTGTACAACAGATAAGGATAATCTTTCTTGGCATCCTCTATTAATTTATCAATACGATCGATATACTTTTGCCCGTTTTCCTTGACAAAATTTTCCTGAGCCTCCTGAGCTTTCTGTTGCATTTCATAGGTCACAGAACCGGCATCGTCAGATTGATACTCACCCATAACCTCATACACATCTTTATTAAACTCACTCAGCAATATCTTGGCCCTTCTCACGAAAGCTTCCTCCCCGGTTGGCTTCAATCCATCTACCGTAGTGGTCAGTTCATCGATTTTATTACCCTGCCTGATATTACAGAAAAGACTATATCCAAGGCCCAGGATCAGTACAACAACAACTCCGACAAGGATTTTGAAATACCGTGCACCGGACTGCTTTGTCTCGACAACCTTTGTCACTGTCACCGGAGCAACATGAGGAACATTAATACGAGTCTCATCGGACACCGAACCCTGAGACTCCAAAACATTATCTGCGGTATTTTGATTGGCCAAATTAGCCCCACAGTTTATACAAAATTTAGATCCCGCAACCACGGGTTGTCCACATCGAGGACACTTCACTTGTTCCATAATATTGTGATTTATTGATTTCAAGACAAAATTATATATATTTCTGTTATTTCCAAACACGATGAAATAATAATGTCATCCCACCCCGGACCACGGGATGGGATGACATTATTATTTAACAGTATTGGGGCTACAAGCTTTATTCTGTCACGGCAGCGCCCTCGACGGTGGTAACAGTCTGTTCGACAACTACCTTGCCCGAATCGGTATTCAGAGTGTCGATTGGTGTGGTTACCGATTCAACTTCGACCTCTCCTACTACAGGTTGATCGGCAACAGCTGTTGAATCATTCTGATTGGCAGTATCGGCCGAGTTATCTTTGTTTGAACATGATGCCAATGATACGAGAGCCACACAAGCGGCGGCAAATAAAAACTTTTTCATAATTAATTAAAGGTTTAAATATATATAATGTTGTATGTTTTTCAATTAACTACGTTGGATTAACAGCCACATGAGCCACACGAGCCCTTGCTGTCACATCCACAATCATCGCCACTGTCTCCCGAACCACAGCTACCACATCCACACGAGGGTTTCAACTCCTCAGCGGTGGCTTCACGAACAGTCAGGATTTTGCCTTTGAAGTGGATGTCCTTTCCTGCCAGAGGATGATTAAAGTCCATGACAACCTTTTGGGGTGTCACCTCTTTGACCATACCCATCATGCGGTAGCCTTCGGCGGTCATCATAGGCACTGCGTTGCCGGGCTTAATCATCTCATCGTCAAACTTACCATCGACAACAAATATATCGCGTTCAAGTTCCACGACATGCTCGGGATTGCGCTCACCAAAAGCCTCAGCGGCCTCTACTGTCACCTCAAATCGGTCACCGGCCTTGAGTCCTTCTATAGCACGCGCAAAAGGTTCTATCAAACCCTGGGTGACCCCAAAAACAATTCTCTCGGGGTCGTCAACATCGGTCTGATGTACAAGCGTCATGCCGCCATCGGGATTTACCTCATATAAATCATAGCCCAGTTCTACATATTTGCCCGGAGCTATCATCTCTTTATTTTCCATAATAATATATAATGTGTAATCGATTACATGGAGCCGATACCATATCGACTCACTTCTATACCTAACAAATGTTATGCCAAAAGGTTTGGATGGCCACTATAAGTCCTAACTTTTTTTAATCATTTTGCCATTTCAGACCTCAAGGGTAGTTTACACAAATTAACATATATGTTTGTGTGTAATACTATATTTAACCCAAATTTGCCATTTGCACTTATTTTTAGGGTTATTTTACATTTGCAGGCGTTTTTTTTATTAAAATTAGTTTTCCGTATCAAAAAGTATATGTACTTTTACACGCTTTTTAGCCCCCGGCGGTCATAAGGGCCATTGCCACGTCATCTTTCCTCGCTGACAAAGTGACATACTTACCGGGCACAAATACCTAAAAAGCGGCTACATTAACACGACAATCATTAAAACTCAACATTAAAAATGAGCAATCCAAACGTAAAACCTGCCGAGGGTAAGCTCGGTGTTATGGTAGTAGGCCTCGGAGCCGTTACTACAACATTTATGACCGGTGTGTTGATGACACGTAAAGGTCTTGCCAAGCCCGTTGGCTCCATGACTCAGTATGACCGCATCCGCGTGGGTGAAGGCGCTGACAAGAAATATCTCAAATACAACGAGATTGCACCCATCGCCGACCTTAACGACATCGTATTCGGTGCCTGGGACGTATACCCCGCCAACGCTTACGAGTCGGCAATCAACGCCGAGGTACTCAAAGAGCGCGACATCAACCCCGTCAAGGACGAGCTCGAGGCCATCAAGCCCATGGCAGCCGCCTTTGACCACAACTATGCCAAACGTCTTGACGGCGACAACATCATGCACGGCAAGACCCGTTGGGAAATGGTCGAGCAGCTCCGCAAAGACATCCGCGACTTCAAGGCCGCCAATGGCGTTGACCGCGTTGTAGTACTCTGGGCCGCCTCCACCGAGGTTTATGTTCCAGTTGACGAGAAATGCCACTACAAGCTCGCCGACCTCGAGGCTGCAATGAAAGCCGATGACAAGGAACACATCGCTCCCTCTATGTGCTATGCTTACGCCGCACTCTCTGAAGGCGCTCCTTTCATCATGGGTGCCCCCAACACTACCGTCGACATTCCCGCTATGTGGGAGCTCGCCGAGAAGACCCACATGCCCATCGCCGGCAAGGACTTCAAGACCGGTCAGACCCTCGTTAAATCAGGCTTTGCTCCCATCATCGGCACACGTTGCCTCGGCCTGTCAGGTTGGTTCTCTACCAACATCCTCGGCAACCGCGACGGTCTCGTCCTTGACGAACCCGCCAACTTCCGCACCAAAGAAGTCTCCAAGCTCTCCACTCTCGAGTCAATCCTCGTTCCCGAGGCTCAACCCGACCTCTACACCGACTACTACCACAAAGTACGTATCAACTACTATCCCCCTCGCAACGACAACAAAGAAGGCTGGGACAACATCGATATCTTCGGCTGGATGGGCTATCCCATGCAAATTAAGATTAACTTCCTGTGCCGCGACTCAATTCTGGCCGCTCCCTTGTGCCTCGACCTCGTTCTGTTGAGCGACTTGGCCGCACGTGCCGGTCGTTACGGCATACAACGCTTCCTCAGCTTCTTCCTCAAGTCACCCATGCACGACTACACCCAAGACGAGGTACCCGTAAACCACCTCTTCCAACAGTATGTCATGCTGAAAAACGCCATCCGCGAAATGGGCGGTTACCCTGCCGACGAAGCAATCGACTAATTCCCACCATCACCATCATAAAAAAAGAGCGACTCACCCGAGTCGCTCTTTTTTATGATATTTATCTCTTATAGGGTGTTTAAATTAGGGCAGCGTACAGAAGCGGTCCGATTGGACTGTAAACACCCAAATATGTGATATAGGCCAGGAGGACCGGGCTGTGATTAACACCCGGCTTCGGGACTCCGTCCCCGCGCCGAGGGATGTTAACGGGTCTCTTTTTGAGTAAGGGCCGGATGTCTAAGTTGTGGTAGAGGCTCTGCTAATTACAATAAGTTATCCTCACCGGCTATCACAATTCGACAGACACATGTATTATTTCAGGCGGGCGAGCCCGAGGGTCAGGACCGATACCTTGGCGGGGGCTTCACCTAATGCTTTTATCAATTCTTCGACAGTCGAGCCGGTGGTGAAGACATCATCGATAATCAGCACATGACATCCTTGCACACGAGATAAATCGCGAGCTTTGAAAACACCACGAACGTTGATTGACCGCTCGGCGCCGGTGTGACGGGTCTGAGACTCATGTCCTCGATCCACCTTGACTGCCGTCGCACATACCCCGATACCCGTCACGTCTGACACTCCACGAGCTATTTCCTCGGCCTGATTATAGCCACGGCGCAGACGACGCGCAATACTCGTGGGGACCGGAATAAGGATGTCTATACCATCAAAAAAGCCCTCATTCTTGAGTTCAGACGCAAACATGACTCCTAACCGCCGGGCCATGCCCGGTCGGTCACCAAACTTGGCAAGCCTGATAAGTCGCGCATAAACATCATCGGCATCATAATAAAACCACGATGCACATCTTCCGATACGGCACACACGAGACAGACGCTCCTCCATGCGGTTGACCCGCGACCGATGTACATAAGTTCGAGGCATCGCGCCATTACACGTCAGACACATATACTGCTCGCCTTCAACGAGCGACCGCCCACATATCTCACAGGTGCGCGGAAAAACTCCACACATCAATCCTGACACTATGTCTCTTACAAGTCCCATGCTTGCAAATATGGCAAAAAAACTCCATCTTTGCAAAAACAATTACTCTTGTCCCCATGCTTTTACTATCGATAACTCACTCGGTGACGTTCTATGTCGTGCTGACAGTCGTGGCAGCCGCCATCATCGCGATTTTGGCTCGCCCGTCCCGTCGCGGTGAGGCTCTATCCTACCTCATTCCCGGTGTCCCCGAACTTGCCGATCCATCCGTTCCCGAGACAACCCCCTCACTCTCAATACTCGTCAACGACGACGGGACAGTGTCAATCACACGCCATGCGATAAAACACATGACCTCTTCAGCCGCTATAACATTGGCTGTCACCCTCATTGGACATGACCTTATCATACACCAACGTCTTGCCGGCGGCTATAGCTCTGACCCCGTGTGTGACCACGCCTCATTCACCATCGACTTTCTCGGACGCGACCGCTATCATATACAATATCTCGACGATGACCACAACCTCATGGGAGCCTTTTCACTCAACGTGCGCCCGGGCATCAAAATGACTCAAATGCTTAAACAATGACCGACCAATTATACTACGACTCGATAGACCTCCTGAGAGACCTCATCGCCTCGCCTCGCCACTCACGCCACGAGACCGAGGCAGCCGACCTTCTCGAGCAATACATGTGCCGTACAGGGCTTACACCCATGCGTCTCCATAACAATATCATCGCCCACATCGGGGAATACGTCCCCGACCGGCCTACCCTCCTGCTCAACTCCCACATCGACACCGTGCCTGCTGCAAGCGGCTGGACGCGCGACCCTTATTCTCCCGATATTATTGACGGACGCCTCTATGGACTGGGGAGCAACGATGCAGGTGCTTCGCTGGTATCTCTGTTAGCAGTAGCCATCTACATGCACCATCATCCCGGGCTTCACGAGAGATATAATATCATCTTTGTAGCATCGGCCCAGGAGGAAATCTCAGGCCCCGAAGGCATACAAGCCGTCATTCCCACCCTGCCCCACATCGACACCGCTATCGTAGGCGAGCCAACCAATCTCAACCCAGCCATCGCCGAAAAAGGTCTTCTGGTCATAGATGCCGTCATCACCGGCGAGGCGGCTCACGCCGCCACCGGACTCGGCGTCAACGCCATATACCGCGCCTCAGACTTCATCAACCAACTCAGAAACACCGATTTCTCTCCCATTTCACCGTCGCTCGGTGACGTCCATCTCACCGTCGCTCAAATCCATGCCGGCACCAAGCATAACATCGTTCCCGACCGCTGTGAGATGGTAATCGATGTACGCACAACCGACACCTGCCCCAACTCCCGGGTCCTGGACATCTTGAGCGCCAATCTCCCACAATATATCACTCTGGCCCCACGCTCTACCCATCTTAATGCCTCATCCATCCCCGAGGCTCATCCCCTTATCCAACGCCTCGTAACCCTCGGTCACACCCCCTACGGTTCACCAACCCTCTCCGACCAGGCCCTCATGCCCTGGCCCTCGTTCAAACTCGGCCCCGGCCTATCATCTCGCTCCCACACACCCGACGAGTTCATACTTCTCGATGACATCCGCCACGCACAAGCCCTATATCTCACCATCCTATCCCATCTAAATTTATAGACAATGAAAACTCTGATTATATATCATTCGTCATATATGGGAAATACCGAGCGTGTTGCCCGGGCGATTGCCGATGGACTGGGTGCCGACATTATTACTGTAGACCAAGCCGATAGCATCGATATCGCCGGATATGACCTCATCGGTCTGGGTTCACCTATCAACTTTGGCTCCCACGACAAGCGGCTCTTGGAATACACTTCTTCCATCGACTTGTCGGGACTTCGGATATTCATATTCTCGACACGTTGCAGTCCCATACTCGGCTCCTACCATCGCACCCTCAAAAAAATCATCAAGAATCAAGGAGGTACCGTAATAGCCCAATTCTCATGTCGCGGATATGACAACACCGGGCCATGGACTCTCATTGGAGGCATGAACAAGGGACGCCCCGACGAACGTGACATTTTTAAAGCCCGACTGTTTGGGATTAAACTTAAGAGAAAAGAAAACAATCTCTCTGCCATATGGAGCAAGCCCATTAAAACAGTCACTGATGGTATTACATATCGCGACCTTGACACCCATATCGTTGCCGGCAAGAATATAGTATATATTGACACGACTTCCTGTGTCACGTGTGGACAATGTATCAAAAACTGTCCTATGGGCATATTTAAAATCACCACCAAACCTGAAAATATCAACCTGAGCGCACGGCCTATCAACATTGTCATACCTCAATCAGAGCATAACTGTATCCTGTGCCATCAATGCGATGACCGATGCCCGGCCAACGCCATATATATACGAGAGACAACATCTACGGCTCTGCGTGTCGCCTTTACCGAAAAAAGACTGCGACAAGTTTATCTCAAATCTTGACAACACACAGATTATTGAATTTTTTGAGGCATTGACTGAATTTTTCTTGATATTTTGACACTCGACTACTAAGAGCCTGTCCGGGCCTTACATCCGGCTCATATTACTCGCTGGTGATTGGCTCCACAACCTCAACCGTGACAGCCGCCCTCAAAGGCTCATCCTCCCAGCCAGGTCGACCCTGATACTCAATATCATAAATATTTGACACCACATAAAAAAACAAGTTGAGCAGTGGCTCAACTTGTTTTTTGCTTCTTATTTTTTCTTGTTGGCTTGCCGTAGCTGTTCAAGCGTCATGTTCTTACCCTTAGGGCCCTTATTCGGCTCAACCGTTGAGTCTCGTTTTACCGATACCTTGTTACTTTTGACACGGTCTTTCTCAATGTCGGTTGCGCGGGCAATCTGCTCATTGGTCAATGTCGTGGCCGGGTCAAAATGTCGCACACGTTTTATTGCCTGACGCTCGTGGGCAGTGATTTCAAACGGCAGGTCGTCCTCGGCCTCATCCTTAATCACAACCTTCATGCCTACCGAGGCATAGTTTTTCTTCAAATCTATGATGTCCTCATCCTTGAGCCTTATACATCCCTCACTGGCGCGGCCCGGCACAGACTGACGGTTATTAGTACTGCCATGTATACCGATACCTGAGTGACCGGGTGTCACCAGGCGCATAAACCAGTTACCATAGCTCTTGATTGACCCGCGTCCGTCTCCAAAGTCATGTTTCCATGTCGAAGCGTCCACAATCTGAGATATTGTAAACGGACGTTTCATCGAGCAACTCGGTGTGCGCATATCTCCACGACGCTGCTTGTCTCCTTTCTTAAGACTCAGACACACGTCATAGCGAGCCAACAACACCGTGTCATTACCTTGAGGTTCATATACATAGAGATAGAAGTCCTTTTTGGAGATGAGTATAAAGGCGTTCTTGCGGTTTTTCATCAACGTCGGGTTACTAATTGTCGAGTCGGCGGCCGCGCGGATGGTGCGGTTGCCCAAATCCTCTACTATACGCTCAGTGACCGATGTGTCGTATGACGGAGCTTTACCGGTTCGGAATATCGAATTTTTTTCAAGAGCGGTATTTTCAACCACCGAGTCTGACGAGGTGTTTACTGTCCCCGACGAGCCGTCCCCGACTCCAGTACAACCCGATTGGGCTATTCCCATGGTAGCCATCGAGGCGACCACAGCTCCTATAATTATTATACGTTTCATATTTCCCTAATGATTGTTTTTTATTTAATACTGATTAATTCACACGGTAGCTGTAATCCTTTGACACATAAAATATATTGCCTTGATACCTGACTGCATACCAGTCTCCATAGTCGCCGGCATACTCAAGACGCGTACCCTTGCTTACCGAGCGTGTCTGTCCATTGCTCCAAGTCAGCCACCCCGAGTCAAAGTTAGGGGAAAATCTCATCCTCACGCCTTCGCCGTTAATTACAACACCCCCCGACGAGGATGACCCTGAAGTCGAATATGTTGATGGCGATTTAGTACCGGCCGTTGTGGTCGGGCGCGTTCCAGAACCGGTATAAGCCTCTCCTGGAGCACAATCATAGGACAGGTAACTGAATTGCTTGGACACATACAATTTCTGACCATCATATCTGACCGCATACCAGTCTCCATAGTCACCGGCATACTCAAGTTTGGAATCCTTAGGCACCGAACGTGTGCCTCCATCGCTCCACGTAAGCCATCCGGCTCCGGTGCTTGGTGACACTCTCAGGTGTACATCGGTACCGTTAATCACCACCATAGTCAGCCCTTGGGCGGTCTTTACCGTATCTACGGTTTCTACATCACCTGAATACTGGTCTATATCTTCATCATCGAGGCGAGCTCTTAATCGTTCAACTGCTGCCTTGTTATCAGCGTCTTTCTTCTGATTCCACCATATAAACCCCACAACTCCACCGACCAGCAACACACTCAGTATTGCAATGATGACATATAGCCGGGTATTGGAACGATGCTTGACTTCTACCTGAGGCTCATCATCGGCCTCGGACATTTGAGGATTTACATGTCCGGGGCCTGTCGTTGGGGGTAGTACAGGCTCCTGGACCAACGGCTTATGCTGACACGAGGCTTGGGTGGATTGATTATCTGACAACTGTGTCACATCCTGATTTACCGACTCATCAATCAGTTGGGTTGTATCCCGACTCTCATTGGGTAATCCTTGTCCAACAGGAGTCTGGGCTGAAGGAGTTCCACAGTGGGGACAGAACGAAGCCGTCTCAGGCATCATACCGCCACATTTAGGACATTGCTTTTTCATATTGAAAATTTAAGTGGTTTATCTTCCCACAAAGTTAACACATTTTAATGATACGACACAACACCTCATCGCCCTACCGGACACCGCAGACTCCTCCACTCAAGTATTGCAAGCAGTCCAAGCTCCCATTTTCCACCCATCAATCCCTCCTCTTAGCATACCTACAAGAATAAACCAATGGTGCCTTACAATGTGGGGTTAGACACTTTATTGTGCGATTTTTGCCGCTATGTTAAGACTTTTTTCTAATTTTGCCTGTTGTTTAATAAGATAGGGCTCGTGGTCCATGGGGCGTCAAAAATATTGACGCTATTTCCTTTGGCATTGAGCACTTGTCTTGTTGTATATTTATATTTATGGTTTCAAGTAAGTTACTGATAATTCTCACACCTTACTTATATACCTTACAACTTATCTAATATGATTAAAAATCTCGTTATAGTCGAGTCTCCGGCCAAGGCCAAGACTATCGAAAAATTTCTTGGCAGCGACTACAAGGTCATGTCAAGCTATGGACACATACGCGACCTGTGCAAAAAAAACTTCAGCATCGATGTCGACAACAACTTCACTCCCATATATGAAATCCCCGATGACAAGAAACAACTCGTTTCAGAATTAAAGTCAGCGGCCAAAAATTCCGAGACCGTATGGTTGGCTTCCGATGAAGACCGCGAAGGAGAGGCCATCGCCTGGCACTTGAGCGAAGTATTAGGACTCGACCCCAAGACTACCCGTCGTATCGTCTTCCACGAGATTACCAAAGACGCCATACTCCATGCTATCGACAATCCTCGCGCGATTGACATCAATCGCGTTGATGCCCAACAGGCCCGTCGCGTCCTTGACCGCATCGTAGGTTTTGAACTCTCGCCCGTGCTATGGAAAAAAATCAAGCCGGCACTTTCGGCCGGTCGCGTACAGTCTGTAGCTGTACGTCTTATCGTCGAGCGTGAAGAAGAAATCAAGAACTTCTCTTCCGAGCCCTATTTCCGCGTCACCGGTCTATTTGACAACCGAGGAGCTAAAATAAAAGGCGAGCTTTCTCAACGCATACCCGATGCCAAGACTGCACACGATTTCCTTGAGCAATGCAAGAATGCATCATTCAAGGTCAATGACGTAGAGGTTAAGCCCGTCAAGAAATCACCCGCGCCACCATTTACAACCTCGACGCTCCAGCAAGAGGCTTCCCGCCGACTCGGCTTCACCGTCTCACAGACTATGATGGTTGCCCAACATCTATATGAAGCCGGACACATCACTTATATGCGTACCGACTCGCTCAACCTCTCACATCTCGCCATCTCATCAATCGCCGACGAGATTAAAAACTCAATGGGTGACCGCTATCTCAAGTCCCGCCAATACCACACCAACTCCAAGGGCGCTCAGGAAGCCCACGAGGCAATCAGACCTACCTATATCGACAAACACACTATCGAAGGCAACGCCCAGGAAAAGAAATTATACAACCTCATCTGGAAACGCACCATAGCATCCCAGATGGCCGATGCCGAGCTCGAGCGTACAACCGCTACCATAGGCATATCCAATCGACCCGAACACTTCTCGGCCACCGGCGAGGTTATCAAATTTGATGGCTTCCTCAAAGTATATATCGAGGGACATGATGAAGATACACCTGACAACGACACCACCGACCTTCTCCCTGCCATAACTCCCGGCGACATCCTCACTTCCAACGAAATCACTGCCGCCGAACGCTATACCCAGCAACCAGCCCGCTATACCGAAGCCACTCTGGTCAGAAAACTCGAAGAACTCGGCATTGGCCGTCCTTCGACATACGCTCCGACAATTTCCACAATCCAGCAACGTGGGTATGTCGTAAAAGGTGAACGTCCCGGTATAAAACGCGACATCACTGTCATAACTCTCGCCAATGGTCACATCTCAGAGACGACCCACAGCGAGACCCACGGCGCCGAAAAAGGCAAACTCCTCCCCACCGACGTGGGCACAATCGTCAACCGTTTCCTCACCGAATACTTCCCCCATATACTCGACTACAACTTCACGGCCGATGTCGAGGCTAAATTTGACCGTATAGCTGACGGCAAGCTGTCATGGACCGGCGAAATGGCCCACTTCTACAAGAATTTCCATCCCGATGTCCAAAATGCGATGAATATGCGTCTCGAGCACAAGGTCGGTGAACGCCTTCTTGGCAACGACCCCGCCACCGGTGACCCTGTAACCGTAAAAATAGGCCGTTTCGGTCCTCTGGTCCAGATTGGCTCTAACGATGATGACAAAAAACCTCGTTTCGCATCTCTGCTTAAAGACCAGTCGCTCGAAACCATAACCCTCGAACAAGCGCTCAAACTATTTGAATTCCCACGAAACCTCGGTCAATTTGAAGACAAAGACATCACTGTTGCCATAGGCAAGTTTGGTCCATACATCAAACACAATGGCAAATATGTCTCCATCCCCAAATCTATTGCCCCAACCCAAGTATCATTGGAGCAAGCCATCGAACTGATCGAAACCAAACGAAGCGAAGACCTCAACAAGATTGTCAAAACCTTCCCCGAGCAACCGGCCCTCCAAATTCTCAACGGCCGTTACGGTGTATACATCTCTTACAACGGAGACAATTACCGCATACCTAAGACCGTCACAGACCCTGCAACACTTACTCTCGAACAAGCGCTCGAAATTGTCAACAACCAGGAAACCAAGCCACGGCGCCCGGCTCGTCGTAAAAAAGCCTGACATCATCAAGCAACAACAAAGGCCGGCCTCACCCGACCCATATAGATTGGACACCCCATTATTCCACCTAAAATGAAACCTCTTGCCCATAAACCCGGCGCCCATCGCGTCCCATCCCGGCCCGACACCATATATTCCCGTGTCGCCAATATTGATACAACCCTAATGGACATACTCATGACGGCCTTTGGCGACGTTCGCCGTACAACCGTCAAGGCTTGGATGAAATATGGACAAGTTATGGCCGGAAGCGAGATTGTCACAGCCTTCAACCACCCCATACCCGCAGGCACTGAAGTAAAAGTCAACATCTCTCGCCCCTGGCAGACTCTCTCCCACCCTCGTCTCAAAATCGTCTATGAAGACGATGACATCATCATTGTAAATAAAGGATACGGCCTGCTCTCTGTCGCCACTGACAACAAAAAGCAATTGACAGCCTACTCGATACTGCGCGACTACGTCAAGCGCGTCAACCCGGCCAACAAAATCTTTATCGTCCACCGCCTCGACCAACACACATCGGGCCTTATGCTCTTTGCCAAAAGCATCCAAGCTAAGGACGCCATGCAACACAACTGGAACAACATGGTACTCGACCGACGATATGCCGCCATTGTTGAAGGCCGACTTGAACAGGACTCCGGAACCATCGACACCTTCCTGGCCGAGAACACACGACATCTCATGTATGTCGCCGATGAAAAGGCCCCTGATGCCAAGCGCGCTGTAACTCGCTGGACCGCTGTGCGCTCTCGCTCGGGTTACACCCTCATGGATATCAACCTCGACACCGGGCGTAAAAACCAGATACGTGCCCACATGCAACATATCGGACACCCCATCGCCGGTGACCGCCGATACGGCGCCAAGACTTCCCCGGCTCACCGACTATGTCTCCATGCACGCACTTTACGCTTCATCCACCCCATCACACGTCAAGACATGAATTTCTCATTGCCACTGCCGGCTTCATTTAACAAGATTGTGTGATGGAAAAATCCCTGACCCCATACCGCCTCAGCATACTTGCCTCGGACAAATGTCTCCACTACATGACTTTTTCGCCAATAGTAGACAACTCGCTTAAGTCATGCCGTATCGACTACCCCACCGATATGACTTCGGCACAGTCGGCACTCGAAAACACTGTCTATGACACCCCAACACTTCTGGAGCAATACTCGCGTGTTGACACCCTGGTCGACACTCGACGCTATGTCACCGTCGAGGCCGACAATGACCACGACGCCACCATGCGCGCCGAGACACTTCTTGCCACCCTTTATCCCGAGACCCACTCCTATGAGGTCATCACCCATCAGATAGGACGTCGTGCCTGGATTGCCATGGCAGTAGATAAAGCCACCACAGCTTTCTTACGACGCACATTTGACCAACCAACCATCAATCATCGTCTTACACCCCTGGCGCTATATCTCGGCCATCGATCCCGATTTGGCAACGGTGGCCGTATTCACGTCTCACTACATGACAACTCTCTCGACATCATCGCCTATGAAGCATCATCGCTTTTGATGATTAACACCTTTGATGCCACGAGTGCCAATGATGCCATATATTTTATCCTCGCCACCGCCGACATGCTTGACTTTGACATCTCGAGCGACCGACTTTTCATCACCGGCGAGTCTCCATACCGCGCTGACCTCATTGAACTGCTCGACCAACATCTGGTACATCCCATGCCCATGATTTACCCCTCCGAGATGTTGCGCGCCGGTGGATTAAGCCTCAATGTCCCCATCGAGATTATAACACTACCATTATGCGCATTATAACCGGAAAATATGGACGTCGTCGCTTTGATGTCCCCTCTAATATCACTGCACGCCCTACCACCGATATGGCCCGCGAAAACCTTTTCAACGTCCTTAACGGTCTCATCGACATCGAGGGCATATCGGCTCTTGATCTCTTTGCCGGCACCGGCGCTATCTCTCTCGAGCTTGTCTCCCGTGGCGCCGCATCGGTGACCTCGGTCGAAAAAGCCGCCACTCAATACAACTTCATGCGGCGCATTGCCACAACTCTGGACGACCCGGCATGGCACATAGTGCGCGGTGACGCCCTGAAATACATCAACTCCTGTAACCGCAAATTTGACCTTATATTTGCCGACCCCCCCTATCAACTCGAGGGCTTCGGCCAAATCCCCACCTCCATACTCGACGCCGATATCCTCGCCCCCGATGGTATCCTTATCATCGAGCACTCCAGAGCCCACGACTTCACGTCACTGCCCGGCTTCCTCGACCACCGCACATACGGCGCCGTCAACTTCACCATCCTACGTCCCTGACAACTGCTTGAGAAATATCAGACCTCCACGTTTGGCGCAATCAACGGCCGGTATGACACGTGAAACATGTGTTTCTTTAATAATCAGAGAACAAGCGTGGCTTTATAACTATCCCAACCCTCAGCTGGGAGTGAAATTTATTATACTCTAACAAGCCCTCGCCATAACCATTATAATACTGCAAGAACAGATACTGATTGTCTCGCTTCCATAGCCTGTAAGCCAACTCCAATGTCGTGTTATAATTGAAGTTCCATCCGCGTCGCTTAGTCAACACCACCGACCCGGTAAACCGACGATTGGCTGAAAAAACTTGCACTCCCACCTGATAAATACCACTATAGTCCAGGATATCCTTGTTATTCATTCCGTCAACAATAGGAATCCATATCTTACCATGAACCATCAAATTGGGGTCAACCATAATATTGGCAGCAAGCGAAATCTTATTCCACGACCTCGACTCATCACCGTCACGGCCATTGGACTCATGCTCCATAATCAACGACACCTTACCTATATACCTGTTCTTGACAAACAACGGCTTGGTAAGACCTATACCCGGATTAAAATTCAAGTCGGTCATAGGCATCGAATTCTCCAAAACATTCCAAAAACACTTCTGGCTATAAAACAAATATAAATATGTACCCAACGGCAATGTCGACTTGGTAAGTCGCTGGGCTATCGAAATCTGAAACTTGATATTAGTATTCTCTTTGGTTACACGCTGACCTACTGCCGGACCAAATATAAAATAGTTATCCTTATATAATCCAAAATAAGGCTGGTTATCAAACTCACGACGCACCGAGTCAGGGTCCAACCGTTCAGAAGCTGCTGATACAATCTGACCAACAGTCCCCATACAACAAGTTACGATTACAGCTAATACCAATAACAACTTCTTCATGTCCACAAAATTAATTAAAAACCTGATAAAAGCCCCCTATATAATCATAAAAAGCCAATACTGATACCTTTTGGCACACTTTACACCACCGGCTCCCTATAACACCCCCTCACTCCACGGCACTCAACACATTTACTAACACCCAATCATTCACCACATTAGCTTAAAACATAAAAAAATATCAAAAAAAATTACCCAAAACACTTGCACAGTATTAAAATTGTCCCTAACTTTGCATCGCAAAAACAAAAAAGCCACCTCGACAATAGCTCTCGCGTGAGCATCAGAGGTCAGCAAAATTGGTGCGGTAGTTCAGCTGGTTAGAATACTAGCCTGTCACGCTAGGGGTCGCGGGTTCGAGTCCCGTCCGCACCGCCAGAGGAGAGAGGAGAATGAGTAATTGTTAAGTTCTTAGGAATTTATCTTTTACTCATTCTTTTTTTATTATCATCCACCACCTACACCCCCTATAACATGGATTACGCCATATTCCCACCCGAGGAAATTATTGACACCACCGTTTCCTTACCACTCAGCAAAAGCATCTCAGCACGGGCCCTCATCATGAGCCGTCTCTCTGACAACCCCGGTCAACTGCCCACACTCGCCGACTGTGACGACACCCGGGCCTTGACCTCAGCACTCACAACCACCACCGGCACCATTGACATAGGTGCCGCCGGCACCGCCATGCGCTTTGCCACCGCATACTTCGCCGCCACAGCCGGCACCGAGGTGATAATCAAGGGAACCGAGCGTATGCACCACCGTCCCATTAAAATCCTCGTCGAAGCCCTGCGCTCACTCGGCGCCGACATACAATACTTAGAACAAGACGGATTTCCTCCTCTCAAGATTCACGGCCACCAACTCTCAGGCGGATCCATCGACATTGACGCCTCGGTAAGCTCCCAATTCCTATCGGCATTAGTAATGGTAGCACCCACAATGCAATCACCTCTGACCATAAACCTCAACGGCGAGCCCACGTCTCTACCCTACCTCAAGCTTACGCTATCAATGATGACCGCCCATGGTATTGACGCTGAGCTCTCAGGCTTGACAATAACCGTCAACCCCGGCTCCTACAGCAACTTTAAGTTCGACACCATAGAACCAGACTGGTCAGCCGCATCATATTGGTACTCAATAGCCGCACTATCAGCCGGATGGGTAACCCTACCGGGCCTCAACCCCGATTCTCGTCAAGGAGACTCAGCAATGGCATACTACGGCGAACGCTTAGGCGTAATCACCACCCCAATTGACCCCGATGAACACCCCGACACCGACAACGGCGTGCAACTTTCAGCATCCCCTGAAATTTTCAATCGCCTCGAAACCGACATGTCAGCGACTCCCGATCTGGTACCGACATTGGCCGTCCTATCCCCCATGCTCGGAGTCCCATTCCGCTTTACAGGGGTGCACACCCTCCGCGACAAAGAGACCGACCGGCTACAAGCCATCTGTGACCAAATGCGACATCTTGGATTTATCCTTGAAACCGAGGGAGACGATGTCCTGCTATGGGAAAGCAAACGTTGCCCCGTATATGAACTTCCGGCCATAGATACCTACGACGACCACCGCATGGCCATGGCTTTTGCCCCCGTCTCTCTATACCTCCCGGGGCTGATTATCCGTGACGTGGAAGTTGTGGCCAAGAGCTACCCGTCATTCTGGGAAGACCTGCGCGCGGCCGGCTTCTCTCTCATTGACACCAACGAGATCGACAATAACCCCCAAACAACATAGCAATGATTCCGGCTCTCATAATCCTCACCATCGTCATCGCTGTCGGTCTTCTGCTATACATCTCACATCGCCTCACCCATCACGACCGACAACAACTCGAAAACACCAATGCCGACAATCGGGTCAACGATTCCACTGACAACACAGACGAACAATGCTGTGGAATGCACATCACCTGTGAGCGCGACTCCCTATTGACCGCCATAGGCGATGACCCCGAGTACTTTGACGACGAGGAACTCGACCAATACGCCGGCATCCCGGCCGACGGCTACAACCCCGACCAGATAGAACAATTCACCGACATCCTGCTAACCCTCCGCCCGGACGACATAGCCCCCTGGGCGCGCGCCATACAACGTCGTGGCATCACACTCCCCTCATCTGTTCGCGACCAACTCCTAATGATTGTTGCCGAAGAACGACAAAAGCGCACCCAATAACCCTACTTGACAGTCATTTCTAATTTGCCACCCACCAATGCTCGACCTTTTACAATATCCATTCTTCCAACTTGCCCTTCTTGGCGTCACCATTATCTCAATAGCAGCCGCCATCATCGGCACCTACATCATCACCCGCCGCATGGTAGCTATAGCCGGTGGCGTTACACATGCATGCTTTGGCGGATTAGGACTGGGATACTTCCTGGGCGTCAACCCCATCGCCATGGCCGCATTATTTGCCGTAGGCTCATCACTCACGGTACAATGGATGAGCAACCGCATGAGAGTGCGCCAAGACTCGGCCATCGCTGTAATATGGGCCGTAGGCATGGCAATCGGTGTACTATTTGTATTCCTTACACCCGGATATGTCCCCGAGCTAAACTCCTTCCTCTTTGGCAACATCCTCACCGTCACAACAGGCGATATAATCATATTTACAACCTATACCATCGCCTTGATATCACTATTCGTATTTAAATTCCGCACAATAGTCACCTGTGCCTTCGACCGAGACTTTGCACGCGTCACCGGACTGCCCGTCAACACCATCGAGCTTATCATGACCGTCATGATAGCCCTGTGCATCGTCCTGACCATACGACTTGTCGGCATCATGCTCCTGATGTCAATGATGTCACTGCCGATGATTATCGCCGAAACATTCAGCCACAACCTTAAGACCATGATGATTACCTCAGCAATCATTTCCCTTGTGAGCTCGATTGCCGGCCTATTCATCGGAGCCATCATCGACGTGCCATGTTCGGCACTCATAGTCATCATTCTCGCCACCACCTTCATCCTCTCTCGCCTAACCCATCTCATACTGTCAAAATAAAATTAAATTTTAAAAATAAATTTGCAAGATTAAAAAATAACCACTACCTTTGCACCTGCAATCTCGGTAGAGATTACGACTCCGTAGCTCAGTTGGTAGAGCAACTGACTCTTAATCAGTGGGTCGAGGGTTCGAGCCCCTCCGGGGTCACCACTAAGAAGTCCAACCACTTGTAAATCAAGCGGTTGGACTTTTCTTTATATAAGAATTGTAAACCATTTGTCAACCAAATTGAATTTTAGACCGCTATTTAGCTTTTAGCATGATTAAAATGCGGATAATGCAGAAAATGCAAGTTATTTCAACTCTGTTTCTATGTCCTCGATGGTTGGTAGGGTGCTTTTGAATTCATCGGGGATGAATTTTGTCAGCTGAAATTCTGCGACACCGATTGGCTGGGAGGATGATTCAAGTGCATATTGGGCAAGCACATTGTCTTTGTCTTTGCATATAAGCAGCCCAATGGTGGGATTATCCTGTTCGGTCTTTACAAGATGATTGACAGCGGTCATATATGTGCCGAGCTGTCCGATGTCACCTGAGTCGAATGTCCCGGTTTTTACCTCAATCACACAATAAGCGTGTAGGCGGATATTGTAAAACAGCAGGTCTATGAATTTCTCGGTATGGCCAATTTTCAACCTATACTCCTGACCAACGTAAGCAAAGCCCGAACCTAATTCCAAAAGAAAACGGGAAATATTATCCATCAAAGCCTTTTTCTGTTCACGCTCCTTGTACGGCTCTGTCATTTCTGTAAAGTCAAAGATATATGGATCTCGTGTAATCTCTTGTGCGAGGTCACTGTTTGGAGCCGGCAGTAGTCGTAAAAAACTTGACTGAGCTTTGCCCTGACGAAGATGAAGATCACTGTCAATGAATGTTTTCAAGACATTCCGCGACCAACCATCCTCCACGGTTTTCTTCAAATAGAATATCGCCGCATCAAGATTGCCATCCTCAAAATATGCGTCGATAATGGTGCAATGATGTCCCCACGGAACTAAGAAGATGAAATCGCCAACAAGTTGTTGGCACATCTCGCTTTCAGAATTGCCAACAAGTTGTTGGCAATTTGTATCTGTCTGTTTGTAAAACAGATACATCTTTTTCATGTATTGAAGATTTTGCCGGGAGAAACCATCGGATTCGGGCAAAGCATCTTTCAAATCCTGACTGAGATTTTTATAAAATCCGGAGCCGTATTTGTTTTCAGCGTCACGAGCCACAATGTCACGGCCAACCGACCAATAGAAGCGTAGCAACTCTTGGTTAACGCGTGTAGCAGCCTTTATTTGGGCGCATCTGTATCGGTCTTTCAACTCCTGTATCCACCGGGAGTAGTCGGCATCAGTTTTTATAAGTTTGCTCATGATTTATCGTAATGAAGCGGTTGGCCGTATTTTGCTATTGCAAAGTTACGCAATTTTATTGATTTTCACCGTCTAAGATACCCACAAGGTCTTGTTTCATTTCCTCGTCTATATCACGATAACGAGCGAAGGCCTTACTGCCCTCTTTGTGGCCGGATAGCGCTCCGACAAGATTTGGATCTTTGACTTTCTTGTAGATATTGCCTGTAAATGTGCGGCGGGCAAGGTGGTTGCTGGCAATCTCATTTATGGGGTGGCGCTCTTCATCGCCGGTTGTCGGGTTACGTACCGTTACAATTCGCGTTATTCCGTAAGTGGTGAATATTTTTTGGGGGGGGGATAGCGGGCAGGCTATGTTCACCATATTTCACAATAGAAAATCCTGCAATTCAGCGAGTTGCAGGATTTTCTTGGTCTTTCATAAGACTTTAGTGGAGCTGGAGGGACTTGTTCCTTACGCTACAAATGCAGTTATTTCAATCAGTTACGCTCGCTCATTTTTCTTGTGTAACGAGTATGTAACGAATCATTTTATTCATTTTTCCGACGGCTCTCTCGCCGTGGCCGCAAGGCTGGATTGCGAATGCAAATATACTAAAATCCAGGCGTCTTCGCAAGTCCAAGGGTTCGATTTAGAGATTTTTAAGCCTGTCAGGATGACATTCATCACGGCCTTTATCGAACGGCGTCGATGACAACTTTGATGAGTCCTTTCATCGAATCTGCAATTTCATCCGGTCCGGGGATTGTCAGGTATGACAAAACCGACAGTTCAGATTGATATACGGAGGCAATCTTGCTCCATGTTGAATCAAAGTCAGCAATGAGAGGCGAAGACAGGATGGGAGCGTCGCGCCATTTCGGAGGACGGTCAAATTCTCTCTTGTCATGTTCGATAAGTTCCACGAGATTCTGTTTCAAATCTCCTGCAATGTAATCGCTACATTCTTCATCACCGAGGAGAAAATGCAGATCGTAGAAATGTCGTATCTTAGAGATAAGGCCAGCGGTCGGGTCATCTTCAAAGGAGAATCTCAAAAGTGATACCACTTTCTCACAGAGAGTACGCCGTTTGTCAAGCACATTCAACTCAAATGGCATCATGTCAAGGTCGGCAATCATATCGTTCAGACCTCGGCGCTCCATCATTTCGGTTATAAAGGGTTTGATTTCCCTTCTCTCGTATGGATATGGATTACCGTAGGTGTTGATTTCTACAATCACCTGATTGCTCATTACATTGGACATCCCTCTATTGATGCCATCTAAAACTGACCTGTAAATATGATATGTCTTACGGAAGCGATTGTTCTTGACCGTATCAGGCTTCTCAACTTCCTCCATGCCTGTGGTGGATTCATGTCCTATCCTTGCCACGAGCTTTTTCTGTTGGTTCTGGCTCAGGCCTTCGCCCAATATGGCGAAGTCGACATCTGATGAAAACCGTGCAATCAAGCCGTATGCTTTTGAAAGCGAAGTCCCGCCTTTCCAAACCGTCTTTTCCGCCGCAGGATTTCTCGACAGATTCTGCAATATTCGGCATATCCAGTAATCCTTCTCGACAAATTCGGGATATATTTCAAGGTCTTGCGCTGTCAATTCTATTGCCTCTCGAAATGACCGCTTGTTTTCATGAAGTTTCATTCAATATTCCATTTATCTTTGTTGAGTAATTCAGTGGCATTTCCCAGCCCTATTTTATATTTTGTTCCAGGATTAAGCGCGGTATGTAGAACCATGGTGTGGCTGCCATACCCTAAATCATCAAGAATTGCTCCAAGAATGGCTTTTACACGGGGTTGGTATTTATCCGATAATCTGATGATTCTCTTAATTTCATTCTCCTGCAATTGTCCGATAGATGATTTCAGCGCCGTTATGGAACGGACAATCTCGGTATCCGGAATTTTCTTTATAAACCTAATCGTGTCAAGAATCTGTAAAAGATAGATATTGTCTTTGGTAATCGCATTGGGCTGATGCACGAAGCGAATCGAGTATATGCCTCTTTTGGTGGCATTATGCCTCTTATTTGTGCCTAACATTATCACACTCGCCACCTGTGTAGTCAACGCCATATCATTCCAGATGGAATATCCGGTCAGATAACCAATAGGTCTGCCGTCTTTATCATAAATGAGATCCTTGACAATCTCCTGCAAATTCGGCTTCAACGTTCCAAAAATAGACTTCTTAGGTTTATAGAACCTGCCTTTTGAAAGTTTCTGAATCAGCCCTTTGCCAACCATGCGTGACAATTTGACCCGGATGTTTTCCCACCATTCGGCAGGAAGTCCGAGGTCTTCGATGGAAAAAACAGTCCCATCGCCAATTAGATTGACCCTATTCTCTATCTGTTGAGCTACTGTCATGCTCTATCGTTTTAGATTTCAACTGCAAAGGTAATAAAAATGTTCGGTTTTCTGCGCACAAAACCGAACATTTTGAGCGGATAGATTTTTTATGGGAATGGCTGCAATAGATGATTTTGTTCGGTTTTTACGCGCAAAAACCGAAAATATTCGCCAGCATCTCGTCTGAGATTCAGCTTAGTAGTAAGGCATTCCGGCATCAGATAGCACGTTAGTGCTTAGAGAGAACGGCACATGGGGTCAAGAATATTCAGTTCAAGTTCAGGCTCTATATTGGAGTCAATAAAAATCGTCAAGCTCTTTTGATATTACGATATTGTATTTGGCATTCTTTACGCCACCTTTTGAAAAACTCCTCGTGCCGGAGCCGAGAGAAATCTTTGTGAGGTCAAGATTGTCGAACCACCCATATTGGGTTTTCTCGGCCATATATAGGAAAAGCCGCTTTACTTTCACAGAGGTACATCTCTCCAAAAGTCTCTGAACCAATTCATGTCTTAGTGTCGTAAGCATCTCCATAAGATAATATACATCCATCATATCATAGTGGGAATGAGTCAGCACCAGGCATTCCATGATTGCCCTTTCCGGAGACGATATATTCAGAATCAGATTTCCATATTCAATATGCTCTATGCCAATATCACCGAATACTTTCGTTGATACCTCGACAAGCGTCATGTCAAGATCAACCGCACCTATCCATTTCGGCAGTCGTGGGCGTATGGGTGAAAACACAATGACTTTGGGCTTGCCCATGGGAACATAGTGGGAGTATCCTCTTAATTCCAACGCTGATGAAGCCCCGATGTGATAAGTCAGATTGCTCTGCGACTGGTAAGAAGCGAGTATGCCGTATAGGGTTGGATTATCTCCGACAAAGCAATATACCCCGGTTGATATACGACGCAGCCATCCCGACTTTGTATAATCGGAAATTTCACTTCTGCTGATTCCGGACTTTTCGAACCACGAAGTCAGCATTATACCGTCGAAAGGTATCTGTTGGCGTATATGATTTATCTTTGTTCCCATTTTGCAAGGTTTATCATTGCAAATTTAGCACTAAAATAAATCTACTCCAAATGTATTTTCTAAAACAACCTTATTTAATATCGTGGCCGGCAAGAGGTCGGACGGACATCTCAATCAGTTGCTATCTGAAGAATCGGGGTGCCCAGAGCATTTTCGATTGATGTGATGGTATCTATCGTGAAGTTGTGTGTTCCTCTCATCCACTTGCTGATTTCAGATTCTTTCTTGCCGAGCATACTGGCGAGGTCTTTTTGTTTAAGCCCCTTTTCCTCCAATATACTATGAATCCTGTCCACTATAAGCAAAGTCAGGTCAACGCGCCTACGGACTTCGGGCGAAACTATAGCCCAGCGAGCCCCTATGATGCTATTTCTTTTTATCGCGGATAAAATTTAGGTTGTAGCACTGTCGAGTAATCTATGAGGTCACGCCCGTTTCGCCCGGCGAAAGAGAGCTTGATACGCCGTTTGGGATGAGATGCGTCCATTGTTGTGCTGCCATTTCAATCAGGTCAGAATGCCCTGCTGTCGCATAGTTAAGACTTTTTCGCTGATAGTCAAGTCAGAGGGCTCGTTTTAACCATTCTTATGCAGAATATTAAAATAATCAGCGAAGTGCAAAAGCCGGTTCATGTATCTCGATTTCGAGTGCTCTTTCTATTTTGGCAATTGTCTCTATTGACAGATTTTCCGTCCCTTTCAAGACACGAGATATGTATTGCTGGGAACAACCCATACGTTGTGCAAGCGACTTTTGTGTCAGACCGAGTTCTTCCATCTTATCGAGCATCATCATCGCGATTCTCTGCGAGTATCTCAACCAAGACTTATTAGCCATACGCCATTCGGCATTCTCGCGCCACTTTGAAGGTGTCTCGCTTCTGTGCTCATTGAGCTTACTTATCGTTTCTTCTTTTGTCTTCATATCGACCTCCTTTTTTAATCCAGTTCACGAAGGTAGTCAGTGAACGAATCCATATCTGATATTTCGTTCTCTATCATAAATCTCCTTACTTTCTCCATGCGCGCGAGTTCGACCAACGTATGTTCGCGTTCCTGCATGGTGCGAGTTAGTTTGATTGCCCCACCGGTTATCACATATATACCCGGCTCCATCTTGATTGCATAAATTCGCAGCCAAGAGGCATGTCGAGGAGTATTGCGCAGACGAGCCTTCTCTTTTCCAAGTAACATTTCAGAGGTACGGCTATTCTCCAGAGGCCTGAAAATCTCATCGAGATTGGCATCCGGAGAAATATCCATTATAAGACACTGCAATCTTTCACTGTCCTCAATGGTGTCGTATATGGCTTGATTCACGTCTGTTATTTTGAAATAAGAAGCCAAGTCGCCAATGTTCTGCTTGAAAAATGTGCGTAGCCACGCAACATCATTCCATTGGTCAAGAATGGTGTCAAGAACGTTATCAAGGCAGTTGTCGTATCTTACTGCCCATAAATTGCCATTGTCTGTAATTTGGTCAAATTCCATGTCTTTTTATTTTCTGCAAAGATAAGAACTTTTTCTTATATATACAACTTAAAGGTTGTATTGTTCGTGTCCGTGTTTATTATAGGTCGATGAAGAGCATAAAAAGTTTAGATAATCTGTCAAGGTGGGCGGCAAGAGGTTGAGCGGACTGCCGTGTTTGCGGCGTGATGCCGTCGCAAGGTGACGGTGGACGAGCCACTGACACCTTGCGACCGCCTCGCGCCTAACGGCAACGGCGGAACACCGAGAACCGGCAACGCCTCCGAGGATTGGCAACGGCTTCGCTGATGCCACCTCTGAGACTTATTGCCGTTTCTCCGTGTTCTGTATCGCCGTTGCCTGATAAGGATTTTATCGTCCGCTCAACCACTTGCCGTCCGGGAACTGCGCCACTCGGCACAGACTGTGGCCGTCATCCTTCCTGCGTTGTCTGACAACCACAGACTATGCTGGTCGTGTCGCTCGGTACCATTTTACTATCAATCAATGGAGAATTTATTTTCAGGAGGGGAATTTATTTTCATAGTTGATTATGCGACTGCCCGTTTTTACCGTCCCGGAGTCGTGGCTCCTGTTCATTGTCCAATCAGCCAGCGATTTCACTTGCTTGCCATAGCTTAACGTGTGGCGACGGGGATATTCTTTTGGCTTTGGAATGAAAAATCTCCACAGCTCCCTGCGGTCGGTAGTATTTTTAATCCCAAGGCCGAACATCCCCTCTCTCCCACCACACGCCCTTTGGGTGTCAAGCAAGCAAAACCGATGGTGATATACAAATAAAAAAACGTCGCAACGATGAAAACGAACAGCCACATAAATAGTCAAGGCAAAGCTTCAAGCCTCAGGTTCAACCAAATAAAAAGAACAATCCTTTGGTTGGCAGGGATAATCGGAGCAATAATAGGTCTTACCTTGTGGGCGTTCCTCCGACCGATATTCCGAGGCGTCGGCTGGGTAATATCAATCATCAGCGCACTTGTGATAATCTATTGGATAATGACACTCTAAAACATACAACTATGAAATCATCTGAGAATTTTATCGAGGCTATCCGCAACTATCTCGATAGCCGTGCAGAGAGCGACAATCTGTTTGCTATCCGCTATGCCGACCCCTCTAAGTCCCTCACTGAGTGCTGTCAGTTCATACTGAACGAAGTCAAGCGTCAGAGTGTCAGCGTAATGACCAACGATGAGGTATTTTCGCTTGCGACCCATTATTGGGATGGCGACTGCACCGCAGAGGAAATCGGCAAGCCCATCAACTGCAAGGTGGTAATCTCCAAAGACCAACTTACTGAGGAAGACAAAGCCGAACTCAAAGAGCAGGCTATGGAGCAGTACAAGCAGGAACAACTCCAGGAACTCCGCAGACAATCTCAGCCGAAGGCTCAATCCAAGCCGACCGCCACCGCTCCAAAAGCCGGAGCAGAGATTGACTCAATCCCCAACCTTTTTGATGAACTCTAATCCCCCCAAGACTATGAGACCAAGAACTTTAAGAGAGAAGCATATAGTGGAACTGAACGGGCGACTTCGCCCGCTCACCACTCCACAAATGAATTGGGCACTCAACTCAACAATCAATCACTATGGCTACCGCCTTAAATCCGGAATGTGTACCTGTATGAAATGCGGTCACGAGTGGTTGGAGAACCGTGACGGAATGTGCCTATGTCCCGAATGTGGCACACAAATCGAAATCAAGGACACCAAAGAGCGGGTAATCCGTGACAAGTCCTATTTCAACGTAATCACTACCATTGAAGGCTATCAGGTAATCCGTATGTTCCTGATGATGGCTGAAATGCGCAAAGGAATGAAGGCAAAGCCAGCCTATCTTGAAATCGGTAGTTATTGGATAGACTGCAAAGGTAATACCACTGTAGTGGGATTGCAGAGAACGTTGGGATACTACATAGACAGTTTCGCCTTTGGCTCTCCATTGGAGATAAGACGTGACAACGAAGCCTTCCAACGCATATCAGACGAATGGGTTTACCCACGCATCAAGGTCACCGACACAATCAAGCGCAATGGTTTCAAAGGGAGTTGCCACCATATCCACCCCGTGACCCTCTTCCAAGAGTTGCTGACTAACCCTAAGGCGGAGACACTGATGAAAGCCAACGAGATAGAATTACTCCGATACTTATGTTATAGACCTACCAACAAGGCTGACATCGAGGACTATTGGAACACTATCAAGATTGCTAACCGCAATGGCTACAAGGTCAATAACTCGCAGATGTGGATAGACTACATCAAAATGTTAGAGCGTTGTGGCAAGGACATACAATCTCCCAAGTACATCTGCCCCGCCAATCTCCAAGAGGGACACGACCGATATGTGAGAAAACTCCAAACCATCCAAGAGAAGGAGAAGAAAGCCGATGACATCCGCAAAGCCCAAGAGAGGGAGGCAAGTTTCAAGGAACAGAAAGAAAAGTTCTTCGGCATCCGTATCAATGACGGAGAGATTGAGGTCAAGGTATTGGAAAGCGTTGAGGAATACAGACAGGAGGCTGAAAGTCAACATATATGTCTGTTCAGCGCAGCCTACGACCAGCGTGAGGACAGCCTTATCTTCTCAGCGAGGATAAACGGCAGGATAATCGAGACCATCGAGGTTGACCTCAAAACCCTAAAGGTGGTTCAGTCAAGAGGCGTCTGCAACAAGAACACCGAATACCACGACCGGATAATCAGACTCATCAACGCCAACACCCACCTCATCAAAGAAAGAATAACAGCATAAGATGTTTCTTTGCACAGCAAAGCGATAAATCGGTTACATAGTCAGAGCGGACGACATCGTGATGAAGTCGCCCGCTCATTTTTGCCAAAAATTTCGGCCGCCACAGGCGGCGTTGTGCGGGGTATTCGTTCCGAAATTTATTATAAAAGGACATTAAATAGGTAGCCTGAGATAACGGCAGTGAGGAAGATTACTGTGACAATCATGGCGACAAGTTTCTTCTTGAAGATACTTGCGAGCATAGACATTTCGGGGATTGCCATGCCTGCGCCACCGATTACAAGTGCGATAACAGCTCCGATGCTCATGCCCTTTCCCATAAGGGCTACTCCGATGGGGATTGCGGTTTCTGCACGGATATACAATGGAACACCGATAATTGCCGCAACGGGTACGGCAAAGGGATTGTCTGGCCCGGCAATCTTCAGTACCCAGTCGCTCGGCATATAGCCGTAGATTACGGCTCCGAGTGCCACACCGATAATGAGATACCAGAATATGGGGCGAAGAGTGTCCCATCCTGCGCGTAGTGCAATTGCTATCTTCTGTCCCCACGGAAGTTTCTTAGGTTCGACAGGCTTTTCTTCTGCCAAGCAGCAGGACTGTGGTTTCAGTCTTACATTCTTTACATATTTCTCTGCATCCACTTTTTGCAGTCCCCAGCCGAAGAATACTGAACAGATGAAAGCGATTGCGACATACACAAGCATTGCCTTAACTCCAACGAGTGCACCAAGCATGGCTATAATTATAGGATTCAGCAACGGCGACGCAATCAGGAACGACATGGTGGCACCGAAGGGCACACCGGCATTGAGAAAGCCGACAGTCATAGGGATTGTAGAGCAGGCGCAGAACGGAGTCAGCGCTCCGAATCCGGCGGCTATGACATTTCCGAAAAATCCGGCCTTCTCAATCTTCTTGCTGATTTTCTCTTGCGGAATATACATCAGTATTATTTCCACAAGGGCTGTAATCAGAATGAACAGGACAACAAGCTCTACCGTGATATAGCAGAAATACCAAAGTGTATCAAGTAGCGTATTCATAAAAATCAATCTTTAAAGTATTTACGGGTATGATTTGCATATCTGACAAGTGTCAGCATCACTGGAACCTCTACGAGTACGCCCACGACGGTTGCAAGTGCAGCCCCGGACTGTAATCCGAACAAAGAGATCGCGACTGCCACAGCAAGTTCAAAGAAATTGCTTGCTCCGATCATACCTGCCGGAGCCGCTACATCATGAGGCAGTTTCCATTTCTTTGCCCATCCGTAGGCAATCAGGAAAATAAGTATAGTCTGCAAGACCAGAGGCACAGCGATAAGAATGATATGCAACGGATTGGCAAGAATGGTGTCACCTTGGAATGAGAACAGAATTATGAGTGTCAGCAATAATCCGATGACGGTTATACCATTGAATTTTTTGACAAACACATTGTTGAAATACTCAATCCCATGTTTTTTCACCACATATATGCGCGTTACAATTCCAGCTGCAAGCGGTATGACAACAAAAAGAATTACCGACAATATCAAGGTTGCCCAGGGAATGGCAATACCGGTTATACCAAGCAGAAAACCGACTATCGGAACATAAGCCACAAGTATTATCAGGTCGTTGATTGCGACCTGAACGAGTGTGTAGGCGGCATCCCCTTTTGTGAGATAACTCCATACAAATACCATAGCCGTGCAAGGGGCGGCGCCGAGCAGAACGGCACCTGCGAGATATTGGTCGGCAAGGTCAACCGGAATCAGATGCTTGAAAGCCACGAAGAAGAACAGCCAAGCAATTCCATACATCGTCAAAGGCTTGATTATCCAGTTGGTGATGCAGGTTATAACGATGCCTTTGGGTCGACGCCCTACATTTTTTACGCTCTGAAAATCGACTTTCAGCATCATCGGATAAATCATAAGCCATATAAGGATTGCCACGGGTATCGACACGTTGGCATACTCCCATTGCCCGAGAGTCTGCGGAATAGCCGGAAGCCATTTACCCACGGCTATACCTATAATGATGCAGAGTGCGACCCACACGGTCAGGTATCTCTCGAAGATTCCCATTCCGCTATTTTTCGTCGTCTTTTCCATCTATCTGCGGTTTTAGTTCTTCATTATAAAACTGTTTGAAACGTCTGCCAATCTCGTCGCGGATGCGGCGGAACTCCGAGTCGATGAACTCCGGTGTCCCTTTAGCCTCCGAGGGATCCTCAAAGCCGAGGTGCAGACGGTGGTCAACTTTGCCGACAAAAGCCGGACAGCTCTCGTTGGCACCCCCACATACGGTTATCACATAGTCCCAATGCTCATCGAGATATTTCTCAACGCTCTTAGGTGTGTGATCGGAAATGTCAATGCCGATTTCAGCCATAGCCTCTATCGCCTTTGGATTGACCCGTGGGGCTGGTACTGTTCCGGCGGAATGAACATTGAGCCGCGAATCAAACGATTGCAGAAAGCCGTTAGCCATCTGACTGCGGCAGCTGTTGCCGGTGCAAAGAACCAATATCTTCATAATATCCAGTTGAATAAATAACCTGAAAGAATTATTATAACAGTAACAACGCCGAAAAATATACCGATGAGTTTCCAAGTCATTACCTTTTTTAGCAGAGTCGCTTCAGGAAGGGACAGACCGACTACCGCCATCATAAAGGCAAGAGCCGTTCCGATGGAAATGCCTTTAGTGACAAACACCTGTATTACAGGTACAATACCTGCGGCATTGGCATACATTGGCACGGCGAGTATAACTGACAGAGGTACGGCATACCAGTTTTCCTTGCCCATCCACTGGGCGAAGAACTCATCGGGTACAAAGCCGTGGATTCCGGCACCGATGGCGATACCGATAAGAATATAGACAAACACCCCCTTCACTATGCCCCATGCCTCATGGATGATAGTTGGCAGACGCTTCATGAACGGCATTTTCTCCGCTTCCCATTCGGCGGTTTCTGCCTCCGACTGAGCCTGAATCTGACGAACCCACGGGGTCAGCAGATGGTTGAGTTTCATCTTGCCGAGAATCCAGCCGCCGAGCATACCCATGATGATACCGCTTGCGATATACACTCCGGTTATTTTCCATCCGAATGTTCCGGCAAACATTGCCACCGCAACCTCGTTGACAAGTGGCGAAGTTATGAGAAAGGCGAAGGTCACACCCAAGGGGATGCCGCCTTTCACAAAACCGATGAACAGAGGTATTGACGAGCAGGAGCAGAACGGTGTGATCGCACCGAACAGCGAGGCAAAGAAGTATTCAAGCCCGTAGAGTTTCCGGGTTGTCAGATACCTACGCAGTCGGTCAATCGGGAAATAGGCATTGATGATACCCATTATCACCGATATGAAGAACAGCAGTATGGTGATCTTGATAGAGTCGTAAAAAAAGAAGTTTACCGCACTTCCCCAATGCGACTCCGGCGACAACCCGAAGACTGTATATACGAGCCAGTCAGCAAACGCCTGAATCATGCGAGCAACTGTTTAACCTGTTCGACAGTGAGTTTCTGACCTTTCGATACTACCTTTTCATTGACCACAAGTGCCGGGAGCGACATCACGTTGTAGGCCATGATTTTGTTAAGGTCTTCCTCCTTGATGACTTCAGCGTCAATGCCAAGCTGCTTCACTGCCTCTTGCACGTTGGCGTAAAGAGCCTTGCAGCTTGAACACCCGGTGCCGAGGACTTTTATCACTTTTGCGCTGCAATCAGCCGAGCCACAGTCGCACGAGGGAGCCTCAGCAGGTTTTACGTTTTCAGGGACTATCTCAATCTGACTGCCGCAGCAGCACGATGATTTTTTCTTGGGAGCGAAAAGAGTGCTCCAGAAACCTTTCTTTTCTTTATTATCTGACATGATGATTTTATTTTAGAATCTTAGAAATACATTGTATAGCAATAATATATGCCGACAATTACAAATAATGTACCGACAACTATGTTGAGCCATTTCTGGATGGTTTGTATCTTGCCGTAAACTTCTCCCACTTTCTCTACACTGAAAGCAAGTATCCATGCCACTACAAGTACAGGAAGAGCGGTGGCGACTGCGAACAGCACCGGGAGAAGCCATCCGACGGTTGCCGTTACTGACATGGGGATGAGCATACCGAAGTAGAAGATCCCGCTTGACGGGCAGAAAGCCATCGCGAATAAGACACCTAAGAGCAACGCTCCCCAAGAGCCTTTCCCGGCAAGTTTCTCTCCCTTTTCACCTCCTTCAAATCCAAACTTAGGAAGATTGATTTTATCTCCAAAAAGCATGAACAGGCCGATGATAAGCAGTACCGGACCAATCAGCAGCTCTCCCCATTTGCTGATTGCCTTTTGTATACCGAACATACTGGCACCCTCCTTCAGTATTGAAATGAGAATAATGCCCAGAACAGTATAGGCAAGTACTCTACCGGCGGTGTAGTAGATGCCGCGCATGAATATCGCCTTACGGTCCTCGATGTTTTTGCTGATGAATCCGATAGCCGCGATGTTGGTGGCAAGCGGACACGGCGAGATTGCCGTCAGCAAACCGAGGATGAAAGCCGCCAGCGCAGGGGCGGCTCCGCTGTCAAGTATGGACTGTAGCCACTCCATAGTTGATTATTTGAGAGCGGTCTCTAACTTTTCAGTAAGGCCCTGCTTAAATGCGTCCGGTTTGCTTTTGGCATTGCTGAAGCCGAACTCAGTCAGGTTGTCGCGGTTTTCTGCTCCATTGGCATATTTCACAAGGAATAGAGATGAACTTGTCACCTCGTAACTGTCTGCCAGAGCCTCGTTCTCGTTGATATCAACCACTCTGAAAGTGAGTTCCTCGGCAGGTATGCCGGTGGCATTTAGAGAATCAACCACTTCTTTGGAGTATTTCTCGATCGCGCGGCAAGTGATACATCTCTGCTTGCCATGGAAGTAAACCAGTTCCACATGGTCTTTTACTTCTCCAGTTGTCGTGTTTGTCTCCGTCTGTTTCTCGGTGCTTTTTGTGGAGCATGAGAATAGCCCAACTGTGAGGGTCAGCATTAAAAGTGCTTTCTTCATCTTTTGAATTATATTAAGTTGATAGTAATTCGGCAAATTACGAACATATAAGTTAAAAAAATAGTTCACTGACAGCAACTATTTTTCTTTGACGGACAGCAGTCGTCAAACATCTTAGCAAAAAGCTGTTTGGCAAGAGTCCAGTTCTCGGGATTGATGCAGTATCTCACTTTCGGCGGCTCGATGGTGCCTTGTATAAGTCCTGCCTCTTTCAGCTCACTCAGATGCTGAGATACAGTAGCCTTTGCTATCGGCAATTCCTCGTGAATGTCGCCAAAATAGCAAGTATCGCGCTTGGCAAGGAAATGGAGAATGGCAATCCTTGTGGGATGCCCCATCGCCTTTGCAAAGCGAGCAAGCTTCTCTTGGTCAGCAGTATAATTGATTTTATTCATATTCACGACTTATTTCTGTTTGCAAAGTTACGAACAATATTTGAATTATCCAAATTTGAGAGACTTATTTTCACAGAAGACACATTCTAACAAGCACTGAGCACATCCTCATTTCGCTTTCAATGGATTTTATGAATCACTTCTATAATTCAGCGATTTTTAGTAGCTTTGCATTACGAAAACTTATCAAATTCAAAGCAATACAGAAATGACAAAAGCAGAGATAGCGAGTGAAATCGCAAAGACAACCGGCATCGACAAGGCTGCGGTTGTTACCGTTATTGAACAGTTCATGACAGTGGTGAAGGACAGCCTCGCACACGGCGAAAACGTATATCTCCGTGGTTTTGGCTCATTTATCGTCAAGCAGAGAGCGGAGAAGACCGCCCGCAACATCAGCAAGAACACCACCCTCGTAATTCCGGCTCACAACATCCCGGCTTTCAAACCGGCAAACTGTTTCAAAGAGGAAGTTGCCAAGTAAATGGACGAGACCAAAAACTACCATTTCTTCCTTGCAATACCTCGCAGTGGATTGTCTGGTAGGGAGCATCAAATCATTATGAGAGTGATAAAGAACACTCTTGGAATTAAGCCGCATGATTTGATGAAGAATATCTTTGTCTTTACTATGCGGGACACAGATACACAGAGTGCCCGTGAAAAGGTGCTGGACGCAATGAGAAAAGCAGGTAAAGAGGCGGGCGTTTCCAATTTCCGTTACATCATGACACAAAGCACCTGTTTGGTCAATGATGACATTATCATCTGTGACGGACATCAGTACGCCACCGAAATGGGGTTCTACAATAAATAAGTATGGACGATTTTGAGCTTGAAGAATACGGCGAAAACCTCGTTGATGATATGATGGTCGATTACGACTACCATATCAATTCCGGAGACCTCCCTGAACTGTTTGATGATTCGTTAGTTGACGATTTCATCGCCAACCTCAACGACTGGGACTGATGAATATTGAGGATATACGAGAGTTTGCGCTCTCCTTGCCTCACGCTACTGAAGATATGCCATTCGGACCGGATGCGCTCGCGTTGAGAATAGGCGGTAAAATCTTTTGCCTTTTGGAATTGTCCGGTCATTGGCATTTCTATAATCTAAAAGTGGATCCGGATTTCTCGCTTGACCTACAAGACCGGTATTTAAGCATCCGTCCGGGATATCACATGAACAAACGGCATTGGATTTCCATCGACTTCAATAGTAGTATCCCTATTCATATAGAGAAAAATATAATTCGCCACGCATATAATCAGACAGCAAAGGGTCTGACAAAGAAAATGCGTGGCGAATTAGGCTTTGAATAAACCATCCAAAAAAACACAAGAATTTAGCCATAAAATAATCCTGTATCGCGAAATGCGCCATGTTGATGTTTACTTTGCAGCAAAAACATCGACACATGATTTATCAGGACTATTTTCGCAATTCAGACTTCGAGGATATTTGGATTATCCTCAATGGCTTCTATCTTGAACATGAGGACATGAAGCCAATGTATGCCTCATTGGTGGAGGCAATCAAGACACTGCCTATTGAGGATAAGTATTCCGGCTCAACAATTCAGATGTGCCTTGACCATGATAATGAAATTCTGGTCAAAGGTGCGCCCGACCCTCAGGAATGGCTCGTCGGTCGAGAAGTCAAGATTGATTTCTCATCTTGGAAAGATAATTTTGAAGAAGAAACTATCAACGATTCTACCGGACTAAAAACATTTGATATGCTTTCCGGTAAGGAGAAACGCGAACTGGCTCGTCAAAGCGACACTGCGACTCTTGCCGCCCACTTACTTTACTGGTCAACTCTGTATGCTATAAAAACGCATGGACAGCACGAGAATGAGTTTTCGGAGTGGCTTGACAATCTTGAAAATAGTGCTCCGAGAAAATATGAGATAGAGCCTGAATATATATCTGAAAGTTTCCGCAGGAAACAGTGTAAATATTGGCGCGATACCGTAGGCGGAGATACCGCTATAAGTTGGTCGTCGAATCTGAGCATTCTTAAAAAGAAACTCGAATTCAATATCGGATATTGGCGATATGTCCAGCGTCATGCCGGTTGGCAGGAAGATGTCAATCGGATGAATGTTGCCATAAATCTCATGGAAATAGCAACGACTGATTTTCTTGATATAACAGGTAAACACATAAACTTACGGACAGCCAACAGATACACTCATGAGCATGACCACGGTGGTGATCTACATGAGTTATATCTCAAAGAATTATACAGCGATAAGGCTTTCCACATTTTATGGAGATGGCTTGACCACAACATGGAAAAATGGTGGGATTGATAAAATTTTTAATCCTGTATCGCACTTTGATACATCACCATTCTAACTTTGCATCGAACAATCGCTTTAGCGCTTTGCCAAAGCAAAGAAACATTAAAAACACCCAAAGATATGGAACCTATTACAAGTAATGATTTCCTTAACTCAGTTCTTGAAGCTGAGGCATGGAAAGAGGTCTCTCAAAGCGGGAGCCTCAGCATGACGATGATCGAGAAGTTTGCCGACAAACTTGACTGGGAAGAAGTCAGTGGCAACAGTAATGTCATCTGGACAGTCGAGGGCATCAACAAGTTTGCCAACAGAATCCATTGGGATGAATTTTCCCGTTCATGCCCGGAAAACCTTCTCTCGGAGTCAACGCTTCAGAAGTTTGCGTCCAAGTGGGATTGGAAGGCTCTCTCCAATCGTGACGACATCTACAATAACTGGCGTCTGCTCGAAAAGTTTGCCGACAAGGTAAACTGGGGCGAAGTAATCACCAACTGGCATATCGAGAAGCCGCTTGAGTTCTTCTCACGTTTCCAGCATTACATCCCCATGTCCAAGTTTCAGGACTCGCGTCTGTGGAATGCAATGGTCGAAGCTCGCGCCAAGCATCTGATCCAAGAAGCCATCGGCATAGAATAAAAATCTCGGGTACGCAAATAGACTGCGTAACAATGTTGTAATTTTGCGCCCGGATTTCAGAAGCCATTTGGCTATTTGCTGTAAATCAAGTAACTTTGCGGTGGATAACTTTGCCTTCGGCATCGCGCACCGGCTAAAGCCGACATGCGCTAAGTTTCCACTCGCGATTAAATAATTGCACTCGCTTTCGAGGGCATGCTAAAAAGAAAACAATGCAGACAACGCAACTCAACATATCGTTCACAATGCTTCGCCGTAGCTATCGCAGCTTCGACCGCAGTCTCTATTGCATCAGTTATAGAGGCTACCGAAGTGTGCCCGGTGGATTGCTCCGACGATATACCAATGCGGTCTGTATAAGTTGAAATAACGTAACCACAGACAATCAGGATAAAACAGTCGGAAGGTCCACAACGCTTTTCGACTTTTTTGTGCCCTGTTATGGCTTATCCTATTGTCACGGCATGGCACCCAAAAACAATTCAATTATGAACAAAGAAGACTATTATCGCAGCCATGCCAGTAAACAAAAATGCACTAATAAGATACAAAACCATAGACCGGTGCCTGAGGAACAAGTACAGGCGGTGGACTCTGGATGATCTCGTCGAGGCTTGTTCCGATGCTTTATACGAAATGGAAGGAATAACCAGGGGTGTTTCAGTAAGAACCGTTCAGGCCGACATACAAGTGATGAGGTCTGATAAACTCGGCTACGAAGCACCGATTGAGGTTTACGAAGGCAAGTTCTACAGATACGCCGATGAGGACTACTCTATCTCAAATTCGCCGTTGGACTCAGATATGTGTGACCTCATTTCTAACGCAATCGACAAGTTGAGAGAATTTGAGACAGTCATGCCCGTCCATGAACTCGGCGAAGTCTTATCAAAGGTAAAACATAAGCTTGAACTTCTGCTTGAAGACGCATAAAAAGAAGGCTTTGACATAACCGACATTCGGCATATTGTCAAAGCCTTTATTCATTTCGGTACTTCCGGCAGGAATCGAACCTGCGACCGTCCCATTAGAAGTGGGATGCTCTATTCCGCTGAGCTACGGAAGTATTCACTTGTATTTCCGGCAGGAGTCGAACCTGCGACCCTCACGTTCGTAGCGTGACGCTCTAATCCACTGAGCTACGGAAACATATTTTTGTTGCGGGGGATGGACTCGACTCGACGAAGCTCTGAGAGCAAAGACAAGCTTGCTTGAATCTTTGCCGAGGAGCGAGGAGAAGGCCGAAAGGCAACCACCGACTCCGAGCTTATGAGGCTCGTTAGCTACCACTGCTACACCCCACATGTGTCTGGTACTTCCGGCAAGACTCGAACTTGCGACCCTCACGTTCGTAGCGTGACACTCTAATCCACTGAGCTACGGAAGCATATATTTGTTGGGGCGGTAGGACTCGAACCTACGATGTCCGAAGACGGGAGATTTACAGTCTCCTGCAATAGCCGCTATGCGACACCCCAGTATTTTGCGGAAGCAGAAAGATTCGAACTTTCGGAGCCTTTTGTGAGGCTCGGCCCCTTAGCAGAGGGCTGGTTTCGACCGCTCACCCATACTTCCTTTTGTTTGACACTGCAAAGTTAGATAGGCCGGATGCAGCCTATCTGCGTAGCAAGAAAATCTTAAAAAAAATATCTATAGAATGATTATTTCGTTATTCTGTAATCTGTTTTGTGGTATCGTCAAGGTATTCAGAAATAAGTCGATTTATTTCTTGTTCAATCTGTTCGGCATTTTTTTCAACTGCACGAAAAAGATAATTTTCATTTTGCCCTTCTTTTCGGTTTTGCCGTTTTACCCACATACGATTATTCTTATGGATTATACCAATATTATAGTAGGCATCCCACATTAAATAGATGTCAGGGAAATTAAGATTGATGAACATAATATCGCTTCCCCACCATAACGCTATTGAATTATCGTTAGAAACACGTGTTTCTTTAATCTCATATCCCCGTTTCTCTAGGAAATTGAGTACGTGATTTCTATTTCGCGTCCATCCTGGGTCTTCATTGATGCGATCAAAGCCAATTCTCCAATCGTTAGTTCTACCATTGTTAGGATAAAAACATGAACAATTGTGATACCACCGGAATCGCAATTCTTCTCCACCCTTATGTTTTAAGATACCTTCGATAACACCATTTTGCAAGAGTGCGGATTTCGTTTGAATCCCTTCTATATCTTCTGAGTTTGACCAGCAAAGTTCTCCAATGCCAGTTAAATCTTCACAGAGTAAACACCTCCTAAAAATGTGCTCAAAACGTTGCATTTGCAATTTGTCCTTTAGTGTATTCCCCGAAAAGTCAAGACATTTGATATCAGAGAAAAGCTGATTCATCTGAGTTATACTTTGGGTAAAGGCAGTTGCAAATACGGTTCGTCGTGATAATGAGGCTGTATCTCCCTCTTTAAACTGGAGCATCTTTCCATCTAACCCAAACCACTCAAGGAAATTCTTCCAAATCTTAATAAAGGAGCTAGAATCATAGTGATTATTATCTACTATAAGCGGACGAATCCTTCCGTTAAGAAGAGGGTGTTTCTCCGCTAAACGGATTCCTCGTTCTAATTCGCCGCCATTTAAAATTATCAATGCCTTAAAATATTCTTCATTTAACTGTTCTCTATCATATTTACTGTTATCATATTTACTAGATAGATAAGACAATATATCCATAGAGTACGAGGAAAATTCTTCCTTTATTCGTTTAGCAAATGCGTAGAATGTTTCTTTGTCCTCAACTGTGTTCACTGCATAATTATAAACAAACCTTTCCCATTCTTTGAACGCATCGGTATTATAATCGTTCCCAAGGAAGGATAATAATCCAAATAACCTTGCTCTTTCTTGGTAGCTGTTGGGTAATTTTATTAAGTCGTGTACAATGTGAGAACGCTCAACATTGTATACCAATTTATTAAGAATAGAAGAAATATTTTTCAGGTAAATATCAGCATTATTATCTGTGTTCAAGAATGTTGATAAATATTTCCACGGCAAGAAGAAGTTGGGATCTCCAAAATTTATATTTAAGAGATTATCCACATATTCATAGTCTTTACCAGCGATTGCAGCGAGATAATTTACCATAAAAGCAAGAAATCTGGTGTCGAACGTATGAGTAGTTTTATCCCAAAAAAGATCGCTCCATTTCCTATCAATACAATATCTCCACCTATCTTGAAAACAAACTAACGAATTAAGGTGTGAATCTGGGTAAAGATCAAAATTACAAGATGCAATCCCCACATTGACTTTGGACAGAAGCTTATCAATTTCTGATTTGATTTTGTCAAATTGTGATAGTTTTCGACCTCTGGAGTTCATCTTAAGATATAAGGTCTCATTCAGATCAAGACTCTTTAAGTCAAGAAACTCAAAGCTAATTCTATCGAGATTCTCAAATACATCCTTGCGATTAGCAAATCTATTATCAATGGAGGTAAGCATATTTAGTACTGCATCAACTGTTGGATCGAGAAGCCAATAATTTAGAAACCATCCTTGGTTAATGATGTGTTCTTTTAAAGAAAGGCCTTTTTTATCTCCATGCCAATTCTTCACAAGTCCTTCAATAAAATCCTTGGACGCATTGCGGGTTTCATAATTGAAATTCTGAAGATAATCGAAATCTATTTTATGTCGTTTGGCACCATACAAATTGAGTAGGTATAAAGTAGTTAAACGCTGTTGTCCATCAATTGGAATAAAGCATTTTCTGGTAGAGCCGTCTTCTGTCATCTTATCTTCAGATACGCCAAACACTATGCCCCATGACAGAGGGCGTCCTGTTGAAACGTCATCAAGAATGTTATCCCGAATAACTCTTGCTTCTTCATTATTCCTTCCTTGCGCATAGTCTCGCTGAATACGAGGAATATATATATAATCATAGCAATCATCGCGAAAAAGACCGCTTAGAGTTTTTGTTGAGTTATTCTGTGACATGGTCGCAATATTTTATGAAGTCTGAAATAGTATTCTTAATCGCCAACAGATAAGCCTCCTGATCTTTAGTTCCCCAAAGAATGTACCCATCTGGATTCACAGTATGCCATTTGCTAAAGACATTTAAGGTTGAAGCTGGGATAAAACTCCCTTGTGATTGATACTCATTAAGTTTATTTCGTTTATCAAAGTAAAATTTATTGCCGATTCCCTTATTGTCGTGCTCAGTCAAAAGAGTGAGATTTCTAAGCAACATAACATCTTGTTTATCTGCTATAAGCTCTTTTGATAACGCAATAAATTCTGGATCAGAATTCAGACTTTCGAGATTATCCTTGTTCGTATCCAGTTTATTGAATAAAGCTTCAACTTCTTTAGGTAATTTATTGTCGTATTCCTGCTTTAATTCGCATAGACTATTATATAACTTACTTTTATCTTTAGGGTTCTGAGGAGAAATATGCTCAACATTCCAATTAAGGGAGTGGAATACATGAAAAGGGAATCTACCGATTGATGTATTATTGCCTTTACCGGATGATTTCTCATCCTTTCCCGTCTTATTTTGACTTTTATGATTTATCATCATAGCAACATTAAGAAGGAGCAAAAGATTAAACACTGCATTTTTATCGGTATCAAAACGAAGCTCTAAATAATTACCCGGGATTGAGTCCCTGCATAATCCTTTGATATACTTTAATAATTCTTGTTTCGTAGGTAATTTATTTCCTCCTTCTTTCAATGAAGAATAACGATAAAGTTTTGCAATGAGCTCTTCGTGATATGGAGGATAGCCTTCTCTTTGATTTCTAGGTATTTTTCTACCCTCCAAATAACCTATTAGATTATATAAAAGAGGGTCACTATACCACCCTGTGATAGTATAAAAACACTTTTTGATTTCTTTCCATTTCTCAAGCATTATTATGTCGGATGTTATATCATCCTCTAACTTTGAAAAAATAGGATAATCTATATCATTCGGAATTTGTTCGTATGTCGCAAGATGCCATACTTTATATAGGTAGTCAATACAACTTGAAGGTTTATGTCTGTCACCCGCCAGAAAATACCACATATCGTCTTCTCTAAGAACTCGTTCCATATTATCAAGCTCTTCAGCGATAGAGACCTGCTTAATTTCCTTTACTAACTTCTCTTCACCTATATTGTGTAAAAGAAGAGCCTTAATAAGCTCGCTTTCGGTCAATGATATTTTGCCAGAATTAAGGTTGTTAAATAGATCATGCTCCATGTCATCAAGAATATCTTGATCCTTAATATCATTATCTCTCATTACATAGAGAATAAAAGAACAATTTTCGAGGATATTCTTAAGTAGCAATTTTTTCTGATTTTCAGAATCAGATATATTCTTAAAAAAAGAGTCGATAGCGTTGAGAGCATTGGAAAGGTGATAAACCTCACATGTCTCATCTGGATCAAAGTTTTGGGTGTCAGTTAAAACTCGACTTAATACATTGTCACGCTCATATTCCAATGAGTAACCACCATTATTATAACTCAAATAATGCAGCAGTAGAAAAATTGAAGTAAGTCTTTGTTGTCCATCAATGACACGCCAATAATGATGGTCTCCTACTTGTATATGTCTTACCACAAGAGGCTGAAGGCAATAGAAATTGCCATCTTTCGCTTTATTGTAGGAAAGCAAATCTATTATCAGACGCACTACTTCTTTTTTCGTCCATCGATAGCCCCTCTGATAGGATGGAATTACAAAATCGAATTTCCGATTACATAACTCTGCAACTGCGACGGGGATAGGTTTCTCTAAGTATTTACTTAACGACTCTTTACTTATTTCCATATTGCAAAAATTATAGTCCTAATTTTCTGAAAAATATTGCATTGCGCATTTTTGCTGTTTCGATGAGGCTACGATAGCTCATCACTTCAACATAAGCATTGTAGCTTTTTAGATAACCAAAATACCTTTCTCCATCGGGGGAAAGAACAAGGCTTGTATCCGCTGCGCATTCCATAATCTTTGGTACAATGTCACACACTACATACACATAAACAGGAGTACTGTTTTTATCAACTTTTATTGGCTCAATACCATCTGGCATCTCGTATTTACCGTCCAAAATCTTACGCGCATAGTGACAGGCTTGTAAAATTGGGTTCTCACCTTCTTTATATTGCGTACGCTTCGGCCTTTTGAACTCAACAATACAAATTGGCGAGGTTGCGATGTTATCGCCTTGCCTGTACATCGATTTATTGTCAAAGAAGATTGCCAGATCTGGAGCATCGTTATCATCCTTAAAATTACTTTGATCTGAGGCAGTGAATGTAGAGAACACCAAACGCTCATCAAGAAGCCACAGGTTATGATCCTCGTATTCTATATTTAGCGAGTTTCTCCCCATAGGGTATATGAGATTGTGTATATCACGCTCCAATGATGTGGTACCATCGTCTTTTCTCTTTCTTAGAATATCAAATAGATCAATTACTTTCTTTCTCGTGCAAACATAATGCACCAAGTCATTTTTTGACGAATTTGAAATTTTCCCGACAAGTTCGGATACTTGATTGTCAAAATCTTCGTCAGTTTCCTCTTCCTGCCGAGATTCAATCTCTTTTATTTCAATCCAAATCTGTTGTTCTCTCTCAAATTTAGCCTTTTGGAACCGCATTTCCATCTCTTGTTCAGAGATGCCCATTGCCATAGACTCTAAGTCTATATCGGACATTAAAGTCCTATTCCATGGAGCTTTATGTGTCACATAGTTCTCAACTCGTTGTCTCTTTTCTTCAAAACGGCGAGACATCTCTTCAAAAAACTTATTTTTAACAACATAGGCAGCCTCACGTTCTATATATTTTTCAGAAACGGATGATAACAATTCCCCTTCATCTTTACTAATTGTAAAGCCGTCACGTTCAACCGTTACATTTTTATCAAGAAAATCACCTATTACATATGCCTTGACACTATAATTCCTCTGTCTACCATTTTTATCAACCTCGAACAATGTCTCTTGAAATTCTGGTATATAAGCATGGAGAGCAGTATCTGTTACTTCGCGTTTATTCGCAGTCAGACTTACTCGGCTAACGGCTTGTGAGTAGTATATCTTGTAAATCTGAACATTAAAGTTCAATAACTCTCCACTGTCCTTATCAATAATATCAATTGGAGACGATCCAATGAAGACAATATCCTCATCGTCACCAATATAATCATTTAAGACAATAGCATCCGAATTGTCATCTTCTATAATTCTAATAGTCGGAGCGGGACTTTTGGGGTCAACGAAGAATACGAGTATTTTTTCAAGAAGTTTACGCGCAATAACTTCCAAACCTTTATCGGGTATTGCACCCTTTTTTACTCCAGCTAAATGAAGAATTGTGCCTGTTTTAGCGTTCTCAGCCGCCAAACCTTCTTTTTCATTTTCAATAATATTATTGCCTCTGCCAAAAGTAAAATTACGGAATCGAAGTTCATCGTCTGTCCTATAAATACTTTCAATTCTAACATCGTTGAAATATTTCAAATACATAAAACGCCCGAAACCTTTACCGCCTTGCTTTACTTTCATGTCACTGCGGTATGTATCAAACGATTCTCTATTGTCCTCAGTAAAGCCTATGCCATTGTCTATAACATCAATGCCTATTATGTCAGCAAGAGCTCTACCTCCCATTTCCGGTAATATTTCTGCTCTTTTTATTACGATATCAACCTTACCATCGGCTTTTGAACCAATGGCATCGATTGAGTTACAAACGGCTTCGACAAGCGGAGTAATGTAGGTCGTTCTTGTACGAAGATCGCTTACGATTCTATCTATGTTAATCTTACTCATTGCTTTATTCAATTTCGCCGGTTAGGATGAAGCGACGCAAAATGGCGTCAATTTTCAGTATCATTCTTTGGTACTTACGATTAAATCTTTAAGGTCTATATCCAACAGCTTTGCAATCTTACTTAATGTAGGTAAATCTGGCTGTGTCGAGTTGGTGCACCATTTTGATACAGTGACTGGACTCCTGTCTAATTCTTCGGCAAGCCACCTACTTGTTTTCTGCTTTTCTGCTAACACTGCCTTCAGTCGATTTAAAGTTTCCATATTAAAAATTAAAGTGAGACGCAAATTTAATAAGATTTAAGGATGCCACCAAAGAATAATTGCGCTAAATTACAAATGATGTTCTAAAACATCAATTCAAACATCATTTGATTGGGTCGGTGCAGTATTGACGGCGGCCGCAGCGGGTGCAGTGTTCGCCTCGCCAGACACTGTCAAACTGCTCACAGGCGGCATCTATCAGAGGTGCTTCGTCGGTTAGTATTCCGGCCTCAAAGTTGCGGCGGTTGCTGCTCTTCATGCCTATGCCGGCTCCGGTGAGGTTGGCGGAGCCAATATAGGCGGTCTCGAAGTCGAATATAAGCATCTTGAAGTGAACCCTCGGACAGAGCATCCTCTCCAGCCCTGTCTTTAAAATTGGGTAGCGGTCGAAATCTTCGCGGAATGCCGGACCCGGTTCTTTGGCATGGATCAGTCGTATCTCTACGCCACGTTTCAGCAGGTCGGCAAGAACTCCGAGAAATGGTTTTGTTCTTGTGCCGTCCTTGACATGAAGGTCTTTGATGTCGGCTGTTCCTATCCATAGAGACTTCTTCACCGAAGCCACTCTCTCAATGACATTATCGTAATGTTCTTTACCGGATACAAATTCAACCGACACGAAAATTTTACTTTAGTTCTTTTGTTCGGCAAACTGTTTGGAATGCTGCCAACCCGATATTAAACAGGATGGTTCGTACCCATATAACATTATTGCTATTACAGATGTCGGTCTCTTCAATGAAATCCAACAAGTCCTTTACGATGTCATGGAGTTTATCCTCCTTGACATACATTCTTCGCTCCACGTTAAGAGGTAGATTAAGAACAGGACATTCGTATAGAGCATCAGGTTCAAAATCCAGTTCACATTCTTCGTCTATCACCATGTGGTAAGCGATGTCAAAGAACTTCTCAAAAGTATAGAATGAATACGCATAAATATCTGGTTTCCACGCCCAGTTATTAGAAACATTCTCTACTATGTGGTCTGCTACCTGATGAGTTGAATTTGTCAGAGTCTGCACAAACTCCTGCATTTGCTCCTCAGCTACCCTATGAAATATTTCACCTGAATAGAATGGCTCATCCTGAGGTCCAAGGTTGCCTCCCTTATTAAGCATATCCCTGAAGTAATTATGGATGGGCTGATACAACTCTTTCTCAGATTTCCGGTTCCAATGAGAATTGAAAGTAACAGACACATGCCCCTCCGGATAAAACGAAAGTTGAGAAATGTCATCCCGGACATAATCATGATGTCCAAGACTGTGCATCCTTTGGATACGGTGCATCAGCGCGGATACGACATCCCTGTCCTCATCATCGAAGTCGAGGAGGTTAATATCCTTCTCGGCATTTTCCATCGCGATTTCGAAGTTTTCTCTAAGAGCGTCCTTGTCCAGCCTGGATTCGTTTCTGAGCAGGCTCTTAAGCTCGTCATAATGAGATTGAAAATTCTTCATGTCATTGTCTGTTTTATAATAGCAAAGTTACTAATTTTTCGTGAGATAGAGGTAATAATTATAGTACGGAGACATCGCTATATCATCTTTTGCTTTTACCATCTTTGAATCCTCGCCGATGAGTGTGGAAAGATAGTTCCAGAATGATTTGCGATGATGCTTGTACTTGTAATGCGCCATTTCATGCAGTATCACTCCGTCAGTCCATTCCTGCTTGAATATAACGAGGAAAGGTTGCAAGGCAATATGATTGTTGAACGTGCAATAGCCGAGAACATTCTTCCGAAGACGCTTAACTGTAACGCCGGACCCGTGCAACCCCTTCATATTCTCCCAATACTTTACTCTGGCAGGGAGCACAACTTTAGCAATTCGGAGTATGGTGTCGCGCATAAGTTCGCGTAGCCACTTCTGTATCTTTCGAGTCTCAAAGTCAGTGGAGTCATGGTAAATCATATCCAAGATGCCATCATCATATTGGACCAGTAACTCGACACTGCTCTTATCTTGAAAGACGAAACGGTCGGGTATTTTCAAAGTTGCCTCACACTCTAACGTGAATCTATCGACACAATGCCAAACCACCGACAAGTGCTTTGTCGTAAGTCTGAATCGTGGGTTTATCTTAAATGTCGGTTCTTTTATACCTCCCATATTTTATCCATTATGAGTTTATAGCCTTTTACTCCGTAATGACCTATCTTCAACCCATAGAAGCGAGTGCCAAGAGTCTTCTCTTTGTCAATTTTCTCCATTGTGGAGGGGTTGGGAACAGGAAACTCGAAGTCTGAGACAATAAGGACATCTGCCATCTCGTATGTCCCTTTCTGAAGAACGTGAATAGCCTCGGCAAGCATCTCCTCGCCATCAGTCCCCCCGCTATAACTATTCTCCAGAAAATTGTCAATCCTACACCAATTGCGAGGTTTGGCAAGGTCAATAGACTTTGACCTGACAGAGAAACTGATTAGATAGCAAGGTCTTTTCTGTTTCTTTGCCATCCGAAGCAACTGTTTGAGCAACGAAAAAGCAATCCTTTGAGGTTGCCCCGACATCGAGCCGCTGGTATCAATGCTTACGATAATAGGTCCTTTAGTTAGTCGTGGGTCTTTGCGATGTTCCTCTATCTTTTTAGGTTTGTCTTTACCGAGACTTGAAAACTGCTGTAGTTCCTTGGTTGCATATCTCTTAAAGAAAAGATCTTCCGGCATGGATAATTCCACTGGAAGGACTCGCTCCAGATTATCGCCTGACTCAACTCTGTCAATCTCTTCAACTGAACTGTTTTTAGCCACAGTGGTGGGCAGAAAACGATATACTACAGTATCTCTTTCTTCTTTCGATGAATCCTTGTCTCGCCCAATCATATCGACAATCTCTTTCAATTGCGGATAACGATGGACATAGGGCCGGAATCTGTCCGACCCGTCAAGTGGAGCTGGAGGGATTCGAACCCTCGTCCAAACGTGGAACTAATGTGCTTTCTACGTGCTTAGTCTCCGCTTGATTTTTGTGACATGACAGGCCGGGACGACCAACCATGCCCTTAGTCTCTTAATTTTCACCCTCGGCTCGAGACTCACCGGGAGCTATTTCCGATTTAACTGCACCGCCGGGTCGATTAGTCTCGGAACAACGACAATCGGGCGATGTCTCGTCTCTCTAACTGTTAGAGAGATAAAGCGGATCTACTATACTTCGATCAGGCAGCGAGAGCGTAGTTGTTTTCGCCATTTAAAATTACTGATGTCAAGGATTATAGAGGTTAGCCATCATTGCTCTGCACGCTTACACACCACCTCTACACGCTGTCTAAACCGGTCAGCCCCGTTTCAGCATTGTGTCACACTATGATATGTGGTTGTCAGCCCTCAATTTTTTATTGGGACTGCAAAGATAACAATTTTACAACCACGACGTTGTCATTTTTTGTAATTTTAACAAAGTTCAATAGCCATCGACTGCAATACCCTGCAGGTTGTAATACCGGGCCGCGACATCTTATGTTCCTCGACACACACGGCCTCACTGTTCACGTTTCTTTTTAACCGGCCTCTAAGCAATGAACTGATTTAAACTTATAAAAGCTACTCACTTAACCCATATAAGTTTAAACCAGTTCAATAGAGGTAATAACGTTTTCAAAAGTCGTTTATAAGCTTCTTAGAACGGGTTATAAATTCAGGCACGCTATTACTATTCACCATAAACGACTATTTTCTTTTTACCTATAATAGGATAGAAGGGTTGGGTTTTGACTTCGACATGTGATATTTTGGTAATGCCGGCTTTTTGGGCGGCTTCTTCAATACCTCCATTATTGTTCCATGCAAAGCCCAAGACAAACTGTTGTTTGACCTCTCCTTTCTTATGTCCGACGGGGTTGGATGTTGCACATACCGGAGAGTTAACTGAACATGAAGTCAAAATTGTACATGAGGCAATTATTGCCATAAAGAAAACTGTAATCTTTTTCATTTGTATTATAGGATATTAATTGAGAAATTAAACAATTGGTATTATTTCCTGCAAACGGGTTGATTTGCACACAAATCGCAAGCGTTTATGCTCTTGCATACACACTCTTTGAACGCAAAGTTAAAAACACAGGATTATCTGTCAAGAATCTTTTGGCATCTTGTTGTCCAATTAATGCATGCAAGTTGTCCAAAAAATTCACATAATTATATACATGACTTATTTACAGAGCATTAAACGCCACTACTTTTTGTGTAGCTATTCAAATCTCCACCATGTTGTTATCGACATTTTAAGACCAAAATTCATCTATAAAATAATACGATGTTGAATTAATAATTATATCTTTGCATAATCACTTTTTCAATTACTTATGCACAATCTATATAGGCCAATCTGCACGTATTTCTTTTTAGGGATAGCTACGTTATTTGCTCTTGCCGAAAACTATGCTCCGAGAGATTATTCGTTGGTTCCGCCAACGCCTAATGTAGCTCAGTTTCTGGAGTTAAAGAATTTTGATGTTAATAATCGGGGTGTCCCTAATATTTCATACACGCTATATGAAATAAAAGCAGGAGCAATTACAGTTCCTATAGTCTTAACATATCAAGGCGGTGGCATTAAGGTTAATCAACAATGTGGCAATGCCGGAATGGGTTGGATTGTCAGCTGTGGCGCCGAGATTGGCCATACCCTGCATGGCGCGCCGGATGATGTCAGAAGGACAACCTTAAACGGAAATCAATTATTGGGTTTATGGCATCTGGAAGCCAAAGATAAAGAGTTCAGAAATCACCTGATAAGTAAAGATATAACTTTCCCATCTATAGATTACGATAATTTTTTTATTGCTGTCCGATAAAACTCGACGGTGGCAAAAATGTATGGCTCGACGACTGCTGATTATCAGCGGTCGAGTCTGATTTTATTCTTTGACAAGCCCCAGTCAGTCGAAAAGAGATGGCAAGGGAGGTCCTGATGCGGC
>JAGASI010000056.1 GCA_017621845.1 Muribaculaceae bacterium
ATCACTGTCAAGAATGTAGCAAACGGTAGATGCCAATGTGCATATGTATATTCCGCCCGTACTCGGCGCCTGAGCGTTGAGAATGGGCGTATAGCATATTCTGCGTGAGGCTCTGCATTGTTTGCTCGTTCAACTGAGATGGGCAATACCTGGGCCTCTATGCGTGGAACGAGCTAACGGTAAGGCTCTCACGCTTTTTCTTTATAAACCAATCATCAGCCAGCTTGGGGGCGGCGGCGCTTTATTATAAGGAATGCCTGACACGGCCTCTGCCATCAACGATATATTTGCCTATTGGGATTATTACATTGCCAGATGGTTGGATTCTGACTGTCCGTGTTGTACCTATCTCCCTGAGCCTTGGTGGGGCTGGACGCCGACATGCGGGGCCGACCTCCATTGTGTTGTAATCAACCTTAATCCAGGTGTGGGAGGCGAAAAGCAGAGGCGTGAGACTATGAAATCAATACTTGGCTATAAGAGCTATTCTACGGCAATGGAAGATGACAGCCTTGCGATGCATCTTTCCGAAACCGAAAATTGGCATTTAACTAAACGTGCAGAGCCAATTCTTAGCCGTTTAGAATTTGCATCGAGTATAAAAATTTATTTGGGAATTGAACTGTCGCCACTTCATAGTCATTCAAGTGCCGGCGTAGGCGATTATGTTCTTGACCACCATCATGAGGTAAAAAACTATGTCCTTCTGTTTGCGGCGTTAGCTTCCGGCATGATTGCGGAAACGGAACCACTGCACAATAAAGTTATTGCAAGATGCAGCCCTAAACTTTTCTATACCTTGTTCGAAAAAGAAATCCAAAATAAAATCAAGAACAAAGAAGAACTGGCCAAAAGCCCGCGTTCATTCTTTCTCAAGTCACCATTCCTTGAAAATATAGAATTTATCTGCGTTTCGGGCGCACACAATAATTTGCCCAAAGGCGACCTTGATAAAATTATAGAACAATCAAATATCACAAAATGAAAATTTAACTAAAATCCGAGGAGTCGGCCGTATTGCGCTACTCCTCATGCTCGTACTGACAGCAGTCTTTCCGACACGTGCTGCTGATGGCGACACCTTCTATTACACTCACAAAGGGAAGAAACTTTTTTACGAAGTCATTAGCGAAAAGGATAAGACAGTGCGTACCTGGCGTGACACTTCTACTGATAGGGCGGAAGGTGCGATTGAAATTCCATCAACCGTAAGATATAAGAATCAACCATATACGGTGGTTTCAATTGGCTCAAATACCTTCCTTGGCCATTTGGGCCCGACGAGCGTCATCATACCAAACACGGTGACTGAAATCTATGGTGGTGCCTTCAACGAATGCCGCAATCTGGTAAGCGTAACAATGGGCAATTCTGTAACTAATATCTACGGTAGAGTCTTCCAAGGTTGTACCAACTTGCGGAAAATTAATATACCCGAGTCGGTGACCTATATTGGCGATTTCCTCTTTGCGGATTGTAGTAACTTGACAAGTGTTGTCATTCCCAACTCGGTGACCTCTTTGGGTCAAGGGGCCTTTTGGAATTGCAGCAAACTGACAGACGTTGTCATTCCCAACACGTTGACTTCAATCCACTCTAACACCTTCCGTGATTGCAGCAGTCTGACAAGCGTAACCATACCTAATTCGGTGACTAGCATCGGTCTGTCGGCCTTCTACGGCTGCAGTAGTCTGACAAGCCTCACCATTCCTAATTTGGTGACAGAGATTTGCGATGATGCCTTCAGCAACTGCAGCAGTCTGACAAGCCTCATTATTCCTCCTTCGGTGACATATATTAGCGATGAAGCCTTTAATGGTTGCAGTGGATTAGAAAAAGTCGCTTACCCATCGACATTTTGGAATCCGTTCTCCTCCCTCAGTGTCACAGCCATTAGATATCCAGTCGAAGGTGCAATTGTAGAAGATGGGTTTGTTTGGGGGCCTGATAAGTCTGCCATTTACTTCGTACCTCTTAATTGTGAAGGCGAATTCGTTATTCCCAATTCGGTAGAAAAGATTGGCAGTTATGCCTTTAGCGAATGTAAAGATCTGACAAGCATCATAATCCCTAAATCGGTATCTTATTCTTATAATATTGGAGAAAAGGCTTTCAACTTATGCACCGGACTAATAAAATCTGCATATCCATCAACTATCAGCAATCCATTCTCTTATGGTTTAAGCATTCAATATCCTTCCAAAGGTGCAATTATTGAAGACGGTTGTGTGTGGGGACCTGAGAAGACCAGCATTTACTTCGCGCCACCTGAGATTGAGGGCGAATTTAGCATCCCCAATTCAGTAACTTCCATTGGCGAGTCTGCTTTCAGGTACTGTAGTAATATGGCAAGCGTCAATATCCCTAATTCGGTGACTACAATTGACTCCTACGCTTTCCGCGAATGCAACGGTCTGACAGATGTGATCTTTCCCGGTTCGTTGACTTCATTAGGTGTTTGTGCCTTCTCGGACTGTAGCAGTTTAGTAAGCGTCACAATTCCTGAACCGGTGGCTTTAATTCGCCGCAATTGTTTCGAGAACTGTACTAACCTGACAAAAGTCTCCATCCCAAATTCGTTGACTGTAATCGAAGACAATGCTTTTAGAGGCTGCACAAGTCTGCCTGCTATCAATATTCCTAATTCGGTAACTTCAATCGGCGTCGATGCCTTTTATGGTTGTAGCAGCCTGACAGACATTGTTATTCCCAATTCTGTGACTTCGATTGGCAGCTACGCCTTTTACGGTTGCACCGGTCTGAATGCATTGACAGTTGAGAATCCAACGCCTCCTTCAATCCGGGAAGATACATTCAAGGAACTCTATGACATCATCGACGTTAAAGTGCCGGATTACTCTATCAGTGATTACCTTGACTCTCTGTGGGCCCACTTCAAAAATCTACACGGGACAGAAGATCCTAATGTAGGAACTAAAATTTCCGACGGTTCTTTAAATTACGTGCAGTTGGCCGGCAATAAACTCGGCGTGGCTACCGGCAACTATTCGGCTATCTCAGACCTGCATGTGCCTTCCCGCGTAAATGTAGATGGAAGTCTACGTAATGTGACGGAAATAATGGGCAATGCGTTTGATGGTTGCACAAATTTCAAAAGCATTTCATTGCCTGCGAAAATAGAGCGAATTGGAGCGAAGGCCTTCAAAGGTTGCACCGGGATTACGGCTTTGACACTCCCTAACACAATTGTATCTATTGGCGATGAGGCATTCAGCGGATGCACAGGCCTCACCTCCGTAAAATTCGATGCTAAGCTCGCCTCAATCGGCTCCTCAGCGTTTGAAAATTGCAGTAAAATTACCTCAATCGATTTACCTGAGGCGCTGACATTGGTCGCTGATGATTCATTCTACAACTGCTCGGGCCTAACCTCTGTTACTTTCAACGAAAACCTCACATCAATCGGTAGCTATGCATTCGAAAACTGCTCCGGTTTGAAATCTGTAACGTTCAACGAAAACCTCGTCTCAATTGACAGATATGCATTCTCTCACTGTACCGGACTTACTGCCGTGAATTTCAACCCCAACCTCGTCTCAATCGGTTACGCTGCATTCTATAACTGTACCGGTCTCACTTCATTGACATTCAATGATAAACTTTTATCAATTGACGGTAAGGCTTTCTCCGGCTGTAACGCCATTTCTTCGGTAGAATTCAACGAAGGTCTTACATCAATTGGACAATACGCATTTGAAGATTGCAAAGGAATCACCTCTATTGAACTGCCAGGCACACTGACATCAATTGCCAACAATACATTTTACGGTTACAACATCTCGGAATTGAAGATTTGCAAAGGCGAAGGTGAACTTATGTTTGACTCCTATGCATTGAGAGCGAATAATGTTAAAAGACTCATTATTGATCGCCAGTTCAGTGGTATCCAATTCTGGTATATTACGTCTCTTGAGGTGGGGGATAATGTTACCGAGATTAAAGATTCGCAGTTTAACAGCTGCAATCTTCTTACATCCATCAAGCTTGGCGCATCAGTGTCTTCAATTGGCAAATCCGCATTCCAATACTGCTCTAAAATTACCACAATTGACTTCCCGGAGGCACTAACTACGCTCGGAGCAAGTGCATTCAGCAACTGCTCAAGCTTGGAATCTGTAAATTTCAACGCCAACCTTGCTTCTATCGGAAACTCCGCATTCGAGAACTGCTCTAAACTCACTGCAGTACAGCTGCCCGAGGTGCTGACCGCAATTGGCGAAAAAACGTTCAATGAATGCTCAAGCCTCACATCTGTAACATTAAGCGAAAATCTCGGCTCAGTCGGAAATAACGCGTTCTCTAACTGTAATCTGCTAACAAACGTTAGTATATCAGATTCTGACACAGCGATTACCCTTGGAACTAATTCATTTTACAACTCTCCCATTGAAAATCTGTATTTGGGCCGCAATATCCTCGGCACGAACTCGGCTGTATTCGGCAATGCGTTGACAGATATTATATTATCTGACAAGGTTACAACTATCCCCGAAAATATTTTCAGCAGGTGCTCGGCATTGACGGCTATCACGCTGCCAGTTAATATAGCCTCGCTCGGCGATGGTGCATTCCAGTCTTGCACCAATCTGTCAACTGTAGACTTCAACGCCAACCTTGAGTCAATCGGCAACAATACTTTCAATGGCTGCTCGGCTTTGACGGCCATAACGCTTCCCGATTCACTTACCTCGCTCGGTGATGGTGCATTCCAGTCTTGCACCAATCTGTCAACCGTTGAATTCAACGCCAACCTTGAATCAATCGGCAACAATGCTTTCCAGTCTTGCATAAAGTTGGACAATGTAGACTTCAATACCAAACTTGAATCAATCGGCAACAATGCTTTCAATGGTTGCACGGCACTGACAGCCGTGTCGCTGCCCGACGAGCTTATCGAGCTCGGCGACGGCGCGTTCCGTGGCTGCAGCAACCTGTCCACCGCGAACCTCAACACTAATCTCGAAACAATCGGCGACCGCGCATTCTATAACACTTTGTTAACTGATGTCGTGATTCCCGGAGCCGTTACTTTAATTGGAGAGTATGCATTCAGTAATAACAGCCTCAAAGATGTAACAATCGCTTATGGTCCAGAGGAACTCACTTTGAGTGATAACACCTTCGGTTCTGATGTACAAAACTTGACCTTTGACCGACCATTCTCGGGCGTTAAGTTTGACAATGTAATCAATCTCGCTGTAGGAAACAACGTTATAGCAATAGAAGACTCACAGTTTAGCAATGTAAGTTCGCTTAAAACACTGAAGCTCGGAGCATCGGTTGCTACCATAGGCGCGAGTGCTTTTGCCAATACCGGCCTCTCCAATGTGGTGCTCCCCCCGGCTCTTGAGTCTGTAGGCGAATCGGCTTTCGCAGGTTGTCCGCTCACATCGGTTGTGATTGGTTCGAACGTTACCGAGATTGGTTCCCTGGCCTTTAACAATGGCAGCAACTCGCTTGACAACATTTTTATTACCGCTATGACTCCTCCCGTAGCTGCCGACAATGCCTTCAACAACTACGATGCTAATCTTTGGGTTGCAACGGCAGAGTTGGTTAATACCTACTACGATGCTATTCCTTGCTGGTATCGCTTTGAAAATGGCAAAGCAATGGTTAAGCTCGAGAGTGTTGCTATTGACTCCACTGACCCCGTCAAGGGTTTGAAACCGGGCGACACAGTGCAACTCAGTGCTGCAATCAGTCCCGCAAACACAACGTTGCAGCATGTGTTCTGGCGCTCAACCAACCCCGCAATCGCGACTGTTGACCACGACGGTCTGGTAACCTTCCATGGCGACAACCGCATACGCACCTATGCAGCCGTTGATGACAATGCTGAATGCAAAATTATTGCCTCGACCCTCTATGGCGAAAGCCCCGTGGCTGAAGTAACCATCAGTGGTCAAGGCATGATTACCGGCATAGGCGAAATTTTCGTTGGCAATTCCGAAGTTGAGCGTCCCAACGACATCTACAACCTGCAGGGCGTATGCCTCAAGCACAACGCTACGCAGGCCGACATCGACGCCCTCGCCCCCGGCCTCTATATCATCGCCGGCAAGAAAGTACTCGTGAAGTAAGCCCACGAAATACCTAAG
>JAGASI010000031.1 GCA_017621845.1 Muribaculaceae bacterium
AGTTAACAAGTCGTATGATCCTGGATTGTCATTGGCACCTCCCCAAGAAGTTGTCCAGTCATCATTCATGGCAAACTTGAAGCCGTTAACCAAATTAGTGGTTATCTCCCAGCAACCCAGTTCAGGGTTATATGTCATGTGCTGAGCAGCATCGGCCTGATTCCAACCGTTGTGATTGCCTACCACGGTGATTGATTTCACCTCGGTCAGAGCGTATGTACCGGCAACAAGGTCAACGTCAATCTGATAGAAGCCAGTCTCAGGTGCAGGACAATTGGCACCGCCATTGTCTGCAATCTTACCTTCTCCGTCAAACTCGTAGTCGCCATTCCAATTGTCAGCATTGGGCTTGAACTTAAATTCTCCATTGAGATAGTAGTAGCCCTGATATTTGCCGTCGAAGTTTGCACCATATAGAGGATTTGATGTAGCCCAACCGCTGTCATTACCTATTTCATAGAAATAAGGAGCGAAGTTGAGCTTCTCAATCTTGTAAGAGTATTCCATCATGTCTAATGTTATCTTGATGAACTTGGCGTCACCGTCAACAACCACCTTGAATGAACCGTCATTGCCGATTACAGAGCGACGTGCCACTTTGCCTTCCATACCGTTGTTGCCGTTACCCTCAGCACAGCCGATAACCTGATCCCAGCCGCCTGTAGCATTGAAGTTATCTATGGCAATTTGGTCTGTAATGGCGAACCAGTTTTCACCCTCTGCCACAGGAATGGTGATGGTGAATACAGGATCCTCATAAACATCACTGCCGCTATGGTTGAACTGCAGGTTTGTGTTAGCCACATCCCATGCTGTGCCATCAATACCACCAATGATGTAGTATGCATCTGAAATCTGCGGAGCTTTGGGAGTGACCTTAATCACCACCTTGCCGGCATCCACAAATGCTGCCTGGCCGTCCTTGATTGCATCAAGCATTACTTTTGCATTATAAGTGCGCTCTACTGGACGCTTGCCAAATGTCTCCTCAACCATAGCCTGCAATTCAGCTACGCTTACTTGCCCGTTAGCCTCAGCGTTAAGTTTTGCAGGGGTTGCGTCATCCTGTCCTTCAGGAGTAATCTCAAGACGTGCATCACCAAGTGTTACGCCTTCTGGTAATGCTGGTTGTGAAAGAGCGAATACTGCCACTGACTCATCCTCAACCTTTCCAAGGTCAACTGCGTCTACATTGTTTGCAGTCACACCTGGAATTATTATTAGCTCGTCCTGCGGATTTGTAATCGGGTCGCCCCAATCATTGAAGTCCTCGTTACAAGCCCCGAGGAAGAGGCTTGTAACTGCTAAAGACATATATAATGATATTTTTTTCATAAAAATCAAATATTAGTTAAGTTGATTATATTATTTAATTTCACCTGTATCTTTGGTAAAGTTGAGATACATCTGCTGACCTACTGTACCTGCAACACGAGCCTGGTCGCCACCTGTGCCACGGTAAGAAATCTTCTTGCCGTCAAGACCAACAATAAACTCAGACTTCCACCAGTCGTAGCCTGGAACTTTCACATAAACTCTCACTCCATCGCCATCGCCGCCTGGGCAGGAGCCTGTGAATGCCGGTGATACGAACTCGCCGTCGGCCTTTGTAGGAACAGTAAATTTGCCGGCTTCATTCAATTCACTCCAGTTTGTGTCGCCAATACATGGTCCCATGAGCCACACGTCTGGTGCCTCAAATGCGACATCGTAGATTATATCGCGTCCCTCAACGCTGGCTGTGACAACCATGAGATACCAACCGGGAGCGGAACTTGCGATGTTTCCACCACTGTCAATGATTTGCGATGCAAGTGCGCCTGAAATGTTTCTTATACCAGTAAAGCCACGTTCGTTTCCATCCCATGCCATACTGTTGTTGAACTTAATACCAGACTCATCGATGTACACCATGTGCCAGAACACATTTTCTGCACCATATACCTTTGTCATGTTAAGGCATGTTCCCCAATCCCAGCCGTTGAACTGGCCTGTAATATACAAGTTATCCGGTACATTCACTGCTGGCAGCGAGAAATCAAGACGTATGTTGAGCGACACTACATTCGACAGAACTTCTGTGCCCTCTATCAAACCGTCGCTGCCCTGCAGGCCGGCTTTTACTCTAAAATAAGCCTTTATGTCCATCGGAAAATCTTCCTCTGCCTTGCCTGCAGCCAGCTCAAGTGTGGTTAGACTACTTGCCACTTCATTGCCTATAAGCTCCAATCTTGGTGTGCTTGATGCTGTTGACAGCGTTACGGCATCTGACATATTTTCGTTTAGCGACATCTCTGCTGTATAGCGTGTCACAACAGGAAACCCGTAATTAGGCTGTGATGTCACCAATACAATTTTTTCACAATGTGCCACATCCACAATTGTGTTTGCCATTTCGGGTTCGTTAAGAGTCAGCGTGAGTGTACTCTGTTCGGGCAAAACAGGGTTGTCATCTCGGTCAGAATCACAAGCTGTGAACGCCAGCGTGCCGAGCATCAAAGCGAATATATAAATCTTTCTCATTGTTCAATGTCTTTATTATAATTAAACTGTTTTATTTAAAGCCTGGATTCTGTTCCATACCACCAGTGGTAATAACACTGTTAGGTATAGCAAACAGATTGAAATGAGCACCGAAGGCCTGACCCTGCTTGTCGCCTCCCATCCATTGCCACTTGTAAGCGCTTTGACCACCGAACTTGCCGAAACGGATAAGGGTAGGACGGCGCATGCCCTCAAAGCCGAACTCACGAGACCACTCGTCGCACAAATCATCGAGTGACATAGACGCAACGGTTCTGCTGTTGGCGCGTTTGCGCAAGGCGTTTACCTTCTCAAGACCGTCAGCTGAGCAGTTGCCGCCATTCAAGCGGGCATCAGCCTCCGCATAGTTAAGGTATGCCTCTGCAAGGCGCATCATAGGGAAGTCTGTATCCACATATTGTGTGTGCTTTGTGGTTGTTCCGTCAGCGTGTTTTGCGAGGAACTTCACATAAGCATATCCAGATGGGAAATCACCTTCTGTCTCAATAGATGCAGTGTGTCCCTGTGTGAGGAACAATGCGCGGTCATCACCGGCAGCATTTTTAACCACGTCAGGTGTTCCATCAGGTGCTTCTGTTACAGGGAAGAACTTCTGTACAAACTGCAGGCGTGCGTGATTACCGCCCCATTTCTCTGTCGTACCAGTAGGATATATGGCAATGTCATCACCGTCTGTCGCACCTGCTATAATAAACAGACATCCTCCCCATGTTTGTGTGGTCTCTCCATCATGTATTGCAGGCAGCAAAATTTCATTCTGTGCACCATTGGTGTTATTATCACCCATAAACAGAAGCTGGAAAGGAGTATAACCGTTCATGCCCGTGGTACACAACGAGTAGCCTGACTTCATAGCCTTGTCGGCATAATCCTTTGCCTTTTGCCACTGTGCTGTTCCAGTGTACACCTCGGCGTTGAGATATATGCGTGACAGGAGCAGCCAGGCTGCAGCCTTGTCGGCACGTCCATAAGTATTGGTCTTTGCATCTGCAAGAATCTCATTGCCTTCTCCCTCGCCGGCAATGTCCTTCAGCTCGCTCTCAACATATTCGAACAGCTGTGCGCGTGTTGCCTGAGGAGTCTCCTCACTTGACACGGTGGTGACAATTGGCACATTGCCATACAAGTCCATGAGATAATAATAATGCAAGGCTCTCATAAAGCGTGCTTCAGCACGCTGTGTCAGGATTGTTGCGTCAGTGCCTGTGGCCTGCTCCAGGAAAAAGTTGCTCAAAGTAACGCCAAAGAACAGACGGTAATACAGAGCTTTCATCATCGGGTGAGCATCGCTCCACGCATTGTGGTTGAACTCTGGGATACCAGCGTCTCCCCATATACATGCAGCCTCATCGGTGGTAAGAGTGTTGGCATTCCAGATCTGACGAATCATGTTGGAAGTACCCTCGTCGATATCGTCAAGGTCACCATTTCCGTCAGGTCCTTTCTGGCCCGTAATTACCATATTTGCATAAATCTTGTTCAGAAGAGCGTCATTGTTAAGCTCTGACACCTGCTGCGGATTTTTGTTCTCCACGTCAAGGTCACCTATACAAGATGTAACTCCTAAGGTTGAGATAGCTATTGTAGCCATTGCAACCATGTTTTTGAAATTATATAGTTTCATAACCTTATTTCCTTAGTTTAATTATTAAAAGTTAAGATTCAATCCGATAACCGTTGTGAAAGGACGTGGGTAAAGGCTATTATCGATACCACTGCTAACCTCCGGGTCAACACCGCTGTAGTTGGTTATGGTAAACACATTTTGAACGGTAGCATATACGCGTCCGCTGATGCCTGCGCCAAAGAGCTTGTCGAAACTGTAGCCAAGTGTGATGTTGTCCATTTTCAGGAACGATGCGTTCTCCACCCACATGTCAGAGAACACCTGCTCTGTAAGAGGATTACGGAAGTTGAGCTTAACAGAATTCTGGGTGCGGTTGCCAAGATAAGAGTTTGAATAAACCTGTCCTGTACCTACATTGAATGAACCTGCCTCATTGTCATTATAAACATAGTTGCCAAGGCTTGCACGCATGCTGAAGCTGAAGTCCCAGTTCTTGTACATTACTTTTGAGCCAAGACCCATGGTCACGTCTGGAGCCGGTTTGTAGTAGTAATAGCGGTCGCCGCTGTCAATGATTCCATTACCGTTACGGTCAACGTATGTATTCTCTACAGGACGGCCGTCTTTGTCGTAAACCTGCTGGTAAACGAAGAATGAGCTTACAGAATGTCCTACAGCATGAGCCTGTATGTTTCCGCCTGTTCCGGCACTGATACCTCCAGTCTCAACATAATAGTTGTCGCCGCTGCCGCTTGTCAGTTCGTCAATCTTATTCTTGTTGTATGTCATGTTGTAGTTGATTTCCCAACGCCAGTCTTTCGTTTGTACCGGACGTACAACAGTAGAGAATTCTATACCGGTGTTGTGCAGTGAGCCGATGTTGCTCTTCACCTTATTGCGGAAGTTGCTGCCTGGCTTCACGAACACATCGTTAATAAGGTCAGTTGTCTTGCGGTAATACCAGTCGATGTTGAACTCCCAACGGTTGTTGAACAGACTAACGTCAAGACCTGCGTTCCATGTGGTGGTTTTCTCCCATGTCAATGCATTGTTGTAGGCATCAGGACGATAAGTTGTTCCGTCACCAAGTATTGGATAATAGGCATGGTCCAAGTTTGGTGTATAGGTTGCGATATATGTATAGTCGCCAATACCTTCCTGCTGACCGGTAACACCCCATCCTAAACGGAGTTTCATGTCGCTCACGGCATCAACGTTTTTCAAGAACAGTTCATCTTTAAGTTTCCAACCTAAAGCCACAGACGGGAACAATCCCCAGCGGTTATCCTTATGGAAACGTGATGAACCATCGTCACGCAGTGTGAAAGTCACGAGATAGCGGTCAAGAAGTGAGTAGTTCAGACGGCCAAAGAATGAAACAAGATAATTCTCGCTTTCATACTCTGTCGTGGTGGTAGGAGCATTGAATTTCTCTCCGGCATGTTTGGGGTTTGTTGCTGGATATGTACCATAGCCGTCCCAGTCCGTTTTTTGGTGATAGTGTTGCCACTCATAGCCTGCCATCACATCAAGATGGTTATCTTTGTTTAAGTCCTTAATGTATTGTGCGTACATAGATAGCTGAAGATTATAGGTGTCTTTCTTGTTCCATCCCCAGTATCCATAATAGTTGTTTGATGCAGAATATGGACTTATATCGGTGGTCTGCTTACCTGTTGAGATGTCCATAGCTCCGTTTACATGCAGATGCAGGTCCTCGAAACCATGAATTTTATAGTCAGCCTCGATGTTGCCCATCAAAGTCTTTGATGTTGCACGGTCATTTTTCAGGTCAAGCGTTGCAACAGGGTTTTTAGTAGCCTGTGAGTTCCAGGTATATGGCCACTCTGTCTCTCCGTCAAAGCTTGCAGCAGATGTCCACTGAGTATATCCGCCAAAAAACTTCTGATATCTGTCTCCACTGTTGTAAACAGGCTTTGTTGGATCCATCCAGCGTGATGCGCCAATGGCGTCACCATCAGCATAACGGTTCTTGGCAATCATTCCCTTTCCGTTGATGTTCAGATTGAGGTGGTCATTAAGCAGTGATGGAGAAACATTAAAACTTGCTGTATAGCGCTCAAACTTTGAAGTCTTGATGATACCCTGATTATTGGTATATCCTAATGAGACACGGTAGGGCATGTTCTTCAGACCGCCGGCAACAGTTATGTTGTGGTCGGTAGAAACCGCCGTACGGTATATCTGGTCCTGCCAGTCAGTGTCAGCAAACTGCTGTGTGCCATCGGCACCAATATATCCTAAGGCACGGTAGGCATCGCTGTCCTCGCCGTAAAGTCCTTTTACAAACTCCACATACTCTGGACCACTTAGCAGGTCTATTACATTTTTCTTTGCTGCAATAGACACATTACCGCTATAGCTCACTTTGGGAGCCTGTCCTGAGCGTCCTTTCTTAGTGGTGATGATAATCACACCGTTAGATGCACGGCTACCATAGATGGCTGTGGCAGAAGCGTCCTTCAACACTGTGAAACTCTCAATGTCGTTAGGGTTAACCATAGACAAGGGGTTAGCAAGTCCCTGTACTCCATAAGTGTCCATAGCCAAACCGTCGATAACAATAAGCGGGTCGTTGGATGCGTTCAGAGACGAACCTCCACGGATACGGATTTGAGCACCACCACCAGGAGTACCTCCATCAGATATCACACTCACACCGGCAATTTTACCGGCAATCATATCTTGTGCGTTTGTCTGGAGACCGTGGTTCATCTCGTCTGGCTTGATGGCTGTTACAGAACCTGTCAGGTCGCTCTTCTTTGCACGGCCGTAACCGATTACCACTACATTCTCAAGTAATTGTGCATCGTCCTTGAGAACAATGTTCATTGTTGTGCCGTCAACCTTTACATTCATAGGCTGATAGCCCACGTATGTCACGTTGATGGTGGCACCCTTGTCTGCTTTGATAGAGAAGTTACCGTCGAAGTCGGTCACTGTTGCCACTTGTGTGCCAACTACTCTAACCGTGGCTCCGATAACATCTTCACCAGTAGCATCCTTCACATGGCCATTGACAGTAATCTGCTGTGCAAATGACCCTACCGACAGAAATACGCCAAATAAAATGGCGAGCATCCTGAGCGGAATC
>JAGASI010000057.1 GCA_017621845.1 Muribaculaceae bacterium
CATGGATGAAGCTTGTCTCAACTCGGGAATGTCGCCTTTTGACTGGGCATCGCTCAATTTCATCCACGATGCCAACGGAAACATTTATGACACCGACTGGATTGACCAGGCTATCAAGGACGGTGCGCTCACGACAAGCCACAGCCTTGCATTTACGGGTGGCTCGAAAACATCCACATACGCTATATCTGGAGGTTACACCGGTCAGGAGGGTGTGATTGGAGGCTCTGACGTTTCAGACTATAAGCGTTACAATTTTCGTGCCAATTCAGAACATAAGCTTTACAACGGACTGGTAACTATTGGCGAGCGTGTAAGCTTTGTCTGGAAAGAATCTCACGGTATGGGTACAGGAAACATTTGGAACAATAACCTGCGCGGAGCTTTCTCAACATCACCGATTACCCCTGTATATGATGAAAACGGTGACTATAGCAGCACGGTTGATTCCGACTGGAACCGCAACGACGGTAACCCATACGGAAACATGATGGTGAATCGTTTTAATAAGACAAAGAACGGTACTCTTGATGCAAATGCGTATATGCAGATTGAGCCTATTAAAAATCTGCGGCTCAAAACGGTGTTTGGTATCAGCTACGGTACATCCGACTATCGCAGTTATACACCTGTATACAAATTTACACCACAGAGTGGTAATAGTGTCAGCAAAGTAAACCAAAGCAACGGTCATGGTCTCTCAATGGTGTGGACCAACACATTGTCATACGACTTCACACTGAAGGGCGGACACGACATCAACGCACTCATAGGTTCTGAATGGTCAAGCTACAATGGCGGCAGTTCAGGTGGCAATAATGACAGTCTTATTCCCGGATTCAATGATTGGGACCATGCTTATCTAAACAATACCAATGGTACAGACAACAAACATGTTAACGGAGCTCCATACGACGAGACACGCGGAATGTCACTGTTCGCACGACTCGGGTGGGCATGGAAAGACCGTTATATGCTCAATGCTACAATGCGTGCCGATGCCTCTTCAAAGTTTGCCGCAGGACACCGTTGGGGATATTTCCCGTCTGTATCTGCAGGATGGACAATCTCGGAGGAAAGTTTCATGAAATCCACAAAGTCGTGGCTTGACTTTCTGAAGCTCCGTGTCAGCTGGGGACAGGTGGGTAATTCCAATATCAACTGCTACCAGTATCTTGCTCCAGTATTAACATCGAATACCAACTACAATTTCGGTACAGATGCCGGTCAGTCAGGATGGTCAACAGGCTCATATCCAAGTCGTCTGGCAAACGAGAATGTTAAGTGGGAGACATCAGAGCAGGTGAATGTGGGTATCGATGCACGTTTCATCAACAGCCGTCTTGCCCTTACCGCCGACTGGTATATCAAGAACACTAAGGACTGGCTGGTACCGGCACCAGTGCTTGCTACGGCAGGTGCGGACGGTCCGGTAATCAACGGCGGTGACGTGAAAAACACCGGTGTTGAAGTTGGTTTGTCATGGAACGACAATATTGGTAAGGATTTCACTTACAGCGTTGGAGCCAACTTCGCCTACAACCATAATGAGGTGGGAAACATTCCTACCTTAGACGGTATCATTCACGGTGCAACAAACCAGATTTACTCAAATGCCGAGGAGTTCTACCGTGCAGAGAACGGTCATGCCATCGGTTATTTCTGGGGCTATAAGACAGCAGGAATATTCCAGAACCAAAAGGAAATAAATGATTGGATTGCAGCCGGCAATGGTATTATGCAGCAAAACATTCAGCCCGGTGATGTTAAGTTTATGGACATCGACCACAATGGAACAATCAATGCCGATGATAAGGTTGATCTTGGCAATGGTCTGCCAAAGTACACTTTCGGCTTCAACTTCACCATTGGCTATAAGGGCTTCGACCTGAGCATGAATGCAACAGGAGCTGCAGGCTTCAAGATAGCACAGAGCTATCGTGACCCGAACTCATCGCAGGGCAACTATAGCCGTAAGATTCTTAACCGCTGGACCGGCGAGGGAACAAGCAACTTTATTCCACGTGTAACATTCAATGATGCAGGTAACTGGATATTCTCAGACCTTTATCTGCAGGATGGTGACTACATACGTTTGCAGAACCTTACTTTGGGTTATGACTTCAAACGCCTCATCTCATGGAAGGGAATATCTAAACTGCGCCTTTATGTGCAGGCTCAGAATCTGCTGACTCTGACCAAGTATGACGGAATGGATCCCGAAATCGGCTCATATAACGGTACCAACGGCAACAGCAGCGACTCTTGGGTGTCGGGAGTGGATATGGGATACTATCCTCATCCACGTACTTTCCTCGTAGGTGTAAATATTGGTTTTTAATTAAAAAGCATAGAAAATAATGAAAACAAAACATATATTATTTGCAGGTACAATGATGTTGTCGGCAGCGGTGCTCAGTTCGTGCTCTTTGGACACCGAGTCGAAGACCGCCTTGAACGACGAGACCGCCTACCGCAATCAGGAAGCCGCCGAAATGGCGCTTGTTGGCTGCTACGACGGCTGGCAGCGTACTATAAGCAGCGCAAGTGTCGGTATATATATGATGGCTGAGTTTGCATCAGATCAGGCTCATGGCGGTCTTGGATTGGCGGACGCAAAAAACAACAACGCCATCGACCAGTTCGATCTTTCAGTAGCACCATCGTACACAGACCTGTTCAACGATGACTGGAAAAACTATTATAATGCCATTTTCCGTTGCAACAAAGTGATTATGAATGAGGATGTTACCGCCTGGGACTCAGAGGCGGGCAAATATCTTGTGCTTGGTCAGGCGCGTGCATTGCGTGCCATTCTGTATTTCGACCTTGTACGTATGTTCGGTGATGTGCCTTTGCTTGAAGGTCCTTCAAACGATAATCTTCCCCGTACAGACGCTACTGAGGTATATAAACTTATATTCAACGACTTGAAGTATGCTGCGGCAAATATTCCTGCCAATGCCTTTCCTTTGGACAACCGCGCAAGCAACGACGGACGTATAACCAAGTATGCCGCCGAGGCTCTCCTCGCACGCGTGTACCTTTATTATACAGGCTACTACGGAACAGAAAACGAGGCATGTACCAAGCAGGAAGCCATTGATGCTCTTAATGATGTTATTGACAATGGCGGTTATGAGCTGGAGGCAAACTATGCCGACCTGTGGATGCCGTCATCAACTACCGATGCTTCAAATGGTAATGATTACACATGGAATACCACATACAAAGGCAAGTATTACACAAGCTCAAATGGTGGAAAGTGGGAGAGTGATATATCAAAGGAGGTGATTCTCAATCTGAAGTTTGGTGTTACTTCCGACTATAACGGCAATGCCGACGGCAATGTGTTCCAGGTTTATCTCGGTCCGCGCAACAGATGCGCCACAAGCATGCTGATAGCATCCGGCTGGGGAGCATGCTCGGTGACAAAGGCATTTGTAGACCAGTTTAAGGATGACCCGCGTTTCAGCACTTGTGCATGGGGTTGTGATGAGGCAGGCTTTGCTGCCGATGTCAACGACACCTACGAGTACACAGGTTATTACACACGCAAATATGCTCCTCTGTGTTTCTCTGACGGAACACGCCAGGAGGTTGGTCTCAAACTTGGTGAGCAGCACATGAACATTTCTTACTATCAAGACTGGACAATCATGCGCTATGCTGATGTGCTGCTCATGCACTCTGAGCTTACCGGCACAAACACCGGACTCAATCAGGTTCACCAGCGTTCTTGCCCGGGTGAGTCGCTGTCTTACAGCATCGACAACATCCGCAAGGAGCGTGCCATCGAGTTTGCCTTTGAGGGAATCCATTATTGGGACCTCATGCGCTATGAGAAGGATGGAGCTTACGCAGGCCGTGCCATCGCTGCAGCACAGAATGGTGCAAAGGTGATGAACGGCGGTGTGGAGACAACTACAAAGTTCAATGTCGACAACTTCAATGCCAAGAAGGGTCTGATGCAGATACCAAACACCCAGATAACTCTGTCGGGCGGTGTTCTGAAGCAGAATGCCGGATGGTGATAAGTCGTTGAAGTTAGGAAATAAAGAAGTAAAAAAGATAAAAAGACTAAAAGTTCATTTCTTATGAAACTGAAAAAGATATATTCATTGATGGCAGGCGCAGCCATGATGCTGGCAGCCTGTTCACCTGATGACTACGGATTTGGCGGAGCTCAATATTCGAGCGAGGACTTGAAATGTCCTGATGCCTATACCGTGACCATCCAAGGCAATTATGTTACTCTTGAGTCGAAGCTCAAGGGATGCACGCCGCTGTGGATTACTCCAAACGGCCGTTCGCAGGAACAGAAATTAACCATCGGTCTGCCTTTTGCCGGCGATTACGAGGTGGCTCTCGGTGCGGAGACAAGAGCCGGCACAGTGTATGGCGAGCCATATAAGTTCAATCTTCCCGAGAATGACTTTGCACAGCTTGAGGCACAGATTTGGGAAGACCTCGCTGGAGGTGTGGGCAAGAAAAAAAGATGGGTGCCATGCAATGGCGACTACGGAATAGGACGTTGCACAGGTCCTGTGATGTACATGAGCCCCGACGATGTAAAAAATGACGGCTCTGCATCTACAGACCTTATGTTTGGCAGCGCCAACTGGGCACCTAACTGGGATCCGGGTTTCCAGTCGTGGCTTATACCTGCCGACGACCCATACATGAGTTCTTATATGGAGTTCGGTTTGGATGCCAAGAATGGCTGTACGGCAACGGTATTCCGCAACGAAGCCGGTGGCGGAACGACAATGAACGGCAAGTTCAATCTCAACGTTACAGACTTGACTCATCCTGTAATCTCGTTCAGCGACTGCTACTCGCTGCATAATGTTGGTTTCGACGAGGTTTGCTCCAACTATACTCAGGATATTAAGATTATCGAGTGTACTCCCTATCTGCTTCAGATAGCCACAATGCGTACCAACTCTGAAGGTCCGTGGTGGATTGTATGGAACTTTGTATCTCAGGAAGTAATCGACACCAATGGTGAGTGCATTCCTAAGGAGGATGCCGGATTTATTGAGAAGACAGAGCCGCAGCTGCCTGAATTCCCAACTCTTACCACAGATTTGTTCACTACTGAGGTCAACGGTGTTACATACGTTGGCAATCAGATGACATACACCGTCAATGAGGATACCCCATACGACTGGATGTGGTGGAACGGAGCACCGAATGCCAATAAGTGGCAGACTATTGTCAATGGCAATTACACCACAAACTGGGCTCCTGCTTGCGGAGATGATATTGAAGATTTTGAACTCGTCATTTCACG
>JAGASI010000058.1 GCA_017621845.1 Muribaculaceae bacterium
AACCGAGTTTTGAGGCTCCGACCCCAATATAATCATTTGAAAAGTGCGACAAGATTTTCAGACCCAAAAATCGCGTAACCGGCATGAATACAGAGTTTAACAATTTCTTATTAACAGATTTTAAGAGACACTAGTGAAAAAATTAGTACTTTTACCACTGGATTTAAATAGTCTTGAAACAAAACTGATACCCTGAATTACCCTTAAATCGACATTTTCCAATCAGAAATATACTACTATAGCATATTTGTTTTCAAAAATTCTTTAATTTACCTTAAAATTTAAACCGTTAGCTCATGAAAAAAATCATTTACACAGCAGCAATGATGCTGGTATCGTTGAGCATGGGAGCCCAGGTGGTGACAGTCGGCAGTGTCGACAAGGTCAATACCCCGGGTTCCATCGACAAGCCTGCAATCAGTGCCGACGGAAGCTTTGTGGTGGCATACATGCCCCAGAGCGGAGGCATCGTCAAGATTACTCCCGACGGCAAGACCACGACAGTGGCCGAGGGACAAGGACTCTATGGCCTGACAGTTACCGAGGACGGTAACTCGGTGGTTTTCAACCGCAGGACTTACAACAAACAGCACCTTGGCTATACCTCGCTAGAGGTTGCCGACCTTAATACCGGTGCTGTCAAGACGATGGTAAAACCCACCCGTCAGCTTAATGCCGGCGTGAGTGTGTCGGGCTCGACAGTTACGGCTGTAGAGAAAGGCAAGACCCGAGCCAAATCATTTGGAGCCGGCAAGACCATGTCGGCTCCTGTTGCGTCCATCAGCTATGGTCATCTCCAGGTCACCAATAACGGCAAGACCGAGACTATCGACCCCCAGGGTCGCGGCAGTTATATCTGGCCCTCGGTATCGCCTGATGGTACCAAGGTGGTGTACTGGCTCGTAGGTGGCGGTTGCTATGTGTGCAACCTCGACGGTAGCGACGTGCAACGCGTCGGAGGCCTGCGTGCGGCAGTATGGGCCGGCAATGATATGATAATCGGTATGGACGAGCATGAAGGCATGAACCAAGAGGTGACTGCCTCATCGTTGGTTGTCTACCGTCTGAGCGACGGCGCTACACAGACCCTTACTGATGATACTGTCAAGGCACAGTATCCCGCCGCCAGCAAGGATGGCTCAAAGGTTGCCTTCACTACTCCCGACGGACAACTCTATATGATGACTCTTACTAAGTAACCCTCTAAAAGACGACAAAGATTATGAAAAAATCAGTTCTGATATCAGCATTGGCACTGGCCGTCTCGATGGGGGCACAGGCTAAGACCGCCGATGAGTTGCGTGTCTATATCAATCCCGGTCACGGCTCCTGGACAGGCGATGACCGTCCATGTACACTTGTCGGCCACGGCGCTTACAGCCGCACCAACACCGACACTCTGTCATTCTTTGAGTCCAACACCAACCTGCGCAAAGGCTTCAGTGTTCTCGAGACATTGAGAGCCGCCGGCTTGAAATATGACCCCACACTCAACCAGACCGGTGAGCGCTGGCAGATAGGTGCCGCCCGTGACATGTCCAACAATATAGTTATGTCACATGTCAAATGTGGTCCATATCTCGATGATAACGCCACTTCAGGTCAGTATAAAGAGATGATTAAGGCTCAGGAGAAACTTCTTGCCGAGGGTGGAGACCCCGTGGCAATCCAGGCTGAGATTGACCGACTCAAAAACCTCAAAGACGTCGTGTCTGTGCGCTACAACCGCAATCTCTCGGAAATCTGTGCCGAGGTGACCGCCAACAACTTTGACATGTTCATCTCGATACACTCCAACGCCGCTACCGAGGGTACATCAACCAACTATCCGCTGTTCATCTATGGTGGCTATGACGATATGCATGCCGGTACCGGATATGTGACTGTCGAGCGTCAGCAACTGTCACGCGAGATGGCCAAGGCATCGTGGGGATATGCTTTTGAAACTCCTCATTCCCAGTGGACATACTATTCGGCCACAAACATGAATATACGTGGAGACATGAACTTCTACAGCACAACGAGTACCAACGGCTATCTCGGTGCCCTTAAGCACAACGCCCCGGGCTATCTGGTCGAAGGTTACTTCCATACCTACCAGCCCGCACGTCACCGTGCCATGAACTGGGACGTGTGTGCCGTCGAGGGTTATGCCTATGCACGCGGTATCATTGATTACTTTGGTCTCAAGAAATCGGGCAAAGGTGTCATCTATGGTATCGTACGTGACCAATACGAAAAATTCAAAGATGCAGCCTATAAGCCCAACGCTGTCACTCCCGATGCCTACAAGCCTCTGAACGGTGTGACCGTGACACTCAAGAAAGACGGCAACCAGGTAGCCACTTATACTACCGATGAGTATTATAACGGTGCATATGTATTCAAAGACCTCGAGGCCGGCACATACACCCTTGAGTTTGCTCATCCCGACTACCGCACGCTCGAGACTCCCGTTGAGGTCACCGTCAAGGCCAACGAGGTGTCCTATCCTATCGTGTCGCTCATCAATAACACTTGGGAGCCTCCCACAGTTATCTATGAGAACTATCCCAATACCGATGTTCCCGGAACATTGGCCGCCGACGAGTATGAGTTCAACCAGACATATGTCGACGAGCCCATCGCCGAGCTCGAGGGCAAGACCGTCAAGCGTGTCATCGCACGTGCCAACAACCTTTATATCTTTGCGCGTGACGAACAGAAAACCCCCACAATTCTTGTCTATGACGCACTGAACAAGAAAGTGGCCGCCACCGTATCGACCGAAGGTTGCCAAGGCGTAGTCAATCCTGTAGGAGATATCCAGGTTACAGCCGACGGTGTCCTCGTGGCTACCAACGAGTCACTCAACCAATTCTCCACATCTCAGGTAGAACCCGGCGAGGAACGTGGCGTAAGCCGCATATATCGTTGGGAGAACGACCAAAACGGTCTGCCCACCGGTACACCTGTCGAAATCGGCAACTCGATGCTCTCGGGTAACATGTACCGTGGATATGTAGGATGCTCGATGGCCTATTCAGGTACCATCAATGATGGCAAGATTGTAGTGCCTATCTACTCATGGTATGAGAGCAACGCCCACAGCCTGTTCTTCAATATCTATAATATCGTTGACGGCGAGATGGCCTCGGCAACGTTCAACAACGGAGTCAATGCCGACTATCTGCAGATGGAGAAACTTGGAGACTTCCAGTTTATCACATCACCGCTCAATGATGACTCGTTTGTTGTGGCCTCGGCCATGCAACCTCCCACACAGTATCTGTGGGATAACGTCAAGAGCCCCATCGCCATGCCTGCAGGTATGGCCGACGGAACCACTACCGGCGCGTTCTTCAAATATAACAAACACGCTTATATGGTAGCCGCTGACAATGTTGACGGCAAGAACGCCGGCTTGAAGCTTGTCGACGTCACCGATGGTCTTGACAAATCCAAGGCTATCTCGACAGTCAATACAGCACTTCCCGAAGCCGGCATCGCCGCTGTTGCCGGTAGCGTAGTCCCCGTGCTTGATGCCGAGGAAAATGTCACCGCCGCCTACATCAACCTCTTTGCTGTGCGCGATGGCAAGGTCTCACGCCTCACCACCGAGGGTGTCACTGTCAATGCCAAAGCCAATCCTCTTGCCTATGGTCTGAAACAGACTCTCGTCGATGGCACTTACCTTCTCGCCTTCAAGTCTACAGCCGATGTCGAGGAAGCCTATGTAGTCCTCACCAATAAGGCCGACGCCGAAGACGTGGTAAGAATACCCGTCAGTGTCAGCAAGGGTGGCAACCAAGTCCCTGTCGATCCTGCCGAGTTTGAAGCCGGTAAAGAATACAAGTGGGCTGTAGAACTTCACGCCAAGACCAACCCCGTGTCAGGTCAGTACATGGCCGACAACAACGGCAACCTCAGTGTTCGCGGTGGTGTAATTCCTATCACCGACCCCGAGTATGACTCATTCGGCTATGTAGCCGTTGGTCACGGTAAGAACGCCGGTATCGATGTTTATGATCCCGCCGGAAACAAGATTGGAACACGCCTCCACATGGGTCATACAATGTTCGGTGGCGCAGGCAATACCAACCAGTCTGACCCCTTCCGTGGTAATGAACTCCGTGGCGAAGCTGTCTTCGCTACTTGGGGTGATAAAGGATATGGAGCTGTACGTGTCAACCTGGTTGACCAGACTGTAGAGCCTCAGACACTGTTTGCCGGTACAAAACAAAGCTCGGGTGCATTTATGTACAACAATGTTAACCTCGGTGGTGGCACAGCCGGTATCTGCTTCCTCGGCGAGGGTGACAACACCAAGATGTACTCATTCTCTGAGGACCACGCCGGTACATCCAACACTATCGTGCGCTATGACCTCGGCAGTGGATGGCAAATCACTACCGCTCCTACCGAGATTGGTTACAAGGGCCGCCTGGCCAATACCAATGTTGACCTTCTCGGCTATGGTAACGGCTACTTTGCTTCTCAGGTGCGCGGCAAGGGCAACAATGCCGAAGGCACACCTGGCTTCATCTATGTTGAAGCTACAGATGATACCGAACAATTCAACTCGGCAACTCTTGCTACCGAGGATAACGGCAATCTCCAAGGCTGTAACTCAGGTGTCGCCATCTCTAAAGACGGCAAGACCTTTGTTGCCATGGACGGTGCTGACGCTCTGGTTTATGACGTGACATGGAACGGTGACAAACCCACCATGACTTACCGTTATAAATTCCCCGCCGGAACAGCATGGTCACACGCACGCTTTGACTATGCCGGCAACCTGTTGGTATACGAGCGCGAGAAAGGTGGTCTCCACTGCTATGCTCTCGCTGCCGAGAAACCCGTTGTAAGCGTTCCCGCCAAGGCCGAGTATGTCATCGCCGGTACACAGGGTGTCGAGGATATCGTCATCGAAGGCGCTGACAACAACGCTCCCGTAATCTATTACAACCTCCAGGGCATACAGGTTGACGCTGACAACATGACCCCCGGTGTATACGTCAAGGTTCAAGGCAAGACCTCAACCAAAGTCGTAGTAAAATAATAGTAATACCACTCTCTGAATAACGCGAGCGCGACCCTCACGGGCCGCGCTCGCTATGTTTAGAGCCTGTCCCATGATAAATGTTAACGCTGAGGTCGCATATCTCGGAGGGATTTTTGGCGTGAGTTGAGGGCGCGTGGCCGTAGCCACGTAACCGAAACGAACACCAAAAAGCACCCGAGAGATGCGAAGGCGAAGGTAA
>JAGASI010000019.1 GCA_017621845.1 Muribaculaceae bacterium
CTGACGCATCAGGCCCTCCCTTGCCCTCTCTTTTCGACTGACTGGGGCTTGTCAAAGAATAAAATCAGACTCGACCGCTGAAAATCAGCAGCCGAGCCATACATTTTTTGCCTTTCCTAAGTTTTATCGGACAGCAATAATCTCAAAAATTGAAGTATTCCTAATTCATATATACTACAAAAATAAATAACAATGTCGGCCAATAAAAAGATTGTTATTTGTCAGAGAGGGTGGGGACAGTGAGGAATTGAGCCCCGGGGAAATGACGGCCTACGTATCGGCTTATAAAGTCCCGGGTGTCGGGAGCTATCTCGGGGTCCTGGTCATAATAAGTATTGTAGAGGACACCCTGTAGGGTGATACCACGAGCCGAAAGGGCTTCGAGCGAAAGTATGGTATGGTTGATGGATCCCAGACGTGAGTTGGTGACGAGATAGACGGGAAGATGCCTGTCAGCCGCATAGTCGATGGCAAAGTAGTTGTCGGTGATAGGAACCATCAATCCGCCGGCTCCCTCGACAAGAACCACGTCATAACGTCGCTCGAGCTCTTCTCGGGCGCTGTCGATTATTGACAGGTCAATATCCCGGCCATCTATACGTGCGGCAAGCTGAGCCGAAGCAGGGTAGGTAAAGATGATGGGAGCGGTGAGCCCGAGGTCATCCTCGGGAAGGCGACCGGTGCCGGTCAGGCGCCTGTGGGCGTCAATATCTTCTGAGTAACCGTCACATCCGGTCTGTATAAATTTCTGGGTTATCACCGATTGACCTTGCTCGGCGAGATGGCGTGCAAGCCATGACGTGCAATAGGTTTTGCCGGCGTCGGTATCTATTCCGGTTATAAAGTAGGTTGTGCTCATTGTTGATTGATGTCATTGCGACGTGCGATGATAAATATAGGACGATAGGTGAGATGATATTTGCTATCCGAGCCTAATGGGTAATTAGTCAGCACCTTGCGGGCCAATACTGTGGCCTGTGGGCCATGTGCGAGAGCATTGACCCCTGTATCTCGCACATGTTTGAGAACATCACGTGGAGAGTCAAAGGTCTTGGTTAGTATGGAGGCTTGGCACACATATATTGTCATAGCCGGTGAGAACATCGCTTGCCATTGACGTTGGGATGGCAGGTTGAGACCCACTCCCGAGGCTTGGGTAAATTCCTCGATGTTATTGGCACAGAATGTAGACAACACGAGATAACCATCGGGCATGAGGACGCGTTCACACTCTTTGATAAACGATGACGGAGAGTTGAACCACTGGATAGTGGAGGACGAGAATATACATGCTATCGAGCGAGACGGGGTGCGCCGTATGGCGACTTCGGCGTCGCATGCGTGAAATATCGCGTCATCGGGACATCCCTCGGGACGCATGTCAACAAGGTCCCATAAAGTCATGGACCCTTGGCCACGGTGTGGCGAGTATAAAGAGGTCAGTGCACCGTGTCCGGGGCCAATCTCGAGTATGTCGCCATTTATTGAATATCCGGCGTTGTCTTGGTCTGACTGGTAGACGCGTTGGAATAGGCTGTATAGCGTGTGTGCAATCTCTTGCTGGACCGATGAGGCGGCAACGTATGTGTCGGCACCGGCTTTAAATGACCGGCTGACACGCACCTTGTTGATAAGGTGAGTGTCGATTATGGCTTGAAAGTCGGGAAGATGACCGCCGGCGGCCATAATGACCTGTGCGAGACCGCGCCAGGCAGTACATTGGTTTTCGACAGGGAATATGCCGTCTTCGCGTGAGATGATTGCCAAGTCCCAGGTGGTAATCTGGGGCGTGTGGAAGATGGTGTAATCCTCTATGGAATGGAGCTCGTCGATAAGTTCTGATACAGTGCGTCGTGGCAGGTTGGCGCTGAATGTCTCAAACTGTTGGCGCTCTGAACACATGCGACGGTAGAATTTTCTCAGTGTGTTTGGTGCCAGTGAGTTGATCGTGCCATGATAAATAGCGCGAGGTATGCCACGCGAGTCGTGGATGGGGTCGAGAGTGCCGTTGACGGCTATACGCTTGGTGATACGGGAGTCTATCTCGTGGATGGTGAGCGAGGCAGCGAACACGCCCATAGACCAGGCGATAAGACACACTTCGTCATAGGTCAGTACCTGCTTCCAGTTAAACGTGAGGTCTCGATAGTCCCACACTACCATGATGTCATAACCCTCGGCTGTGAGAGTGGTAAAAGGACGCCAATCCATTCCCCATCCTGCAAATATCAAGATGAGTCTGGAGGCTGAGTCGTTGGTTATAAATCGTGAACGCACTGTGTCTGGTAGATGATGGGGAGGGTGGGGGGCAACCCCTCCGAGAGGTTAATATGGAATTTGAAACGTGACTTTACGACCCTTAAATTGAGTGTCATTTATCTGTCCGATGAGCATGTTGATGCGATTTGCCGTCTGGTGTATCGTGGCAACACGTGGAGCCTGTTCGTCGGTCAACGGTGCCCGTGATAGAAACTCGACAACAGTTGCCAGATGGCCGGTCCATGCTTGACCGGCATATTCTTGGAGCACGTTCCATGAATCGGAGGCATCCTCGTTGACCACCAATAGCTCGATGTCTTGCTCGAGACGGTTTAAGGCAGCCTCGACGGCAACAATCATTTGGGATATTTGCTCGGCGTTAAACTCGTGGTCAGTCTTGATTTCTGTTGCCATTTCCTCAAGACTGCGAGGATCAAACCTGGCCGGCTCACCAAGGATTTTCTTGGCCGACTGTTCGGGCGTCAGCTGAGTGGGAGTAGCCTCATCAGCCGAGTCCCCCGTGCATGAACGTATAGATAGGACAGCGGCCGCAGTGGCCAGGACTGCCACTGCGACCGAGATATAAACTTTATTTCGGGATATTCTCATCAGTCGGTAATCAGGTCGTGGCCTGTCATGTCGGCAGGTTGTTTCAGACCCATTATATGTAGGATTGAAGGCGCCACGTCGGCGAGAATACCGTTCTCAACCTTAGCGTTGGGATTGTCAGAGATAAATACAAATGGCACGGGGTTCAGCGAGTGGGCCGTGTTGGGGGTGCCGTCAGGGTTGATGGCGTTGTCAGCATTGCCGTGGTCGGCGATGATGATGGTATCATAGCCATGGGCTTTGGCGGCTTCCACAACCTTGTTTACACATGTGTCAATAGTCTCTACTGCCTTCTCGATGGCCTCGTATATGCCGGTGTGACCTACCATGTCACCGTTGGCAAAGTTGACCACGATAAAGTCATACTTCTCGGTGTCTATGGCATCGACCAGCTTGACAGTGACCTCGGGAGCGCTCATCTCGGGCTTAAGGTCATAGGTGGCAACCTTGGGCGAGGGCACGAGGATACGGTCTTCGCCTTCAAACGGAGCCTCACGACCGCCGTTGAAGAAGAAAGTCACGTGGGCATACTTCTCAGTCTCGGCGATATGAAGCTGATGCTTACCCATGCGTGAAAGAAATTCGGCGAGGGTATCCTTGACGTCTTCCTTATTAAAGATGATGTGCACGCCCTTGAATGATGAGTCATAGGGTGTCATGCAATAGTACTGTAAGTCGGGGATGGTGGTCATGCCTTCATCGGGCATGTCATGCTGGGTGAGCACGACGGTGAGTTCTTTGGCGCGGTCGTTGCGGTAGTTGAAGAAGATTACTACATCACCGGGCTTGATGGTGCCGTCGACTGTCGAGTTGTTGATGGGCTTTACAAACTCGTCGGTAACGCCATCGTCATAGCTTTCTTGCATGGCCTTGACCATATCGGTGGCTTGCTTGCCCTCGCCCTTGACCAACAGGTCATAGGCTACTTTAACACGGTCCCAGCGTTTGTCGCGGTCCATGGCATAGTAGCGACCGATGATTGACGCGACTGTACCTGTTGATTGAGCTGTGGCACAATGATTTTGCAACTCTTCGATAAAGCCCTTGCCTGAGCGTGGGTCGGTATCTCGGCCATCCATAAAGCAGTGGAGGAAGACCTTGTCAAGGTTGTAAGTCTTGGCGATATCACACAATGCCATGACGTGGTCAAGGCTCGAGTGTACACCACCATTGGATGTCAGGCCCATCAGATGTAGGGCATGGCCGGTCTCTCGCGCATACTCATATGCAGCTACAATCTCGGGATTTTTAAGTATCGAGCCATCCTTGATGGCGCGGTTGATCTTTACCAGGTCTTGATAAAGCACACGACCTGCACCGATGTTAAGGTGGCCCACCTCGCTGTTGCCCATCTGACCGTCAGGCAATCCTACAGCCTCGCCCGAGGCTTGAAGCTGAGAGTGGGGATAGTGGGCTATCAGTGAGTCCCAGTAGGGAGTCTTGGCTTCGTAAATAGCGTTGGACTTGGTGTGGGTGCCGATGCCCCAACCATCAAGTATCATTAATAATGCTTTTTTAGACATGATGTTTTTTATGTGTTTTTTTGTTTTATATGCTTGATTCTTTCAGCCGGGAGTTTACATAAAATGTAACAACCCAAGCGACCACAAAGTTACAAAAACAATCTCTCCCCCCCAAATCTTTTAATACCTATTGACGTTCGTCACCGTCACTGTTAACCATGGGGTAGGAGTGTGTGGCACATGCCTCTGCTGATTTAGAGGATGTTCCCATTTATTGTAACCTCCAAGTCCCCGACGAGGATTGAACATAAGACTAAGCCGGGGCTGAGAACTGCCATTAAAACTATGCCGGTCTCCATCTCGAGGACAGAGACCGGCATGGCTCTTAATGTTTTAGGTCAACGACGTGTTAGTTGAGAATAACGCCAAAATTGGTATTTACCGGACAATAAGAGCGTGCAAATTGTCTCAACTTGGCGAGGGTTTCTCGACGAGGCGAGCCCACAGGACGGGCTTGGCCGGTAGATGTCGTGGTCGTTGACATTGTCAATTGGGTAGAAGTTTTCTTCATAGGCATAATATGATTAGGGGTTTCATCATATTAACGCCTTAAGTGGTGATTTTATTATGTTAGGTATAAAAAATCAATCAGTGAGAGCATCACTCATCTCGGTTACATCCATATAGTATTTCTGAGGATGAGAGCAAGCGGGACACTCTGTGGGAGGTTCTGTGCCTTCATAGACATATCCACACACGAGGCATTGCCATTTGACTGGAAATTCACGTTTATATAATGTGCCATCCTCGAGATGCTTAATAAAGCGTCTGAAACGTTCCTCATGATGTAACTCAATAGTGGCGATTGACTCAAACACGAGAGCTATGTCTTCAAAACCCTCTTCTCTTGCCACCTTGGCGGCTTCGGTATATGCAACCACACCTTCGGCCTGTTCCTCAGAGGCGGCTGTCTTGAGATTGTCGAGAGTCGTACCGATGACCCCCGAGTCGATGGTCATCTCTTTAGAGACACGGCCACCCTGAAGAAATTTAAAAAATACCTTGGCATGATGTAGCTCGTTGGCGGCGGTTAGTGTGAAGATGCGTGAAATAGGAGGAAATCCATCTTTGTCAGCTTGTTTGGCATAGAAAGTATAACGACTATATGCCATAGACTCAGCCATATATGATGCGACGAGAAGTTTCTCGGTGCGGCTGCCGCGGATGTCCTTAGTTTTAGTTGCCATAATGTTAGTGTTTTTATAAGTATTAGTTAATATGAAAGATTACTAATATTTAAACACCGCTATAACAATTTGGTTCAATCCCCCGCCGTATTCAACGCCCCCACCATAACAGGACACATGGAAGGCTGTCTAACAAGTTTAGGCGACCTTTTTAGGACTGATAATGGAGGGAGAGCGTTGTGTAGTAAAGCGCTCCTACAATGATGTTTGTCGATATTGTAGGAGCGCAATTTAGTGCGGGGTGATAGAGTATTCTCTATCGGGCTATTGAGGTAAAACTGAGATTGTTGAGCCGGCTGAGTGGGCTGTAAGGGTGGGGGCTTGATCGCAGGTGACGGTGGCGATACCTGAGGAGTATTCACCGGCATTGTTTACGCGGACATCGTATACGAGTTGGCGTGTGCCTTGGGGCAGGTAATTGATGTAGTAATTGGTTACTGAGTCACGGTTCTCGCGGTAGTAGACAATACCTTCATTGTAGCGATAGACGGGGAGTTGTTCTACCGGCTCGAATGAGGCGGCACGCTCGTCGACGATGTTGACATAGCTCATGGGGCGTGGCGAAACAATGGTCAACAACACGCGGACACGTTGACCGAGCTTTAGGTCTTTACCGTCGGTATATTTTAGCGAACCATCATCGTTTACAATCATCAGACGTTTGGTGATTGATATTTCATCGTCCTCGCTGTAGGGTGCAATGCTGTCCATCTTGGCGGTGTAAGAGGCTATGACAGCCCCATATGAAGGAGCTCCGGTCTCGGTTAACGCGAGAGTAAGGTCGCTACCTGAAATGTTAGCCCGGTAGGTCATCGCCGGACCTTGGGGGTCGCTGAGAGTAACCTTGGCAGAATCGACAGTGAGAGATGGAGAAGTCTTGGGTGCCGACCAACGTGTACCAGAATTGAGCATCGAAGAAACGACATAGGACGTTACAAGGCTATTGCCCCAGTCGGTAGCTTGACGGCGATAGATGAGGTATTGCCTTAGGCCGTCAACATTCTTGCTGTCGGGTGAGACAGCGTTGTAAGCCTCGAGAAGGTGACCGTAGGTCAGGAGTGAACGCTCATTCTTGAACTGAAGACCTTTATTGGGAGTCTGAGTCGCAAATTGATCAAGGCTCGAGATAAGTTGACGGGCGGTAGCGCGACGTTGGTTATATGTCAGGGCTAAGGCTGAGACTGCCTTGTCGTTAATATTCATTTTTTTCCAATCGCGGGTAATGTAGCGTAAGGTGGCATCAATGACTTTCTGACCGTTCAATGAAGGACGTGAGGGGAATGCCGAGCGTGCGATTGTATATTTGGTATTGGTGTTTCTGACATTGGCATCGACATAATTGAGTGCATCGTCTATCATTCGGCGGGTCTTGCTCGAGTTGTCAAGATACCCCAGACGCTTCAGGTCGGCAAGGTTGTCGATAACATTCATAGTTACCCATAGCGATGACTCGTTACACCATGTTCCCCAACGAAATCCACCGTCAGGTTGTTGCAGGTCTATCAATTTTTCAAGAGCCTTGTCAGCGACAGATTTGGCGTCTATTTTCTTGCTGATAAGGTATTGCTTGACTTCGGGATGCTGTTTGGACAGTCCGAGGGCAATCGAGCTGCCATAGAGGGCGATACTCTGGGATATTGCTGTCGGGTAACAGTCGTGCCAAAGTGTTGGGAGAGCTTCGATAATGGTAGCCATTGGGTTGGCGGTATAAGAGAAATCGAGATTGAAGCCGGTGCCAGTGGGTGTGGGTAATTTACATGTATATGTGCTGTCTGATGGATTGAGGTAGAAGTTGATGGCCTCGCGCACAAATGATTGGGAGGGCAGAACCGGTAGGTTGATTTGTTCTCCATCGGCATAGGTATCGGTGGAAGACTTGACTCGGTAGGTAAGTGACTTGGCTGAAAGCGTGTCAGGAATTATAAATGTCAGCGATGTCAGTGCTTTACCACCAACAGTGAGGTTGTCAGTTGATGTAGATGTCGCTAAAACTTTACCGGTTATCGGGTCTAAGAGCTCACACACGGTAGTGACAGATTGAGTGGAGTCGGTGGCGTTTAACACTGTGGCTAAGGTGGTGATTATGTCGCCGCGACGTGTAAATCGGGGCGCGTTGGCTTGAACCATCACAGGCTTGGAAGTGGTGAAAGTGTGTTCCAAAGAAGCTGTGCGACCGTCTTTAGTCCAGGCAAATATTCTTAAGTCCCACTTGGAGTTCTCATTAGGAACGATGAAGTCAAGATTAACCTTGCCAAGTGCATCGGTATTGAGCATAGGACGCCATAAGGCCGAGAATACCTCTTTGTCACGGTAAGAAAAAGACTTGTTGACGGCTTCACTGCTTTGTCCCCCGGCCGAGGCCATAGGAGCCGCTGTGTCGGCTGATGATGCGACTTCGTAAAGAACAGGAGCTTCTTCTTCTTCAGCCGCATCCTCAGACACCTCATATTGGGCTTCCTTGTAAGCAATGCCATTAACGGCGCCGGTCAATGACATCCGGCGCGTCGTGCCATAAGCCACCACGCCTATTTCTTCATCATAATTTGTCATCCAATTCATAAATGAAGGGCATGAAACTGATTGCTCGATTAGGCGTTTGACCTGTCCATGCAGGCCTAAATAAATTTTGTAGGGAGAACCATAATCGTATGTTATATCTCGATTGACAATATATTTATTTTGTGGCCAACTGAGTTGGCGGGGAGTGCCAAATATATTGAGCCGGCTGTTCCACATTGAGGCTACGACAGCTCCTTCGATTGGTTTGTCGTTGCCATCGGTGAGTGTCAGTGTCCAATACTCGTGAGCTGTAGGCGTGAGACGGTCACGGAAAGACTCGGTCAATATTTTTATTTTCCCGGCATTATCTGTGTCAATTGCCTTGAGGTTTTTAAAATTGTACAATGAAGCATTGTACTGACATGACTGCTTATCGGGAGCTATTATCTGAATGGATATACCCTTGTTTAAGGATTGGGGTGCTTGGATTTTAACGTAATTCCAGCCTTTTTGAAGTTGGTATGGGTGAATAGAGGCCAGTTCATCTTCAAGGCTATATAGAATATAGATGTTGTTGAGAGATGAAAGGACGGGTATGATTATATTGTTTTTGTCAAGTCTCAGATGCCCGTCAGGGATATAGATTATTTGAGTGGAGTCGGGTAGAACTTCTGACAGAGGGTTGAATACGGTGAATTCTTCTTCAATTGTGTTAGAGAGGGAGTCGGCATTTGTGGCGAGAAATTTATATCGTCCCGGGGTTAAAGTTGATAAGTCAACAGTGGTTGAATCGGAGGAATTAAACTCACCTCTTAACAAAGCGTCTTTAAAGTAGTTGGGTATAGCAGATGCCGAATTACCGTTATTTGTCAAGTTTTCGACTGCTTTAATCGGTTTGACACGGGTGCCGTTATCCTTTATAATTTTCCAGATGATGGGGCATTTTATCGTTTGCTTGTCATAGTCTGTGGCTGAAACTTTGATTTTTATTTTATCTTGATTGGAAATATCTGAGTCAAATGGAGAATCTGTCATTGAGAGGTTGTATTGTAGGCAATTGGTTGACAGCGAACCAATATCGAGTGTTGAACCATCGGGCATCAAGCCTGTTACGGTAAAATAGTGTTTGCTGAGCGACTGGTAGAAAGTGATGAAAGGCACTTGGATGGTACTATATGGGTTGTCAGCCTTTAGTAAGTCGGTTAACGTATTTTCCTTGAATGGATGATTGATGGTAATAGAGAAGCATCCATTGTTGTCGGTGTTGGCAGTGTATGTACTGTCATTGTTAGTATGTAGAGCTGAGATTACCGCATCACTGACGCCTTGCCCCGAGTAAGTTACTACACGGCCTGAGATTATTATCTGATTTTTGGTCGGGAACAGGGAGCGTATTTTGACATTTTGGCTCAGGTATTGTTTTACCTTGAAGTCACTGACATTGAAATAGGCACTTCCATAGGAATTGTCACCTGAAGGGTTGGTGGCGTAGATTGAAAATGATCCGGTGCGGGTGTCTCGGGGAATGACAAAGGCACCGGCAACGCGTCCCATAGAGTCGGTAGACATGCTGAGGGTATCAATATCGTTGTATTGGCTGTCGCGAAGAATTATACGTACAGGATGATTAGAAACAACTCCAAGTGTGTCGGCGGCGATACCTACCAAGCGTATGGAGTCACCGGGGTGGACTGTGCTGAGGTCGGTGGTAAGGGTCATGTTGATGTTATTGCTACGCTGATAGTCCACGGAATAGTAGGTGTTAATATTTTCCCATACCATTTTCCCATCAGGATATTTGATATAAAGTCCACGTAGCTTACTGTCGATAATCGCCATACCCTCGTGGTCGGTGGTGGCAATAAGATGACCGGGTTGACGATGTCGATTGACTGTCTTGGAGGAATAAATTTTTACACCCGACACGGGCTTGCCATTAGTAGCTGACAGTATAAAGCAGCGTGCCTTGTTACCTTGGGTGGCAACAATAGGACTGTACTCTATGGTGCGGATATAATCGCGGTCTCGTCTATTGGTGGTTTGAGAGCCGGACTGAAGTTTTATAAAGTTGTAACCGGTGGATAGGGTGATGTAGATGGTTGTATCTTTCTGTTGGGCAGTAGACGCTCCGGTATTGACATTTATAGTTTGAACCGGTTTGGCACCTAAGGGGAATTTAATAGAGCCGGGGGTGATGTTAATGGGTAGATTGTATACTTTAAGTGTTATAGACGGTGTATTAGTATATGAGATATAGACCGGTGTCGGGGTAGAGGCAGCGGTTAAATTATTAAACCTGATGTTTACGTTGGGATTGAGTAGATTGTTGAGGCGATTAATAATGGTATTTTCAACCCAATAGCCTTTATATTGATTGGCAGCTTGTTTCAGAAATTCTACCTTTTTGTCGGGTGTATTATCAAATGGGCTATTGCCACATAATTCAGCTAAAACCAGGGCCGCTCCCATGCCTCGGGGTGATGAGTTATAAAGTTCAAGCAATTTCTGCTCATATACATCATGACTGTATGTATTTTTAAGTTGGGCAATCTTCCACAGATACCATGTATTGGACTCAACGGGGACTGATGATAGTAGACGATTGAGTGTATTATTTTGACCATCAGATTTGTTTCGTGCAAATGTAAATCGGCCACCTATCATGTCTGTGACACGGGTATAATAGTCATAAGTCAGTTTGTTGGCATCAAGGATAGATGAATAATCCTTGAGTGGACGGCAAGCCGGGTCAAATGATTTTTCAAATGCGCTTTTGGTAAGTGAGTCTTTGACTGCATCAAACATTTCGGGGGACCATTGGTTAATGTCGGCCGGACGCGGCGTCAGTGGCAAATCGCGATTTCTGATTTCCCATCTTATTTTGTCATATATTGTATTAAGAATCTTAGCGGCATACAGGTCGCTCAGAGCTTTAAGGCCTGCGTCATTCCAACGGGCATTGAGAAAAACCTCATAAGATTGTTGGCCTGAGTTATTGTCAATCGATGATTGAGCCATGGCAATTTGCATCATAGCACGGAATTGCATAATTTCGTCGCCTGAGGTCTTGGCCGCTTTTAATGCTTTTTGGGCATCGGACAAGACAGTCTTGGGTTGAGAAAAGTCGGGTGCATCAAATGAAGCATGTACATTACCGACTAACAGTGTCATACATGCAATTATTGACAGTATCTTTTTCATAACGAGTGGTGAATGGTTAATATCATTTAGACACATTAAACACTCTTAAAGTTTAATGCATTAATAATATTGTGATGGCTTTAGTACAATTTAGGACGGGCTCTAATCTCATCAAGACTTATTCGTCAAGGCGAGATTTGGGAGATTGACGTATCGCGAAGTAGGCAAATGTAAGAAGAATACATGTGGCGATGAGGTATGTCCAGTGCTGTTGGGCGGGAATAAGGAAGTATAGAGCATTGATGAGCAACTGGAGTAGGGCGTAGCTCAATGATACAACTACATGTGGGAGATGCCAGCGCGATGTGAGTATTTCATATATAAATTCGCGATGTGGCAGAAGAATGTTTTTGCCGGCAAATAGTCGTTGCAGTGTGGTAAAGCCGGCATCAAAAAGCGATACGATAAAGAAGATGATAGATGAGGCGTTATGGGTCTGGATGGTGATGTGTACACACATACATACAGCCAGAAAGCCGATGGTGATGGCGCCGACATCGCCGGCAAAGATGCGGTCGGGAATGTTGAATACCAGAAAAGATACCATCGAGAGTATGACAAGAATACATAATTGGATATATAACTCGTTGCCTGCCGGTATGTAGGTATATAAGGTGTAGGCAAATGTGCCGAACAGCACAATCGTATAAAATCCCAACATTCCTGTAATGCCGTCAATAAAGTTGATGGTATTGATGGTGCCTACCCCTAATATTATTATCAGTAGGTAGATATGAAATGCCTGGGGATAACATAGCTGTTGATACACACCGGCGACGACCGCTACTTGAATAAATAATCTTATTCCCGGTGATAAAGGCTTGATGTCATCATAAAAAGACACAGCGGCTAATACCAATGCACCGGCTATGCACAACCACCAAGTAGTGTCAAGCACTTCATAGTGCCACGCGCCGAAAGCTATCAACGCTATAGGAACGATGATGCCTCCGCACGTGGGGGTAAACTGAGTATGGGATGAGCGCTCGGTGACTGGCGCACCAATTTTCCGGGCTTTGGCTATCCGGAGAAAAGCCCACTCAGTGGCTATGAAGATGATTAGACATAGGATTATGTTCATTGGTTTTCGTAAGGACCTAATAATTAATTGGTCAGGTACCAGTCATAAAGCATGGAGATACCCTGGTCAAGGTTGACGGTATGTTTCCAACCGAGGGCATGAATTTTGGAGACATCACAGAGCTTGCGCATAGTACCGTCGGGCTTGGTGTTGTCCCATAGGATATTGCCGTCAAAGCCTACACACTCCTTGATTTTATGGGCCAGTTGTCCGATGGTAAGTTCGAGGCCGGTGCCTATATTGATGTGGGTGTTACGCACTTCAGGGCCGGAGAGCTTCTTCAGATCCTCAAATGAAACATTCAGCATGACGTGGATTGTAGCGTCAGCCATGTCCTCACTCCACAGAAATTCTCTCAGGGGAGTGCCTGAGCCCCATAGCTCCAACCGGTCGGCGTGTATGCCGAATGTAGCCAGATGGTCGGCCAATTCCCGGTCGGTCATTTCTGACCGATATAGGGACGTTGGGCGGCGGTCAAGGTCAGCGCGTAAAGAGGTGTAGTCACCTTCCTGAAGAAGTCGGGCGAGGTGCATCTTGCGCATCATGGCGGGCAATACGTGGGAGTTCTCGAGATGGAAATTATCTCGGGGACCATATAGGTTGGTGGGCATGACAGCGATATAGTCGGTGCCGTACTGGAGATTGAGGCTCTCACACATTTTGAGCCCGGCAATTTTGGCGATAGCGTATGGCTCATTGGTATACTCGAGCGGTGAGGTCAACAGTGAGTCCTCGGTGATAGGCTGGGGGGCTTCACGGGGGTAGATACATGTCGACCCCAGGAATACCAGCTTCTTGACTCCATGACGCCATGCCTCACCAATAACGTTCTGCTGTATCTGGAGATTTTGGTAAATGAAGTCAGCTCGGTATATCGAGTTGGCCATGATACCGCCGACATGGGCCGCGGCGAGTATAACAGCCTCAGGTTGTTCGGCATCAAAAAAAGTTTTTACAGCCACCGGGTCGAGAAGGTCAAGTTCTTGGTGTGTGCGACCAACCAGGTTGGTGAAGCCGCGTTTTTCGAGATTACGCCATATTGCCGATCCTACCAGACCGCGGTGCCCGGCAACATATATTTTGGAGTCTTTGGTAATCATCGGTTTTCGGTAGCGATAAGTTTGACATCGGCCTCCACCATGATGCGTACAAGGTCTTCAAATGATGTAGAACGTGGATTCCAGCCGAGCTGTTCGCGAGCCTTGGCCGGGTCACCAAGAAGTTGCTCTACTTCACAGGGGCGGAAAAATTTGGGATCTACCTCTACAAGCACATTGCCGTTGTCATCAATGCCCTTTTCGTTAATACCGATTCCTTCCCAATGGAGATTGATGCCGACGTGACGGAAAGCAGCGTCGGCAAACTCACGTACAGTGTGAAATTCGCCGGTAGCTATGACATAATCATCCGGCCGGTCTTGCTGGAGTATGAGCCACATACACTCGACATAGTCGGGGGTATAACCCCAGTCACGACGTGCGTCAAGGTTGCCGAGATATAGTTTTTTCTGTTTACCGGCCGCAATGCGTGCGGCGGCGAGGGTGATTTTACGAGTTACAAAGTTTTCGCCACGGCGGGGACTCTCGTGATTGAAGAGAATACCATTGGCAGCAAACATACCGTAGCTCTCGCGATAATTTTTCATAATCCAGAAAGCATACAGTTTGGAGACTGCATAGGGTGAGCGTGGATAGAAAGGTGTCGTCTCGCGTTGAGGTATCTCCTGGACTTTGCCGAAAAGTTCGGAAGTAGAGGCTTGGTAGATACGTGTTTTGTGTTCCATGCCGAGGATGCGCACGGCCTCAAGTAGACGCAGTGTACCCAGAGCATTGGTGTCGGCAGTGTACTCGGGGACATCAAATGATACTTTGACATGGCTCTGAGCGGCGAGGTTATAGATTTCATCGGGTTTGACAAGCCCGATGATACGTACCAGTGACGACGAGTCGGTCATGTCGCCATAGTGAAGATTTACTTTGCGGCCCTCGTGTTGGTCACGTACCCATTCTTCAAGATAAAGGTGTTCAATACGCTCGGTATTGAATGAAGATGAACGGCGTAGTATACCATGTACCTCATATCCTTTTTGGAGGAGAAATTCGGCCAGGTATGAGCCGTCTTGACCGGTGATACCGGTGATAAGTGCTACTTTCATAGTATATTTATTTAGTTGGTTTGAGAGCTTTTTTGATGCAATCGGTCACGCGTTTGATATCATCATCGGTGAGCGATGAACCGCTTGGAAGACATAGGCCTCGGTTGAAGAGGTTTTCGCCGGTACTACCTCCATAGTAAGGAGCGTTGGCATATACGGGTTGCATGTGCATCGGACGCCACAGCAGTCTTGACTCAATATTGGCCTCGTTAAGGATAATCCTGAGTTGGTCGGGTGTTAACGGACTCTTGTCAAGATCGAGAGTGATGGTTGTGAGCCAGAAGTTGGAATTATAACGTGTGTCAGGGTTTTGATGTACCTCAAGACAGTCAATGTCTGAAAGTTGTTCTACATATAATTTGTGTATAGCACGGCGACGCTCGAGATGTTCGGCGAGCACTTCCATCTGTCCACATCCTATACCGGCCGAGACGTTGGAAAGTCTGTAGTTGTATCCTATGGTCTCATGGTAGTAATATGGGCGGTTCTCTCGGGCTTGGGTAGCCAGGAATTTGACGCGGTCGGCCGAGGCTTTGTCAGGGCATATGAGAGCGCCGCCACCCGAGGTAGTGATAATTTTGTTGCCATTGAATGACAAGGCACCGTATCGGCCAAAAGTGCCACAATGCTTGCCGTCAAAAGTGGAGCCAAGACCCTCGGCGGCATCTTCGAGGACGGGTATGTCGTATTTTTTAGCTACAGCCATGATGCGGTCAATCTGAGCCGGCATACCGTAGAGATAGACGGGGATGATGGCCTTGGGGTAGCGACCGGTCTTGGCGTGGCGGTCAATGATGGCTTGTTCGAGAATTTCAGGGTCCATGTTCCAGGTCGAGACTTCAGAGTCAATAAACACCGGGGTGGCACCACAATAAACAATGGGGTTGGCTGATGCCGAAAATGTCATGTCCTGGCATAATACTTCGTCACCGGGGCCAACTCCAAGCATCACGAGTCCCAGATGTATGGCGGCAGTGCCGGCGCTCAGGGCTACGACATTGTTTACATCCAGGAATTGTTCGAGACGATGTTCAAACTCATCGACATTGGGTCCAAGGGGTACTATCCAGTTGGTGGCAAAGGCCTCATCTACATATTTTTTTTCAGTACCACCCATGTGGGCGAGTGACAATAAAATTCGTTGTTCCATTGGTTAATACTTGTAATTTTTTTTATGATTTCAGTGAAGCGATGGAGGCCGATATTGACTCAATTTTAGAAGTGGCGTCGGCAAGTTTTTTGTGCTCGGCTTCAACCACTTTGGCAGGTGCGTTAGCTACGAAGCGCTCGTTGGAGAGTTTTTTCTCGACCGAGGCCTTGAAGCCTTGGTAGTATGCCAGGTCTTTATTAAGACGCTCGAGCTCGGCTTCAATGTCAATAGACGAAGCCATGGGAACATTGAATTCGGTAGTGCCAATCATGAAGGAGGCGGCAGCCGGATCTTTGTCAACGTTTTGATTTATCGCTTCTATGTTAGCCAGTTTGGTAATGAGTTCTGTGCGGGTAGTAGGCAAGGACCCGATAACATTGAGGGTGAGAGCCTCACGTGGCGAGAGATTTTTGGCGGCGCGTACACCACGAACAGCCGAGATTATCTCACGGGCTATATCGACGTCGTTAATGATTTCAAGGTCAATTTCGCCATTGCCCGGCAATGAGGCATACATGATAGACTCGCCATCGGGACGATCGGTGAGATGTTGCCATAATTCTTCAGTGATAAACGGCATAAATGGGTGGAGCAGACGCAGGACCGAGTCGAAGTGCTTGAGTGCATCATCAAGAGTGTGGGCGTCAATCTTAGCCCCGTATGCCGGCTTGATCATCTCGAGATACCATGACGAGAAGTCGTCACGCACGAGGCGGTAGACTGTCATCAGGGCTTCGTTGAGGCGGAATTTTGCCAGCTGGTCGGCAATTTCGGCCGAGGCCTGGTTGAGTTTGGCTTCAAACCATCGTGAAGCTGTAGCTGAAAGTTGGTCAGCGGAAGCCTCGCTATCTATTTCCCAACCCTTGACCAGGCGGAAAGCATTCCATAGTTTGTTGCAGAAGTTGCGACCTTGTTCACACAGTTTGTCATCATATAGGATGTCATTGCCGGCGGGAGCGGCCAGAAGCATACCCATACGCACTCCGTCAGCGCCATATTGGTCGATGAGATCGAGAGGGTCGGGTGAATTGCCCAGCGACTTGGACATCTTGCGACCCAATGAGTCGCGTACGATGCCGGTGAAGTAGACATTCTTGAATGGGTAGTTGCCGACATATTCATATCCGGCCATAATCATGCGTGCTACCCAGAAGAAAATAATATCGGGGCCTGTCACGAGTGTGGCGGTTGGATAGTAATAAGAAATTTCGGGATTGCCGGGATTGTTGATACCGTCAAACAGGGTTATGGGCCATAGCCATGATGAAAACCATGTGTCAAGAGCACCGGGATCTTGACGGAGGTCAGATAGCTGTAGACCGTTGTTGCCCGAGGCCTCGCGAGCTTTTTCGAGCGCGGCTTCGGCGTCAGGAGCGACAACAAATGTCTCGTCTTCCTCGGGTCCGTAGAACCATGCGGGAATACGGTGTCCCCACCACAGTTGACGGCTGATACACCAGTCCTGAATGTTTTCGAGCCATACACGGTAGGTGTTTTTGTATTTCTCGGGAATGAAGTGGATGACATCATCCATGACGGGAGCCAAAGAGATGTCGGCAAAGTGGCGCATGTTTACAAACCACTGTAATGATAGCCGTGGTTCGATAGGTGTTTTGGTGCGTTCTGAAAGTCCAACGTTGTTTGTATAGTCTTCGACGCGTTCCAGAAGTCCGGCGGCGTCAAGGTCCTTGACGATTTGTTTGCGCACATCAAAGCGGTCCATACCGACATACATTCCGGCACACTCGGCTACGGTGGCATCATCATTGAAGATGTCAATCGTCTCGAGATTGTGTGTCTTGCCGAGCATATAATCGTTTTTGTCATGAGCCGGCGTGACCTTTAGGCATCCGGTACCAAATTCAATATCGACATATCGGTCTTCAATCACCGGTATCACTCTGCCAACGAGAGGAACAATCACGTTCTTGCCCTTTAACCAACCATTCTTGGGGTCCTTTGGGTTGATGCACATGGCGGTGTCACCCATGATTGTCTCGGGGCGAGTTGTGGCTACAAGAGCATATCGACGTCCATCGGCTGTGCGATATACTTTCTCGTCTTCGGCGCCTGTTTCTCCCGAGAGGTCATCATCGGCGATGAAGTATCTGAGATAATAGAGATGGCTGTTCTCGGGGGTATATATTACTTCGTCATCTGAGATGGCTGTGCGGTTTACGGGATCCCAATTGACCATTCTGAGGCCACGGTAGATCAAGCCTTTGTCATATAGGTCACAGAAAACCTTGGTTACGGCCTTGGAGCGCTGTTCGTCAAGAGTGAAAGCTGTGCGGCTCCAATCACAGGAAGCTCCGAGTTTGCGTAATTGCTGCAGGATTATACCTCCATGTGTGCGGGTCCAGTCCCAGGCATGTTCGAGGAATTGCTCGCGGGTGAGGTCGGTCTTCTTGATTCCTTCTTTGGCGAGCTTGGCGATGACCTTGGTCTCAGTAGCAATTGAGGCATGGTCAGTGCCGGGAACCCACAGGGCGTTTTTGCCTTCCATACGGGCACGTCTTACCAGGATGTCCTGGATGGTATTGTTGAGAATATGTCCCATGTGGAGCACACCGGTAACATTTGGGGGAGGAATGACTATGGTGTAGGGTTCGCGGGCATCAGGTTCAGAGTGGAACAGGTTGTGTTCCATCCAATAGTTATACCATTTATCCTCAACTTTGGACGGGTCGTATTTGGGAGGTAAAGTGTTCATAACGAGGTTTATGGGGTTACTTAGTTAGTTATATTATTGATGACCGTGTGCGAGGTTTAATACTGTAACTATACAGTTGATTAACAATATGGTAAACATTATTGTTGTGGAATAGGGTCAGTATAGCCGATAACACGGTCTTAATCATCACGCAAAAGTACATAAAAAATTCCGTATTTTGTATCGGCAGAGTAAAAAGTCTACCTCATTGTGAATCGTAACCCATTATCGCCCATTGGTTGTCCAACTTTTAGAGCCTGCCCCATGATATATGTTAACGCTGAGGTCGCATATCTCGGTGTGTTTCCCTGACAGTCAACCTAAATCAGGAAAACACACCCGAGATGAAATAAATGGGAAGGACAGGCGCAGAATGAAATATTTATCATTGAACTATGATACTGATGAGTCGTTCATGTTGATGAATTTATGAATTTGGGCGTCAATTGATGCCAACTTTTTCCTCATTCTTACTACCAGAATTATGCCGATGGATAGGCCTATTAAACCTCCTATCGCACTTAAGATAACGATTAAATTGGTAAATCCCTGACCCATATCTATATTACAAACTGCTGAATTGGTTAGTTCATAGGCAAACCAACAGAACCAGGGTATTATCACCATTATGCCTAAGCAGGTAGCTATTGTAAAACGTGCCCTGGAGCGACGGGCCAATACCGAGGCTTGGATCATTGTGGTGTCGGGAGCTGAAATTTTTTTAAGCGGCCATGCCGACCAATGGTCACACGCCATATCAGCGCTCATCATGATACAGGTAGCGATTATAAATAATATGCTCAATTTAAAGAATACTCCAATCAGTATCCATAAAAGGATGCCAATTAAGCCGACAATGGTATAACTATGTATAATGTGGTTGACCGATGAAACGCCTGATTTGATTACTCGTTGTATTATCTTGGAGTTAATGACAGGCTGGGACTCTATTGCTGATTTGAATGTTTGGTATTGAGATTTCAGTTCAAGCAAATCGTGGTCATGTGTATTTTGATTTTCAGTAGTATTCATCATTTGTTGTTTGATTTTAGTTGTTCTTTTATACGGTATAGGCGAACACCGACATTTTTTGCTGAAATGCCGATAATTGCTCCAATCTCATCATAGGGCAAGTTTTCGAGCCATAATAGGACAAGAGCACGGTCGAGAGGTCCAAGTTGACTGATGCGGTCATGTAATACCTTGATTTGTCGGCCATCATAGCTATCGGGAGCGGCAATATCAAGAGATATGTCGAGTTTTATCTTTTCGCCTCGTGATTTCTTTTTGCGGCCGGCACTGATGCACGTGTTCAAGCTGATGCGGTATATCCATGTCCTTATATCACTCTTGCGTTTAAAGCCGGAAAGTCCTTTCCATATATTGAGAAGGCACTCTTGGAACAAATCAGCTACCTCATCCTTGTCTTTGCTATACATGTAGCAGACGCTGTAAATGGTCGCTCGATTGTTTCTGACCAGCTCTTCAAATTCAAGTTCTTGTTGATTTCTCATTATTGTTATATGAATTATTCTGTTTGTTAGACGCGCGTCGTTAAAAAAAACTACATAAAAAATATACAATGTTGAATTAATGGCGTTAAAGCATTGTTAATTAGATGGTTAAAGATGTGCTTTGGGGCGTTCCAATGCTTTTTGCAGTGATACTTATTTTATAGCAAACCTCCCATTGCCGTTACACCCCGCTGTTGTAATAGGATGGCGAGACTGAGGCTATGGGAGGTTTAACTATATGGTTAGAGTCTACAAAGCGGGGTTAGCGCGAGCCGATGGTGACTTTGCGTACTTTGGTGCCGCGTACTTCTATGAAAATGCCTCTTTCGGGATGTAGGACGCGTATACCCTGGAGGTTATAGTAGACAGGTAGAATGTCAGCGATGCTATTATCGTCAACCACTTCTTCGATGCCCGAAGGTGTAGTTTTCATAATCTTGACTTTCATGTCAGGGAGCGATGCCTCAACATGGTAATATCCGGGTGACACCATCCATGAATTTGCATATGTTGCCTGATTGCCTGAGAATTGTGCTATATTGGCAGTGTCTGAGAGCAGTGCGTCTTTGGAGGTGGCACCGAAGCGGTCAGATGTGTTCACCGTTGCCCAGTCAGGCCCCAATTTGGTGATAAAAGAGAAATAGCCATAACCATCGCCACTATCATCAATTTTTACCTCGTTCCAGCGGTAGATGCCATTATGGTTGGCTGTGGGCTCGAGACCGGCGGTGGTGTTCCATGCGTTGCCGTTGACATGGCCTATTAGGTAGAATGATTTTGGGTAGGGATTGTCCTCCCCAATAATGTATGTGGTATTGAAGAAGTGTAATCGTGTATTGGAATTTATGTAAAGAGAGCGTCCCGGGGTGGGGCGCTCTCTTGGTATGGGGTCAATTGCAGGTCGGTTGTTGTAGCCCGACTGCTGATTGGTGGATTATTCGGCGGCTTGCTGGTTGATGATCTCGAGCATCTTGATTGCCGAGGCGGGGATACGTGTGCCGGGGCCGAAGATAGCGCAAACACCGGCTTTGTATAGGAAGTCGTAGTCCTGTGCGGGGATTACACCACCGGCAGTGACGAGGATGTCCTCACGGCCGAGTTTCTTGAGCTCTTCAATAACCTGAGGGATGAGTGTCTTGTGTCCGGCAGCCAGAGAAGAAACGCCGAGGAAGTGGACGTCGTTCTCGACGGCCTGACGAGCGGCCTCGGCAGGAGTCTGGAACAATGGTCCCATGTCGACATCAAATCCACAGTCGGCATATCCGGTAGCAACAACTTTGGCACCGCGGTCGTGACCGTCCTGGCCCATTTTGGCAATCATGATGCGGGGTTGACGACCCTCGCGGCGAGCAAATTCCTCGCACATTTCCTGAGCTTTCTTAAAGTCAGGATCGTTTTTGGTTTCGTTTGAATACACGCCTGAAATAGTTCTGATTACAGCTTTATAACGTCCGACGACTTCCTCGCAGGCATCAGAGATTTCGCCAAGAGTGGCACGTAGGCCGGCAGCTTTGACAGCGAGGTCGAGGAGGTTGCCTTCTTTGGTGCGCACACATTCGGTGATAGCCTTGAGGGCTTCCTGTACCTTGGCCTCATCGCGGTGGGCCTTGACGTCATTGAGGCGCTCGATTTGTTCTTTACGCACCTCGGTATTGTCGATTTCGAGGATGTCGATGGGGTCCTCGTGGTCGAGGCGGTATTTGTTGATACCGACGATGGTCTGGCGTCCCGAGTCGATGCGTGCCTGTGTGCGTGCAGCAGCTTCTTCGATACGCAGTTTGGGTAGACCGGTCTCAATGGCTTTAGCCATGCCGCCGAGTTTTTCAATCTCCTGGATGTGCTCCCATGCACGGTGGGCAATCTCGTTGGTTAGGGCCTCGACATAGTAAGAACCGCCCCATGGATCAACCTGTTTGGTGACCATGGTTTCTTCCTGGATATAAATCTGGGTGTTACGAGCGATACGAGCCGAGAAGTCGGTGGGAAGAGCGATAGCCTCGTCGAGCGCGTTGGTGTGGAGAGACTGGGTGTGACCAAGGGCGGCACCCATGGCTTCGATACATGTACGTCCAACGTTGTTGAAGGGGTCTTGCTCGGTGAGTGACCAACCGGAAGTCTGGGAGTGGGTGCGCAGGGCGAGTGATTTGGGGTTCTTGGGGTTGAATTGTTTGACAATCTTGGCCCAGAGCATACGTGCGGCACGCATCTTGGCAACCTCCATGAAGTAGTTCATGCCGATAGCCCAGAAGAATGACAGACGGGGAGCGAAGGCATCGATGTCCATACCGGCATTGACACCGGCGCGCAGGTATTCAAGACCGTCGGCGAGGGTGTAAGCCAACTCGATGTCACAGGTAGCGCCGGCCTCTTGCATGTGGTAACCCGAGATAGATATCGAGTTGAACTTGGGCATGTTCTGTGAGGTGTACTCAAAGATGTCGGCGATAATACGCATCGAGAATTCGGGGGGATAGATATAGGTGTTACGCACCATGAACTCCTTGAGGATGTCGTTCTGGATGGTACCTGCCATTTCGTCGAGACGGGCGCCTTGTTCGAGTCCGGCGTTGATATAGAACGCGAGTACGGGAAGAACGGCACCGTTCATAGTCATTGACACAGACATTTTGTTCAAGGGAATACCATCGAACAGGACTTTCATGTCGTCAAGCGAGCAGATGGACACGCCGGCTTTACCGACGTCACCTACTACACGGGTGTGGTCGGCATCATAGCCGCGGTGTGTGGCGAGGTCAAAGGCTACTGAGAGGCCTTTCTGACCTGAGGCAAGATTGCGACGGTAGAAGGCGTTGGACTCGGCGGCGGTTGAGAAGCCTGCATATTGACGTATTGTCCAGGGGCGCAGGGGATACATGGCGCTGTACGGGCCACGCAGGAATGGGGGTATGCCTGAGACATAGTTGAGGTGTTCGAGGCCTTGAAGGTCTTCCTTGGTGTAGACGGGCTTTACCGGGATAAGCTCGGGGGTGAGCCAGGTCTCGGCGGAGGCGGCAGGAGCGGTTGTCTTGCCAAAACCGTCTTTAGTGATATCTATTGATTTGAAATCTGGTTTCATATTATATTAATGTTTTAAGACGGTTATCAATTATTTTAACAGGCGGTTGTTGAAGTCCTTGAGAGTGTCGAGGACGTTGACGCGCACGTGGATAAAGTCGTTGATGCCGACAGCCTTTAGGTCTTCCATGCAAGCGGGAGCGCCGGCGACAACAAACTGGGCGCGTCCGTTGAGGTATTTGTAGGCTTCGGGCGCAAGTGTGGCATACTCGTCGTCTGATGAGCAGAGTACAACAACATCGGCGCCTTTCTCCATGGCGGCATCGATGCCTTGCTCGACGGTGTCAAATCCGAGGTTGTCAATAATCTCATATCCGGCGCAACCAAAGAAGTTGGTTGAGAATTGAGCACGAGCGAGACGCATGGCGAGATTTCCGATGGTGAGCATGAAAACTTTGGGACGTTTGGCAGCAGCCTCGGTGGCGAGACGCAGTGCCTCGAAGTCGGTGGCGGCACGGTGCATCTTGAGACCCTGGCCTTCTCCCTCTGAGCCACAGCCACAGTGACAGTTGCAACCGGTGGTCTTAATCTTGTCAGCGGCTTTCTCGTTGATGTTGGGGAATTGGTTGGTGCCGAGAAGAATTTCTTTACGGCGGGCAACGTCGGTGTGACGTTTGTCACAAGAAGCGTTTACTTCTTTCTGAACAAGACCTTCATTCACGAGGTGGAAGAAGCCGCCTTGGGCATCAACGTCCAGGAATACTTTCCAAGCCTCGGTGGCGAGAGCTACAGTCAATGTCTCGACATAGTATGAACCGCCGGCGGGGTCGACAACCTTGTCGAGGTGGCTTTCTTCTTTGAGAAGGAATTGCTGGTTGCGGGCAATACGCTCTGAGAATGCATCGGGTGTCTGATAGGGGGTGTCAAAGGGCACGCTGGTGATAGAGTCGACACCGGCGAGGGCGGCAGACATCGCTTCGGTCTGGCTACGTAACAGGTTTACGTGAGCATCGTATATTGTCTGGTTGAACTTGGATGTAGAGGCATGGCATACCATCTTGGCTGAGTCGGCGTTGGCAGGCTTGTATTGCTCAACGATTTGGGCCCATAGCATGCGTGCGGCACGGAATTTGGACAATTCCATGAAGAAGTTGGAAGATGTGCCCATGTTGAATTTAATCCTCATGGCGACTTGGTCAACTGAGAGACCGGCATCGGTGAGGTCGGTGAGCCATTGAGCACCCCAAGCCATTGCATATCCGAGTTCCTGATAGATATAAGCACCTCCGTCACACAGAGTCACAGAGTCAACAGCGAGGACGCGCAGGGCGGGAACATCGCTTACAGCCTCGATGAGAGCCTTGGCGTTGGCTACCATGTTTTCGGGGAGTTTGGCGCCATGGCGAAGGGCTTTTTTCAGTGGGTTATAGTTGATGGAGCCGTGGAAGGTGTCACAGGCGTTGTTGGCCTTTAGATGGTTTACCAGAGCCTTGGCGAGGTCAAGGGCCTTGGAGGGGCAACACTTGAAGTTGACCTCGACTTTGGCCAGGTCGATACCGTTCAACAGTGTGGCAACTGTAGCCTCGGTGGGCTCGGCAACACTGTAGCCAAGTGATGTCACACCTTTGGTGAGCACCTCGAGAGCGACTGCATTGGCCTCGGCGGGAGTCTCGGCGTTAATCTCCTGACGTGTGAGCCAATCGTTATTGGTGCGTGTGCCACGTACATAAGGAAATTGGCCGGGTTGGGAGTCTGTGGTTTTAAGGTCGGCTGTGTCTTCAGCACGATAGATGGGCTGGACGTTAAAGCCTTCGTTGGTTCTCCAGACCAATTTTTTATTGAAGTCGGCTCCTTTAAGGTCGGCCTCGACTTTGGCGCGCCACTCTTCGTAGCTCACGCCGGGAAATTGGTCAAACAATTTTTCTTTTTTTTCTGCCATAACTTAGCGTTATTGATTTAAATATAAGATTGTATTTCCTTGTTAAGCCGTTAAGGGAAAACGGTGAGTTTTAGATATGGTGAATACTTTGAAAGTTTTATAAGGTTGAGTTGTGTCCTTTTAGGATGATATGGTATGTGTTTAAGGATTTGTAAATAAGGATTCAGTCGGTGACAAAATTACAAATTAATTGCCTACCAACAAAGGATTTTGTTTAAAAAGTATTATCTTTGCGGTCAAAGTCGGTAAGGCATTAATGGTAGTTGATGGTAAGATATGTTTTTAGAATTATGGCCTGAGGAGGGAATGGTGTTATATGTCATGTAGATGATAGAAAGCATTCCCTCAAACATTACATAAGCCATCGGTGGCTATTATTTATATATCAGGTGCTTATTGCAGTTAAGGTGCTGTATTGACTATGTTTTAATGTATATAAGATTATTATGAAAAGAATTAAAATAATCCTATCTCTGCTTGTTGTGTTTGTGGTTTCTTTTCAATCGCGAGCTTTAGATTTTTCACGTGGTCAGTGGTATGCCTTGACTAAAAAAAATGTATTCATGGAACTGAAGCAATATGGCGTATATGACCAGTCGACCGGTCGGATGGTCAATAGTTTTACACCATCAGCGCAAAATGGAAATCTATATGAAAATATCTCGGTAATCGATGACAGTAGCGGATTGCGCGTGGTGTGGAGTTGTAGTGCGGACGGTTCATGGACCTATCGTGCCCGTATCGACGGTGATTATATATACCTTACCGGAAAACGTCCGGTATCTGGAGGCGCATGGCGGCCATATAATTCGTGGATGAAGATAGTAGAATGGTCGGGCTCAAGGATTTTAACCACGTCTAAAGAAGGGACATACCGCATTTGGCAAGTTTATCAACGCTGATACTAACTTAATGGATACCTATCATACCATATCAGAGCCCTCGGAAGGGAAGTACACCGAGAAGATGAGTAAGTTTTATAGTCATGCGTTTCCGGTGACAACTGTAGATGAAGCGCGGGAGCGTATAGCCGATATGACTCGTAAATATCGAGACTCACGGCATGTGTGCTGGGCGTTCATGCTTGGTAGTGATCGAGCCATGTTTATGTCCAACGATAATGGTGAGCCATCAGGAACAGCCGGCAAGCCTATTCTGGGTCAGATAAATTCGTTTGGTCTGACAGATATAGTTGTTATTGTCGCACGTTATTTTGGTGGCATAAAGCTTGGTACTTCGGGCCTTATTGCGGCCTATAGGGAGGCTGCCAGGCTCGCTTTGGAGGCTGCTGATATTGTTGAGATGCATGACATGACTAAGTTGACAGTAACATTTCCTTACCAGTCAATAGGTGAGGTAATGAAGGTAATTAAGGCTGACACTGATGTCAATGTCCTCGGTCAAACATTTGACAATACTTGTGTTATCGACATGTCTATCAGAGCCGATAAGGCGTCGGTCCTTTCCGGTCGTCTTTCAAGCATCGCCGGTACAACTGTGTTGCCTTAATCGCTGTTTTTTTAACAACCTCTTGTGTAAGTATGTATGGACAAATAGAGAGGCTGCACCAATTATGATGCAGCCTCTGATGAGATTGATGTTATTGATTGAATATCAATGTGTCATGTCATTGGGCGGGGTCAAGGATGATTGTGGCTTTGTTGCCTTGGGCGATGAGCGCTTTGACAAAAGCTTTGACATCGTCGGTGGTGATGGCGCTCACTGTATCAACGGCATTGGTGAATGTGTTGACGCCGTTGAGGGAGATGGCAGAGAGAGTTGAAGACCATTCCTCGTTTTTCTCAAGGTTTTCCTTGGCGCTCTTAACCATGAATTCTTTGATGGGATTGAGTTCCTCGTCTTTAATATTTTCGGCCATGTCGTTGACCATTTTATCAATCTCAGTGAGAACCTCGGCTTTCATTTCGGGTTTCATGGGGAACGGAATTTGAACAACGGTGTTCTGTTTGCTGACGCGGCTCATGTTAGCGCCGGCGCCTATGGAGTATACGGCACCCATTTCTTCACGTATTTTTTTGAGGAGGCGGTTGGAGAGTATTTGACCTGTGATAGAAGCCAGGGCACGGTTTTTGGCGGTGTAGGGCATGGCAGCGTTGTATCCGATGAATACCCATGTTTGGGGGGTCTCCATTTTTGTGGTTTCGGTTTTGTCAACCAGTCCTGTGGCGAGGTCAAAGTCAGCGCTGGGTTGGAATTTGACAGTCTTGCCTTTGGGAAGAGTTCCGAGATATTGCGAAGCAAGCTCGGTGAACTTGGTCATGTCAATGTCGCCAACAAAAACAAATGTGTAGTCGGGAGCAACGAGCATGTCTTTTGTAGCGTTGATGATGGCCTCACGTTTGGCGGCCTTGATGTCGGCCGATGTGATGGCTTGACGGGAGGGAGCTTTATATAGAGCCTTGGTGAGTTCGCGTGAGAAGATATATTGAGGGTTGAGCTCTTGGTTGGCGAGTATACCGGCAAATTTCTGTTGGTTGGCGTCAAACTCTTCGGGTGTGATGTCAAAAGAGGTGAATGTAGCGTAAATCAACTCCATGAGAGTCTGGAGGTTCTTGGGAGTTGTCTGGCCTTCCATAGAGCGAGAGTAGCTGTCAAATGAGAATTCCATCTTGGTCTGTTTGCCCGAGAGATATTTCTGTATGTCGGTATCGGTGTATGTGCCGAGACCGTGAGCTGTAAGGGCATAGGGTAGGAATAGGAGAGATGCTGCATCGTCTTGGGAGCAAGAGGAGAGGCCACCTTTGGCGTTGGCGTCGAAACGGATGTCGCCATCTTTAAATTTGGTAGGCTTGACAATTACCTTGACACCGTTGGGGAATGTCATTTCAGTGGCGCCATATTCGGCAAGCTCTTTGACTGACTTGGGAGCAACGGCTTTGGGAAGCGAAGGAATGAGAGGCTCTGACTTGGTTTCTTCCTTGTAGGGCTCAATTGTTTCGGCATCCACGTCAGCAATAGCTTTGTTGAGGTCACTTTCAGTGGGGAATACGACATCCTCGGCCTCGGTGACCATTACTAAGAATGCGCGGTTGTCGTTGCCAACGAGTTCGGGGAGTACTTGATTGACGGCTTGGAGGGGAACAGAAGCAGCAATCTGTTGTCCAAGGTTATACTCAAACTCGATGCCTGGGATAGCTTCTTGGTCAACGAAGTTGCGAACATATTCACGGGCATACTTGGTATTGTCTACCGAAGCACGTTTGTTATATGCGTCCTCGAGATTGGCGAGATATTTGGCTTTGGCGCGCTCGTATTCCGAGACGGTGAATCCGCCGCGTACGGCACGAAGAAGCTCGCGATAAGCGTCCTTGATAGCGGGAGTGATGTCTTTACCCTTGGCGACGACTTGGAGAGTCAGAGCGTCTTTGGTCTTGGCAACGAAGAAGTTGTCAATATCGATGCCGGCTTGAGCCACTGGAGATTTGGCGTCTTTAGTGAGCTCATCAAGACGTTGGTCAAGCATGTCGGTAATGACAAATTTAAGGTAGTCGATGGGGAAAGAGGCCATTGTACCGCGCATCTCATCGGGGAGGAGTTTTTCCTTCTGTTTGAACATGAGCAGGGCAACGTTATTTGTCATCTCTTTGTCACGTCCGATAGCCCAGATAGTGCCGGGAGTATCTTCGACTTGAATATATGTGCGTTCCTTGACATTCTCGGGCATTTTGATGTCTGAGAATATTTCTTTGATTTTGCCCTCAATGTAGTCGGGGTCAATATCTCCGACAACAATTATACCTTGCTGGTCGGGACGATACCATGTTTCATAGTAGTCGCGCAGGACCTGGGGCTCAAAGTTATCCACGACTTCCATTGTTCCGATAGGTAGGCGGTAACCATACCGGTTGTTGGGGTAGAGAACCGGAAGTTGGTTTTCAAGAATACGCATCTGGCCGGCCATCGCACGACGCCACTCTTGGTGTATTACACCACGTTCTTTGTTTATTTCCTCGGGGTTAAGGAGTAAGTCGTCAGCCCAGTCGTGAAGGATGAGAAGGCATGAGTCTTGGACGCCGGTGCGTGCTACAGGCACCGATGAAATGTTATATACTGTCTCGTCAATAGAGGTATAGGCGTTAAGGTTCTGACCAAATTTAACGCCTACTGTCTCCAACCAGTCGATAAGAGAGTTGCCGGGGAAATTTTTGGTGCCGTTGAAGCACATGTGCTCAAGGAAGTGGGCGAGTCCTCGTTGGTTGTCTTCCTCAAGGGCCGATCCTACCTTTTGGGCGATAAAAAAGTCGGCCTGTCCTTTGGGGGTCTCATTGTGCCGAATGTAATAGGTTAGTCCGTTGTCAAGTTTGCCTATTCTCACTGCCGAGTCGACAGGAGCCGCAGGCACTTGGGGCATCTGAGCCATCAGCGCGGTAGGGGTGAATAACATAGCCGCGGCGGCCAGTGCCTTTAAAAATAGTTTTTCCATAATTTGGCTATTGGGGTTAATATTGTGATAATTATGATTGTTGTTGCTTGAGATTATTATTTCATTAATTAGACGTGACGATGTTATAAAAGTAACATCGTCACGTGTTAAAAAATGTTTGTTCGGCTTATTTACTGACATCTAAAGTATAATGGATTATTGCCTGGATGTAAAGTTGTCAGGTGTGGGCTCGGATGTCACATCGTCAGTTACATAAAAGTCCTCAAGGTTAAAAATCTTGATACCCAGCGGGGTCATGAGTTCCACTAACTCATATGGCTCAAACGGTACATTAATAATACCTTGGGCGTAAGAAGCTATTTCATATGGCTGGTATGCCATGACTATCTTGCCTTCCGATGATATAAAGAAGTTGTTGTTGTCGGGCAGACCATCAACTTCAGTCGGACCAATCATGTCGGACATGTTAGAGGTCTGTTCGGCTATAAGCTCGGGTAATTTTTTAAGGCCTTGGGGCGTGAAAATATCTGAGAGAGTGACAACTTGTCCGGTGTTGTTGTCAGGCATGTAGAAGTTGATATAGCGTTTGTCATACATGCCGTGGGCCGCCCCCGGATTATATACATCGGTCTTGACGCAATAGACAAGCATGTCTCCCGATAGATATACTACATATCCGTTGAGGTAACAGAAGCCGGAGGCAGTCTCGGGATTGCCTGAGGTGAGGCGGGCTTTGTAACCTTGTTCGTTGGCAGTCTTGGTGAGCCAACGGTTGATTGTCGGTACAATTGCCTGAACATTAGTGGCTTCAAACGCCATGTCGGTTATCGAGTCTTTTAGGGCTGTAATATCGATATCGCCAAGTCGAGTAGGCATTACGATAGATACTGAGTCATAGAAGGACAGGTCGGTGTCGCGTTGATAGTCGGCGGCGCTTCCGGTGAGAGTGTAGAATTGCCCTGTCTGGTAGGTCTCAAATGCGATGGAGGAGTCTTGAGTGGCGTTGCCATTTCCACATGAACTCATCAGGGGGATTACGGCCAATAGTGCAACGCCTGACAGTGAGTTGAGCAGTGCAGTTTTCATTTTGTTCCGAATGAGGATAGTTATGTTAGCAAAATAAAGGATGAAAAATACCTCAGAGATAGATGTTAAAATCTTGTGTTATTGGAATTGTATGTTGTTTCTAAATATAATCGTTCAGTTGTTTAACGTTTTTGGACGTGTTATAGTTTTCAAGGGGCAAATGTAGTGATTTTATTGATGTGGTGGATTTATTTGAGAATTATTTTTTCTTATCCGGTGAAAATATTTTATCAGTTTAATTTATTGCCCGGGGTGGGTATATGTGAGTTGGAATGTTACCGGTAATAGCTGGTGATGGCTAATGAGGCAATGGTGATGATATGTTTAATCGTTAAGGTTGAGGTAAAGTTGTTTGTAGAGGTCAGCGCGAAGGTAGGTTTCATTGAAGGCGTCGTTATCACGGGTAGGGTTGACACGATTGGTCAGGAAAATCATGAACATATCGTTGGCAGGGTCAACCCAAAATACGGTACCTGTAAATCCGAGGTGGCCATATGTCTCGGGAGAAGCCATATCGGTTGTCGGTGACCAGTCGGGGTTGACTTTGTCGGGTTTGTCAAAGCCGAGGCCACGGCGACAAGTGGGACTCTTGGAAGTTGTAAACAGATTAACGGTTTTTGTTGAAAGGATACGCTCACCACCATAAGTGCCACCGTTGAGCCACATTTGGCACATCTTGGCAATATCGTCGGCATTGGAAAACAAGCCGGCATTGCCTTGAAGTCCTCCTGAGAAAGCTGCAGTCTCGTCATGGACATAGCCGTGAACGGTCTGACGACGCAGGTAGTTATCTTTTTCAGTAGGAGCAATCTGAGATTTGGGGTGTGTCTCAGTGGGACGGTAGGACATAGTGGTCATGCCTAACGGTCGCCATATTTTTTCAGACACATATTGGTCGTGAGGTAGTCCGGTAACATTCTGTTCAGCGTTCATTAATAGACAGAAGTTGAGGCATGAGTAGTTGTAATTTTTATTTTTGCGCAGTGGGATGTTATAGATACGCCCCATAATAGTGTCATAGGCAGCTTGTCCGACCCAGATACCTTTGGCGGCCTCGGTCTCAAACCCAGTGCGTTTGGTTGTCGAGGTGATATCACGACGTAACTTACCGGTATTATTTCCGTAAGCGCCGTTCTGTATTTTTATAGAGTGGCTGTTGTCGGGCTTGGATGTTATCAGCCGGCCATTATATGAGGCTGTATCAATCATTATGTCAAACATGTTTAGTGATGCCGGCATGCCGCTCTCGTGGTACAGGAGGTCGGAGATTGTAATGTCTCGCTTGTCATCGCGATTGAGACCGGGAATGTACTTTGATGCTGGGACATCGAGACCAATCAGGCCTTCGTCATAGGCTTTCATGATGCCTGGGAGAGTGCCGATTGCCTTGGATACCGAGGCAAGGTCATACATTGTCTGGTCGTTGACGTCGGCTCCGTGCTCGGTTAGTAGGCCATAGCATTTGTCAAGTATAATATTGCCGTGGCGACCTATCAGTACTTGAGCACCGGGGATTGCCTTGCGAGCCAAGGCATCTTCCATTATAGAGTCTACAGCCACAGTGAGGTGGTTATCCATATTGTTCAGTCCCGGAGTGGAGTAGCCGAGACGTATTTTGTTGAGTTTGATGCCTGTGCCAATCCTCCCAATATTTTTAAGATTAACAGGGAGTTTGCCGGTGACATCAATGCCTCCAAATACAGCCTGGGCGGCATAGTTGAGTGAGGCTTCGGTGTCATCGTAGGCAAGAATAACCGACTGCATGTGACTTAAGGAGTTGCTGAATTTGGCCATCTTGTATGGATTGACCATAAAGACACCAATCATGTTTTTACAGCCTGAGAGTCTGGCAACACTCGAGCGTACCCCTTGTTTGTCATCGTATATGGCTACAATAACTGTATTAGCTTGTTTAATGGCACGCATCTGGGCTTCACTGATGACGCCATCGGGGCAGTTGTAGAGAGTAGAGGGGGCATAGCGTTGGCAGATGTTGGTAAATACGGTAGGTTTGGCGCTGAAGTTGACAATGGCAATATGACGGTTGGACAATTGTTTTAGGGGTAACAGATTGTCGGTATTTTTTAGGCAAGTCATTGATGCGGCTGCTAATTGACGAGCAACCTGATCGGTGAGATGGGAATCGATGCGGGCCTTGAGCTGTGTCATTGAGATAGGGTCCGGGTGTTTGCTCAGACCGAGGGCATATTTATAGGCAAGAACGCGTCTGACATGGGCCTCGACATCTTTTTTAGATATTTGGCCGGTCTTAATTGCCTCCATTATAGCATCAAGGGATTGAACAGGATTGGTGGGGGCGAGCAGGAGATCGGCACCGGCTTTAAGAGCTTGCACGGCATTATCTTTGCCCTTGGCCGAAGCGCCTTGCATACCTAATGCGTCGGTATATATAAGTCCTTCAAAGCCCATGTCGTTACGTAACATTTTATAGGTGGTCGGTGACAGGGATGATGCTGTCCCTGATTTGTCAATAGCCGGTACAGATATGTGTCCCATCATGATGCCTGAGCAACCATCGTTGATAAACTGACGGAATGGGACCAATTCAATTTTGTTGAGATCACTGCGTGAGCGTCCGACGAGTGGCAGTGTCTTATGGGAGTCGCCTGAGGTGTCACCGTGTCCCGGGAAGTGCTTGGCAACAGCCTGGACACCCATGTCTTCCAGCCCCTTGGAATAGGCTGATACAAGAGCGGCTACGCGTTCAGGATTTTCACCAAAAGAGCGATAACCTATCACCGGGTTGGCCGGGTTGGAGTTGACATCGGCGTCAGGGGCAAAGTTTACGTGGATGCCGGCAAGACGACATTGTTTACCTACCTCGCGGCCATACTCCTGTGCCAGTTTCTCGCTGTCGCCGGCGCCAATAGCCATGTTGTTCACAAATCTTCCAACATCGTTCACTCTCATCGAAAGGCCCCACTCGCCGTCTAATGTCATCAGCACCGGGATGCGTGCCGCGGCCTGGGCATTGTTCGTATGGGTGATAAATTGTTCGAGTGACCCCTGGGTGAATAGTAGGCCTCCTATGCCGTGTTTGCCCACAAGGTTGACGATTGAGGCTTTGGACTTTTCTCCATGAGTTGGTACAACCTTGGCAATGATGAGTTGTCCAACGCGTTGTCGTTCAGTCAATGAATTGTACACCGAGTCTACCCAACGGTTCATGGCATGCCGGTCGGTTTTTTTCATCAGTGTGGTTGTCACGCCCCACAAAGGCATTATAGCGGAGAGAAATATCAGAAGGGTTGTTATTTTTTTCATCAGGATTATCTTAGGAAATTTGGGTATAAAATGTTTTTATATCAGTGATACTTCTTATTTTTTGATGTCGATGGGCCTCATTCTGACTTTGTCGGAGGGGTTGATTTTTTTATTCTTGTAATTCTTTTTGAGGTAGTTGATGAGATCTTGGTAGAGTACCGACTTGCTTTCGGCAACTTTGGTTGAGTTGCGGAATCCGGTGAGATAGTCACCGCCATTGGCGAGGTAGTCAATAGTGGCGACGCGGTAAGTAGTCTCGGGGTTAAGTTCTAGACCATTAATCTTGACAGAAATTACCGACTTGGTCTGGGGGTTGAATGTGATGTCTGCTTCAGAGCTTACGCCGTCACCCCCGCGAGCCGCCATGGTATCGAGCACAGCGATAAGGTCGCGGCCTTTGATATCTACTACGCGGGTGCGATTGTTAAAGGGTAGACAGGTTATTACCATGCCGTCAGATATTTTGCCTTTGGGGAGTGAACGACGCAGGCCACCCTTGTTTATTATGGCGAGGTCTACAGTAGGGTGGTCTTTGATGCCGGCTTGTTTGAGCAGATTATTTCCATTATCTCTTATAAAGTCGGCAACAAAATTGAGCAATGGCGCCTCATAATTATATAGGGTAATGGCACTGGTGGCGAGCTTGACATTCATCAGAGAGTCTACACCGGCGCGATATGGCTCAATCTCTTGGGCGAGACGTTTATCAATGCGGTCATCAAGGCGTTTGTCTATTGGTATGAGGCTGTAGTTGATATTGCCGTTGTCGAGATTGATGGCTACGCGGCTGATGTTTAAACCTGATTTTCCGGCTTGTGTAATTGTTACAGTGTCTCCACAGGCGTTAACTATTTGGCTCACCGGTGATTTTGGGTTGGAAGGGTCAATAGTGGTGTGGGAATGACCGCCGAGTATCAGGTCGATGTCCTTGGACTTGTGGGCGAGTTGTACGTCTGACAGGGTGGTGTTCTCGGGGTTGTAACCGATGTGGGTCATCGCGATGACATAGTCGACACCTTCAACATTTTTTAGATACCAGGCCATGGAGTTGGCTGCGTCGTAAGGGTCGAGATAGGTAACGCCAACGCAGTTGTCATCGGCAATCATTCCCTTGGGGTCGAGGTTGATGGCTATAATTCCAACTCTTTTGTCGCCATAGGTCTTGATTGTATATGGCTTGAATTGTTGGGCAAGTCCTGGTTGGGTAAAGCGGTAGTTGGTGGAGATAAATGTAGACTTGCTGTCCTTAAGCATCTTCTCGAGTTCATCCATTCCATTGTCAAACTCGTGGTTGCCAAGGATGCGTATTTCATAGCCGAGGTCATCCATTAGTTTGTTCTCGACCTCGCCTTTATACAAGTTAAAGAACAAGGTGCCTTGAACAGCGTCGCCATCATCGACCAACAGGACATTTTTGTCACGTTGCCTAACGCTGTCGATAACAACTTTGCGACGTAGTATTCCCCCCAGGTCCTTTTCTTCAAGTGGGTCAATCTGAGAGTGAGTGTCGTTGGTCTGAAGTATGACAAGTTCTTCGGCATGGCTTGACAGTATGCCGGCGGTGGTAACTGCAATTATGGATGCTAACTGAAGTATAAAAGTTTTATGTCCCATGGTCTGTAAATAATTATTGAGGTAGTAATTACTGTCTGGATATATGTTGTAGTCATGTTTTTAAACGTGTAAGCAAATTATTTTCCCTGATAAGCATCGCTTGATATTGCCTACACGCTTGGTCTTACAAATTTAAACAAAAATTCGGTAGTCGACGTAATAGTTTGGAGACGATTTAACATAAAATAATTTGAGGTATTAAAAACATTGAGGGCCACATCGTTCGGGATGTGGCCCTCAATGGGGGAAGGATATGGAATTCAAAAGCTATTCTGTATTTAGCGGGAATTTCATTAGGAACGTTATTCTCGTTTTAGATTACTGAAGACGGAAGGTAACGGGTAGGTTGTAAGTTACACGCACGGGCTGTCCGTTGTTACGGCCGGGAGTCCATTTGGGCATTTTCTTGACAACGCGGAGAGCCTCGGCATCGAGAGCGGGGTGTTTACCGCGCACGACATGAACGTGGCTTACGCGACCATCCTTTTCAACGATGAACTGGACGGTTACTTTACCTGAAATACCTTCTTCAGAAGCAGCGGCGGGATAAACGATGTTTTGAGATAGCCATGAATACATAGCTGCATCACCACCGGGGAACGAGGGTTTCTGTTCAACGACGGCCATTGAAACGGGGCCTTCGTCTTTCTTAACCTCGACAGGTTTGGGAGCCTCGGGAAGAACCTCGGTTTTGACGGCTTCCTTGGTGGCGTCCTCAACGCCTTTGACGTCTTCGGCACCGACCTGACGTGTATCGGTCATGTCGACAACCTTGACTTCTTTATCCTTGTCTACTTCTTCTACAATGAGAATTTCAGTGACAGCCTGAGTAGCAGTAACCTCTTCTTCAATCTGAGGTTCTTCCTCAACTTCGGGCTCTTCAAAGGGGATGTCTTCGACTTCCTCTTCTTCCATTTCCTCCTCAGAGAGAGTTACAGCTTTTTGTTGGTTGGCTGCGTTTACATCTGCTTCCTGTGCTTTGTCAAACACGCGGAGGAACATAGAGAGAATAATGTATATTACAGGGATTGCAAGCAGGGCAAGAATTACGATGATTGCAATGCTGTGACGCTTAGGTGACTCTGATCTAAGAGTATAAGCACCAAATTCTTTGTTTTTTCCTTCAAAGATTAGGTCGCGCCATTCTTGTGATGAAAGATCTACGTCTTTTGCCATTTTTTTAGATTTTAATAGGGTTAAACAATAGAACTTTTATCGTTTGCGAATGTTTGGACGAATGACTTCTTTGCCATTGGCTTTACCGTAGTTGCGCAACATCAGAGTGTCGGTGTGAGTGAGACCTTGAATAGCGTATTTCTGAATGAGCAAGCCGTTAAGCTCGTCAATAGCATACACGAGAGATTCGTAGGTCGCGTTGGGACCGGGCTTGATGATAACAACCGGGTGAACCAATTTTTTGCCGTTCATCATTGAGTCAGTGCCAAGTTTCTTGGCTTCATCGTCAAATGTTTTTTTGTCGATTTCTTTATTGCGGAAGCGTTGTTTGAGTTGGTCATAGGCAACGACAGTTTTCTCGTGCTCTTTGAAGAGAATTTTGCGAATACCTTGACGTTTTCCATCAACGTTGGCCATAAAGTGTTCGAGCTTAATAGCATCGGCATTGATAGTGTCGGGCATACCTTTATAATAGAATATATTATGTACGGTGTTGCCGTCTTTGTCAATGAGAGGTTTTCCATTGGCATCATACTCGGTGTCGAGAATGAGGGTAATGGCTTCGTCTTTAGAGGCTTGCTGTTTCTGTTCATCCTTAATGCGGTTGTCGTTGGACGGAAGCATAATCTTCAGGGTTTGAGATTTAAGCATCGTCGTACATAGCATGAAGAATGTAATCAGAAGCATGTTCATGTCAACCATGGGAGTAAAGTCAACATGGATTGCAATCTTCTTCTGGGCGCCTTTTTTCTTTTTGCCGCCGTCGTTGCTGGTATCTATTTGTGCCATTGTTTACTTTACTTTAAATTAGTCCTTGACCGCTTCCTCGGCTTTGAGGTTAGTGATCATGTTAAATTTGTTCAGGCCCATGGTCTGAAGGTTGTCAAACACGCGGTGGATAGTCATGAAAGGAGTATCCTTGTCAGCTTTTACCGCGATGGAGTTGCCTTGATAGATTGCATTGTAAAGGATGTCGAGGTCACGGATTTTCTCTTTATCCGCGTCGTTGTATTCATCGAGCTTGTTTTTCTCGATGGCATCGGTACGACCTTTTTGTGCAACTTTGGCGAGGGCGTCCATCCAGATTTGGAATTCGTTGTATTTTTCAACTTTCTTTTCCTTGTTGTCGTTGATAGGAATACCTACCTTGGGATTTTGGATATCCGACAGGTATTTGTCGCGGGCAACAGGATCCATGTCAAGTACCTCATAGAGACTTTCAAATGGAACGCCAAACATTTGTATTTTAGAGAAGGCGTCAATTTGGGCCTCTGTCGGGTTGCTTAGTTTCTTGCTTGGATGTCTCTGATTATAGGTGCTGATAGCAGCCTTGAGAATGTCTTTACGCAGGTCTTCGCTCTTGATAGTAGAGTCGCCCTGGAAAGCCAGGAAGATTTTACCTTCGGTCAGAGTGGGGTCGCCTGACTTGTCGTTAGGGTCGGCTGCTGACACCAGAATGGTCACCAAGTCTTTGGCCGGAATGGCTTCGACAGACACCGATGAGGGTGTTCTTACAGTGGTGGGCTCTTTCTGGATGAAGGTAGAAGTCAACATGAAGAAAGTAAGCAAGAGAACAGTAACGTCCGACATCGCGGTCATGTCGATGAGGGTACTTTTCTTCTTAATTTTTACTTTTCCCATATTTACTTGTTTTTAAAGGGTTAATTTGTTGTAATTAAAAACCGTAAATGGGGATTAGTGGGTAGCGGCAAATGTTTGAACAATCGAGAAGCCAATCTCATCGATAGCGTAAGTGAGGTTGTCGATCTTGTTGGTGTAGTAGTTGTAGAAGATAACAGCTGAAGCACCGGTAGCGATACCGAAAGCAGTGTTGATAAGAGCCTCAGAGATACCTACAGAAAGCTCGGTAGAGTCAACTGAGCCACCGCCGGCACCAAGAGCCGAGAATGATTTGATCATACCGATTACAGTACCGAGAAGACCAACGAGAGTACCAAGGGTTGTCATGGTAGCAACGATGGGAAGGTTCTGCTGGAGAGAAGGCATCTCAAGAGCGGTTGCTTCTTCAAGTTCTTTCTGGATTGTGACGATTTTCTGTTCTTTTGTAAGGATGTTGTTCTTGTCCATCTCTTCATAGCGAACGAGAGCGGCTGATACAACGGCTGCTACGCTACCGCCTTGCTGTTTGCAGAGCTTTTGAGCACCGGCGATGTCGTTTTTGATGAGGCAAGCCTTGATGGCAGCGACAAACTTGGCGATGTTGCCTTTGCCTTTAGCGTGGCTAAGAGCGATACCGCGTTCTACAGCGAGAACGAGAACAGTGAGGAAGAGTGTCTGCAGGATAGGAACGATAAATCCACCTTTGTAGATAGTACCTAGGAGGTTACCGTTGATGGGCATACCTTCTTCGTCAAAGTTGGAGGGGTTGCCGAATACAAAAATAAACAAGGAAACGGCAATGATACCGCAGATGATAATTACCCAAAAAGCATTCTTGATACCGGGGGCATTGCTTTTCTTCTGGGCTTTAGCCTGAGCAGGCTTGGGAGTAGCGGGCTTAGCCGCTACGTTGGGCTTTTGAGCTTCCATAATTTTTGTTTAATTGAAAAATTAGAAAATTGTTAATGGATTAAGTTTATTATATTGTTTATGAAAATTTTTCTGTTTGTTGAATTTGAGAGAATATTTTCCTCGTGTGGACTTGTTGTCTGGGGCGGTGTATTCTCTCGTGTATGTTATTAATTAAGTTATATGTATTTGTTGTAAATATCTTTAAGGTTGTTAAAGCCCGCGAGTGGGCATTTTTTTAGGATTTAGGCTCCGGAATGGTTGGTTGAAGAGAGGGGTGGATTAAATTTCGGACCATAACTTTTGCAAAATTATCATTACTTTTTAAACGTACAAAATTTTTGGGGCTAAAAATGCCCAAACAGCACGTTGGACAAGCGTTGTTTAATTGTTTTCTGTTTTCTAACGGTGATTTTACGTTAATATTACGGCTGTGTGTACTAAAAATAGTTAACACTGTTTGTCGGTGAGTAGTCAGATGATGATGTCTATAATCGGGAAGTGCAGTAAGGAATACTTTGATGCTCGCCGAGACTTGCTTTGAGATGATTTTATGGAATTGTATTGGTGTAGTAATGAGAGAGGGTTCTCAGTGAAATGGCTACAGATACCAATGATGTCCAGATTGAAGCTTGGTCGGTCCACGATGGTGCTAAGACAAATATGGCACATGCTATGCCATAGGAGATAAAAAATAGTCGACAGAGAGGTCTGTGGCGTGCGGTAGTCCATATTATTGCGGGCAACATGTTGAAGGGTATAAACATCCAGTTCCATCCCGAGCTGATGCTTGCCGGGATTATGGCAAGTATTAATAATAGTAATGCTCCGCATGTCTGGAGAAGTAATAGCAGGCAGTTGGCGTAAAATACAATATTGTTAAGCCTGTGATTGTAGTCAAGCCATGATATGATGATTGTGACCAATAATAATAGTATAGCGACTGTCGTGGGTGTAAATATAGACGGCGGGCGTTGTGTGTTGCCATTGAAAAGGACTGTGGGGTGGTTGGCAAGCATGGGGCGGCATGAACCATCGGATGATATTATCTGGCAATTGTCTAAAAAATCTCCCATAATCAGGGGTACAGTCCTTGTAGTCCAATGGTCTGTGTCATCGGCGGCTGAGCCGGTGCCCACGTTGAAAAGGGCCGCTGACCAAGGGTCCCGGTTATTGAGGACATGACGTTGTAGCGCTCCGTTTGTCATAGACAGGTATTTGTCATCGATGATGATGGTATCTTTGCCCAGTGCTTCGGTGATTTTTGCAAAAACGTTTGAATTGCAGTTGTTGTGTCTTAGGTTAAAGTTGTTGGATATGTCAGATGAGACGGATTTATCGAGTATGCGCCATAGGTCGTGTGTTTGGCTATCGGTTAGGTTGAGGGGGTAGGAGGTTACGGTGCGTCCTTCAGCTCTATATATGTTGAGGTATTGTTCAAGGGCCAGGGATGTAAAGCGGCCATGGGCTTGGCCTAACAGTTGGGTGAGTATGTCTCCAGTACCGGTCTCATAGGAGAAGACGTTGTCTATCCCGCAGGCCGGACATTGCAGTCTGATGGCGGCATGTCCACCGGCTTGATATATCTTTGGCCCGGCGTCGGCAACAAGTATTGACGCCAAGACGGGTGGGTTGTTGAATTGCCTGAGCCGGTCGGTGGTATCGGTAGGGTTGGCTCGACAGACGTTGATAAACAATACTATAAATATGACAAAAACTGTGGGCGATTTTAACCCACAGTTTTTATTGTCATTTATAATTGATGTTAGGTTCACCGTCCTGCCGGAGAATTATCTTAAAGCCAAATTGGAGGCGATGATTTCTTGTTGGTAGGCATATAGGCCTTCTTGAGAGGTCTCGACAATTTTGTAGTTGCCGTCGGGGGTGGGGAGTTTTACGTGTGTGTCATCTACAAATGTCAAGAAAACGATATGCTCGCCATCAATCTCGGTTGACCATTCGCGTGTGTCGGCGTTAAAGTCAAGACGCACGACTGATTTGTCGTTTTCTGAGGTGATGGTATATCCTTTGCCGTCACACTCGACGAGATATCGACCATCCTTGCCGTCAATGTATTTTTTACCTTTGGCGACAGGGTTGTCGCCACTCCAGAACTCGATTGAGTTGAGCACGAGGATATCGGCCAGCCCTGATACTTCATAAACGGGGAGAATCCAGAACGCAAAAAAGACCAGCTCGTTGACAAATTTATTGCCGATGGTTTTGTTCCAGGACAGAAGCTTGTTGGTAAGGGAGAAGCTACCAATGCATGATGTGAAAGTCATAGAGCCACACAGTAGGATGACTGTGGCGACCGATAGATAAAACTTTTTCATATATCAATGGGTATTGAGGGGTAATTGATTAGTGACGGTTGAGATGATGAAGTGATGGCTTGGAGTGAATTAATATTCAACGGTATTGCCATCGGGGGTAGTCAATGTCAGCACGTTGCCGGTGTCGGATTTTTCAACGCGACCGATGATACGGGCATCAATACCAAAAGATTGGCTGATGTCTATAATTTGTTGAGCAAATTGGGGCTTGACATAAACTTCAAGGCGATGTCCCATATTGAAGACTTTATAAAGCTCGGCGGTATTGGTTCCTGATTGCTCGGCAATCATTTGGAATAGTGGGGGTGTTGGGAAAAGGTTGTCTTTAATTATATGTTTATTTTCGACAAAGTGAAGCACCTTGGTTTGTGCGCCTCCTGAGCAGTGTACCATACCGTGGATATTGGCGGAGCCGAGGTTGGAGATTATATTTTTAACAACCGGGGCGTATGTACGTGTCGGTGAAAGGACGAGTCGTCCGGCAGAGATATGTTTGCCGGGCTCAACTTCAATGAGGTCAGTGAGGTGTTTGTGACCTGAATATACGAGTTCTTCGGGCACAGATCCATCGTAGGTCTCAGGATATTTCAGGGCGTAGGTCTTGTCGAAAACGTCATGGCGAGCCGAAGTGAGCCCGTTGCTACCCATGCCGCCGTTGTACTGAGACTCATATGATGCTTGACCATAGGAGGCAAGACCAACAATTATGTCACCGTCAGCAATATTGGCATTATTTATGACCTGGTCGCGACGCATACGGCATGTTACTGTAGAGTCGACTATGATGGTGCGGACAAGGTCACCGACATCAGCGGTCTCGCCACCGGTTGAGTAGGCGCTGATGCCGTGGTCTCTCAGTTGGGCTAACAATTCTTCGGTGGCATTGATGATGCGGGCGATTACCTCACCGGGAATAAGCATCTTGTTGCGACCGATAGTTGAGGAAACCAATATGTTGTCTACGGCGCCGACACAAATTAGGTCGTCAATATTCATTATTAATGAGTCTTGGGCGATGCCGTCCCATACGCTGATGTCACCGGTCTCGCGCCAATACATATAGGCGAGCGAAGACTTGGTGCCGGCACCGTCGGCGTGCATTATGTTGCACCACTGGGGGTCTCCACCAAGTATATCGGGGATGATTTTACAGAAAGCATTTGGGAACAATCCTTTGTCAATGTTATGAATAGCGGCATGGACGTCTTCCTTGGAAGCTGAGACACCGCGCAAGTCGTACCTTTGGTCAGTCATGTCAAAACAGGATTATAGTTGAATATGTTACAAAGGTAGAAATTTTTTTTGTGATAGACCCCAACTCATGCACTCTGAAATTAGATATAATGTTTAAATGTTAAAAAGCTATGACCGTTTGGCATGATTGTCAAACGGTTAGCTTTAAAATGAGAATTGCAAATATTTTGGGGGTTGTTTTTTTGAAAATATTTAACCAAATTTGCAAACATTATGGCAGTTGGTTTATGCGCCGGCTGTATAAACAGTGATAATACCACATAAATCTATACTTTGAAGTCCGCCTCAGGCTGATTTTGTGTTAAGATGCAGACCAAGAATCATAAGCAATTGTGGGCTGAATGTCTTCAAATCATCAAGAAGGTGATTGGAGATGAAGCCTTTGCCTCATCGTTCAGTGATGTTACATCGTTGGGCTATGAGAATAATGAGTTGCGTCTGTTGGTCCCGTCGCCCTATATTGTAGAAGTGATTGAGGGTGAATATATTACTGAGCTTGGGCGCGCGATAGTGAGTGTGTACGGCCCTCATGTACAGTTGCATTATCATTATAATGTAGTAGGAAATCAACCTGATACTCGCATTGATGTTAAATCGACGACAGCCAATACCTTAATGACTCGCGGGGTGGATAATGCCACAGTCGCTAAGGCTCAGAAACTTGACCCGCATCTTAACTCTCGTTTTACATTTGATAACTACTGTAGTTCAGAGTCTAACAAGGACGCTATCGCGATAGCCAAGTCAATAGCCGATAATCCCAATGTTAAAACTTTTAATCCATTATTTATATTTGGGGCTACCGGGTTGGGCAAGACTCATCTTATTCAGGCTTGTGGGCTGAGAATAATTGATAACAGGCCATCTATCAGAGTGCTATATATCACAGCCCGTGAGTTTGAGAGCCAGTTTACTACAGCTACGCTCAAGGGAGAGACAAATAAGTTCTTTGCATTCTATCAGTCAATCGACACGTTGATAGTCGATGACGTTCAAGACCTTAATGGTAAGGATAAGACTCAAAATACATTTTATAATATATTTAATTATCTGTATCTTAACAATAAACAGATAATAATGTCGTGTGATAGGGCGCCATCCCAGATGGTAGGCTTTGAGAGTCGTATGTTAGGACGCTTTAAGCAGGGGATACAGATAGAGTTGTACAAGCCGGACTTGGCTCTCAGGCGAGAAGTACTTGTTAAGCGCGCTGAAGCTGAGGGCGTTAGACTTGAGCCTGAAATTGTAGAGTATATTATATCTAATGTGACCGAGAGTATCAGAGAGCTTGAAGGCGTGATGGTGTCATTGGTCGCTCATGCCACGGTAATGTCCAAGCCTATTTCGCTGGAGTTGGCGCGTAGGGTGGTCGGCAATGCAGTAAAAATAAAACCTAAAACGGTTAATTTTGAGATAATTGTGCGAGAAGTGTCCAATTACTATGGTATTGATGCCGACCTGTTATTTACCAAGTCTCGCAAGAGTGAGATATCAGATGCTCGTCAGGTGTTGATGTATCTGGCCAAGAAACTCGCTAAAATGCCATTGACAACAATAGGTCAGCGTATAGGTCGCACACATGCCACAGTCATATATGCAGTAAAACATATCGAGGAACTTGTGGAGCATGAGGCTACCCTTAAGGCCGAGATAGAAAAAATTGAGGCGGCGGTAATGGCTTAAAAAGAATAATTGGATATATCCTGTCTTATATCTATGTGTAACGACATTTTATGATACACCATGATTTATCAAGCGATATCATGGTGTATCATTTATAATATTGTCGTAATGGCGTGTTATTTCATAAATTGCTGCCGACGTATGTAATCAATAAATTTATCGGAGAATAACTCGTTGTTTGAACGAGGATAACGCACATCGGTGAACACTTGAGCAAGGTTATCTTTGTCGTTCTCGGCAATATATCGTGCATTGTCAGGTTGCTCCTCAATGACCTTATACAGGTTGTTTATTATGTCATCGGAATGTCTATTGTATTTTTCAAAATGTAGAAATGCATCGACTGGTAGACGTGGGGTTTTTGTGGCATCGTCGTCGGGATATCCCAATGACAGACTGATGATGGGTATGACACGGTCGGGAAGGTCAAGAGCGTTGGCAATTTCCTCAGCGTTATATGTAGTTGTACCAAGATAGCAGCAGCCCAGACCGTTTTGCTCGGCAATGGTTACAAACTGCTGGGCAAAGATAGTGACGTCGAGAATTGCCGACATCAGTGATTGTAAATTTTCAAATCCGGGTTTGGCATCATTGATACGACACCAGTGTTCAAATCGATTGAGGTCGGCACAAAAAGTCAAAATTACCGGGGCGTTGGTAGATGCCGGTTGGTTGAAGTGACACGGTGTGAGTTTGGCAAGATTGTCCTTGTCGCGCGTGACGACAAGACTGTAAAGTTGCATGTTGCCGGTGGAGGGGGCATGAGAAGCGGCTTCAGCAATATCACTGATGATTTTATCGCTCACGGGGCAATTCTTATAAACGCGTACTGTGCGTCGTTCGGTATAATAGGGGTTAATAGTCATAATGTTTTTAAGTTTTTTAGAGACCCAAATTTAGTCATTATGTATGATATTTCCAACAATTGGACAATATGTATTTAGGTGGATGAATTTAACGGTTTGGCAAAATTGATATTATTCCATGTTTTATGTTTTGGATAACAATTTTAGGTTGGTAAAATTTGAATTTGCTTATAATCAGTTGATTAGTAATTTTAATGGGAAACTTATCAACAATGTGTCTTTTTATATCTTAATAATTTTGAATAATCAGATATTTTTTTGAACCTTTGTAGAACCTAATCGACCATCGAACATTCATCTCATTGTTTGCCACAAAAAATACTTCCGTTCTATACACCGGGAGTAGGTGAGCATGTGTCTTTGATAATAATAAATAATTACTAAAATATAACAAAATTGTGGAACCAAAGCATTACACTTATGATGAGGCTTATGAAGCTTCGTTGAAATATTTTAAAGGAGATGAACTTGCCGCGCGCGTATGGGTGAGCAAGTATGCCCTCAAAGACTCGTATGGCAATATTTATGAGAAGACACCCGATGACATGCATCATCGCCTGGCATCGGAGATTACGCGTATTGAAAATAAATACCCCAATGCGATGAGTCATGATGAGGTATACTCGCTCATGAAGGATTTCAAGTACATTGTGCCTCAGGGAAGCCCCATGTCAGGTATAGGCAATGAATACCAGGTCGGGTCTTTGAGTAATTGCTTTGTAATAGGACTTGATGGTAATCCTGACTCCTATGGAGGCGTGATACGTATCGATGAAGAACAGGTGCAGTTGATGAAACGTCGTGGAGGAGTAGGGCACGACTTGAGCCATATCAGACCTAAAGGGACTCCGGTAAAAAACTCGGCATTGACATCAACCGGCTTGGTGCCGTTTATGGAACGTTATTCCAATTCAACTCGCGAGGTGGCACAAGATGGCCGTCGTGGAGCTTTGATGCTCACCGTGTCTGTAAAGCACCCCGAGGCCGAGGCATTCATTGATGCCAAAATGACACAAGGTAAGATTACCGGCGCCAATGTATCTGTGAGAATTGATGATGATTTTATGCGTGCGGCTGTAGAGAACACACCCTATACCCAGCAATATCCGGTATGTTCAGATAATCCGGCCATGACCCGTCAGACCGATGCGCGTGCCCTGTGGAATAAGATTATTCACAATGCATGGAAGTCGGCCGAGCCCGGTGTCCTGTTTTGGGATACGATTGAGCGCGAGTCAGTGCCCGATTGTTATGCTGACTTAGGTTTCCGCACAATATCGACCAATCCATGTGGTGAAATTCCATTATGTCCCTATGACAGTTGCCGCCTGTTGGCCATCAATCTGTATTCATATGTCAAAAACCCGTTTACACCACAGGCCGAATTTGACTTTGATCTCTTTAAAAAGCATGTGGCCAAGGCCCAACGCTTTATGGATGACATAATCGATCTGGAGATGGAAAAGATTGACAAAATCCTGGCTAAAATTGATACCGATCCTGAGACAGACGAGGTAAAATCGACCGAACGTCATTTATGGGAAAAGATTAGAGCCAAGACGCTCAAAGGTCGTCGTACCGGTGTAGGTACTACCGCCGAAGGCGATATGATTGCAGCAATGGGATTGAGGTATGGCACGACTGAAGCTACTGATTTTTCAGTGGAAGTACATCGTACACTTGCTGTTGCGGCATATGGCTCATCGGTAAATATGGCTAAAGAGCGTGGCGCTTTTGAGGTGTTTGATGCTGAACGCGAGAAAAACAATCCATTTATCAATCGTCTTAAGGAGCAGTCTCCCGAGCTATATGAAGATATGGTAAAATATGGCCGTCGAAACATAGCTTGCCTGACTATTGCTCCTACAGGAACAGTAAGTCTGTTGACACGCACCACCTCGGGTATCGAGCCCGTGTTTATGCCCGTATATAAACGTCGCCGCAAGGTTAACCCATCGGATGTTGATGCGCGTATTGACTATGTTGACGAGTCAGGTGATTCTTTTGAGGAATATATCGTCTATCATCCCAAGTTTGTTGACTGGATGAAGACCGTTGGCATCGAGGTGCGCCAAGATTATACCCAAGAACAGATAGAAGAAATCGTTGCTAAATCACCTTATTATAAGGCGACCTCCAACGATATTGACTGGCTCGAAAAAGTCAAGATGCAAGGACGAGTTCAGAAATGGGTCGACCATTCAATCTCGGTGACTATTAATCTTCCATCGACAGTGAGTGAGGAATTGGTTAACGACCTATATGTTGAAGCATGGCGCTCGGGATGTAAGGGCTGTACCGTATATCGTGACGGCTCTCGCTCGGGAGTATTGCTGGCAATCGAAAAGAAGCCCAAAAAACCAGAGCTTACCGAGGACGATGCCCTGATACACAATCATGTTGTAAAACGCCCTATTGAACTGGAAGCTGATGTAGTGAGATTTCAGAATAATAAAGAGAAATGGATCGCGTTTGTAGGACTTGTAGATGGTAAACCATATGAAATCTTTACAGGTCTTGCTGATGATGATGACGGTATCTTCTGTCCCAAGTCAGTTACCAAGGGTAAGATTATCAAGGCCATTGATCCTGATGGAGTTAAGCGCTATGACTTTCAATTTATCAATAAGCGTGGTTATAAGACAACTATCGAGGGCTTGAGCGATAAATTCAATCCTGAGTATTGGAACTATGCCAAACTTATCTCGGGAGTCCTGCGTTATGGAATGCCTATTGACCAGGTTCTCAAACTTGTTGGTGGACTCGAGCTTGACAGTCAGTCAATCAATACTTGGAAGATGGGTGTTGAGCGTGCCCTGAAAAAATATCTTCCTAACGGCACAAAAGCATCTGGTCAATGTTGTCCCAACTGTGGGAACGAGACTCTTGTATATCAAGAAGGGTGCTTGATATGTACCTCATGTGGTACATCTAAGTGTGGATAATGACTTAGGGAGGTACTATTAAGCCCCATTAAAGCAAAACACGTCACCGCCCTGCAAGTTATTACAACCTGCAGGGCGGTGACATGTTTAGATATCAGTCATGTAAAGTGTATCAATAATTCCAGCGGCAAGCTATCATTGTCAAGTTGGGACATGCCATTGTGCGCATGTCCATAATCTGGTTGAAGCGACAATTGATGTAAGTCAGAGCTTGGTCAAAAGATACATCAAGCGTAGTCAACTCGTTATTATTACATAGAATACGCTGGAGGAATGTCTGATTGGAAAGATCGAGAGTGGTGAGGTCATTGTAAGAGCAGTCAACAAACTGGAGTTGGGGGCAGTTGGAGATAGATAGCTCAGTAAGGTCATTGTAGGAACATACAAGGTCAAGCAGTCGGTTGCACTCACGTACCCCAAGGGTTTTCATATTGTTATCTGAACAAACAAATGATGAGAGGGCCGGGAGATTGGAGACAATCATGTTTGAGATGTTGTTGCCATCAATGTTGAGGTTGCGCAGGTTTTCAACACCTACGAGATTGAGTGATGAGAGTTTGTTATAACCACAATACAAGTTCTTGAGTCCGGTGCAGTAGTCAACATTGAGAGCCTCAAGGCGATTGCCTTGGCAGTTGAGGGTCTCGAGAGATGACGAATTGCTGAGGTCAAGAGCTACAAAGAAGTTATTAGAGATGTTGAGATTTTTGATAGCCTTGACATTTTCGAGGGAGAATTCTGTCATGTGGTTGTTGTTTACTGACACGGTCTGTAATGCAGGGCAATTGGTAAGATTGATAGAGGTGAGTTTGTTGCGCGAAGCATTAATCTCGGTGAGTGCCGAAGCGCCGGTGGCGGTAAGTTGGGTGAGAGCGTTGCGAGAGACATCAACTTTGGTCAGTGCTTTAAAACCATTTAGGTTAAGAGTGCCGGCGAGATGTTTGTCTTTCCACTTGATGTCGGTGACGTGTCCGTCGGTTACGGTAATGCCTTCCCAGGTCGAGGGATCATTAAGATTGGAGATTTTGAGAGCAGTCGCATTGGTTGCCTCTTTCTCGGCTGGTTGGCTTAGAAATGCTTGAAGTTGTTTGAGCTCATTTTTGTTGATTTTTTGAGCATATGTCATCATTCCGGTCATGGCGATGACAATAAATAAGATGGCCTTTTTCATAATAGTAGTTGAAGTTATGTGGTTTGTAAATTTTGTCACATCAAGAAATTTATGTTACCAGTGATTTTGTAGCTATACCCAAATATATAAGTTACATGTGTTATTAATATTTTGTTGTTTACTAATTAACATTTAATGTCTAGTTAAAGTTTTTACAATATAAAAATATAATGTACTGATTTTGGCTTAGTGATAATTATTATGAAATAGGTATGAATATAAATCGTCCAATCATTTTTAAATCAAAGCATTTTTATGTTTGAGTAGTTACTAAATATAGTAACTATTCAGCCAAAGGATAGGCATACCTGATTTGCACTCATCATCAGACGAGCGCAAGAATGGCATCCAGTGGTGATTGGTTGTTTTTCCAAGCCGTGTCGGCTATGGAGTGGATTGCATGGAAAGCGTCGGCGCC
>JAGASI010000059.1 GCA_017621845.1 Muribaculaceae bacterium
GGCTGCCGCATCAGGACCTCCCTTACCCTCTCTTTTCGACTGACTGGGGCTTGTCTAAGAATAAAATCAGACTCGACCGCTGAAAATCAGCAGTCGAGCCATACATTTTTGCCGCCGTCGAGTTTTATCGGACAGCAATAAATAACAAAAAGCGGATCCTGCGAAGCGTTGAATGACCCGATACCTCGAATACGTACAGAACCTGTTCCGCTCGGAGAACCGTTTGCCGTGATAGTCATACCCGGCACCTTACCTTGCAGTGCTCGCATGGGGTCTGTGTCGGCCGAAGTTTCCAATGACTTTGTGTTAACGACCGATACTGAACCTGTAAGGTCTGCCTTCTTCATTGTCTGATAACCTACCACGACAACCTCATCCAACAATTCATAATCTTCATCAAGATAAATCGTCATCTGAGTTTCAGCTTTAACTGTTTTAGGTTTATATCCCACATAGGATACAATAAGGTTAGACCCTTCCGGCACAGTCAGCACGAAATTTCCATCAATATCAGTGGCAGCTCCGGCTGAACCCTTGACATCAGAAATCACGCTTGCACCGATTAACGGTTCGTCATCGGCTGATGAAAGAACGGTCCCATGCACAGTGATGTTCTGCGCTTGCGCCACGATTGCCGCCATAAGGAGCAACAGTGTACTTAGGATTAATTTTTTCATGTTATTTAATTTACTGGTTTTTAATTCTGTCACAAAATTATAAAAGGATAAGGTGCATGGGATAGTACATATGTTGTATTGACTATGATTTTTTGGTCGGTGCTCAAAATTTCATACATTATGCACAATTTTTAATAGTCATATCTGCCTAATCACCAAACAATTCAAAAAAGGGCCGCACCATTTCTACATGATGCGACCCCTCAAATAAAAGTAGGAATGTCTCTAATCCTTTATGCCTAATCTGGTTCTTAAATCCGACGGAGATTCACCGAACAATTCACGGAATACACGGGCGAAATATGCCGGAGCAGAGAAACCTACTTCATACGCGATTTCACTTATAGGTTTGTCGGTTGTGGAGAGCAAATCACGGGCTTGGGTCAACCGGATTTTTCTTAAAAGTTCTACCGGCGAGTAGTTGGTCAGAGCCTTTATCTTGCGATAAAATTGGGAGCGACCGAGGTTCATTTTAGTCGCAATAGCGTCTATATTCAGCTCGGGATTGCTCATCTCTTTATTGACCAATTCAATAAAACGGGCATAAAACTCATTGTCGATATCCAATAGTTTTGAAGCCGGCGTTTCTTTCTTCTCAGTCTTTGTATCAGGAATGTTCTGAACAATATTGCTGGTTGTGTCAAACACATTCTTGATGCGCTTACGGTTCTCAATCAGGTTCTCGCAGCGCATACGGAGCATCTTGCTGTTAAACGGCTTCGACAAATAACCGTCAGCGCCGCTTTCGTAACCCTGGATCCGCTGTTCATCCATGCTACACGCAGTAAGCATCAATACGGGAATGTGCGATGTTGTAATCTCTTCTTTGATACGGCGACAGCATTCCAACCCGTCCATCACGGGCATCATCACATCACAGATAATAAGGTCAGGCACATATTTTGATGCAAGCCTTATGCCTTCCTTGCCATTCGGAGCCTCAATAATCCTGTATTCATCAGACAGCAGTTCTCTTATCATATTGCGTATATCGGCGTTATCGTCAATCACCAATAAAAGCGGCTTATCGTCACTTTCATTTAGATTGTCAATATCAATATCTCCAAGTTCTGCGTTGATGTCACTGTCTGTTATGACACGTGCAACCTCAGAAGCTACAACCTCTACATGGCGAACGGGAATACGTACTGTGAACTTGCTGCCTTTGCCCAGCGTACTTTCCACTTCTATTGAGCCGCCGTGAAGTTCGACAAACGCTTTCGCTAATGACAAGCCTATGCCCGAACCGTTGGGATGTATCTTATCAACTTGATAAAAGCGGTCGAAAATGTTTCCAAGATCCTCAACAGCGATACCTTGCCCAGTGTCCTCTACTGAGAAAATCAGCCTACTGTCATCGCAGGTGCACACAAAATGAATTTTTCCATTATTGGGAGTGTATTTGAACGCATTTGACATCAGATTGAAAAACACACGTTCAATCTTTTCAGTATCAATAGCCAGTGTTACAGAAGATTCAACCAAAATATCGATTGACAACTTGATTTCTCTTTTGCGGGCGATAGCGGTGAATGATTCTGTCCAATCGCGTATCAACTCCGCTATATGCACCTCGGTCAGATTTACCTGCAACTTCCCATTCTCGTATTTCCGGAAGTCAAGTATTTGATTTATAAGACGGCGCAGTATCTTTACATTCTTATTGGCTATCTTCATCAGCGCACGGTGCTGTGGAGTGAGATAGTCCGCTGCTTCAAGTTGTTCAACAGGTTCAGCGATAAGCGTCAGAGGAGTTCTAAGATCGTGTGATACATTAGTGAAAAACATCAACTTAGATTGAGTAACGGCACTCAGCTGTTCATTCAGATTTTTCTCTGTATCACGTTGTTGGGCAAGTTGTTTGTTTTGCTCTACAAGAATTTTCTGATGTCGCTTGTGGAGCCAGAATGCTCTCAACACCATGAACAGGAAGCCGAACAACAAGACCAAAATGGCTATGGCTGCATAAAAGAGCGTGGTTTGCGCTGAATGTCTGTTCCAATAATCATCGACCTGCGATTTAAGCAGTTTGATTTTTGCTGTCTCTTCTTTCAGCGACTCATTTTGCAATAACAAAATGTCGGCGTTGGATTTATCCACTGCCGAAGATAAGGGTAACAGTACTTCTTTGTCATACGGTTCTCCTTTTAATATTGCCAGTGCAGTGCGGATGAGCCGATACCCCTCTGTCGGATAAAGGAAAGTAGCATCAATTTCACCTTCAGCAACGGCCTTTATTCCAATTTCAGGAGCTGCATCAATGCCAATGATTTTTACCGAAATACCTCTCTTTTTGGCAACTTCTGAGGCGGCTATTGCCATACGGTCGTTATGGGCATATACCAAATCAGCATCTGAGTACAACGAAAATAGAGAGTCCGCTACAACTGAGGCATCTTCGTAATTCCAGTTTCCATAGCCACCACCTACTATATTCAGAGCATTTGACTTGGATTCATCAAGGAAGCCGTTATGACGATCAATAGCAGGAGTAGATCCTGCCAATCCATATATCTCGATTACCTTTCCGTTGTCTCCAATTAAATTGTGTGCATATTGAGCTGCCGCTTTGCCGATTCCATAATTATCTACGCCTTGTCGGGCTGTATATTTATCGCCATTAATGTCACGGTCGAAGACAATTACGGGAATTCCTTTGTCATATACCTCTTGTATAATAGGAGTGATTGCGTCGGCTTCATTTGGCGCAGCGATGATAATATCAAAATCGTTATCCATGAAATATCGGATGTCAGCAATCTGTTTTTTATTGCTGTCATCAGCTGAGCGGATTTCCACCTCTGCATCGGGGTGGAACATTACCTCACGGTTAATCTCATCGTTCATTTTCTTTCGCCAGTCGTCCTGACTGCACTGGGAAATGCCGATGCGATAATGCTTCTCTTCCTGACATCCGGCGAGGGGGAGCAGCATTATTATTCCTATGACATAAACTACGAACTTGTTCATCATTGGTTCAGACTTTTCTTTTATCGGTATTGCAAAGTTAACGATAATATTATGAAGAACAGAGCATTTACTATGAAATTTTGAGCGATGCAACATTTGTACTACTGAATGGTCAATTTTTAATAGTGCCTCCGCAGATAAAGCAGTAGATTTGCATTCGGAATTTCGACCGAAAACAAAAATACCATAATATGAAACTAAAATCTAAAATAGCTGCGGCTCTGATGACGCTACCTCTGGCAGCGGTCACGGCAAACGCCGCAGATGGAGTCAAGGTGGAACACCTCGGCACCAACAATACATTAGTCCGTGTTGAGGGAAATTCGCGTTATCTCATGCTCCCAGTGCAGGAGGCTTACGATGACGCGACGGTCAATGTCGTCGTTGACGGAAAACTCGACAAAACCATCTACGTGCGCCTCGCCAAGTCGAAGGTTGACTATTCCGTGCCCTTCGACCTTTCACCCTACGAGGGTCACGATGTGGTGCTCAATATTGTTACCTCTCAAAACCGTTCGACTGTGCGCGAGGCTAAAGAGGACGCTTGTTGGAACAATTTCCAGCTCACCGATACCATTGATGTGACCAACCACGAAAAGTATCGCCCGGCTTACCACCATACACCTCTATACGGCTGGATGAACGACCCCAACGGAATGTTCTACAAGGATGGTGTATGGCATCTGTATTACCAATGGAATCCTTACGGCTCTAAATGGCAGAACATGACGTGGGGACATTCCTCCTCGAAAGACCTTGTGAACTGGACTAATCACCCTGCCGCAATAGAGCCAAATGGCTTCGGTTCTGTATTCAGCGGAAGTTCTGCCATTGACTATGAAAACAGCGCGGGTTTCGGTAAGGATGCGGTGGTTGCGATGTACACATCTGCCGGAGCAAGCCAAATCCAGAGTCTTGCATATAGCCACGACAATGGTGAGACATTCACCATATATCCCGGTAATCCGGTCATCACTCTCGAAAGCGAGGCCCGTGATCCAAATATGTTCTGGAATCCCGAAACGAAACTATGGACACTTATTCTCGCCCATGCGCTCGACCACGAAATGCTGATATTCACATCTTCCGATATGAAAGAATGGACACTGCAAAGCAGTTTCGGCAAAGGGCTTGGTGCTCAGGACGGTGTATGGGAGTGCCCCGATTTGTTTGAACTTCCGGTTGAGGGAACTGACCAAAGCAAATGGGTGCTTTTCTGCAACATCAACCCCGGCGGGCCCTTCGGTGGTAGCGGTATCCAATATTTCATCGGAGATTTTGATGGCAAAACATTCACGGCCGACACAGATGCTGACGGAAATGTGCCGACAAAATGGCTTGACTATGGCAAGGACAATTATGCTATCGTAAGCTGGAGTGATGCTCCTGACAATCGTCGTACAGTTATTGGCTGGATGAGCAACTGGCAGTATGCAGCCGAAGTGCCGACAAAACAGTTCCGCTCAGCCAACACACTGCCACGAGAGATAAGTCTGTTCAAAGGAGCCGACGGACAAATTTATGCCGCTCAAACTCCGTCACCTGAACTGAACGCTCTGCGAGGCAAATTGATGACCAATGTGAAATCTGCAAGCATCAATAAAAAAGGAAAGACTTACGTGCTCCCAACAGAAAATGATGGAGTATGTGAAATTCTCTTGAATGTTGAATCAGGGCGTGCCGCGTCAATAACAATGACTTTCAGCAATGAAAAAGGAGAGAAATCTGTGCTGACATATGCGGCCAAAGATGAGACTCTTACTTTTGATCGACGAAAGAGTGGAATTGTTGATTTTAGTCAGGATTTTCCAGCTGTCACTGCCACTCCCACTTTTAATGGAGGAGAAACTTTGCCTATGCAGATATTCATAGACCGTTCAAGCATGGAGGTATTCGCCAATGACGGCAAAGGTGTGATGACCAACTTGGTTTTTCCAACAACTCCTTATAATAAGTTGACTATCACAACTGACGGCGGAAAAGCTAAAATAAAGGATTTGAAAATTTATTCAATCGATATCGAAAAATGATTTCATCAATGGAAAATAATTATAACCTCGTAAACGACAAGAAGGGGCAAATCATGCAGATGATACCTGTGATGCTCTGCTTCTTCGCAATGGGCTTCGTCGACCTTGTGGGCACAGCCTCCAATTATGTGCAGAAAGATTTAGGGCTTACTGACTCACAGGCCAATCTCTTTCCTTCATTGGTATTCTTCTGGTTCCTGATTTTCTCAGTGCCAACCGGAATGTTAATGAACAAAATCGGGCGTAAAAAGACAGTCCTTGTCAGCCTCATTGTCACATTGGTCTCGCTTATTATTCCGGTCACGGGCGACAGCTACAACACAATGCTTATCGCATTTTCGTTGCTTGGCATTGGTAATGCCATAATGCAGACCTCTCTGAATCCTCTTGTGACTAATCTTATCAGTGGCGACAAATTGGCATCAACACTTACTTTCGGTCAGTTTGTAAAAGCCATAGCCTCGTTCCTCGCTCCCATTTTGGCTACTTGGGGTGCTACGACCTACTTCCCGACATTCGGACTCGGTTGGCGTGCGCTGTTTGCAATCTACGCTGTTGTCAGTTTCCTGTCAATATCACTTCTCGCAGCAACACCTATCGAAGAAGAGCGTCCCGATAAAGCTTCAGGTGTAGGCGAATGTCTCAAACTGCTGGGCCGCCCGTTCATTCTGCTCTGCTTCCTCGGCATAATGTGCCATGTGGGTATTGATGTCGGCACCAATACGACGGCCCCGAAAATCATTATGGAACGCCTCGGTCTTCCTCTTGAAGAAGCCGGATTTGCAACCAGCATCTACTTCATTTTCCGTACTGCCGGTTGTTTCCTCGGAGCGTTCCTTCTGCGCTCAATGTCACCGAAATTGTTCTTCGGCATCAGTGTGGTAATGATGCTCGTTGCTATGGCTATGCTTTTTGTCTGCAACACTCTGACACCTATTTATATCGGCATCGCCCTTATAGGCTTCGGAAACTCCAACGTGTTTTCCGTAATCTTCTCTCAGGCTCTTGTATACTCTCCTAATGAGAAAAATGAGGTTTCAGGTCTGATGATTATGGGCTTGTTCGGGGGAACTATCTTCCCTCTTGCTATGGGTTATGCCGCAGATGCTGTCGGACAAGTAGGAGCTGTAGCAGTGATGACAATAGGTGTAATTTACCTGATGTATTACACCATGAAAATCAAAAATATCAAATAAATCATATCATGAAAGGAATAGTAATCGGAATGGGAGAAGCTCTCTGGGATGTTCTCCCTGAAGGCAAGAAGATTGGTGGAGCGCCTGCCAACTTTGCCTACCATGTTTCTCAGTTCGGTCTGCCCAGCTGTGTGGTAAGTGCTGTCGGCGATGACGCTCTCGGCAATGAAATCATCGAAAATTTCACATCGAAGGGACTGACTCATCAAATTGACAAGGTGCCTTATCCAACCGGTACCGTGCAGGTTGAGATAGATCAGGCCGGTGTGCCTCAATACGAAATCAAGGAAAATGTGGCTTGGGATAACATCCCGTACACAGCAATGCTGGAACAACTTGCTGAAAAAACAAAAGCCGTATGCTTCGGCTCTCTTGCCCAACGTAATGTAGTTTCACGTAACACCATTGACCGCTTTCTCGACGCCATTCCTGCCGAAAACGACCCATTGATTGTTTTCGATGTAAATCTCCGTCAGGGATTCTACAACAAGGAAATCCTCTGTAACTCAATGAAGCGTTGCAACATTCTTAAAATCAATGACGAGGAACTTGTAACCGTCAGCCGTATGTTCGGTTATCCCGGTATTGACCTTCAGGACAAGTGTTGGATACTTCTCGGTAAATACAATCTCCAAATGCTGATTCTCACCTGCGGCATCAACGGCAGCTATGTGTTCACTCCCGGAAATGTCTCATTCCAGCCAACACCCAAAGTGGAGGTAGCCGATACTGTTGGAGCCGGCGACTCGTTCACAGCTGCTTTCATCTCAAGCATACTGAAAGGTAAATCAGTGGCGGAAGCCCATTCACGCGCAGTACAGACTTCAGCCTACGTCTGCACAAAGAAAGGGGCCATGCCCATTCTTCCGTCTGAACTAACAGACTAACAATCGCTTGAATAACACCGCAAAAGGCCTCCTATTCAAACTGAACTGCACCCCAAAAGTTAGACACAAAACTTTTGGAGTGCAGTTCATTGCAGGAGTCAGCCCTAATCTTTAATCACTTCAAAAAGTTTTATCGGACAGCAATAGTTGTGAATATGATACGTGTGGAGCATTTTGTATCATCAAAGGCATCAAACACCAGACCGTCTGACAACCGTATGTCAGAAATAATCAGGTCTGGATTGTTTCCATCCATGAAATATTGCTTGACAGCCGATTGGGAGATCAACGGCCCGTCAATATCATGTGAGGGGCAAATATCGTTGAGCAATTTTTTTATTCTTAAAAAATTCGGCTGTTCGTCTTCTATGATAAGTAGTTTCATTTTGCAGGGAATAAGGGTAGTTGGGAAATGTATTTGTCGCCATCCTGATAGAATGATACGTTGCCTTTGCCAAAATCTTCGTAGCGATTGATAATAGCTGACTGACCTATGCCGTGGGAGCAGACATCTTTAGAAATAGGCCGGTAATCATTCACAATGACAAGGGAATCAGCCTCTGTGAGAACAGATACAGTCATCGGCTCTTCGGCTGAGAATCTGTTGTGCTTGACTATGTTCTCAAAAACTAGTTGCAGGGACCCACATAGGATATGATGTTGCATATCAGTTTCACTCAGCCAATAATCTATCTTTATCGCATCACCGAAACGGATACGCATAAGGTTGAGATATTCCCCAAGGTCCTTTATTTCGGCCTGTATAGACTGTGTTGACTCCATTGAATGGTCGAGAACCATGCGGAATACCCTTGACATTGATGTGAAGAAATCCACAGCCTTGTCAGGGGCATAGTCAATCAATGCAATACCGGCATTCAGGTTATTGAAAAGGAAATGGGGATTTATCTGGTTCTTCAAAGACTTTATTTTGACCTCCGCGAGGAATTTCTCTTTCTGACGTAGAGCGGAGCTAACCCATATAAGCATTTGGCTGACGATGATGATTGAGATTACCGACGACATCACATAGTTGTCGAGCCAATTCTCTCCGAGATCCCATGGACAATTATGAAATATCTTGTCATACAGCCACCATTTCACAACCGAGAACGGGAAACATACCGCCAGATTGAACAGCACTATTCCAAGAATAGTGAATCCGAGCCGTTTGTTGGTCCATTCAGAGAGTTCCAGTCTCTTCCGGAGTATTGACAAAACAATACAGTTTATAAAAGAAATAATCCCACACACAATCAGATCAATTACAATGCTATTGAAGGTCTGCGGCCAAGTGAAGTTTTCTTCCTCCACCATAACCGGCAGCCACAAAATATTGTAACAAACGTAAATCAGCAATGTCAGCCGACTCCATTGTATGATTGATTTTTTTGTAAATATTGTAGTCATTGTGATTTCAGTTTAGGCTGCAAAGTTATATATTTCTATACTGTAATATGTTGTAAAATCTGTCGAAGCGTCAAAATCGGGGGTTGAAACGGCCAAAACCGCCATCGAACCGTCAAACGACCGCAAAGGCGAAACCACTCATGACGGTTCAAGTGCCAAAAACGACAGTTCAAGTGCCAATTTGTACGGTTCGACCACATATCTCAATAACGCAGGAATATTAGGAATAATTTTGCACCGCTAAACAAACACCTCTTACCATTTTTGAAATAATGAATTTCAATATGATAAAGAAATTTTTAATCGGAGTAGCCGCGATATGTGCGGTCGCTCTTTCTTCGTGCAAGAACAATGGTGGCGAATACGGTGAGGCCGTTCCAGAACTGCCGGTAATCACCATCTCACCGTCATCAATGACAGTAAATGAGAGTTATTCCGCATCTATCCAAGGTCAGCAGGACATTGAGATTTATCCGCAAGTGTCGGGTACTATCTCCCGCGTGCTGGTCAAAGAGGGACAGCGCGTTGCAAAAGGGCAACCACTATTCATAATTGACCAAGTGCCATATCAGGCGGCTCTTAGGACTGCAACTGCCAATGTTCATGCGGCACAGGCTCAGGTAGAGACGGCGAAACTGGACTATGAGAGCAAAAAAGAATTGTTCAAGGAAGAGGTTATTTCGGACTATGATCTGCAGACTGCAAAAAATACGTTGACTGCTGCCAATGCCGCCTTGGAACAGGCCAAGACAGGCGAGGTTGATGCACGCAATTCATTATCTTACACCGAAGTCAAAAGCCCTGCTGCTGGAGTCGTGGGCACACTACCATTCAAAGTCGGTGCATTGGTAGGGCCGACAATCGCACAACCGTTGACAACAGTATCGGACAACACCAATATGCACGTCTATTTCTCCATGACTGAAAACCAGATGCGCAATCTTATGGGTCAATACGGCACTCCGGCTAAGATGATTGAGGGGATGCCCGAAATACAACTCCAGCTTAATGACGGAAGCATCTACAGCACGCCCGGCAACGTGGTGTCGATAAGCGGTGTGATAAATCCGCAAACAGGAACGCTCTCAATAAAGAGCACTTTCCCGAATAAAGACGGGATACTATGGAGCGGAGGTGTCGGTAATGTCATAATCCCGCACGTTGAGAAAGATGCCATTGTCATTCCGCAATCGGTGACATACGAATTGCAGGACAAGATTATTGTATATCGTGTCCACGAGGGTAAGGCCGAAGTCACTTATATAAAAGTGCGCGCAGTAAACGACGGCAAGACCTATGTAGTCACCGACGGTCTGAAGGCCGGTGATGTGATAGTAAGCGAGGGCGTGGGACTGGTCAAGGATGGAATGTCGATCAATATAAAGAAATGAAATTATGAATCTGAGATATTTCATCGACCGCCCCGTACTCTCAGGCGTTATTTCGGTTGTAATTGTTCTTATGGGTATCATCGGCATATTCTCGTTGCCGGTGGAACAATATCCCGACATCGCGCCTCCGACAATCAATGTATGGGCGACGTATCCCGGCGCCAATGCCGAAACAGTGCAAAAGGCCGTCATCATTCCTCTCGAAGAGGCGATAAACGGTGTGGAGGATATGACTTACATGACTTCGACTGCATCAAATACCGGCGACGCCTCAATCAATATATATTTCAAACAGGGGGCCAACGCTGACATGGCAGCCGTGAACGTCCAGAACCGCGTCAACGGAGCATTGAGCCAACTTCCTGCCGAAGCCACAAAAATAGGTGTCACTACCGAGAAACAGCAGAACGCCGAGTTGCTGACCTTTGCGCTGTATTCTCCCGATGACCGTTTTGACCAGACTTTCCTGAACAACTACATCAAAATCAATGTGGAGCCGCGCCTCAAGCGAATAGGCGGTGTCGGCAAGGTTCAGTTGTTCGGATCAAACTACAGCATGCGCATCTGGATAAAACCGGATGTGATGGCTCAGTACGGACTCATTCCCGATGACATATCGGCGGTGCTTGCCCGTCAGAACATTGAGGCCGCCACCGGCTCGTTCGGTCAGAACTATGACGGGGCCAGTGAATACACCATGAAATACCGCGGTCGTCTGAGCACGCCCGAAGAGTTTGGCGAACTTGTGATCAAGTCGCTCCCCGGAGGCGACGTACTCCGGCTCAAGGATGTGGCCACAATCGAACTTGGAGACGAATATTACAACTATTCTTCGGAAGTCAACGGTCACCCGGCGGCAATGGTGATGATAAATCAGAAGGGTGGCTCAAACGCATCTAGCACCATCAATGAAATCCATGAGGTGCTTGATGAGATAGGGCGCGATCTGCCACGTGGAGCGGAATTTGTAGTGCTTACCGACTCCAACAAGTTCCTGTATGCCTCTATAAAATCGGTGGCCCGCACTCTGTTGGAGGCAATCCTGCTGGTTGTGATTGTGGTTTACGTGTTCCTTCAGGATATAAAGTCAACGCTGATCCCCACAATCTCAATATTCGTATCCATCATCGGCACCTTTGCAGTGATGTCGTTGATCGGTTTTTCAATCAACCTGCTCACCCTCTTTGCCCTTGTGCTGGCGATAGGCACGGTCGTGGATGATGCCATAGTGGTGGTGGAGGCGGTGCAGGCCAAGTTCGACGAAGGCTACCGGTCGCCTGTGCTCGCCGCCGATGACGCCATGAAAGGAGTGTCATCGGCAATCCTGACCTCCACCATTATATTCATGGCCGTATTTATACCTGTGGCGATGATGGGCGGTACATCCGGTGCTTTTTACTCACAGTTCGGTATCACTATGGCTGTCGCTGTCGGTATATCGGCAATCAACGCTTTCACCTTATCTCCCGCATTGTGCGCCTTGCTGTTGCGTCCATACACCGATGAGCACGGTAATCCCAAGGATAATTTCGCCGCGCGTTTCCGCAAGGCTTTCAATGCGGTGTTCAATCGTTTCAGCAACCGTTATGTGCGCGGTGTGCTGTATTTCATGCACCACAGGAGGATGGTGTGGGGTGCTGTCGCTGGGACAATCGTGCTGCTCGTGGTGCTCATGGGTCTTACCAAGACCGGACTTATACCTGACGAGGATACAGGCTCGGTGATGGTGAGCATGAACACAAAGCCGGGCTCGTCAATGGCGCAGAACAAGAAAGTGATGGAGCGGCTGGACTCGAAACTTGACTCGATAGCGGAGATAGAACACTCTGGCGCGGTTGCGGGTTTCTCTTTCTCCGGTTCCGGTCCTTCGCAGGCTATGTACTTTATCAGTCTCCGTGATTGGGCGGAACGTGACGGCAAAGGTCAATCTGTCGATGATGTCATAGGGCGGATATATGCCGGAGCATCCGATATTCCCGATGTCACTGTGTTCGCAATGTCGCCACCGATGATTGCAGGATATGGCATGGGCAACGGCTTTGAGCTTTATATTCAAGACAAGACAGGCGGGGATGTCAATAAATTCAAGGATGAGGCCGACCGTTTTGTCGAAGCCTTGTCAAAGCGGCCGGAAATCGGTGAGGTATATTCGGCGTTCGCTACCGATTACCCGCAGTATTGGGTGGATATCGATGCGGCGGCGTGTGAACGGGTGGGCGTGTCACCCGCAGATGCTCTGTCAACCTTGTCGGGGTATTATACCGGGCAGTATGTATCGGACTTCAACCGTTTCTCAAAACTGTTTCATGTTACGATGCAGGCACTGACTGAATACCGTATAACTCCGGAATCACTCAACAATATGTATGTGCGTACATCTGACGGGAGCATGGCTCCGCTGTCACAATTCGTGAAACTTACTAAAACCAACGGGCCATCGGATTTGACTCGCTTCAACCTGTTCAACGCAATATCAATCAGCGGCTCCCCGGCACCGGGCTACAGCTCGGGGCAGGCTTTAAGGGCTATAGCCGAGACTGCCGATGCCGAGCTTTCATCAAACTGCACATATGAGTTCGGCGGACTGTCGCGTGAGGAAAGTAAATCAGGCAACAACGCCACCATGATATTCGCTCTGTGTCTGGTACTGATATACCTTATACTATGCGCGCTCTATGAGAGTGTGTTCATTCCGTTCGCAGTATTGCTTTCCGTTCCGTGCGGTCTGATGGGAAGTTTTGTGTTCGCATATTTCTTCAATCTGGAAAACAATATCTATATGCAGACCGGTCTTATAATGATTATCGGCTTGCTTGCGAAAACGGCAATTCTCATCACTGAATTTGCAGGCAAACGACGGGAAGAAGGCTTGTCATTGTCGAAAGCCGCCTATTGTGCCGCCAAAGCCCGCTTTCGTCCGATATTGATGACTGTGCTGTCAATGGTTGTGGGGCTTGTGCCTTTGATGCTTGCTCATGGCGTGGGTGCAAACGGCAGCCGCTCTCTCGCTACCGGTGTGATAGGCGGCATGATATTCGGCTCACTCGCCCTGCTGTTCCTTGTCCCGGCTCTGTTCATCGTGTTCCAGCATCTTCAGGAGCGATTTTTCCCACGAACAAAATCAGCAAAGATAAAATGAAAAAAATCATCATACCGGCACTTATGGCCGCCATCGTGAGCAGCTGCGGTGTATATAAAAAATATGAGCAACCGGAAATATCCATTCCGGAAAGCTATCGTGATATTGATACTCTCGACACAACCACATTGGCCTCTCTGTCGTGGCGTGAACTGTTCACTGAGACGGAGCTTCAGACCCTTATTGATACAGCACTGGTTAACAATACCGACCTTTCGGTTGCACGCTTGAAAGTTAAGGAGGCAGAGGCCGCATTGTTTAACGCACGTCTGTCTTATCTCCCCTCTGTCGGACTGAATGCCGAAGGTGGAGTTACACGACTTGACGGCTCAACCTCGAAGACATACGACATAGGCGCCAATGCAAGCTGGGAGCTGGATATTTTAGGCAAGATGACCAATGCCAAGCGAGGAGCAGTGGCTGCGTTGGAAAGCAGCGAGGCATATCGTCAGGCTGTGCAGAGCCAACTGATCGCCACTGTTGCCAACAGCTATTACACATTGTCGATGCTTGATGCCCGGCTTGATGTGAACATCCGCACATTGGAAACATGGCGCAAGACTGTCAGGACAATGGAGGCTCTGAAAAAAGCGGGAAAGAGTAATGATGCCGCTGTACTTCAGGCACAGGCGAATATGCTTTCTCTGGAATCCTCTCTGTTGGCACTGCAAAAAAGCATAAATCAAACCGAAAACTCGCTGTACGCGCTCATTGGCATATCGGATTATCCTGAAATCAGACGCGGAAGGCTTGTCGATGTTGTCTTTCCTGAGTCACTTATCACAGGTGTGCCATTGCAATTACTCGCCAACCGTCCCGATGTGAGACAAGCGGAACGAAATCTCGCACAGGCATTCTATGCCACCAATGTGGCCCGTGCCGCCTTTTATCCGAGCATAAGCCTGTCCGGAACAATAGGCTGGACCAACAACGGGGGCGGTATTGTAGCCAACCCCGGCCAATGGCTACTGAACGCCATTGGTTCGCTTACACAACCGCTGTTCAACCGTGGTGCGAACATTGCCAACCTACGGATTGCCGAAGCGCAACAGGAGGAGGCTAAGCTCCTGTTCCGTCAATCGTTGCTTGACGCCGGGAGAGAAGTCAATGACGCGCTGAACGCCTTACAAGTAGCTGATAATCAGATAACGACTACTGATAGTCGGGTGGAGACATTAAAAGAGGCCGTGCACAAGACCGAACTGCTTATGCGCCACAGCCCTACGACATACCTCGAACGAAGTGCTCATCGCCCAACAGTCATTGCTTGATGCTGAACTCACCGCACTTCAATCACGCTATGACCGCATTCAAAGCATTATCACGCTATATCACGCATTAGGCGGCGGTAAATGATAAAGCCAATACAATCATTACAACCTAAAAGGCGGGGCAACTCGCCTTTTCTAATGATTATAAATTCCCAGCCTAAATATCAATTTATGGGTATTTTTTGATAGAACTCAAGGCAAATCAGCGGGCACTCCGATACGGGGTGGAGGACAGAATCAAGCATACAGAACCTCGGTTCACTTATACCGAAGGCCCTGAACTCGGACACGGAAGAATCGAGTCGCGGACA
>JAGASI010000020.1 GCA_017621845.1 Muribaculaceae bacterium
CTGACGCATCAGGCCCTCCCTTGCCCTCTCTTTTCGACTGACTGGGGCTTGTCAAAGAATAAAATCAGACTCGACCGCTGAAAATCAGCAGCCGAGCCATACATTTTTTGCCTTTCCTAAGTTTTATCGGACAGCAATATTATTGTGTAGTGAATATTATTGTGGTCGTGTCGGGCCCGGAGTTATTTGACTATGAATTTGATGCTTATTGGAGAAGTTGTCGTAGAGGTAATCACAGCGGCATATATGCCTACCGGGAGTTCCTTGATATTGAATGATAGCTCGTTACATCCAGGTTGGAGGTTAAATGTCTTGGTTGCAATACGTTGTCCGGCGAAGTCATAGATGTGTAGACCGGCGTTTTGGGTGATATCTGAGCTAACGTTTACGATGAGGTTTTCACCGATGATTTTTATATCAGGGTTCTGAATGGGGTCGGCAGTGATGTCTGTTACGCCTAATTGTGAAGGATACAGAGCTTTAAGTGATTGGAAGGCGAGTGATGCTCCTGGCTTGGCCGCGGTAGTGAGGTCTACTCTGATTTTGGAGAGTTTTAGTGGATAGTAGTAGTAGGGATATGGGTCTCCTTGGCTGTCCTTGAGGTCAAACTTGTAGTCGTTTTCTCCGGCAATAGCATCGGAGGTGATGCTGAGACGTCCACCGGTGGCATCGACAAATTGTAATGTGACGCTTTTTGCAGCGCCGGTCTTGTCCAATATTCTCATTGACAGGGCTTCGGGTAGGGAGTAAAGGGTGAGGTCGGGAGAGAATGAGATGTTGGCTGTGCGATTGGCTATTAGGTCAAAGTTTATTACAGCTCCCGATGTCCAGCCATCGGGAAGATTGGAGTAGTCAAATGAGACGTTTTTGACAGCTGATTGGCTTTTGAAATTGATATCATCGAGGTTGTTAAAGAGAGGTGTTGTTATTGTGCTGTCAGCGATTTCGACTCTCACGTCCATTGTCATGTTTATGTCGTCCATTTGTCCGGTTATGGTGGCATTTCCGTTGGCGATGCCGGTAAGAACGCCGTTGTCATCGATTTGTACAATGCCTGATGGGTCAGCTGACCAAGAGAAAGCTCCGGGGTCAACGACGCGGGATAATCCGTCGCTGACACCTTCGAGTTCGAGTGTCACATGGCGATGGTTGTCGACAAGGATGGATTTTCTGACGGGGTAAATTTTTTCGAGTGGTTGGGTATTGACGGACATGGAGGCAGTCATTCCGTCTTTCTCGGCAATGATTAGACCACCGATGGCTTGTGCTGAAGCGTAGAAAACGCCTTGGTCATCGACATATCCTAATTCGGGAGGGTCGCATCTGAACTGACATTCCCTGACGTCATCACACAGAGGTTCGTCATATTGGTTGAAAGACATGACTCTGAGAGGTGTGCGTGAGACAATCGAGGGGGAGATGGAGGGGCGAGAGAAGGTGAGATGATGAGTGGTGTTATCCTCGGGGGCGGTTGACACGGCAAGCATGGCGTCCTGTACGGGGCGAACAGAGCCGCGTCCCGGCAGGTTAAGCATTTTTTCATCAATAACGATAGCTGCCGATCCACCGCTGTCAAAGTTGACTATGTCCCAAGCTCCTTTTTCAACCATCCATGCCGATAGTTCGATGCAATCAACTCCGACGCTTGAGCCGGACATTTCGGTGGTTGCGATGTATAGTTTTTTCTTGTCACGTGATATTCCGGCCATTACGCGGCTTGATTTTTCATATTCACGGCCGTTTTCAAAATTATTGTATTCGCCGTCGTGGAGTTTGCCGTCGTGTACGATACTCGGGTAGCCGTGGAAGGCGTTGAGTATCCGTTGGGGAGAAATACCCCATTTGGGTGTGCGGAATGATTGGGTGATTTTTACTATGTCACCTTGTGATATGTGTCCGTCAAGTGAATTTAATTTTGAACCTCTCAGATATAAAACATAGGTGTCGGAGGATGATTGTATGGGGGAGTCGGAAATGTCTATTACGCGACATTTAATGTCATCACCGTTGATAATCCATGTGTCCAGCGGTTGTAATGAGATGTATCGGCCATCTTCGACGAGTTGTTTGCTATTGAATCGATTATATAGTACGCAGTCACCATATATGCCGCCATTGAGGGCGTTGTAGTAGTCGATGTTGACAGTTGTGTTGTCGGGGGTTGACAGGTGGGCGTCAAAGTCGGCGCAGAACACCTCGGCTTGTCCATTGTCGGTGATTGAAAGTATTGAGCGTCCTGATGTAGTCCAGGTAACTTCGCCTTCGCTGACATTCATGCCGATGCATACACCGGGTTCATAGGAGAAGAAGTCATGGTTCCATGCTACCCTGACTTGATGTCCCGGACGTGAGTTTTCCCTATAATGGGTCATTACGTCCCAGCGTAAAGGGTCGGGGACTGCATGGCGACTCTGAACTTGTTCAACCTTGGCATATTTATTGGACAGGTCAACTTCAACCCACCATAAGATTAATGGTTTGGATGGGAAGATGATTTTGGCGTATGTCATACCCGGGCCGACGGTGTGGTGGGCAATTGTGTCAGCCGCGCCCCATTTGTAGGTTAGTTCATCGGCGGCGGTTGCGGTAAATATTCCGAATAATAACGCAGTTAATGAAATGATAGATTTTAAGGTATTCATGTGGTGGATTTTTGTGTGAAAATATCATCGGCATTGAAATAAGGGAAGTTACTTCCATTTGGGAAGCGAGAACTCAATCATGAAGCCACCGGTGGCTGGATGAGACGAGGCTTTGATTTTCCCATGGTGTGCGATTATGGTGTTGTACACGATGGCAAGGCCGAGTCCGGTGCCGCCGGATTTACGGGCACGTCCAGAGTCGATGCGGTAGAAGCGCTCGAATATGTGTTCAAGGTGCTCGCGTGATACTCCGACGCCGTTGTCCCAGAAGCGGAAATAGTAGAAGTTGTCATCTCCGGCATGTGCTTCAAGGTGACATTCAGTGCCACGGGAGTAGTTGGCGGCATTCTTGGCGAGGTTCTGGATTACGGCCATCAGAAGGTTGTAGTTGCCGCGGACAAAGCATCCGAGGGGTATCTCGTGGATAAACTTCATGTTTCCCATTATGCCTGATTCGGCTACGTCGTTGGCAAATGAGTAAGCGATATCATGGAAGTCAAGTCTCTCGGTCGAAATCTGGTTTTGGCCTTCTTCCAATCGTGTGATAGCCGAGACGTCTTGCATAAGGTTTACGAGTCGGTTGGCGTGGTTGCGTGCTTTTTCTATAAAGTGACGTTGGGTTTCGGGGTCGAGTTGTTCATCGGCGAGGATGTCGAGGTAACCTTTGATTACACCAATGGGTGTCTTGAGCTCGTGGTTGATGTTATTGGTGAGTTGTCGTTTCTGGAGAGCTTTTTCTTCCATGGCGTGCATGGCGATATCATGTTCGCGTTCGAGGCGGTCTAATGCTTCAGTGCGGGCGTTGTACAGTGTAACAATCTGACGTGCTATTTCGCCGAGCTCGTCACGTGAAAAGTCTTCGCCGGGCATGAAGTCGTTTTCGTTGGCCGAACGGGTGGCTATTTCACGCAGGAGGGTTATATTGCGGCTGAATCGGCGCGCCGAGATGTAGGCAGCGGTAAATGAAACGAGTGCCAACGCCAGAACTATAATCCATATTTCGTTGCTGCTCTTCTCGATGAACTCGTTGAGCATGTTGTCGTTGGAGAGAGCGGCGACGATAATCACTTGTCGGCCGTTGTTGGCGTTGATGGATGATTTGGCTATATAGACATAGTTGCCGTTGTCAAGTGTCGGTAGGTTGTGATATGTGTATTCGTGCCCGGAGCTTATGTCTTTTTTTATGGAGTCTTTTTCTTCCAGGGAGAGATGGATGGGATTGCCGGTTGAGTCAATTGTTTTCCAGTTGGAGTAGTCGTATACGGCAAGTTTCAAGTGCCCGAAGAATTGACTGCGTGTGAAGTATGTGTCAACAAACTTTAGGAAGTTGGAAATATCCTGTTTGTGCTCATATCCGTTGGCTATACGGTCGGCAACAATCTCGAGTTGTTGGACTATAAATTCGCGACGGTAGCTACGCTCGCGATATACCTGCCAGGCTGCCATTCCCACGAGGATGATTGTCATGGAAATAACGCGAGGCAGGAAGAGGCGCCATTTGGTGTCAAGTAGTTTTTCTAAAGCCATAACCAAACCCCTGACGTGTTACAATGTTGTTGCCATAAGGGCCTAACTTGCGACGCAGGCGTGTCACGTTTGTGTCAATCGTGCGATTGGATATCACAACCTCGTGTCCCCATACTTCGTTGATGATTTCCTCGCGAGAATAGATGCGGTTGGGGTGTTGAAGCAGGAATAGGAGGAGGTCATATTCTGTGCGCGTGAGTTGGATTTCTTCGCCATTAAGCCAGCATAGTTTGGTATTTTGGTCAATGCGCAGGGTCTGGTATACGACGTCTTGGTTGACGGAGATTTGGGCTTGTGGCTCTTGAATACGCATTGTCTTGTTGGCGCGGCGCAGGACGGCGCGTACACGGGCAATGACTTCTGATATTACAAATGGCTTTGTAATGTAATCGTCGGCCCCGATGTTTAGTCCCATGACTTTGTCGTCTTCGCTTTCGAGAGCAGAGCAGAAGATTATGGGTGTGTGCTCGACTTGGGGGATGTCTTGGACACGTTTTGCGAAATCAAAGCCACTAAGCCGATCCATCATGATGTCAACAATGAAAAGTTGGTAAGGCGTGAGGTCTTTTTCGAGGGCTTCTTCGGCGCTGTAGGCAGTGTCAACTTCATATCCTTCTTTCTCGAGATTGAATTTAAGGATTTCACATAATGCTTCTTCGTCGTCAATTACAAGTATTCTTGTTCTCATGATTTATTTATGGTGCGTATTCTTCGGCGTGAATGTGTTTATTTATGGTGTCAATTTTGACTTTGTAAAGTTAGTGTATTTGTGGGAATAATTGGGTTAAATTGTGTTAATTCGAAATGTAATTCGACCTGTGTGGTGTGTAAAAATACCCACGATGGGTATTGACCGTGTTGTTTTGTTAATGCTTAAAATAAGGCTATTGTGTTGGTAAAATGCTATATATTAGCTTGTGTATGTGGATATATGCGGTGCTATATCTTGTTTTGATGAAAAATAGTATGTGGTGTCATGTCTTTTTTATCGGAATTTTTGCAGGGGATTAAACTTTTATATAATTTTGTTGTTGTATAATTATATGCTTGTTTGTGATGATGCTTTAAGGCCCTTGGCTGTTGATATTGAACAAGGGCTTCAGTGGCAGAAACGCGAGTCAAGTGTTAAATTTAATAAAAATAATCAATTAGTGACCTGAAGAAATTAGTACTAAAATCGAGTTAGCAACCACGACAATCATTCTTAAAAACCTATTGAACTATGACAACATTTTTATTTTTGGCAACCGGATTTGAAGAGATAGAGGCATTGACTGTAGTAGACGTTTTGCGTCGTGCAGGTATGGATATAAAAACCGTATCTATAACCTCTGATAAGTTGGTAAAAGGAGCCCATGGCGTAGTAGTAGAGGCTGACCAGACATTTAAGGAAGCCGATTTTAGTGAAGCAGAGTGGTTGGTATTGCCCGGCGGTATGCCCGGGGCAGAAAACCTGCATAACTTTGAAGCACTGAATGAATTGCTTAAGATACATGCAACCAAAGGAAAGGTTGCGGCCATCTGTGCGGCCCCGGCGGTAGTGCTTGGTCCGTTAGGAGTCCTCAGTGGTCGTGAAGCAACATGTTATCCGGGGTTTGAGGATGGTATTATTGCCGGAGGCGCCATACGACGCGATGCGCCGGTAGTTGCTCTTGACAAGCTGATTACAGCTAATGGACCCTCGTCAGCCTTAAGATTTGCCCTGGCAATTGTTGCCAACTCGCTGGGAGAGTCTTATGCCCACGAGGTCGGCGCCGGGATGTTGTATTACCCCAAGTCGATGAACTTTTATTTCTGACCCTCAGGTTAAGAACATTTGAGTTTAGGTGTGCTAATTGCTTAAGCATAAACGTAGTATCACACGACCCGCCGGTCAATCCATGGATTGACCGGCGGGTCGGTTTTATGGAGTCTCAGAGTTAGCTATAAAGGAAAGATGGTGCAGGGTCTCTTTGATATATAATACTCTTAGTTTGGTTTATAACCGGAAATGACCTCTAAATGATGGTTGGGCGGAAGTCGGCGAGGGCCTGGTCGAAGATTATACCGCGGTCGGCAAACAGGTCGGTGAGTACCATGGGGAGAGAGGGGTCGGAAACTGAAAGGAAAGAGGTGGAAGATGTGTGGGGGTTGATGGCGAGAATGTGTGTGGCTATTTTGAGCGCTGAAGATATATCATGTGTGGATAGGAGAATGCCTCGGTCGGAGTCTTTGGCGAGGTTGGCGAGTAGCAATGAGGTCTCGATGCGTGCGGCAACGTCGAGAAATGATGTAGGTTCGTCAAGCATTATTATAGGAGTGTCCTGGACTATGGCACGTGCAATCATTGCTTTCTGGCGCTCTCCATCGCTGATGTTGGCAAGGTATTTGTCGCTTAGGTTATAGAGGCCGACGCGGTTGATGGCTGTGTCAATAATCCGGTGGTCGTCAGAAGACAAGTGTCCGAGAAAACCGGTGTAAGGATGACGCCCCATTGCCACGAGGTCATGGACAGTGAGACCGCCCCCACCGGTGTGGCCGGTATATACCATTGCGATTGCCCGAGAGAGCCGAGAGGTCGAGAATTTATTAATGTCACGGCCCATTATCGAGACAGAGCCGGCAAGAGGGCTCTGTAGTCCGGCGATAGTCCTGAGCAGGGTTGATTTTCCGGCTCCGTTAGGTCCTACCAACAACACTACGTCACCCCGTGAGACGTTGAAATTTATATCGGTGAGTAGAGGGTGTGTATATCGGCGCGAGCCGTAACCGATTGATAATCCGCTGACCTCTATAAGTATGTTGTTTAAGTCGCTCATTGATGTCAGTTGAAGTAGGCCAGACGGCGTCGGTTAATGATGATGTAAATGACAATCGGGACACCTATGACAGGAGTTATAGCATTGATGGGGAGTTGACCGTAGCCTGAGGGTATAAGACTCATCCATAGGGCTAACAGGCCGGTGACGATACCGGCGAGGGCTGTCAGAGGAATGAGGATGTGGTGGGATGACGAGCCAGAGGTCATGCGTGCAATATGGGGAACAGCCAGGCCGATAAAAGCGATTGGACCACACCAGGCGGTGACAATGGAGGTGAGAAGTCCGGCGATAATAAGTAGCCAGGTGCGTGTGGACATGACGTTGACGCCAAGATTGGTGGCATAGAGGTCGCCTAAGAGCAGTGCGTCCAAGGGCTTGGTGAATAGGCATGATGCCAATACGGGGATGAGGCATAACATGCTGTAGGTTAATAATATTTTGCAATCAACACCTGTAAAAGAACCAAGGCCCCATACAACAAATGTCTGTAATGAGTCGGCCGTAGCCACATAGTTGGTGATGGAGATTGCCGATGAGGTAAGATAACTGATCATGATACCCGCGATTAGTAGCATGATGGTAGATCTTACCATGGACGATAGTAATGATAATATCATTATTATCAGCGCGGCGCCTAATAGTGCACCTGCCAGTATAGACACCGTAGAACTTCCGATAATGATGACAGCCAAAGCAACTCCCAGGCTTGCTCCTGTCGAGACTCCCATGATTGAGGGGCCGGCCAACGGGTTGTCAAAGGCTGTCTGCATCAGCAGGCCGGCTATTGCGAGGGCCATGCCTGAGACGGCGGCTGTGACCATCATGGGTAACCTAAGTTGGGTTACAATATTGGTCCAAGTAAAACGAGAACATTCACCTCCTGAGAGAGCAGTCATTACCTCGCTTGTTGGGATATCAACGGGTCCTGATATAAGACATGCCATCGCAAGTATAAGGGCGAGTCCACTCATTATGATGAACGAGAGAGATATGCGAGCGTGGCGTGTCATGGAGATTAAAGAATTAGGGGAGGAATTATTTAGACTTCATATACCGTGGTGTCGGTGACGCCGGCCTCGGCGAGGGCTTGACGGCGTTCGAGACAAGTTGCACAACGACCACAGTGCACCATGCCACCTCGATAGCAGGAGTAGGTATGGGAGAAGTCCAGGCCATTGGCAGCTCCACGACGGGCGATATCGGTCTTTGAGATATTGGTGTAAGGAGTCAATAGCTTGATATGCTCAAAGGTGCCGGCGGCAATTGCTGTGGCCATGGCATCGGCAAATTCAGGCCGGCAATCGGGGTATATGGCATGGTCTCCCGAGTGGTTGGCCATCATTATGGCCTTGAGAGAGCCTGACTCGGCGAGACCGGCGGCTATGGCAAGCATGATGCCGTTGCGGAACGGGACGACTGTCGAGCGTATGTTATCGATGGCATAGTCACCCTCGGGGATGGCGTCGGCACCTGATAATAGTGAACTTTTGAAGTTCTCACCTATAAATGCCAGATTGATAACTTTGTGAGGTATGCCTAAGAGTTGGCAGTTGTAGGCGGCACATTCCAGCTCGCGTTCGTTGTGGTTGGAGCCATAGTTGAAGCTGACAGCCATTGCGATGCAATCACGGTATTCATATAACATAGTCGTCGAGTCCATACCACCCGACAGTACCAAAAGTGTGTCTTTATTCATAAGCAGCTAATTTATAGATTGTACTATTGAAGACGCATGGCGGCAAGACGCCGTGCCTTGACCATGTCCCGGTGTTCATCGTCACCATAGTTGGCAAATGGATATATTGAGATGCCGCCACGTGGGGTGAACATGCCTGAGACTTCAAGGTAACGTGGATTCATGAGTTTGACGAGGTCTTTCATGATAATATTTACGCAGTCTTCGTGGAAGTCACCGTGGTTGCGGAAACTGAAGAGGTATAGTTTAAGACTTTTGCTTTCCACCATGTCTTCACGAGGGATGTAATTAATCATGATGCGGCCAAAGTCGGGTTGTCCCGTTTTGGGGCACAGAGATGTGAACTCGGGGCAGTTGAAAGTCACGACATACTCGTTGTCAAGGTGTTTATTCTTGAAGGTCTCGAGTATATTGGGGTCGTAGTCGGTGGGATATTTGACTCCGGCGGCTCCGAGTAGGGTTACACCTGGCATTTCATCGTCGGTTCTCATTGTTTTTAATTTTTTATGGTGGATATTGTTGAAAATATATCGAGGAGGTTGTCGAGAATATTGTCGGGAATGTAATAGAGGAGTTAGAAGGATTGCATGTCTACGAGCCGTTTATAGAATCCGTCAAGGGCTATCAATTCGTCGTGGGTTCCTCGTTCAACGATGCGTCCCTCGTGCATGACACATATCATCGATGCGTTGCGTATGGTAGATAGGCGGTGTGCGATGACAAGAGTTGTGCGGTTTTCCATGAGACGGTCAAGGGCTTGCTGTACAAGTTTCTCGCTCTCGCTGTCGAGTGCTGATGTGGCTTCGTCCAGAATGAGAATGGGAGGGTTTTTGAGGATGGCGCGTGCGATAGAAAGTCGTTGGCGCTGACCACCGGAGAGGCGGCATCCGCGGTCGCCAATGACCGTATCGTAGCCATTTTCAGACTCCATGATAAAGCCGTGGGCGTTGGCAATGCGGGCCGCTTGTTCAACTTGCTCGCGGGTAGCGTGTTTTACACCAAAGGTTATGTTGTTATAGAAGGTGTCATTGAATAGTATTGCCTCCTGGTTAACGTTGCCCATTATAGCTCGGAGGTCATGAACCTTGACCTCCCGTATGTCTTTGTTGTCAACAGTAATTGAGCCACAGTCCACGTCATAAAAGCGAGGCAGTAGATCGGCCAATGTTGATTTTCCTGAGCCGGATTGTCCTACCAGTGCGACAGTGGCTCCTGCAGGGATGTCGAGGCTGACGTCATCGATGACTTTGTGGTCACCATAGCTGAAGCTGACATTTTTATAAGATATAGGGCCGCCCTCGGGGTTGAGCTCCTTGGGGTCTTTGGGGTCTTTGATGGGATTGTCGGTTCCAAGGATGCGATCAACACGCTCCATAGAAGCAAGGCCTTTCTGTACGGCGTAGGCAGCCTTGGATAAATCCTTGGCGGGATTGATAAGGCTGTAGAAGATAACCATGTAGTAAATGAAAGCGGCAGCGTTCATCGAGCTTGAGCCCGAGAGAATTAGTGTGCCGCCAAACCATAAAACGATGGCAATGGCAGCGGTGCCAAGAAATTCGCTCATCGGGTGGGCGAGGGATTGGCGTCTTGCCACTTTGTTTGACAATCGGTAAAATTCCTCGTTCTCGCCGTGAAATCGGCGTCTGACCTTGCCCTCGGCGTTAAATGCCTTGATGATACGCAGGCCTCCGAGAGTCTCCTCGATATTGGACATAAGAGTTCCCCACTGATTTTGTAGGGCAAGAGACGAGCGTTTAAGACGTTTGCCAACGCGTCCCATGACCAATCCTGCCATGGGCAGGAGAATCAGGACAAAGAGGGTGAGTTGCCACGATACGGCAATCATCATGCCAAGGCACACGATAATCATTACCGGGTTTTTGAACATCATGTCAAGAGATGACATCACTGAGTTTTCAATCTCAGCTACGTCGCCACTCATACGGGCCATGACGTCGCCTTTGCGCTCGCCGGTAAAAAATCCTATGGGGAGGCGTGTAATCTTGTCGTAGACATAGTTGCGGATGTCTCGCACGATACCCGACCGCAGAGGTATGATAAAGTAAGAAGCCAAATATGCCGAGCCGGTCTTCAGGGCTGTCATCACGACTAATGCGACACCTAACAGAGCCAGAGTAGTCGAGGCTCCGAGTTCTTGGATGGATGTCTGGGTGTAATAGTAAAAGTTGTTGACTATCACATCCTTGAATGAACCGTCATCAAGTGACATATAGGTATAGGTCGCCTCAGATACCTGAAACAGCATCTCCAATATCGGTACTATCAGAGCAAACGAAAATAGTGTCAGAAATGCCGCTAAAATGTTGAATATGATGTTGAGTATCAGATATTTTTTATAGGGCGGAACAAAACGCCTCAATATCTTAAAGAATTCTTTCATTAAAATATGTGTTTGGAGGTGCAAATATAGCACAAATGCCAAGATTAATTTGTATATTTGCCGAAGTTTTTTCCAAATATGCCAAATGCAAGTCCATGGCGCAAGTAATAAACCAAGTTTCTCAAAATGGAAAATACGCTGTTGTTTAATACCCGAGATGAGCTTACACGTATTCAGCTTGACCGTGTAATGTACTTTGAATCAGACGCTAATTATACTAATGTGATATTTGCCAATGGGGCCCATGCCACATTGTTGACCTCGCTTGTCAAACTTGAAGACCTGATTGGTCAAGTTCTGCTTGAACGTTGTAGTGTATTTGTGCGCATCGGTAAAAAGTATATTGTCAATTCAGACTATATATTTCAGATTAATGTGCTAAAACAACGTCTTATACTGTCAGATCTCAAGTCGACGCATATAGCACGTCTCGAAGTATCTAAAGAAGCACTTAAAAAACTCAAAGCGTTGTTTCTTGCACCGACGGCCAAGGCCCCGTCACGAGCGATGCCCTCGACACCGAGGCCAATGGCCAAATCGTTGGGACAGGTACCGACGGTGACTAAAGAAAATGAGTGAAAGCTAAGCGCTTGTATAAATATATATGTGACACATGTCTATTAATCTGAATATAGGACAAAGAATACTTGTTGGTCGTGAAGGGCAACAGGCGGTGGGTATTAATGATATGACCGTCTCTCGCCGTCATTGTACATTAACTCGTGTGGGCGCTGAGGATTATGTTATCGAGGATATCGGATCTAGTCGCGGTACTATTGCCGACGGATTACCGGTGGTCAAGACACGGGTCAAGTTGTCAACACCACTGATGCTTGGAAATTACCAGACAACAGTGGGGCAACTCTTGGGAATTCAAGTTGCTAACAAGTCTCAAAGTGCAGCTACTCCCGGAGGTAAGCCTCAGGAAACAATACATATAGGGCAACTCGAGTCGGTTTATGACAATTATGAAGAACAGATTAAGGAGCTCTCTAAGCGTCGTGGAACCCAGAATATCAAGCGAATGTTGCCGATGCAGATACTCATGCCGGTGGTGGCGTGTGGCAGTATGTTCATCAACTTTGAGCCTCAGGTCGCATCGGGCTTGTTTAAAGGGAGTTTGATGATAGGATGTGTATACCTTGGCATAAAGCTTTCGGCTCGCAATGTGACAGCCGGTGTCGAGATGGTTGAAGAACAATTTGAGATAAATAAACAATTCCAGATTGATTATGTGTGTCCCTCATGCAAGAATTTTCTCGGCATGGGGCGACCGGTAAAATCACTTCTGAATATAGGTCAATGTCCTTATTGCAAGGGCCGTTTTGTCAGATAGGAACTATGGCAGTACTTTTAAGCATAGGACAGTCTATAATAGTCGGACGCCAAGGCAGTCAGCCGTTGCAAATTGCTGACATGACTGTCTCGCGCCGTCACTGTAAGATTACAAGAGTCACTCAGGATGAGTATGAGCTCGAGGACCTTGATTCTTCACGCGGTACCGTTGTTAATGGTCAGCAGATATATCAGACCCGGGTCAGACTCGATACGCCGGTCTCGCTTGGTAATTTTGCAACCTCGGTAGGGCAATTACTGGGTTTTGTGACTCAGCATAACGGTGGAGGCAGTGTAAAACTTGTAGGCCATCCTCAGGAAAGCAATCAACCTCCGGTCAAGACGCTCTCGATAGGTCATCTTGAAAGAGTATTTGACGAGTATGAAGAAAACACCAAAAACATAAGCAAGCAACGTGCCAGACAACAAGGACGGCGCGCGTTGCCGATGCAGATAGGTATGCCTCTGATAATGTTTGTAGGCATAATTATCGATGTGGCTCATGTGGATGATAATACGGCGCTTGCTTTCAAGATGGTGCTGTCTCTGGTGTGTGTGGTGTTGACTCTGGTGTTGACGCTCACCTCATTCTCGTCTAATGACACGATGGTCGAAGATACATTTGAGACCAACAAGCAATTTCAGATTGACTATGTATGTCCGGGATGCAAAAATTTTCTTGGCATGAATCGCCCGGTACAAGCATTGTTGAATTCGGGCAAATGCCCTTATTGTAAATCTCGATTTGTAAGATGAAACGTTTTCTTATCGCTTTGGCCATTTTGCTGGCATCGCTGTTATGTTTGGATTGCTTTGCTGACACATATGTTATTGCAGTTGGAATCAATCGTTACAAGTCAGCACCGTCGTTAATGGTGAGTGAGAAGGATGCCACCGACTTTGCACGCCTTATTAAAGGTTTTCCCAAGACCCATGTCACGACTATCACCGGCCGTTATGCCACGCGTTCCAATTTAGTCAAGGTAATATCCCGTGAGTTTTCCAAAGCCGGTAAGGATGATGCAGTGATACTGTACTTCTCGGGCCATGGTAATAGCGGAGGCGTGGTTGCCTATGACAGCGGATTTAACAATGGGGTGGGGCTGTTGAAATATTCAGAGATAGCCAAACTGATGAAAAAATCCCCGGCAAAACGTAAGATGATTATTGTAGACTCGTGTAACTCGGGGTCATCCAAGATGACGTCACGAGGGAAGCAGAAACACCGGTCCGGCGATCCCAATGTTGTCTTGTTCATGTCATCCCGTGCCAATGAGAGTTCCCTTGAATATCCCAATCTTGGAAATTCGGTGTTTACCAAGTATCTGATTAGCGGACTCAGCGGAAAGGCTGATGCCAATAAAGACCGTCGTGTGTCGGCCAAGGAAATTTTTGACTATGTAAGCAATAACGTCCGCCGTATTTCCTCGGGAAAGCAACACCCTGTGATGTGGGGAAATTTTGACCAAAACTTTATAATCACTACTTATTGAAAGAATGTCTGATACTATTCTCCAGCCTGCATCGCTCCCCAACGAGCGTATCCTTACCATTAATGAGATGTCCAACGTGGTAAACTACTCGTCAGAGTTTGCCCAGATGTCTGATAAATATATATGTTGGCGCATGCGCTCGCTTAATGGAGACCCCATCCCGCCTCTGGCTTATCCAATGAGATTGCGCGGAATGGCGATATTCATGTGCATGAGAGGCTCGTTGGATATAGAGATTAATCTCGTGCCCTATCACGTCGATGCCGGCATGATATGTGTTGTGAGCCCGAGCATGTTATTTGCCTTGTCTAATATTGATTATTCAGACATAGATGTGAGGTGTCTGTTTGTCGACCTCGACTTTCTGAGCGATGTCAATATAGACCTCAATGCAATTAATGTGAGACCGATGATTGAACATCGCTCACCGGTATTGAAACTCACGTCTGAAGAAGTCGAAATATTTGAAAGTCATATAAATTTACTTTCACTTCATGCGTGTAATGACACCGGAACAGTGTTTAAACGTAATATTGCGAGGGCATTGATAGCCACTGCTCTGTATAATTTGCTCGATTTTAGCTTTATGCGTATTGACGAGGTTAAAGACTCGACGCCTACGCTTAATCGACGCTCGTTGTATGTTCATGACTTTCTGAGACTTGCTCATGCCAATTATGCCACTCACCGGTCATTGGATTTTTATGCCGAGAAATTATGTATATCATCCAAGTATCTTGCCGTTCTGGTTAAAGAAGCTACCGGACGCTCGGCAGTCGAGTGGATTAATGAGTTTGTAATATTGGAGGCAAAAAATCTCCTGCGTTTTTCAGGCAAAAACATCCAACAGGTGGCGTATGCGTTGAACTTTGCCAACCAAAGCTCATTTGGAAAGTACTTCAAGCACCTTACCGGGCAGTCTCCTTCCCAATATCAGAAAAGCTGATTGGTCTCGGAATGGCGTTTATTGCATAAGCCGAGCAGGGCCCGAGATATGAGTTATGAGTACAAGGTCTTTATAATTAGAATACTAAGATAATGATGAGATTTATGTCTGAGCACTAATTATAAATGCTTTTAGAAAAAAATGATGTAAAGTTTTGGTGATTAAAAAAAAGTGCTTACCTTTGCACCGGAATTAGAAATGGTGAGCATAGCTCAGTTGGTTAGAGCGTCGGATTGTGGTTCCGAAGGTCGTGGGTTCGACCCCCACTGTTCACCCTAAATTACAGGCATCAAAAGCTATCTCGGTTTTTGATGCTTTTTTTTTATTTGTTATATAATATGGTATATATCGATGGATGACATAAAATTATTGCTTGATCAAGAGGCACAACGTATCAACTCGGTAGAGTTTATTAAAGACGATCCGGTGCAGTTCCCTCGCCAATTTGACAACCTCCGGGATATAGAAATCGCGGCGTTGCTAAGCTCTTCTATTGCCTGGGGAAATCGCAAGATGATTGTTGGTAATTGTAGAAAAATGTTTTCATTGATGGATTGGCAACCATATAATTATGTAATGGATAAAGGATATGAAGATTTGCCTGACTGTAATATCCATCGCACAATTTTTGCCGCCAATCTTAAGCACTACTTGCGAGGGTTGCGTTTGGTCTATGAGCGTTATGGCACGTTGGCCGATATGGCGTTGGCCCGGGGTGTAGGAGAGGCTGATCAACCGGCGTGGATGTTGGCACAAGCCTTAAATGGTATCCTATATGAAGCCAATGATTGTGAAGATAATCGGTGTTTGCCATTGAATCTTGGCACGACGGCTCTCAAGCGCCTTAATATGGCCCTAAGATGGCTTGTGCGAGATGATGGTATCGTGGATCTCGGCGTGTGGGATGTTATCAAGCCTTCCCGGTTGTATATACCATTGGATGTTCATGTGGGCAATGTCTCGCGCGAATTAGGCCTGCTTAATCGCCGTTCCAACGACCGTAAGGCGGTTCTGGAACTTACCGACAAGCTACGTCGATATAATTCTGCTGACCCGGTCCTCTACGACTACGCTCTCTTTGGTATCGGCGTCCACCATCATAATGTCAGCCATCCTTGTCCGAGTGTTTGAAAGTGAGGTAGAGTTTAAAACGTATGTGCTCTAATAGGGAACAAAGGGTAAATAGGGTAAATAGGCTAAAAAATGTTACCAAAAGTTGAATTAAAATTAGAGTTATATGGTGAAAAATCACTACCTTTGTGGCTGTGTTGTGGCCAGATGTATGGTCATACAATACATGTGTTTAAAATAACTGTGTATAAATCAGTAAAATATATATGACACCATTAACCATTTTTGGAATTTCAAACACAGCGCTACTGGCAGTGACAGCGGCGTTGACCGGTTTTGCCCTGGTGGCGCTGGCAATGTGGATTGCCGGCTTGATATCGCCACGGTCGTTCAATCCACAGAAGGGTGAACCATACGAGTGTGGTATTCCCACCCGAGGAGAGTCGATGACTCAATTTCATGTAGGATATTACCTGTTTGCGATTCTTTTCTTGATGTTTGATGTAGAGACCGTCTTCCTTTTCCCTTGGGCTGTTAGAATGAGAGAACTGGGTGTTGACGGTCTTATCAGTATTGCAGTATTCTTTTCAATCTTAGTGCTGGGCCTCGTTTATGCTTGGCGGAAAGGAGCTTTGGAATGGAAGTAACAACCAAGAGCATGCCCTACGAGGCGTGGAAAGACAACGAGTATATCGAAGGGCTTGTCAATGAACTGCGAGAAAATGGCACCAACGTTATTGTAGGCACCTTTGACAAACTTATCAACTGGGGGCGTTCCAACTCAATCTGGCCGCTCACTTTCGCTACCAGTTGCTGTGGCATAGAATTTGTGTCACTCGGAGCAGCGCGTTTTGATATGGCGCGTTTTGGCTGGGAAGTAGCACGAGCCTCGCCACGTCAGGCCGACTTTATGATGGTTGCCGGTACTATAGTCAATCGCATGGTGCCGGTGTTCCGTCGTCTGTATGACCAGTTGGCCGAGCCCAAGTATGTAATAGCTTGTGGTAGCTGTGCTATCTCGGGAGGTCCTTTCCGCAAAAGTTATCACGTGGCCAAAGGTATAGAAGATATTGTACCTGTCGATGTATTTGTTCCCGGATGCCCTCCACGCCCCGAGGCCATGATTTATGGCATTATGCAACTTTCGCGTAAGATTAAGGTCGAGCGATTCTTTGGTGGCGTAAACCGTCAACAGAAACGTCAGGAGTATCTCAACCTTGTACAGGAAAAACAATCTTAAAAAGTTCATTCTCGTCGGTGTAGATAAGCATATCTCGCCGAGGCCCATAGGACCAAGACGATAAGGTCTTGCAATCTAATATTAAGAACGAGGTCCCGAGTCTCGTATTTATCCAATCAAGCATTTAAAAGCATTTATTACATACACAATAACAGCTATGCAAGAGCAAATTGCCAAACTGTTTCCCCAGGCAACTTTTGAAACTGTCGATAACACCTTGACAGTGACCATCGATGACGCCCATTGGCACGATTTGGCCACCTATCTCCGTGACCAACTCCACATGGATTATCTTGTGACCATCGTTGGTATGGACTGGGTTACATCATTGGGTTGTATCTATTATATGATGTCAACCGTTGATAACAAGATGGTTGCGGCCAAGGTATCGACTACCGACCGCGTTAACCCCTATATTACGTCGGTCGCCGACTTGTGGGCTATAGCCGGAATTTATGAACGTGAGGTTTATGACTTCTTTGGCATCATCTTTGTCGGAAATCCCGACATGCGTCGTCTGTTCCTTAATATCGACTGGAAAGGGTTCCCTCTGCGCAAAGATTATGATGAAAACGACCCGCGCAATGCCGTCTCTATAGAGAACGAGCGTCAGACCGACGACACCTACACCTATGTGCGTCAGGCCGATGGATCGGTAGAACGCAAGTCTGTACCGGTATTTATGCCCGATGACTTTGTTGTCAATATAGGACCTCAGCACCCTGCCACTCACGGCGTATTACGTTTCCGTACAGCCGTTGACGGCGAGACCATCAAAAAGATTGACGTCTATATGGGATATATCCACCGCGGTATTGAAAAACTGTGTGAGTCACTCACCTATCCCCAGACATTGCCCTTCATGGACCGTATGGACTACTTCTCGGCTCACAACTACCACCACGGTCTGTGTGCAACAATTGAGAAGGCCGCCGGTATCACAATCTCTGATCGAGCCCAAGTAATCCGAGTGATGATGGATGAACTCTCGCGTATTGCGTCTCACTGCTTGTTCATCGGTACATATTGTATGGACCTCGGTGCTACCACTATGCTGTTCTATACACTGAGAGTGAGAGAGCAGATTCTCGACATCATGGAAAAAACATGTGGAGCCCGCATGACATTCAACTATGACTGCATCGGTGGCGTTATGCAAGACATAGCACCCGATTTTGTCGCAGACGTCAAGGCATTGCTCGAAATCCTCCCCAAGAACATCAAAGAATACAACAAGATATTTACCGGCAACGTGATTGCCCGTAACCGTATGGAAGGTGTTGGCGTATTGTCGCGTCAGGATGCAATCTCCTATGGTATCACAGGACCCTCGGGTCGCGCCAGTGGATGGGCTTGCGATATGCGTAAGGAAAAACCATACAGCATATATTCTCAGCTTGACTTCAGGCAGGTTGTGGCCGAGGAAGGTGACTCTATGGCACGCTTCAAAGTGCGTCTTCAAGAGATGGAAGAGAGTGCCCATATCCTCGAGCAGCTTGTCGATAATATTCCCGAGGGCGAATATTGCGTCAAGGTTCCTAAGATGCTCAAATTGCCCAAGGGCGCATGGTTTGACATGTACGAGGGTTGTCGCGGAGTATTTGGCGTTTATGTTGAGAGTGACGGGACTACCAAGCCCTACCGTCTCAAACTCGTCCCTCCCTGTCTTAACCTTGCCGCTGTTGTTGACCACATCACACGTGGCGAAAAAATTGCCGACCTTATCACAATCGGTGGCTCGCTTGATTACATCGTTCCTGATATGGACCGCTAACCTCTCATAATATCGTAATATAGTAAACCAATACAATATGCAAGATTTCGCAGTCATCACTAACTGGATACATAATTTCCTGGTATCAACACTGGGTTGTGCCCCATGGCTTGCCGTCACCATCGAGTGTGTGGCTGTAGGTGTGGGACTACTGTTGCTGTACGCGCTGTTAGCGTTGTTCTATATCTACTTTGAACGTAAGGTGTGTGCCTTTTTCCAGTGTCGTCTCGGTCCCAACCGGGTTGGTCCCTGGGGTCTGTTACAAAGTTTCGCCGATATGTTCAAAATCCTTATCAAGGAACTTATCGAACTTAAAAATATAGACAAATTTCTGTTTGCACTCGCTCCCTATCTCGTGATTATCGCGTCAATGTTGGCATTTGCGGTACTCCCTTGGGGCAACGGCTTACAGATTATCGATTTTAATATAGGTATCTTCTTCCTATTGGCCGTGTCGTCAATTGGAGTACTTGGCATCTTGTTGGCCGGATGGTCTTCAAATAACAAATTTACCCTTATCGGAGCACTGCGTTCAGGCGCCCAGATGGTCAGCTATGAGCTCTCTATCGGACTGTCAGTAGTCACTATGGTGTGTCTTGCCGGTACCATGTCAGTTACCGGTATCGTTGAAGCGCAGGACCGTCTGTGGTTTATATTCTCGGGCCATGTCTCGTCAATCATTGCCTTCATCATCTATATGATAGCCGGTACCGCCGAGACCAATCGTGGCCCGTTTGACCTGCCTGAGGCTGAGAGCGAATTAACAGCCGGTTACCACACCGAGTATTCCGGAATTCACTTTGGCTTCTTCTACCTTGCCGAGTATCTAAACTTGTTTATCATCTCGGGCGTTGCAGCTTTGCTCTTCTTTGGAGGCTGGATGCCCCTGCATATACCCGGATGGGACGCTTTTAACAATATAATGGACTACATTCCCTCTGTAGTGTGGTTTGTCGGCAAAGCTATCGCATTGTCATTTATAATCATATGGTTTAAATGGACATTCCCCCGATTGCGCATCGACCACTTGCTCAAACTCGAGTGGAAATATCTCCTCCCCATCAACTTGTTCAACCTTGCCCTGATGGTGTGCATCATCATCTTTGGCTGGCAAATCTAAGTCGTCGGTTAACAAAAAATTATTACCAACCATAAAGACAGATAATAATTGTTAAGTCCGACGAACCTTTGTCACTAAAGGTTGTAAATACCAATAGAGAAAAATTAAATCACATACCCCATCAAAGAACACTCCTTGAAATGAGCCAGCAAATTGGAAAAATATCCCAGGTTATCGGCCCCGTTGTCGACGTGACATTTGACAACGACAGTGTCGTACCCCCTATCTACAATGCACTCAAAGTAGATCGTGGTGACGGAACATCACTCATCCTCGAGGTCGAACAGCATATCGGTGAAGATACCGTGAGATGTGTGGCTATGGAAAGTACCGACGGCCTGTGCCGCGGTATGCAAGTAGTCAACCTCGAGCGTTCTATAGCCGTTCCTACCGGCGACCAGATTAAAGGCCGTCTTCTTAATGTTATAGGAGACGCCATAGATAACCTTCCGGCTCTCGACCGCGAGAACCTGCGTGCCATTCATCAGCCGGCACCTGAGTTTGAAGACCTCACTATTTCAACCGAAATCCTTACCACCGGTATCAAGGTTATCGACTTGCTCGAGCCGTATTCCAAAGGTGGTAAAATCGGTCTGTTCGGTGGCGCCGGCGTCGGCAAGACCGTGCTCATCATGGAGTTGATTAACAATATTGCTAAAGGACATGACGGATTCTCGGTATTCACCGGCGTTGGAGAACGTACCCGTGAAGGTAACGACTTGTTGCGCGAGATGATTGAGAGTGGTGTCATGAAGTATGGCGAGAAATTCCAGGAAGGCATGGAAAAAGGCCAGTGGAATCTTGAAGATGTTGATGTAGAGCACCTCAAGGACTCCCAGGCAACCCTCGTGTTCGGCCAGATGAACGAGCCACCGGGCGCACGTTTGCGTGTAGCTCTTTCAGGTCTTACCGTAGCCGAACAATTCCGTGACCAAGGAGCCGGTGGTAAAGACGTGTTGTTGTTCATCGACAACATCTTCCGTTTCACTCAGGCCGGTTCTGAGGTATCAGCACTTTTGGGACGTATGCCTTCGGCTGTAGGTTATCAGCCTACACTTGCTTCTGAAATGGGAGCCCTCCAAGAACGTATCACCTCTACCAAGAACGGTTCAATAACCTCAGTACAGGCTATCTACGTGCCTGCTGATGACTTGACTGACCCTGCTCCGGCTACTACATTCTCCTTCCTCGATGCTACTACGGTGCTCTCGCGTAAGATTGCCGAGCTGGGTATTTATCCGGCTGTTGACCCTCTCGAGTCTACTTCACGTATTCTTGACCCCAACATCATCGGCTCAGAGCATTACGAGACAGCTCAGGCTGTCAAGCAGTTGTTGCAGAAATATAATGAGCTTCAGGATATTATCGCCATCCTTGGTGTTGATGAGTTGTCTGACGAGGATAAGCTCGTAGTTGCCCGTGCTCGTCGCGCCCAACGTTTCCTGTCCCAGCCCTTCCACGTTGCCGAGCAGTTTACAGGTCTCCCCGGTGTGCTCGTTCCTCTGTCCGAGACTATTCGTGGCTTCAAGATGATACTCTCTGGTGAGATGGACCAATATCCCGAGCAGGCCTTCCTTAACGTTGGTACTATAGACGAAGCAATCGAGAAAGGTAAGAAACTCCTGGCTGAAGTTAAATAACAGGCCTCTAAACAACATTGCTTGATGTCATGTCTCAGGTGACACAAGTTATACTACAGATATATAACAAATAACGACAAGTTTTCAGAATCAGGCTCAGATGACACTTAAAATCATATCGACATCCAAGATCGTGTATGAAGGACAAGTCAACAGTGTTACCCTTCCCGGTACACAAGGACTATTTACTGTCCTGAAAAATCATGCCTCGCTCATCTCGACTCTCAATGCCGGCATCATAAGTTATAAAGATGATAACGGGACCCAAGGTCAATTTGACGTGCGTGGAGGAATCGTTGATGTTGACAATAATGTCATCTCGGTATGTATATATTAATTGCGAGTTGATTAAACACCTTGATTTGCAGTTTCAATCATGTTCTCTGTCAGACCTCGTTGTTTTTAAACTATACTGAATTATAAAGTCTATGAAGCGACTACTCAACATATTGATTGTTATGCTGATGGCATTGGCGGTCAGTCAGTCCACCTATGCCACCGAGGACAAGCATGGCGGGGAAGAAGCCCTAAATCCCAAGGAAATCATCTTTGAACATCTCGGGGATGGATATGGCTGGGAAGTCCCGTTCAACCATCATGTGCGTATCCCGCTTCCTGTTATTGTCAAGGGTACTGATGGCTGGCATGTGTTCTCGTCGGCCAAGCTTGCCGAGGGTGTTGTTTACAAGGATGGCAATGCTTACTATAAAATAGCAGGCAAGGACAGTGAATATAAGGGTAAAGTCGTCGAGATTGTCAATGGCAAGGAAATCAAGCCATTTGATATTTCCATCACCAAAAATGTCGCGGCTATCATTATCTGTATCATCATTGTATTGGGCCTGATGCTTTGGCTTAAGTCTTGGCATAAGCGTCATCCCTACAAGGCACCACGTCATGGACTTGGTGCTGTAGAGGCTCTCGTGGTGTTTATCTATGACTCGGTAGTAAAGTCAACGCTCAAGGACAAGGCTTCCAAGTTTGCCCCATATCTGTTGACAGTATTTTTCTTCATCTTTGTGATGAACCTTACCGGCCTGATAGTGATATTCCCCGGCGGAGCCAACCTTACAGGCAATATTGCGGTGACTCTTGTGTTGGCGATTATAACATTTTTGGTGACCAATATCTGGGGCAACAAGCATTACTGGAAAGAAATCTTCTGGCCCGATGTGCCACTGTGGCTCAAATTCCCCATCCCCATCATGCCGTTGATAGAGATTTTCGGTATGTTCACCAAACCTGCCGCCTTGACAGTGCGTTTGTTTGCCAACATGATGGGTGGGCACATGATTGTGTTGGTGCTGACATTGCTGATTTTTATCTTTGCAGCTGTCAACCCGGTTGCCGGAGGTGCAACCACCGTGGTATCGGTACTATTCTCAGTGTTCATGTTACTTATCGATGTGCTGGTAAGTTTTATCCAGGCATATGTGTTCACAATGCTCTCGACAATCTTCATCTCGTTGGCACAAGAAAGGCCTCATGAAGATCATGCCAATGATAAAGAACACGGCAGTAAGATAGCTGTTGATGACAGCGCCAAACTCATGAACGCTACAGCCAACGGTCCGAAAGCTCCCGCTCCCGTGACTCAGTAAATATAGAATTAAGAACAAATCAAATATAAGAAAATAAATTATCAAAACTCATAAATTATACTCACTATGTTAGGAATTTTAGCAGCAGAAGGCCTCGTAGGTCTGGGCGCCAGCCTCGGCGCAGCTATCGCCGCTATTGGCGCAGGTATTGGTATCGGTAAAATTGGTGCAGCCGCTATGGAGGCTATTGCGCGCCAACCCGAGTCAGCCGGTGACATACGTTCAAATATGATTGTGATTGCGGCTCTCGTCGAGGGCGTGGCACTGTTCGCAGTCATCGTGTGTGTACTCGCCCTATTCGTATAATATCATAAGGTTTAAGCCGGGGACATCCTTACCGCTGATTGTCCCCGGGTAAAAACCTGACGTTTTGTTTTCAGATTTATTACCCCGGTATACACATGCATCTTCTGTCATGTTAAAGAAATTTATTGACGCAATCAATGCTATTTCTTGACGGGAAACAATAAAATACTTTTAAAATTACCACTAATGGATCTTTTCACCCCTGATACCGGTTTGGTTATATGGATGTTTATCGGGTTTGCCGTGCTTTTCTTCATACTGTGGAAATGGGCTTGGCCGGTAATACTTAAGACCGTAGACCAACGTGCCGATCTTATAGACAAGGGTGTGGAATATGCCCAGAGCGCCAAGCAACAACTCGACAGTGCACGCGCTGAAGCCGGCAAATATATTGACGAAGCTCGTCGCCGGCAAGCCGACATGTTACGTGATGCCGATAAAATGAAAACTCAGATTATCGAGGAAGCTCGCTCAGCAGCCCAAGTTGAGGCTCAGAAGGTAATGGAAGCAGCCAAACTTTCGATTCAACAACAACAGAAACAGGCTGAAACCCAATTCCGCAACCAAGTTAGCCAATTTGCCCTTGATATTGCCCAAAAGGTGGTCAAGGACCAGATGGCTGATCCTAAGGCTCAGTCCAAGTTGGTCAATACCTATCTTGACGATTTAGAAAAAAAATAAATAATTAAAAATCTTCAGCTTCAATGGATCAAGGACTCTTACCACGCCGTTATGCCAAGGCTTTTTATAAGTATGCCTTAGAGAAAGACTATGCCAAGCGAGCCTATGACTTGATGAATAATCTTGACAGCTCGTTTGATCAAAATCCTTCTATGGCTCAGGTTATCGCCAATCCCTATGTCGAAGATTCCAAAAAGGTGGCGCTCCTAATCACTGCCGCCGGTGCCGATAAAGATAAGGACCTCCCATTGAACGACTTCTATAAATTGTTGGTCAAAAACCATCGTCTCGATCAGATTCATGCCATAGCTCTTGACTATGCCAAACTCTATCGCAAAGCCAACAATATCTATAACGTCAACATAGAGTCGGCCTCAGAACTTAACTCCGCCGATGCCGACCGTATCAAAGACATGATATATCGTCATCTGGGAGATGCCAAGGTACAATACACCTTTAAAGTGACACCCGATCTTATTGGTGGTTTTGTCGTCACCATCGACTCAGAGCGTCTCGATGCCTCAGTCAGAAATGAACTCGAACAACTGCGTTTAAACCTCCTAAAGTAACACTATCCAAGATAATGATTAATCCAAGCGAGATATCTCAGGTCCTCAAAGAGGAACTTGAAAATGTTAATTCACACGTGGCCTTTGAAGAGGTAGGTAAAGTCCTGAACGTCGGTGATGGCGTGGCCCACGTCTATGGCCTTGATAACGTGTGCGCCAACGAACTTGTTGCCTTTGAAAACGGTGTCAAGGGTGTGGCGCTAAACCTCGAGGAGAGCAATGTAGGTGTCATTCTTATGAATGATATTGACAAGGTCACCGAGGGTATGACTGTAAAACGTACCGGTCAAATTGCTTCAATCCCTGTTGGCAACGGTCTGTTTGGGCGTGTCATTAATGTTCTCGGCGAGCCTATTGATGGCCGTGGCCCTATTCAGGGTGACTTGCTCAGAATGCCACTTGAACGTAAAGCCCCGGGCGTAATCTATCGTCAACCTGTAACCCAGCCGCTTCAGACCGGTATCAAGGCGGTAGATGCCATGGTGCCTATAGGTCGTGGACAGCGTGAGCTGATTATCGGTGACCGTCAGATAGGTAAGACCGCAATAGCCGTTGACACCATTATCAACCAGCGCCAAAACTATGAAGCCGGAAAGCCCGTCTATTGTATATATGTGGCTATTGGACAGAAAGCATCGTCTGTAGCCGCTTTGGTCGAGACATTACGTCGCAACGGCGCTCTGGACTATACAGTAGTTGTTGCAGCTACAGCCTCAGACTCGGCGGCTATGAGATACTATGCCCCATTTGCCGGTGTGGCAATCGGTGAGTTTATACGTGATACCGGTCGTGATGCACTCATCGTGTATGACGACCTCTCCAAACAAGCCGTCGCCTACCGTGAGATTTCACTGATTCTTAAACGTCCTTCCGGTCGTGAGGCATATCCGGGCGATATCTTTTATCTCCACTCTCGTCTGCTGGAGCGCGCAGCTAAAATTATTGACAACCAGAAAGTAGCCGAAAAGATGAACGACCTCCCCGAGGTGCTTAGACCTCTCGTTAAAGGTGGTGGTTCACTGACAGCACTCCCAATCATCGAGACCCAAGCCGGTGACGTATCTGCATACATTCCTACCAACGTTATCTCAATTACCGACGGTCAGATATTCCTTGAGACAGCACTGTTCAACCGTGGTATCCGTCCAGCTATCAACGTGGGTATCTCGGTATCGCGTGTAGGTGGTAATGCCCAGATTAAGTCGATGAAAAAGGTTGCCGGTACACTGAAAATTGACCAGGCTCAATTCCGTGAGTTGGAGTCATTCACCAAGTTTGGCGGTGATATCGACCCGGTGACCGCTCGTGTTATTGACAAGGGACGTAAGAACGAACGTCTACTAATCCAACCTCAATATCAGCCCTGGGAAGTTGCCGACCAAGTAGCTGTCATATACTGTGGCGTCAACGGTCTGCTCGAAAACGTTCCTCTCGACCAAGTCGCCGAGTTTGAAAAACAATTCATCCAGCTTGTTCACGCCCAGCATCCCGAGGTGCTCGAGACTATCAAGGCCGGCAAGCTTACCGATGAAGTCACGGATGCCCTTGCCAAGTGTGCGGCTGATGTCTCGGCTCGCTTTGCCTCGTTGGATGACTCGACTCGGGTTCTTGACAATTGATGCCAATCAACCGGCTCCAACACCATTTTTAATACTGAATATTAGCGTCAAACAGTAGCATTTACAATAACTCACAATGTCAACACTCAGAGAACTAAAAGGCCGTATCGGATCGGTATCCTCGTCTGAAAAGATTACGGGTGCCATGAAGATGATATCGTCGGCCAAAATGCATAAGGCCGAGAACGCCCTCAAACGTCTCGTTCCCTTTCGCTCCCAGATTAACGGTATCATAGCCAATCTTCTGGGGTCTGATGCCCAATTCTCCTCACCGTTGTTGACCGCTCGCCCTGTTCATAAGATGGCGATTGTCGTGTGGGGTAGTGACGATGGCCTCTGTGGCGCTTATAACATCAATATCGTTAAGCAACTGCTCAGATATATAGTAAATATACGTCAGACGTTGCCCGGTGATGTCGCTATAGAAATTATTGCTATCGGTCGCAAGATGTACAAGTCTTGTCGTATGCTGGTCGATGCCCAAACTACATTGATAACACCCGAAGACATCGATTCCAAGTCTGACGGTGACAAGGTTAATACATTCCTCCGTCGACTTATCAATAAATTTATCAATGGAGATTATGACCGCGTTGACACCATGTATATGAATTATCAGTCAGTCAGTCGTCAGCGTTTAGTGACCGAGCAATTATTGCCGATACTATTCAGCTCGTTTGAGTCAAACAGTGATAGTCGTGCCGACCGTCCGTACATCTTTGAACCCGATCCTACAACGATATTCAACTCAGTGTTGCCGATGTTTCTGATGTCTACCGGCCAAGAAATCTTTACAGAAAACCGTGCCGCCGAGCAAGCTGCCCGCGTCATGGCTATGCAGAGCGCCAATGACAACGCTAAAAAACTCCTCGAGCAACTTCAACTTGAGTATAACAAATTACGACAACAGTCAATCACTACCGAACTGCTCGATATTGTCGGCGGTCAGGTGCGTGACTGATATTAGTATAGAATATTTAAAAACCATTATCATTATAAATACCAATCAATGGGTAGTGTAAAAGAATACTTCACATCATTAGGAACAGGCATTGCAAGCCTTCTCAAAGGCATGTCAGTGACCGGTAAAGAATTTGTTACCCCTAAGATTACAGAGCGTTACCCTGAAGACCGCGACACATTCAAGTGGCCCGAGCGCTTCAGAGCACAGCTTAAATTTATCTATGATGCCGAGGGTAATCACAAATGTATCGCCTGTGGTACATGTGAGCGCAATTGTCCAAACGGAACCATAACCATCGAAACCAAGATGGTAGACACGTTGACCGGCAAAAAGAAAAAACTCGACAAATATTTCTATGACCTTGGTAGCTGTACATTCTGTCAGTTGTGTGTGACGTCATGTCCCACCTCGGCCATTGAGTTTGACAACGATTTTGAACAAGCCGTGTTTACACGTTCCAAACTTGTCAAACAACTCAACTATCTTCCCGAAAAAGAAGAGCCGGCACCAACTCCCGAGCAAATCGCTGCCGCCGAGGCTGAGCGTCAAGCCAAGATTGCCGCTGCCAAGGCCAAGGCCGCCGCTCTCAAAGCCGCCAAGGAAGGTGCTGCCGGAGCTGCTCCCGCCACCGACTCAGGTAAAAATGCCACCGTGCCGGTTGAACCTAAGGAGGACAAGGCCAACGCTTGATGACCATGTCTGGAACCAACCTTTAATCCTCACCAACTATTGAATAATAAAAACTAATCAAATATATGGAATCAGTAGGAAGTATCATTATGTATGTGATCATCGCCCTGTCGATGATTGTATTCTCGGTACTGGCTGTGACATCACGCAAGATTCTGCGCGCTGCCACCTACCTGCTATTTACACTATTTGCCGCCGCCGGGCTATACTTCATGCTCGACTATGAATTTCTCGGTGCCGTGCAGATAGCAGTATATGCAGGTGGTATTGTGGTGCTGTTTGTGTTTGCAATATTGCTTACGACAGCCCCTGGCCACAATTCAGAGAAACTCACCTCCAAGTCGACCATTATCGGATTTATCGCTGCCGCTGCTATGTTGGCGGTGTGTGCCTGGGCACTTCTCACACGCTGTGAGTTGTTCGCTACCCAGCCCGATATGCCGGCACTCACCATGAACCGTCTTGGTGAAGTACTTATGGGAACCGACAAGGGCCAGTATCTGTTGCCATTTGAGGCTATCAGTGTACTGTTGCTCGCATGTATCATCGGTGGCGTTGCTATCGCCCGTAAACGTTAAAACTCAGTCAGAAAATGGAAATTAAAGCAATCTTTTATCTACTTCCCGCTCTGGTGATGTTTTGTGCCGGCGTTTATGGCTTTATCACCCGTCGCAACATGATTGCAATGTTAATCTCTCTCGAGTTGATGCTCAATGCCGTGGATATTAACTTTGCCGTGTTTAACCGATTCTTATTCCCCGGAGCTTTAGAGGGTATGTTCTTCACCCTGTTTGCTATTGCAATCGCTGCTGCCGAGACTGCACTGGCTATCGCAATCTTAATCAACATCTTTCGCTCGGTCAAAAATATTGACGTGCGCGATCTTAACGAAATGAAATTTTAAGCGTCATGGAGATTACACTTCCTTTACTTATACTGTGCATCCCCTTGTTCAACTTCCTGTTGTTGGGCATTGGAGGATACAAGATGAGCCATAAGATGGCTTGTATTATAGGTGTAGCCGGCATGGGCATTACAGCAATACTGTCTTATACCGTGGCGCTTACCTACTTTTTCAGTGGCAACGAACTCTTTCAGACAGCTGTCGATGGAGGCGTAGAACGACTTCAATATGTCGTTTTCAATGTCGACTGGTTGGCCTTTACCGACCATCTGGTAATCAAGCTTGGCTTCCTGCTTGATCCTATCTCGGCGATGATGTTGGTGGTAATCACCACTATCTCTTTCATGGTCCACCTATACAGCCGTGGTTATATGGAAGGAGAGCGTGGCTTCCAGCGTTACTATGCTTTCTTGTCGTTATTCAGCTTCTCAATGTTAGGTCTGGTTGTAGCTACCAATATATTCCAGATGTATATCTTCTGGGAGTTGGTGGGTGCATCATCATATCTGCTCATTGGTTTCTACTATCAGCGTCACTCGGCAGTGTCGGCATCCAAAAAAGCTTTCATTGTCACACGTTTTGCCGACCTGGGTTTCCTTATCGGTATCCTGATACTTTCGTTCTATACCGACACCTTTGACTTCCAGACTCTGACCAATAATCCCGGTGCAGTACTTGCCTCGACCGGCGGCGCTACCTTTATGGGCGCTTCAGTCCTGACATGGGCTCTTGTACTCATCTATATGGGAGGTATGGGTAAATCGGCAATGATGCCGTTGCACATCTGGTTGCCTGACGCTATGGAAGGTCCCACTCCTGTATCGGCACTTATCCATGCCGCCACGATGGTTGTCGCCGGTGTGTACCTGGTTGCCCGTATGTTCCCCATCTATATGGTAGAGGGCTCGGCCACGATGGTTGTTGCTGTCGTCGGTGCCATCACTGCTTTCTATGCCGCAATGGTCGCCTGCACCCAGGTCGATATCAAACGTGTGCTGGCTTTCTCGACAATCTCCCAGATAGCGTTCATGATGGTGAGCCTCGGTGTTGCCTCGTTGGGTCACAGCGAAGTGTGCCACCACGGTCTCGGTTACATGGCTTCGATGTTCCACTTGTTTACCCATGCCATGTTCAAGGCATTGTTGTTCCTCGGAGCCGGTGCTCTTATACATGCTGTACACTCCAATGATTACACCGCCATGGGTGGCCTCAGAAAGTACATGCCTATTACCCATATCACCTTCCTGATTGGCTGTCTTGCTATTGCCGGCATACCACCCTTCTCGGGTTTCTTCTCCAAAGATGAAATTCTGTCAGCCGCATACGCCTGGAGTCCCTACATGGGCATCTGGATGACTATCGTGGCCGCCATGACAGCATTCTATATGTTCCGTCTTTACTACCTTATTTTCTGGTGGAAAGATCCCGATTATGGACACCACACACCTCATGACCCTCCTATGACCATGGGTATTCCCTTGATATTCCTGGCCGCTGTGTCATGTGTCGCCGGTTTTATTCCTTTCGGACATTTTGTGACTTGGGATCGCATGCCTTACGAGATACATCTCGACACCGTGATTGCAGTCTCGAGCGTTGTGATTGCTCTATTGGCTATCGGCCTCGCTACTGTGATGTATCGTCGTGAGAACAGTATTCCCACCAAGGTCAAAAATATGTTGCCTGCTTTATGGGACTGGTGTTACCATCGTTTCTATTGGGACGAACTTTACATGTTCATCACTCACAAAATCATCTTCAACAGTGTATGCCGCCCCATAGCCTGGTTTGACCGTCATATCATTGACGGCACCATGGATATGTTTGCGACTGTGACCAACAAGACATCCTGGGCTATACGTTCACTTCAGTCAGGCCAAATTCAGAGCTATGTCTTGATTTACCTCCTGGGCGCAATCATCCTCGGCGTCATTACCGTGATGGCTGTAATGTGATTGTCAACTGTCAGATTCATAAAACCTTAAATTAGATAATCACATAAGCGTAAAACCTATATCAACGTATTTTAATAGTAATAAACAATGTTTGAAAATCCTTTGATATACTTTGTGGTGATACCCCTGCTGATGTTGGGAGGCCTCGCCCTGTGTAAAAATATAAAGCAGATACGTGCTGTGGCTGTTGCCGGCTCTGTGGCACTTATCGGTTTGTCAGTGTGGTTGCTTGTCGACTACCTGGCCAAGCGTGCCGGTGGTGCTACTGACCCCATGCTGTATGTCGACTCTTGGATGTGGTTTGAACCACTTAATATCCATTTAGCTGTCGGTGTTGACGGTATTTCGATAGCCATGTTGCTATTGTCATCAATCATAGTATTTGCCGGCTCGTTTGCCTCATGGCAGATTTCAGACCCCAAGGCATTCTTCCTGTGGCTGATACTTCTGTCAACCGGCGTGTTTGGCTTCTTTATCTCGATAGACTTGTTCACCATGTTCATGTTCTATGAGGTAGCGCTTATCCCCATGTACCTGTTGATTGGCGTCTGGGGCTCGGGCAACAAGAACTACTCGGCCATGAAGTTGACGCTGATGCTCATGGGCGGCTCGGCATTCCTGATGCTCGGTCTTATAGGTATTTACTACCACTCGGCACCCGAGGGAGGTCAGCTTACCTGGAACATCCTTGACATTGTCAAGAATGATGCGATACCTCATGGATGGCAATCTTTCTTGTTCCCGATGACCTTTGTCGGCTTTGGTGTTCTTGGAGCCATGTTCCCATTCCATACATGGTCACCTGACGGTCACGCTTCAGCCCCCACCGCTGTGTCAATGCTCCACGCCGGCGTGTTGATGAAACTTGGCGGTTATGGTTGCTTCCGTGTCGCTATCTACCTCATGCCTTATGCCGCCAACGAGCTTGCCTGGATTTTCCTTGTGCTCACCGGTATCTCGGTAGTCTACGGCGCGTTCTCGGCATGTGTTCAGACCGACCTTAAATATATCAACGCCTATTCATCGGTGTCCCACTGTGGTATGGTGCTGTTTGCCATATTGATGCTTAATACCACCGCGATGACCGGTGCTATCATGCAGATGCTTTCTCATGGTCTGATGACAGCTCTGTTCTTTGCCCTCATCGGTATGATTTATGGCCGTACCCACACACGTGACATCCGTCTCATGGGTGGCTTGATGAAAATTATGCCTTTCCTTGCCGTATGTTATGTGATAGCCGGTATGGCATCGCTTGGTCTTCCCGGTCTCAGTGGATTTGTCGCTGAGATGACAATCTTTGTCGGCTCGTTCCAACATACCGATATGTTCCACCGTGTGTTTACCATCGCCGCCTGTGCCGCGATTGTTATCACAGCCGTATATATCCTGCGCGTCGTTGGCAAGCTCCTGTTTGGCCCTGTTCAGGACAAGCATCACCTTGAGCTTACAGACGCTACCTGGTGGGAGCGCACCTCGACCGTCACACTTATCATTTGTGTGGCTGCCATCGGTTGCTTCCCCAACTTCTTTAACGAATTGATAAACTTCACATTCAGCCCCGAGATCTTTAAGGTCATCGGTCTGAATTAATCCTTACACTATAGATAAGCAATGGATTATTCTCAGTTTTTAGCAATGAAGCAAGAAATAGGACTACTTATCCTATTCTTGATAGTCTTCTTTTATGATGCCTTTGCGCCACGTAAGGTACAGAAGTATCTTCCGGGTCTCACCGCTATTCTGATGACAGTGCTGACTGTTGTCGGCTGTGTGTGGATGTTTACCGGCGAGTCATTTACATCGGCATTCAACGGCATGTATGAGACCTCGACCGTGATTGATGCAATTAAGAACATTCTTAATATCGGAGTCATTATAGTCCTCATTCAGTCAGTCAAGTGGGCCAACGGTGAGTTGATGATAATGCGCCGAGGTGAGTTTTATATGCTCTTGTTGGTGACACTGTTCGGTATGTATCTGATGATATCGGCACGTCACTTCCTGTTGTTTGTCATTGGACTCGAATCAGCCTCGCTTCCCTTGGCCGCAATGGTAGCTCTTGACAAAAATCGTTATGAAAGTCACGAGGCCGCTGTCAAATATATCTTGACAGCCTGCTTCTCGTCGGCTGTGTTCATGATGGGACTGTCGTTTATTTATGGCCTTACCGGCTCACTTTATTTCGAGGATATATATATGTCACTTGCCGGTCAGGGATTGTCTGTCATGATGGTCTTGGCAATGGCATTTGTCCTTGCCGGTGTAGGATTTAAGCTCTCGCTTGTGCCCTTCCACTTGTGGACCGCCGATGTTTACCAAGGCGCTCCCACATCGGTGACTTCGTATCTCTCGGTAATTTCCAAGGGTGCCACTGCTTTTGCATTACTCTGCATCCTTGTTCAGGCTTTTGGATGTGTATATTCCCAGGTGTGGGAATGGATGCTCTATGCACTGATTATACTGACTATCACTATCGGTAACCTCTTTGCCATCCGTCAGCGCAATATGAAACGCTTCCTGGCATTCTCATCAGTGTCTCAGGCCGGATATATCATGCTTGGTATCATCGCTTGTAACACCATGGGCGCCGCCGCTATGATGTACTATATCTTTGTATACATCTTCTCCAATCTTGCCGCCTTTGGAGTCATCGGTGCTATCGAGAACGCTACCGGACGTGTGTCAATGGACGAGTACAGCGGGCTGTCCAAGTCCAATCCTCGTCTCGCCTTCACCATGATGTTGGCAATGTTCTCATTGGCCGGTATTCCTCCGTTTGCCGGTTTCTTCTCTAAATTCTTTATATTTACCAGCGCTATCAATCAAGGTTCGATTGCTATATATGTACTCGTGTTGATTGCCTTGATTAATACAATCATCTCGCTCTACTACTACTTGCTGGTTGTAAAAGCGATGTATATCTCGGACAAACCCGCCGTGATTGACCGCTTCAACTCGACCCCGGGAGAGCGTCTCGGTATGATTATTACTGTCGCCGGTATTATCCTTCTTGGTCTTGCAAGCCCTGTCTACAACTGGTTGCTCGAGACCACCGATATGTCGCCTATCCTAAATATGTTCATGCTTCAATAATTGAGCCGACTTATCTATAAATGATAAATCAGTTCACAACATGAACGTGCGGAATACTCTCCACCCGCCCATCATATTTTTACCACTAAGAGTAGCAATAGCCGAGGCAATGCCCCGGCTATTGTTGCTCTTAGTGGTGTAATTTTATAACTTTATGGCGCGGGAGATAAGATCGGGCTCGTAACCGCGGGATAGAGCGTGACGGTATAACTTGACACGGTTTTCGTAGCTCAAGGGTTGGGGTAGGGCACGAGACTTGGCGATGAGGACGGCATGTAGGTTGGCCTCATATAGGTCGGGGTCAATAGTGTCGAGGGCTTGGTGGATGATGCTGGAGTTTATACCTCGGGTATACAGTGCTTGCTCGATTTTGCGCCGTCCCCAGCGCGCAAATTTGACTTTGTCGTTGACCATTGCCTTGGCATATCGGCTGTCATCGATATAGCGCGAGCTGACAAGCCGGTTGATGATATCCTCGCTGTCTTGGCCGGATATGCCCCATCGCCGAAGTTTCTCCCTGACTTCGGCTGTCGAGTGTTCGGCACGGGCGCATAAGGATTGGAGGCGGTCAAGAGCGACCTCGGGCGTGAGTTGTTTTGTAGTTTTCATCGTTGACATCGTGCAAATCGGTTACGTCCCGTAAAGTCGCGTATAATCTCGACATCTGTCCAGCCTTGAGTACTGAGCATCTTCTTGAGTTGTTCGACAAACAGTGGGTTAATCTCAAAATATAATGTTCCTCCCGGTGCAAGAGCCTCCATGGCATACTTTCCGATGGAGCGGTAAAACTCCAGAGGGTCACTGTCGGGCACAAAAAGAGCCAATGCAGGCTCATGTTCAAGAACACGTCGGTCCATATCAGAGCGCTCACATCGGGCAATATATGGCGGGTTGGACACGATGATATCGTAAGGACCTGACAGCGATGAAGGCATGTTCAAAGCATCGGCCTGTTGTATGCCAATAGTGGCATTAAGATTAAGAGCATCGGCATTGTCACGAGCGACCGCGAGTGCATCGGGAGAGATGTCGACTGCGGTGATGTGGGGAAATCTCAGGCGGCGTGCAAGCGCCAGGGCGATACATCCACTTCCGGTACAGATGTCGAGTACCGAGAGGTCAGAGATGTTATCAGAGTTATCTACAATCATGTCAACAAGCTGGGCTGTCTCGGGACGAGGAATAAGCACCGCGGGTGTCACCATGATTTTAAGACCGGCAAAATAGGCATATCCCAGAACATACTGCAACGGCTCACCGGCAATAACACGTTGACAGATACTGTCAATACGGCTGAGACTCTCGGGCTCAAGAGGCGTGTCGGGATTTAGTGCTATAGACAGGCGATTGCGACCGGTGACGTCGAGAATAATTTCATCGGCCATAGCCCGGGCTTCCCGCTCGCCGACAGCCGGTGTCAGACGGTTGATTATGCTATGTCGTGTGGTGGAAATATTCATGTGGTGATATGTTGTTTGGAAGGTTCGACATGTATGTAGATGAAGGTGTCGGGTCCTAATAGAGCGCGTATGCGTTCTTCCATTATCTTTGTGACTTCGTGGGATTGTCTGACGGTGAGGTCGCCGTCCATGTGGACATGAACGTCAACGGCTTTTTTGTTGCCGATGCGTCGGGTGCGCATGTTGTGAGGATGGCAATCAGCCATGACCTCAATGAGTGCGTCTTGTATCTCTTTCTCGACATTTTCGGGCAATGATTTCTCAGTCAATTCTTCGATGCAGGGTTTAATCAGTCGGTAGGCGGTTCTCATGATAAAGATGCTTACCACGATAGCCGCGAGAGGGTCGAGAACGCTCCATTTGGAGCCTAAGAGAATGGCTCCACCGATGCCTATTGTGGTGCCGATGGACGACAGTGCGTCGCTACGGTGATGCCATGCGTTGGCAATCACAGCCTGAGAGTCAAGCTGTCGTCCGCGCCTCGCCGTGTACCGGTATAGTATCTCTTTCACGGCAATCGAAACCAATGCCGCAATCAATGCCAATAGTCCCGGTGACTCAATTTCGACGCCATTATACCATTGCCATACTTCTGCCGCACTTTTCCAAAGCACGCCCAATCCCACGGCAAACAATATCAAGCCGATGACAGCTGTCGCCAATGTCTCGTATTTTCCGTGGCCGAAGTCATGATCTTTATCCTGAGGCTTGGACGAGATGTGTACAAAAAATATCACGATGATGTCAGTGGCGAGGTCAGACAATGAGTGAACCGCATCGGCAATCATGGCATCGCTACGTCCGACGATGCCGGCAATAAACTTAAATATCACGAGTATGAGGTTGCCGATACTGCCGATGATTGTCACGCGGTATATTGAGCGGGCTCTTGCGGTCGCTTGTTGTGATAATTCCATGCTGTTTTATAGAGAGGCTGATACAAATTGCCGTAATCCCATAGTTGTAAAAATGAATGACAAAAGTAATTAATTCCCCCCAATTTAAAAACAAATATTATTACCTTTGTATCTATAAGCTAATCAAAAAATACAACTCAAAAATACTATCAGGTTTATGACTGACGATAAAAAGAAAAACGCTCTGCCCTACGGCTATGTACTTGACTCGGGAGTGTACCGGTACACGGTGAGAAGTGTCTTGGGCATGGGTGGCTTTGGCATCACTTATTACGGCGAATTGAAGACCCGTGTGGGTAATATCAATGTCGATGTGCCAATCGCTATCAAGGAGTTTTTCCCGGCGTCGTTGTGTGAGCGTCTCGACGGGACATCGACCATGTCTTATTCCAACCCCACCAAAGACCAGGTAGAGCGAGCCCGCAAGGACTTCATGGGCGAGGCGCGACGTCTCAACTCCCTGGCCAACAAACACCCCAATATCGTTGCTGTCAACGAGGTTTTTGAGACCAACAATACGGCCTATTACGTCATGGAATATCTCGAAGGCGTGTCTCTTGACAAGTATATCAAGGAGAACGGCCCGATGGATGAAGGGCGCATGTTAGAGGTGATGCGTCCGATAATAGACGCTGTTGCGTTCCTTCACCGCCACCGCGTGACCCACCTCGACATCAAGCCCGCCAACATCATGATAGTTGGCGGTACGGTAGACACACCCGAGCGCCCGGTGCTTATCGACTTCGGTCTGTCCAAGCACTATGACGCCGCGGGCAACGCCACCTCGACCATCAACTCCTCGGGGTTCAGCGATGGCTACGCCCCCAAGGAGCAATACCGCGGCATCACCACTTTCTCCCCCGCCTCAGACGTCTATGCCCTCGGTGCCACCATGCTCTACTGCCTGACCGGTCAGCGCCTCCCCTCATCCCTCGACCTCAAGCCCGGAGAAGTCGCCGGAGCTATTCCGGCCGGAGTCTCTCCCGGCCTACGTCGCACCCTCGAGCGAGCCCTCGCCCTCGACAAAGAAGACCGCTACCTTGATGCCGGGGCGTTGCTGGTTGCTTTGCCGGTAGCAACGTTATCTAATAATACGCTAATGGGTGTGCGTCCAGATGTCATTCAAGACAGAGCCGGGAATAGTAAAAAGACTAAAGATAATACTCCTTCGTTGAAAAATCCGTTTATACTTGCCCTTATCGTATGTTCGGCAATTGCTATTTGTTTAACGGCTTGTGGTCAGCTGTTTACGATAGATGAAGGAAAATGTTGTACTGGATATAATGGTTATTATGTATTAGTATTGGGAGAGCCACATAATGATATGTTATGGGTAGTAATTTTTTTACTTTATTTGTCTCCGATTATGTCAATGTGGCTGCTACTAAAGTCAAAGACTCGCAGATATGATATTATTGGAGGTAGCTTTTTTGTCGGTTTACTATTATCTATTGTTACAATGAATTGGATAGAAGCGTTAAGTTATTACGATTATTGGTATACTGTTGGGTCAGGCCTGAAAGGAACTGCTTTTGTTATGCTTTTAGGTATTATTATTGCTCTTACAGCATATAGTATTAAATTGAAAGATAAAAGGGAAAGATTTAAAAAAATTCAGCGGTAATCGGTTAGATTATGAATTCTCGCTATCTTAGGTGCATGATTTTTGGAGAAATCTTTAGTGTGATGCGACTTAATCGATAGAGTCGATTGATACAATTAAGTCGTATTATGTGAATAAGCCGATTAAAACGATTGCCTCGATTAAATCGTTTTAATCGGTAATAATTAATCAGGTAAAGTGATATAAAGTAATTAGTAATCTTGAATTAAAAAAACAATGGGTGTAAACATTGGTTCTACAGCAGGATATTTTTACCTTGACTCATGGGTGTTGGCATGTGTGCTTTATCAAGGCACGGCTCGGTTCTGTTCGCGGTATTTTAATCACAGTAATGATCCGTGTGGTCGTCAGTATGACCAGATGGTACAGGCCGCACGTTCGGTTTATGCTAACATTGCCGAGGGGTCATCTCGCCATCAGACGTCAAATGAGACAGAGATGAGGCTTGTCGATGTCGCGCGGGGGAGTGTTAATGAACTTGCCTCGGACTTTATGAATGTTTTGGTTACAATGAATCGGTGTGCGTGGAAAAACGATGATAAAAATGCCATGGCTGTGAGAAGTATAAGACTTGAACGGCCGGAAATCGGGTCGGATATAGTTCATGATGTTACTTCTCATCTGATTACTCAGGTCAATAAATTTCAGCTCTGGTTTGATGCCGCCGATATGTCTATATCATGTAATGCGTTGCTATTGATATGTGGCCGTATAAATGCGATGCTTACCAAACAACTGAGCAAACGACTTGAGTTGTTTAAGCAGACAGGGGGATTTACCGAGAATATGTCTCAAGAACGTCTTACAACTTTGAAATCGTTGTCACAAGATAATTCCGCTCCAAAATGTCCCAAGTGTGGAGCAATAATGTTTAAACGCATGGCACGAAAGGGAGTAAATGCAGGCAAGGAATTCTGGAGTTGTTCCAATTTCCGTTCTACCGGGTGCTCCGGAACAAGACCGCTGTCATAAACAAATGTTTTATAACAATGATTATTACACCGGTGTTCTGTCCGGAAATCAGAACGAGAATTGGAAGAGGACATCGACGCGGTTGGCTGAGCCGTGCTCGTGGTTGAAGTTGACACGTCGACCTATCAGGTATTCGGCACCGACCTGGAGACGTGTAGTCATGTCCCAGAAAAAGTTGATGGCGGCATATTGGCCATATTTGTAATCGGTGGGAGAAACGCCGTTGCGTGGCAGGTAGCGAGAATGACCCAGGGCGATGCATGAATAGATATTGTTGGTGAAGTTGTATTTGATACCACAGTTGAGGCCATAGGCCATCGGGGCATATAGTACACCGGGGTTGCCGGGGTCGCCTACGAGGTCATAGTTGCCTACCGACAAGTCATTCATACAACTCGAGTAGCCGCGACCGATGTTGGCGGCGCCATAGACGGTAATCATTCTCGCCGGGGTGAAAGCAGTGGACAGTTGAGTACCCCAGCCGATTACCGATTTGTTTTTTTGAGCAATCAGGTTGCGATAGGGCAAGGTGCGTATTATGCCTGAGAGTCTCACGTGGCTGTTATGAGCCCATTGATATTGGACAAAAGCGGCATAGTCGGGCATCCAGTCGTTGATTGCTTTGGTGTTGACATTGTCACCGTCGGCCATTGTGTGAGGCAACTCGACCGAGGCTGCCAATTGCCAGCGATCTTTAAACGTGTGGGCATAGCGTATAAGCATTGCAGTGCCCGAGAGACGCCCGTTCTGACCGGCACCATCGATAGTGGGGACGTCGGACTGGGGGTCGCAGAAAGTAGTCGAGGCATAGCCGATAGTCCAGTCAAAGATGGTAGCATAGGCCTTCTTTAGTTTGGGCGTGACGTTATTGGCTCCTGAAAAGTCAATCTGGATGTATCCGCTGATGTCACCGAGAGTCTTGTTGCGACCGATGACGCGTAAAAATATTGCTGTTCCCCCGGGAGTTCCTCCAACCCGGCGTTTTTGAGCCGGATCCTTAGGAACGGGAATCATGAATGGAACAAATCCATTGACAGGCATTGCACCGTCAAAGTCAAACCATCCTCTCATTCTCACAGCTCCGCCAATACCCAAGGCCAGTTTGGCGTCACGGCTCATCATGAGAAAGTATGGCGCCAATGGGTCCTGGAAGTGTCGGAATTGGTCGACATAGAACATCTCTATGAGATGACGCAGTGAGTCGACAGAGGCTACCGGATTTTCGCCGAAGTATACTACGCGGTGTTGGTTTTTGAGCCGCTCGGTTTTTATCTCGTCAGGTGTGAGATGGGCCAGTGAGTCCAATGTGTCACGAGATAGTTTCTCGGTGTCAGTAAAGTCGATATTATGATTTATCGGTGAGTGGGTTGTTGAGTCAGAAGACACGGAGGCCGGGGATGAGAGGCTTGTGGCAACAATAACTGCCGACAATGTGATGTAGTGTTTAAACATAGCTGTAAGGGTAATAGGTTGCTATGTTAAAAACACCTAAACGGGTGATTGGTTCAGTCTGTGGTCAATGGGCGCTTGTTAAGCATTTTCTCGAGGGTGTTCACCCGGGTTTCATACTCGTCGATGATATTGTCCTGGGCTTCGGTAAGACCATATATATTGAGACCACATACCCGGCAATAATTATCATGAGCATCATTGTTGTGGCCGTTGGGACATACATAACGAGTCGTTTGGCCCAGGAGAGTGCGTGAGGTGACAATTTTCCCCACCGGGTCGGGATTACGGACAGTTGCCAGTAGATTTTTCATGTCGGCAAGATCCCGGATGTTGTATTCGGGTTGAAAAGCTGTCAGACATTCTGTAACCCATGGCAGATTATAAGTATTCTCGTCTCCAAGAATCTTAAGCAGTGACGGAGCATCAAACAGTTGGGCCTCGGCTATAACATCAATAGTAGCTTCGGGGCAGGACTCGATATCTCCATATACCACCTTGAGGGCATAGTCGCGTGGCACGCTCTTGATATAGGATATAAAGTTATCGAGCGCCGCTTGATGGTAGTCACAGCGGTCTTTGTCCTCGATCATGCGCGATACCAGATATTTACGGTATAGTCTACTGCCTATGCCGGTCATGCGGTGCTCGATGATGTATTTCCAGTTGTCGGCCGAGGGAAAAACCTCAGGCTTGGCCAATTGGCGAGTGTAACGTTGTTTGAGGCACTCGGCTTTAAGATCATCAGCGATGATTGAAGGTGAGGGTGTATCCATGGGGCGAAAAATATATTTTTTACAAAATTAGAAAAACGTTCCCCGGCGATTATTGCTATTAAGTTAAAAAATGTTTAAGGCAAAGTAATGAGATATATTATGTGTAACTTTAACCACTCAATTTAAATATACTTACTTATTAAACCTCTAATTATAACACGTCTCAAGAGCTAATAACATGAAAGTAACGTTTAACATAAACTACCGCACAAACTGGGGCGAGAGTGTGTATCTTACCGGACAGTCGGCACGTCTTGGCTCAGGAAATCTTGATGCCGCCGTGGCTATGAAGCTTGATGGAGTTGACCACTGGAGCGCTGAGTTGGATATTCCGGCCAACAGTCGTGATTTTCAGTACAGATATATCGTCAAGCATGAAAACGGAGCCGTCAAACAAGAGTGGGGCCATCCCCATGTGTTTGTACGACCGGTATCATCAACTCCTGTCGCCATCTATGACCGTTGGCAAGACCAGCCCTGGGATAAACCATATTATTCATCGGCTATCACCGACTGTATATGTATGCGCGATAATCGTGCCGAGGGAGTCAAGCCTGCCGAAGGTCAGGTAACACTGCGTGTTACCGCCCCTATGGTCAAGGCCGACCAACAAGTTGCTGTCTGTGGATCTTCACCTATTTTGGGCGGTTGGGACCCCTCCAAGGCTCTTGTGATGAGCGATGCCACCTTCCCCGTATGGGAAATTAATTTCCCGGCCAAGGATGTCAGTGCCGGATGTGAATTCAAATTTCTCATCGTGGATAAAAAAGGTGAGGTTGTAGCTTGGGAGCTCGGCGATAACCGTGTTCTTGACGTCATACCCGTTACCGACCGGGCAACGGTCGTTGACGGACTGAGATTGCGCAACCCTCTCACTCCCTGGCGTGGCACCGGTGTCGCTATACCGGTATTCTCGGTTAGAACCGAGGATGATTTTGGCGTTGGTGATTTCTACTCGCTCAAGAAAATCATCGACTGGGCCGCTCTCACCGGTCAGAATTTTGTACAAATTCTACCCATCAACGATACCACAATGACCGGCACGTGGACCGACTCTTACCCTTATAATGCCAACTCCACATTTGCGCTCCACCCCATGTATGTGCGTCTCGAAGCTGTAGGGGAACTCAAGGATGAGGCCCGTCGCAACTACTATGCCTCGCTCGCCAAGGAACTGAACGCTCTCAAGGAAGTCGACTATGAGCGTGTCAACCAAGGCAAGACCGAGTATATGCATGAGATTTTTGCCCAAGATGGTGCCAAGACATTGTCTTCAGCGCCTTTCAAGGCATTTATAAAAGCCAATGCGTCATGGCTGCCCAATTATGCAGCGTTCTGCGTACTACGTGACAAGTTCGGTACTCCCGACTTTAATCTCTGGGGCGAGTATAAGGACTTCACCCCCGAGACAGTCGCCAAGGTCACTGCCGAGCATCCCGATGAGATGAACTTTGTCTACTTTGTACAATATCACCTTGACCGTCAGATGCGTCATGTGCGAGACTATGCCCATTCGGTAGGAGTTGCCATCAAGGGTGATATCCCTATCGGTATCTCGCGCACGAGCGTTGATGCCTGGACCGATACCCGCCTGTTCAACATGGACTGTCAGGCCGGTGCACCACCCGATGACTTCTCGGTGCTGGGTCAGAACTGGGGCTTCCCGACCTATAACTGGGAAGAGATGAACAAGGACGGCTTCAAATGGTGGCGTGCACGCTTCTCCAAGATGTCGGAATACTTTGACGCCTACCGTATCGATCACGTCTTGGGCTTCTTCAGAATATGGCAAATCCCCATGGATGCCGTTCATGGCCTCTTGGGCGTATTCAACCCCGCGCTTCCCTACACTCCCGACGAGTTGAGATACAACTATGACTTCTGGTTGGATGTAGACCTCCAGACCACTCCCTATATCATGGACTGGTTCTTGGGAGACTTCTTTGGAGAGTATGTCGATGAGGCGCGCGAGCGATTCCTAGTCGATGCCGGCTATGGTCGCTATCGTCTCAAAGATGAGTTCAATACCCAGCGCAAGGTCGCCGATTACTTTGCAACTCTTGAGAAAGATGCTCACAATGACAAACTCTGTGGTGCTCTCCTGGGACTCATCGATCAGGTCCTCTTTATTGAAGATTCTGTCGAGAAAGGTAAATACCATCCGCGCATCTCGGCTCAGTTTACCTATACCTATCGTTCGTTGAATGACTATGAGCGCTGGTGCTATGACCGACTGTACAATGACTTCTTCTATCATCGTCACAATGACTTCTGGTATGGCAAGGCAATGTGGAAGCTGCCACCGTTGATTCAGGCTACCGATATGTTGACATGTGCCGAGGACCTTGGTATGATACCCGACTGTGTGCCGGCTGTGATGAGCGCTCTCGAGATTCTTTCTCTCGAGATACAGCGTATGCCTAAAGACCCGCGTGTCGAGTTTGGTGACACATGGCATTATCCCTACTACTCGGTATGTACCACTTCGACCCACGACATGGGCGGTATAAGACTGTGGTGGGAGCAGGACCACGATAAAGCTCAGCACTATTACAACAATGTTCTTCATGAGGGTGGTGCAGCTCCTTTCTTTGCCGAGCCTTGGATATGTGATAAGATTGTCGACATGCACCTCAAGTCGCCCTCGATGCTGTGTATCCTCCCCTTGCAGGATTACCTCTCGACCGACGGGGCGTTGCGTCGTCGTGACCCCAACGAGGAAGTCATCAATGTTCCCGCCAATCCGCGTCACTACTGGCGCTATCGTATGCACCTGACCATGGAGCAACTACTGGCTGCCACCGAGTTCAACGACAACTTGCGCGACAAGATCCACGCCGCCGGCCGTTGATACCGACTTTTGATAAATCACCAATCGGTCAATATCCCTAAACCCGGGTATTGACCGATTTTATATTGACAGATACAAGGTCGGCCTACAGTAGCGGTTGGCGTATCTCCTGAACTAATACCAATTGTAAGCATGGGAGGTTAACAAGACTCTTTTACACGATGACCTGTGGCCTGGGTCGTGGCGGATGCAATGCTGATTTTGAAATATGGGCTTGTTTTATTGAGATGCTGATGTTGGTGTGCTATTGGAAATTATATTATCTTTGCAATGTGTAACTATAAAATCAGTAAGTATTATGACTGAGACTGAGAAAAATAAACATGAATATGCCTTCAAGGGCATGTGTTTCAATGGATTTGTAGGTATAGTGCTGATATTGGCGTTTATAGGATTGGCGGCAATGATGTTTGTAGAAGATGATGACGCGTTCCATGTTACGTTGGGAGGCTTGTTTATCTTCTTGGCGGTATTCATGATGCCGGGCTTTGCGATGCTTGAGCCTAACGAGTCGTTGGTGACATTGTTCTTCGGCAAGTATACAGGTACTATACGTCGCACCGGTTTCTTCTGGTTCATACCTCTGTACACCAAACGTAAGGTGTCGCTGAGAGTTCGCAATCTTGACATCGAGCCTATCAAGGTGAATGACCGCACGGGCAATCCTGTCCTTATCGGCATGGTGCTGGTATGGAAAGTCGAGGATACATATCGTGCGGTATTTGATATTGATAGTTTTGGGGGTAATTATTCGGCGGCCTATAATAATTTTGTGTCGATTCAGGCCGACGCCGCGTTGCGAGAGGTGGCAGGTCGCTATGCATACGACTCGGACAAAGAGAGTGAGTTGACATTGCGTTCGGGTGGTGATGCTATTAATGATATGCTCGAGCAAAAGATTAATGACCGTCTTGCCATCGCTGGTATCACTGTCGTGGAGGCCCGTATCAACTATTTGGCCTACGCACCCGAGATAGCCGCCGTGATGTTGCGCCGACAGCAGGCCGCTGCTATTATCTCGGCCCGCGAGAAAATTGTTGAGGGCGCTGTGTCAATGGTAGATATGGCCCTGCGTCGTCTCGAACAAGACCATGTGGTTGAACTCAAGGACTCGGACAAGAGTGCTATTGTCGGCAATCTGCTGATGGTGCTGTGCTCTGATGACTCGGCACGACCTGTTATTCCGGCCAAGTAAAACAGTTTATAACTACAAAATTGATGACCCGGGAGACCAATAAAGAGACCGAGCTGGCCCGTCAGCTGATAGAAAATACAGGAGTCAATGTATTTCTAACGGGGCGTGCCGGCACGGGTAAGACGACATTCCTCAAACAGCTGTGCGCTTCATCCAACAAGCGCATGGTTGTGTTGGCGCCTACCGGTATCGCGGCCATCAATGCCGGCGGAATGACGATACACTCGTTTTTTCAGTTGCCGTTCTCGCCATATGTCCCCGGTACGGTTATTCAATCGTCAGGACGTCGATATGATCGATTTGCTAAAGAAAAGCGTCGGTTGATACGCACGCTCGACATGATAGTCATTGACGAAATTTCGATGGTGCGTGCCGATTTGTTGGATGCCGTGGATGCGTCGTTGCGTCGCCATCGCAATCCCCGTTTGCCCTTTGGCGGAGTGCAGTTATTGTTGATAGGAGACCTCGGCCAGCTCGCGCCGGTGGTGAAACCTGACGAATGGAAATTGTTGTCGCCTCATTATGACACGCCATATTTCTTCTCGTCATTGGCCTTGAAAGAGGCCGGCTATCAGATGGTGGAACTTACCCATGTCTACCGCCAGCGTGACAGTCATTTTCTGGAATTGTTGAACCGCGTGCGCTCCAATACAGCCGACACCGGTACGCTTGTAGAGCTTAACCGCCGCTATATTCCAGACTTCGAGCCTGATGACGCTGAGGGATATGTGAGGCTCACCACCCACAATGACCGCGCGCGTGCTATTAACCGTGAGCGCCTTGATGCTCTCATAACACCTGAGGTGACATATGATGCTATTGTCAAGGGCGACTTCCCCGAATCATCTTTCCCGGCTGATGAATACTTGACGCTCAAGGAGGGGGCGCGCGTGATGTTTCTGCGCAACGATAGCACTATAGGCTACTTTAACGGCATGTTGGGACGTATAGTGAGCCTTAATGATAACAATATAGAGGTCATGCCCGACGGAGGTACCGAGACCTTGACGGTAGAGCCGGTGGTGTGGGAAAATACCAAGTATTCTCTCGACCGCAAGTCGGGAAATATAGTCGAGAATGTTATCGGTACTTTTGCCCAGTATCCGCTGAGGACGGCATGGGCTATCACAATACATAAGAGCCAGGGGCTGACCTTTGAACGGGCCATCATCAACGCCTCGTCATCATTTGCCCACGGACAAACATACGTTGCGCTCAGCCGTTGCCGCACACTCGAGGGCCTCGTGCTGGATGCTCCGCTCACAGCCCGGGCCATAATCAGCGATGTCAATGTGGTGAATTATGTCAACGGCCAACGTGCTGCAACCATAACCGAGGACACCGTGACAGCGCTTACACGGGCCTACGGGCTACATTTGTTGGACCTGATGTTAGGATTTGAGGACCTGAGGCGGGTATTTGATATGTTGAGGAGGATTGTCGACGAATATATGTCGCGGACATTCCCTCGGCTGGCCGGACGTTACGCGATAGCCGACAAGTTGCTGGCCGACGATATGGAAAAGGTTGCAACGACTTTTTCGGCCTTATATCACTCCCAAGGAGGAGTCAGCGACTCTCTTGCCGAGCGTATCAAGGGAGCCTGCGGCTATTTCGGCGAAAAAGTCGAAAGCTTTGTGGCCTTGCTCAGAGATACACCCGAAGAGACAGACAACAAGGACGTTACACATCGCTTGCTCGACGCCTTGGACGCCGTGAAGGAGTATGTTAATATCAAGCGCTATCTGTTTAAGACATTTGCTGTAGAGGATTTTGACAGCCGGAGATACCAAGAGGTGTATGCGCGTGCTTTATTGGCAATAGACAATCCCGCGGCCGCCAAAAAGAAGGCGTCATCCAAGGGCAATACTTCGTCTCGTCGCAAACCCACCGACAAGGTGCCTGATGATGTCGTAAATCCCGCGCTTTACCTGCGGCTGGTGGCATGGCGCCGTGAATTGGCGACCCAGTTGTCTGTGCCGGCCTATGTCATCATCTCCAACCGCTCGATTGTTGAGATCTCCAATAGAATGCCACTGACGATGAGTGAACTTAAGAAAATTCCCGGCATCGGAGATGTCAAGGCCCGCAATTATGGCACCAAAATACTGCAATTGGTGATCAATGGAGATGAAAACGATTAACTCAGCTATAATTTAATAAAATCTTAATATCATATATGACTGACGATAATAAGAAAAACGCGCTACCCATTAGTAGCCGGTGGTGAGCGGTTTAGCTCAGGCGGTTGTAGAGGGTTTCACAGCCTTGCTCGAGGAGGTCGAGGACGAGTTCAAAGCCTTCGGCGCCTTCGTAGTAGGGGTCGGGGACGGCGTAGTAGTGGCGTGAGTCAAGGAACGTCGCCATGGGGACAACCTTGGCCGTGTCTTCGAGGGTGGGGGCCATGCGGCGGAGGTTGCTCACGTTGTTGTCGTCCATGCCTATAATCAGGTCGTAGTTGTCAAAGTCGCTTGTCCTGACCTGGCGGCACACGTGGCGGAAGTCATAGCCTCGGCGACGGCCGTGGGCGCGCATACGCTCGTCGGGGAGGTCCCCCACGTGCCAGCCACCGGTAGCCGCTGAGTCTATTTCCCAGCGCGTCTCGGCTCCGTGTCGCTCAACCACGGCGTGCATGATGCCGTCGGCCGCCGGTGACCGGCATATATTGCCCAGGCATACAAACAATACTCTTATCTTGTCACTGTTTCTCAGCGAGTCAAGCAATTCGCCGAGTTTCTTGTTATTGGAGGTAGTGGTCATTTTTTTTAGGGAGTGTTAAATATCTTTGGCGCCGTTAGATGTGAGGACGCGCTTGTGATTACAACAAAGGTAGTGAAAATATGTTGATTGTAAAATGACGACACCGTGAGCGGGAACTCGCGGTGTCGTTATATAAGCAGGGCCGGGTATAAGCCGGGTTATGTAGTGAAGCCGGTTTCGAGCGTGAGCTGACCTGTCTGTCACTTCTCGTCATTTATCTACGGGCGCGTGTCACCACGGTCCTTTAGCAGTCTACCCCCCGACAATGGGCGAGCCACCCTTAAATGCCGGTATACTTGACCTTGCAACCCATAAGACGTGCGGCGCGCTATGTTGCCATAACGCCCGGTGAGCTCTTACCTCACCTTTTCACCCTTACCGACCTCGTGATGAAGCCGGCGGTTGTTTTCTGTCACGCTACTCTGCCCTCACGGACAGCTTGCCGTTAACAAGTATGGCGCTCTGTGTTGCCCGGACTTTCCTCTTGTCCCTCATGCGTGGACAAGCGACGAGACCCCGGCCCTGATAGAATTAGATATATCCTTTGATGATGCCTCGCTTGGAGTTGCGCACAAACATGATGATCTCGTCACGCTCGGGAGTGGCGGGGAGCTCGGCTTCGATACGTGCCACGGCGTCCGATACGTTCAACCCCGATAGATATAGATATCTATAGATATCCTGGATGTCGCGTATGGTCTCGGAGGGGAAGTTGCGGCGGCGCAGGCCGATGGAGTTGATGCCGGTATATGAGATAGGCTCACGTGCGGCCTTGACATAGGGGGGGACGTCTTTGTTTATCAATGCACCACCTTGTACCATGATGTGACTGCCGAGGTGACAGAACTGGTGAACGAGTGTGCCACCACCAACGATGGCCCAGTCATCGACCTGAACCTCTCCTGCGAGTTGGGTCGCATTGGCAAGGATTACGTTGTTGCCGACGATACAGTCATGGGCTACGTGGCAGTAGGCCATAATCAGGCAGTTGCTACCAATAACTGTTCGGCCCTTGGCGGCAGTGCCACGGTTGACAGTGACAAATTCACGTATGGTGGTGTTGTCGCCGATGATGGCAGTCGTGTCTTCGCCTTTGAATTTGAGGTCTTGGGGTATGGCACCAATTACGGCCCCGGGGAAGATAGTAACGTTGCGGCCGATGCGGGTTCCCTCAAGGATTGTAACGTTGCTGCCTATGCGTGTCCCTTCGCCGATTTCGACATTCTGGTCGATGGTGACAAAAGGGTCGATAACAACACTCGGGGCAATCTTGGCGGCCGGGTGAATGTATGCTAATGGTTGTTTCATACTTTTGAATGTTTGCTGATAAGTTGTGGAGCAGTGAATATTTAAGTGAAAAAGAATGATGCGATGTTATTTATTCTTGACAATCTGGGCCATGAACTCACACTCGGTGACGAGCTTCTCGCCAACAAAAGCACGTCCTTTCATTACGGCACATCCGCGGCGCAGTTCGGTCATGAATGACACGTGGAATAGTATAGTATCGCCGGGGACTACTTTCTGGCGGAATTTGACATTGTCAATCTTCATGAAGTATGTAGAGTAACGCTCGGGGTCATCGACAGTAGAGAGTACCAGCAGGCCACCGGTCTGGGCCATTGCTTCGACTTGGAGAACGCCGGGCATGACAGGTTCTTGGGGGAAGTGCCCCTGGAAGAAAGGCTCGTTGGCGGTGACATTCTTCACGCCCACGATATAGTTCTCGCTCTTGTCGATAATCTTGTCGATGAGCAGGAAAGGATAACGGTGGGGGAGCATACGACGAATGTCATTATTGTCCCAGATGGGGGCTATGTTTGGATTGTATACGGGGGCGATGACATCCATGCGTTTTACGTCGCGACGCAGTAGTTTGGTCAGCTTGGAATTGATTGAGTGACCTGGGCGTGTGGCCAGGATACGGCCTTTGAGGGGACGGCCTATGAGGGCGATGTCACCGATGATGTCAAGGAGTTTGTGACGTGCGGGTTCATTGTCATGTACAAGAGGGGTCTCATTGATAAAGCCATATTCTGAGACGTGTTTATGAGGCACGCCCATGAGGTCGGCGATATGGTCGAGTTGTTCCTGGCTCAGTGGAGAGTCATATATGACCACGGCATTGTTGAGGTCACCACCCTTGATGAGATTGGCTTTAAGTAGTTGCTCGATTTCTCGGACAAATACAAATGTGCGGCTTGAGGCAATCTCGTCTTTAAAGTCGGCGATATGGTCGAGTGTGGCATACTGGTTGGCAAGGATGGGGGAGTCGTAGTTGATTTTGACATCGAGGGTGAACTCGTCATCGGGAAGGACAACGATATGGGCGCCGGTTTCCTCGTCCTTAACTTCGATTTTATGTCTTACGACAAAGTATTCTTTTTCGGCGGACTGTTCCTGAAGTCCCACGCGTTCAATCTCTTGGGCATATACCATGGCGCTACCCTCGAGGATAGGCATCTCGGGAGCGTTCACCTCGATAAGGACATTGTCGATGCCGGCGGCGTAAAGTGCAGCCATGGCGTGTTCGATAGTGCTGATGGTTACCGGTCCGTTACCAATGACTGTACCACGGTTGGTGGCAATGACATTCTCGGCTACAGCATCGATAACAGGGGCATCATCAAGATCGATGCGTTTAAATTTGTATCCATGGTTGTCGGGAGCCGGAAGAAATGTGGCTTTGATTTCGATGCCTGTATGCAGGCCTTTACCGGTGACTTCAAATGAGTCCTTGAGTGTAAGTTGCTTCATGTCTATATGAGATGTTATTTTATTAAGCGAGGGTAATGAATTGGTTATGTTTAGTGTTTGATTTCCTTTTTGAGTTGGTCAACGTCGTCAAACAGTGAGCGCAGACGACGCATGCAGGCTGTCTGTCTGAGGAAGTCTGAAGATTTGATTGCGGGATATCCCATGAGAGTGACGCCGTCGGGGACGTTGTTGGGTACGCCCGACTGTGCACCGATTGTAACTCGGTCGCCAACGGTGATATGTCCTGCAAATCCGACCTGTCCTGCAAATACACAGTTGCTGCCAATCTTGGTGGATCCGGCGACGCCTGTCTGAGCGGCAAATACGTTGTCGTGACCGAGTTGGACGTTATGTGCAATCTGGATGAGGTTGTCAAGCTTGGTACCGTGGCCTATATGTGTGGCACCCATTGTGGCTCGGTCAATGGTGGTGTTGGCTCCAATCTCCACGTCGTCTTCAATCTCGACGATACCCATCTGGGGTATCTTGTTATAAGAGCCGTCGGCGGTGGGTGCAAATCCAAATCCATCGGCACCAATGACGGCACCGCTGTGCAGGATGCATCTGTTGCCGATTTTACAGCCATCATAAACCTTGACCCCCGAGTAGAGTATTGAGCCGGCACCAATCTTGACGCCTCGACCTACATAGCAGTGGGGATAAATCTTGGCGCCTTCCTCGAGCACGGCTCCATCGCCGATATAGGCAAAGGCCCCGACGTACACGTCCTTGCCGAGGGTCGCCGTTGGTGAGACATAGCAGGGTTGCTCTATACCCGAGGGGGCCTGTGCCATCATGCGCTGAGCGATGGTCATCAATTCAGACACGGCTTCGTATGGGTTGGCAACGCGTATGAGTGTGGCGCTGATAGGATGTTCGGCAACAAAATCGTTTGAGACCAATACTACCGATGAGTGTGTTTGATAGATGTAATGGGTGTACTTGGGGTTGGCCAGAAATGAAATGGCTCCGGGATGCCCTTCCTCAATTTTGGCAAATGTGCTGACGGTGGCTTGAGGATTTCCATCGACGGTTCCGTTGATGAGCTGGGCTATGGTTGTGGCTGTAAATTCCATTATGGGGTGAGTTATGTGTCAGACTGTAAAGTCGTTACGATGATATCTGCCGGGCCTTAATGACGTGGAGTATGTCTGAGTGATTTTAGGTTTTTAGACATATATACCGACCGATGTCATTTCAGTGTGCAAAGATGAGAAAAAAAACTCAAATTGCCCAATTTTAGCCTCTAAAAGCGACTTGTCACAGGCTGTTTTGTGTTAACAATTGGTGTGAAGTACCGGTATAATGGTATCAATCATCGTCAAGGTTGTCATCATCGTCATCCCAATCGAGGTAGAAGTCGTTTTCAAAGGCTTCTTGGGTGAATTTTGATAATTCACGTCCTTCACGTTTGGTAGGGCGTCCCAGTCCTTTGCGACGGTCGACAAATCCCGAGATGCGTATGACATCGAGCATGTCATATTGAGATTGGGGTGTGAGGTTTTCGAGATATTCGGGGACGAGCTTGGCGCCGAGACGATTTTCGGTGAGGGCTTTGACTTTAAATGTATAGGTGATGGGCGGTTTGCGCACGTTGACTATGTCACCGACTTTGACCATTCTTGATGGCTTGGCTATGACCTCCGGGTCACGACCTATAGACACGCGGCCTTTCTTGCAGGCATCGGTAGCGAGTGTGCGGGTCTTGAAGATCCTCATGGCCCATATCCACTTGTCAATTCTTACTTCGGTCTTCATTTGTTATTGTATTTGCACATGGCATTTTGTATGCCGGCGAGGACCAATTCTTTGATGGCATCAATGGCTACAGCTATGCGCTCTTTCAATACTTCACGTTGTTCGGGAGGAAAGTTGCCAAGGACATAGTCTATCTGACAACCACGCGGGAAGTCGTTGCCGATGCCGAATTTCAGACGGGCATAGGCTTGGGTGCCGAGCATCTGGGCGATGTTTTTGAGCCCGTTATGTCCGGCGTCGCTACCCGAGGGTTTGATGCGTATGGCGCCAAGAGGGAGTGATATGTCGTCGACGATAATAAGAATGTTTTCCAACTCGATGCCTTCTTTTTCTTTCCAGTATCTCACGGCATTGCCGCTGAGGTTCATATAAGTCGAGGGCTTGAGCAGGATAAGTTGTTTGTTCTTAAGTCGGGTATGGGCGATGTCGCCATAACGGGCGGTTTCAAAAGAAATATTGGACGCCTCGGCCAAGGCATCCAATATTTTAAAACCTATGTTGTGCCGGGTATTACGATATTCATCGCCTATGTTACCCAACCCAACTATAAGATATTTCATGTAATAATTGTCTTAAATTCCAATTACTTAGCGGCAGCTTGAGCGGCACCACGGGCGGCACGTGTGAGCTGAACGGCACATACGACAGCGTTCTTGGCGTTAACGAGTTCAAGGCCTTCAAAGTGAATGTCGGCGACTTGCATTGTTTTGCCGAGGCCGAGGTTGTCAACGTTGATGACGAGACGCTCGGGAACGTTGGTATATATGGCGCGCACTTTAAGTTTCTTCATAGACAAGGAGAGTTTACCACCGGCTTTAACACCTTCGGCGTGGCCTTCAAGTTTAACGGGAACTTCGATAACAACGGGCTTGGTGTCGTTGACTTCAAGGAAGTCGAGGTGAAGGATGGTGTCTTTGACGGGGTCAAACTGGATGTCTTTGAGAACAGCCATTGTCTTGTGGCCGTTGAACTCAAGCTCTACGGCATAGATATCGGGGGTGTAGACGAGTTTGCGAACAGCATCCTGGGTGACTACGAGGTCGGTGGTGATGAGGCCTTTGTTGTTGCCAATCTCGACAACTTTTTGACCGGCTTCGAGCTTACCGTTGAAGGGGAGTTCAACGATTGCGCCACCATTAAGTACTACGGGGATTTTACCCTCGGCGCGCAGGGCTTTGGTTGCTTTCTTACCGAGGTCAACGCGGGGCTCGGCTACGAGTTGAAAAGTTTTCATTGTGTTGTAAAAATTGTAAAATGTTGTGTTACTAAAAATTAGATGCTTCCTAATTTCCCATCACACGGGATGCTAAAAAGCACCGCAAAGGTACAATTTTTTATTTATACTGCCAAATATAATAGTCATATCACGCGTGAATGACGATAAGTGTGGTGTAAAGCGTTAGGAATAAGTCATATAGGCGTATATATCGTTGTGCACCGGTGTTTTCCCCGAGTCAAATATGAGCTTTTATAGTTTAAAGGTTATTGGAAGTATGTAGGTCGCACGAACGATACGTCCTTCCATTTTGCCGGGAGACCAACGTGGCATTTTTTTTACCACGCGGATTGCCTCGGCATCAAGAGCGGGATGTACACCGCGAACAACTTTGATGTTACTCAGACTACCGTCTTTCTCTACGATGAATTGGAGAGTAACTTTACCGGTTATTTTTTCTTCAGCAGCAGAAGGTGGATAAACAATATTCCGGGCTATCCAGGAATATAATGCCGCGTCTCCACCGGGAAATGTAGGTTTTAGCTCAACGGGTCCATATATGTTAGAATGTTCTGTCTGTTTATCCGGCACGGGGTTGCTTGTTGTCTGCGCCGCTACCGGCATGGTGGCGAGCATAAAGGTAGGTAGTCCCAATATTAGTGCCGTGACAGATAGGGCGAGTAATAGATGTCTCATAGTATAAAAAAGTATGGGGTGATTATTAGGTTAAACTATACATGAGTTTATATGTTTGTAAGAACTTTTCGGATTGCTGTGGGGAATTCTCCGACTGATTCCAGTATCACGTCTTCGGACAAAATGCCGTTGGCATACATCGGGGCATAGTTCTGTGCGACCATTGTCATTACCTGGTAGCGATGCCTCACTAATGAGTCTTCGTTCAGGTTGAACAGTCTTATTGTTGCTCTACCACGACTCTTGTCTCCTTTTTCTTCATCCAGGGATATATATTCGCCGGTCATGAGGTCTATATCGAGAAAGTCTTCAGGGTTATCGCGGTCGGGCTTTAATAATAGTGTGTAATCACCGGTGTTCTTGTTGTAATCGGCTTCGGTCATATTGCTGTCTTTATAGCATGCGCCGTAAGGGTCCGCTCTCTTGTTTGTTTTTCGCCATGCTACAAATATATTGTCATAACTAAATATGAGGTTTGGATTTAGACTTTGTTTTACATAGTGGTCTATATGCACACTGTTTTTGTCCGGGTTGGGAAGACGCAGTTCGGTATAAGCACACATCCGGCCTTGTATTACCCATAAATGTCGGGTTAAGTCGGGTTTGACCGGGGATACATCATTCCAACTGTCCGGTCGGTGCTTTTTAAGGAAATCAATATAAAAATCAGGTGCTTCTCCTTTTGATATTTTATGCATTTTTACGCTCCTGTCTCGTTATATCCATTCTTATCATCACCAAATCGGCATCAGAAAATCCGATAATATTCTCCAACGGCTCCATCACTTCCCGGGCTTCTTCAAGTCGGCCATCCCTTACCAGTTCACGTAAATGTTCCAGTTTTTTTAATATCTCGGGGTCACGTTGTCCCTTGACATGCTGTATTGAAGCGAGCACGTCGGCAACAGTCCATCCGTAGGGCCCTTCCTCGACATAATCGGCATGAGTGTTGCCCTCGGAATCCCTTGTAAGTACGCGCAATTCCTCGCTCTTGGCCGACCCTATAATCTGTGGGCTATGTGTAGCTATAATGACTTGACAATCTTCTTCATTGAGTTCCACTACACGGCGAATCAACCCAAGGAAATGGCTTTGCCATGCCGGATGCAATGAGTCTTCAGGCTCGTCAAACATCACCAAGGCGCCCTTTACTTTTTCAAGGAATAGCGGAAGCACTTTGGCAATGAGTTTACGTTCTCCCGATGATAGTGATTCCGGCCCGAATGTGTTCCCATCGCTATTTTCAAACAGCACCTTCTTGTCTCTGGTAATGCGGTGAAATTTAACGGCCATTCCGAGTTGACCGAATATTTCATCAAAGACTCGTTTGATATTATTATAGGCATCATTGGCGGCAAGACCGTCATCATAAACGACCTTGTCTACGTATGCCAAAAGAGCTTGCGATAAATCCAAGGCCACCTTGTCGGGCGATTGCTCGGCTGTAAAATAAATAACTTTATTAACATTGCAAACACCACCGTTGTGGAATAGTTTTTGATCACTAAATGTACAACGTTGAATTACGTCATTGCGCTCGACATCAATAAATCCATTGGCCGGCCCTAAAAAAGGCTTGGTCACTATGGTTTTAAGGAAATTAAGCAATGTTGTTTTGCCCGAGCCGTTCACACCGGCTATTACAGTTATGGCGAGAGGCTTCGGAGACTCTGGAGGTGTAAATCTTACATCAAGGTTTTTGAGTCCCTGATAATTATCTAAATGTAGCGCTTGTATTTTCATAATCACAAATGTATAAAAATATCTGATACTACGCAAATTAGATTTTCACAACGTGAGGAGCTCTTATGAAATCGAGAAGCTGATATGTGGATGTGAATTATTTGTCGAGGTCGGTGAAGAAAGTGGGAATGTTGGCGATGAAGACGTCGGGGGTGTCGAGCAACGGGCGGTTGGCGATGAGGTCGGCGAGTTTAATAAGGCCTACAACATAGTTTACGCCGGTTGATGAGTATCGCTCGCTGATACTTTCAAATGGTAATAGCGATGGAATGTCGGTGTCTTTAAACCTTACATATACCTTGAGTGGCAGGTCGGTGGTGTAGGCAGGACGGCCACGGTAGCCCATTTTTTTGTATTCATAGCGATAGCCGTGGAGACGTGCCATGACGTCGGAGAGTATCGATGAGGCTGTGGGGAGAGAACCGGCGCCCTTGCCGAACATGAACTGGCGGTCATAGCACTCGCCACGTATCACAACACCGTTGTACTCGTCATCAACGCTATAGATGTATTTGGAGCGCGTGACAAATTCGGGCATAACGAACATTGTGAACTTGTCGTCCCCGATTTTGGCAACCTGGGCCACGAGTTTGATTTTGACGCGTTTTTCGCGTGCATAGTTTATGTCATAGTCGTTGATGTGGGATATGCCGTAGGTGAATATTTCTTCCGGAGCGACATATACACCGAGTGCATGAACGGTGATGATGATGAGCTTGAACAGCGAGTCATATCCATCGATGTCAAACGATGGGTCGGCTTCGGCAAATCCTAATTGCTGGGCGCGTTTAAGAGCCGAGTCATAGCTCTCGTCATGGTCAAACACCTGTGAGAGAATATAGTTGGACGAGCCGTTGAGAATACCCTTGACTTCGAGCAACAGATCGTTGTCATAGTATTCCTCGAGGTTGCGGATAACGGGTATTGAGCCACATGACGAGGCGTCATACAGCAGGGCGGTGTCATAGCGCCGTTGCAGGTCTATCAACTCGGGGAGATGGCGTGCTATCATAGCCTTACTGCCCGAAACAACGGGTATGCCAGCTCTCAGCGCCCGGGTTACTATACGATACGAAGCCTCGGCATCGCTGATGACCTCGACGATAAGGTTTATACGTGGGTCGTTGAAGATGTCATCGGGATTTGATGTGAGTAGTGTCGGGTCAAGGTCGATCGATCGGGGTTTGTTAATGTCCCTGACACAGATACGCTTGATTTCGGCATGGGCGTTACGTGCCTTGCCTATGATTTTTACTATTCCGGAACCAACTGTCCCTAATCCGAATAGTCCAATATTTATTGTTGCCATAAGAAATTGTAAAGTATAGAGTTAAGTTGGTCATACTCGACCAGAAAGCCATCATGACCCAGAGGCGAGTCAATATGGTGATAAATGGCGCCGGGTATACGAGCCGTAAGAGCTTTCATCTCAGCGACGGTAAAAATAATATCGGTAGTGATACCAACGACAACCGTGGGCATGGACAAGCATGCAAGGGCGTTGTCGAGACCGCCACGTCCGCGACCAACATCGTGAGTGTCAAATGTGTCGAGAATGGTCACGTAAGAGTAGGCGTCGAAGCGTCTAACCAGTTTGTCGCCCTGATGTTGCTGGTATGTACAGGCGCGGTGGACAGCAGGGATGGTGTCATTGTCACAATGCGGGTCCTGCTGTGAGATGTTATATCCCTCGGGGCCGCGATAGGTGAGCATACCTATTGCACGGGCGGCGGCGAGTCCACGGGCAGCGGCATCGGCATGGTGTTCGCCCCAAGTGCTGTCAGCCTTGATAGCCATGCGTTGGGTCTCATCGACAGCTATCGCCCAGGGAGAGGCTTTGGCATCCGTTGCGACCAAAACCAGGCGGTCAAATCTATGTGGCTCCTGTACGGCCCATTCCAAGGCTTGGAAACCGCCAACCGAACTGCCTACCAAAGCATAGATGCGGCCGATGCCGAGATGGTCGGCCAACAGTCGGTGGGCATGGACAACATCCCGCATCGTCAAGCGCGGGAAGGTGTCATACCACGGTTCTCCGGAAGCAGGATTTATAGACATCGGTCCGGTGGTGCCATAACAAGAGCCGAGGATATTGGCACACACCACAAACGCTTTGGCCGGGTCGAGGAAGCGGCCCGCCTCAATGGTATGTGGCCACCAGTCGCTGACATCGCTGTTGGCCGTCAGCGCATGGGCTACCCATACACAGTTGTCCCGCCCGGAGGTGAGTGTTCCCCACGTGTGGTAAGCGATGTCGAGTGACGGGAGTATGCGTCCACTCTCCAATTCAAATGGGTGGGGGTAATGATAAACCTTTAGTTGTGACATCCTAAAAGAGTAATCAGGTTAAAGAAATGGTTGCTTACTGTTTTTTTACACCATGGGTTTTTACAGCTTGTTCAAAGTCGGCGATAATGTCCTCGACATCTTCGAGGCCGAGCGATATACGCAGAAGGGTGGGTGTAACGCCGGCTTGTTTCATATCGCTGTCGCTGAGCTGTTTGTGGGTTGTTGAAGCGGGGTGTGTCACTACTGATATTGAGTCTCCTATCATAGTCATGTGTGCAAATAATTGCAGAGCTTCAACTACATGTGCGGTGGTATTTACATCTCCGTTAAGTTCAACATTGAGCACCGCCGAACCTCCATGCTTAAAGTATTTCTGAGCCAGGGCGTGAGAGGGATGGTCTTCAAATCCCACATAGCTGACTGTCTTGACGTATGGCGACTCTCTCAGGTATTGAGCAAAACGGCGTGTTGACTCTACCTGATGTCTGACTCGCAATGAAAGCGTTTCCAAGCCTAAGAGCATAAGGTAGCTGTCAAAAGCTGAGGGACATGGACCGAGGTCACGCAGGACGTCAACGCGGCACTTGGCGATGAAAGCGGCAGGGCCGAATGTTTGCCACATATTGAGCCCATGATAGCTCTCGTCGGGACCGTCAATGTCGGGATAGCGCCCGTTGCTCCAATCAAAGCGGCCGCTGTCAACTATAATGCCACCCATGGCTGTGCCGTGGCCGTTAATCCATTTGGTAGCCGAGTCGACAATGATGTCGGCTCCCCAGTCAAATGGGTTGCACAGGTAGCCGCCGGCGCCGAAGGTGTTGTCGATAACCAGTGGTGTGCCATGACGGTGTGCAACATCGGCCAAAGCCTCGATATCTACGACATGACAGGTAGGATTGCCCATGCTCTCGGCAAATACCAGACGAGTGTCTTTGTCGATGAGTTTTTCAAAGTCGGCCGGGTCGGTGCTCGCGGCAATTCTGACCTCGATGCCGAGACGGTCGAGAGTGTGGCGGTATTGGTTGTAGGTGCCACCATAGAGCAGAGGCGAAGCCACGATATTCTGACCCTTGGAGGTGAGGTTGAGGACAGTTACCATGATGGCCGACATGCCCGAGGCAAGCGCCAGCGCGCCAATGCCGCCATAGAGAGCGGCCACGCGCTCCTCATAGGCTGTGTTGGTGGGATTCTGCAGGCGGGTGTATATGTTGCCCGGCTCGCTTAGCTCAAACAGATTGGCTGCATATTCACAGTCTTTAAAACGGTAAGCGGCGGTGGGATAAATAGCTATGCCGCGTGAGCCGGTAGGCTCCTGGTGATTGAGACCGGCATGGATCTGTCGTGTCTGAAAACCTAAGTTTTTATAGTCCATAATAATATTTATTATTAAAAAAATCCGGTCTGACGGGTTGGTGTCGGACCGGATTTAGTTATCTGTAGATATATTGCTCTAATTTTAACTCCGATCCGACAACCCACGCATCACCATCATCATATCCATAGACATGATGTACATAGACATAGACATTGATGACATGATGCTGAGCATAATCAGAGGTTGAGTTTTTAGGCTTGTTTATATAAATCGAGTTGATCAATATTGAAGTTGGCGATGAAGTCGGCATGTTTGGCAACCTCGGCTTGGCCCATCTTGTTATAGACTTGGGCTGAGCGAGTGAAAGCCTCGTTACGCTGGGCGTCAAGCAGGAGCAGGTAGCCCATAACGATGTTGCCGGCCATCTCGACGAGACGACGTGCCATGAAGTCGGTATAAGTCTGGTCGTTGACGGCAAGGACAGTCTCGACAGCTTTTTGATACTGTTCGGTCATGGCGACAAGATTGGATTTGACATCGGCGAGTTCGGGGCGAACTTCGACTGTCTGCTCGACATAACCATTAATCAGGGTCATGTATGTGCCGGTGGTGACGTGGCGTATGGCTGCTACAACCTGGAGCTGGGTTGTGCCCTCATATATTGAGGTAATGCGAGCATCGCGGTAGATGCGCTCACAGGCATAGTCTTTCATGAAGCCCGATCCACCGTGTACCTGGATGCAGTCATAAGCATTCTGGTTGCAGTATTCGCTGGTGAGGCCTTTGGCGAGAGGGGTGAGAGCATCGGCGAGTTTCTTGTAGAGTTTCATCTCTTTGCGCTCGTCACCGCTCAGAGAGCGTTCTTTGGCGATGTCCTCGTATGCTTTGTATAAGTCAACATAGCGAGCTGTCTCGTAAAGGAGAGTACGGGAAGCATCAAGCTTGGTCTTCATGACGGTAATCATTTCGGCCACAGCGGGGAATTCGATGATGGCCTTGCCAAACTGACGGCGCTCACGAGCATATTGGAGAGCTTCACGATAGGCAATCTCGCTTACGCCTACCGATTGGGCAGCGATGCCAAGACGAGCACCGTTCATCAGGGCCATCACATATTTGATAAGGCCCATGCGGGTGTCGCCACATAGCTCGGCGGGGGCGTTCTTGTATGTGAGCTCACATGTGGGTGAGCCTTTGATACCCATCTTGTTCTCGATTCGGCGTACATTGACTCCACCGTTACGCTTGTCATAGATGAACATTGACAGGCCACGTCCGTCGGTAGTGCCTTCCTCTGAGCGAGCCAATACCAGGTGAATGTCGCTGTCACCGTTGGTGATGAAGCGTTTAACTCCGTTGAGAACCCATGTGCCGTCCTCTTTCTTGGTGGCTTTGAGCATCACAGCCTGGAGGTCTGAGCCAGCATCGGGCTCGGTGAGGTCCATAGACATGGTCTCACCTTCACACACGCGAGGAATATATTTCTGTTTCTGTTCTTCAGAGCCAAACTCATAGAGGGTTTCGGCACAGTCTTGGAGTCCCCAGAGGTTTTCAAAACCGGTATCGGCGCGAGAGACGATGTCGGCGGCCATGATGTATGGGGTGATGGGGAAGTTGAGACCACCAAGACGACGGGGCATGGACATGCCCATGAGGCCGGCTTTACGGCAGGCGTCAAGGTTGACTTGTGTGCCTGAGGCGTATGTCACGCGACCGTTGGCGACAGAGGGGCCTTCATGATCGACGCCCTCGGCGTTGGGTGCTATTGTGTTGGCGCATATATCACCTACAATATCCAGTACCTTGTCATAGTTATCCATTGCATCGTCAAAGTCGACGGGTGCATAGTCAAACTTCTCGGCATCGGTATAGTTACGTTCTTTGAGTTCGACAATTTTGCGCATCATCGGGTGGGTCAGATGGTGCTTGAGATCAGGATTGTCTGTATAGAAATTAGCCATATACTTATATATAATGAGTAATCTGATTAAAGATTACTTGGAATTCTTTTTATAATATTTGATAAGCTTGGGAACGACTTCCTCCATGTCGCCGGTGATTACATAGTCGGCAATCTTGTTGATTGGGGCATTGGGGTCGTTGTTGATGGAGATGATGATTGAGCTGTCCTGCATGCCGGCTATGTGCTGAATCTGACCAGAGATACCACAGGCGATGTATAATTTGGGACGTACAGTAACACCTGTTTGGCCAATCTGTCGGGCGTGCTCGGTAAATCCGGCATCGACGGCGGCACGTGAGGCGCCTACCTCGCCGTTGAGGGTGCGGGCAAGCTCGTGTAGTAGCTCAAAGTTTTCTTTAGAGCCTACGCCATATCCACCGGCAACGATGATGGGCGAATTCTTGATGTTAATCTTGGATTTCTCGATATGGCGGTCGATAATTTCGACTACAAAGTCGGTATCGGCGACATATTTTTTGGCGTCAAGTTTGATGGCCTGTCCTTTATGGTTGGCGTCATATATTTCTTTTTTCATGACACCCTCGCGCACGGTTGCCATCTGGGGACGACATTCGGGGTTGACGATGGTGGCGACGATGTTACCGCCAAAAGCAGGACGTATCTGGTACAACAGGTCGGTGTAGTCCTTGCCGGTCTTGACATCAGTGTGGTTGCCGATTTCAAGAGCAGTGCAGTCGGCGGTAAGACCGCTGTGCAGGCATGAAGATACGCGTGGACCGAGGTCTCGTCCAATACATGTAGCTCCCATGAGGCATATCTGCGGCTTGATTTCCTTGAACAGGTTGATCAGTACAGCGGCATGGGGATTGGAGGTGTAGGGATATAGGCGTTTGTCTTCGACTTTATATACGGTGTCTGCGCCATAGGGGTATAATTGTTTCTCAATACCATCGAGTTTGTCACCGATGACCACTGCCTCGAGCTTGACGCCGAGTTTATTGGCCAGGACACGACCTTTGGTGAGAAGTTCGAGGCTGACGTCGGCAACGCGGCCTTCGTCATACTCACAGTAAACTATCAGGTTGTTTTGTTCGTTATTTGCCATAATAATATTATGTATGAAGGTCGGTTAGAGATTAGCCGATAGTGTGGTTAGTGATAAGTTCTTTGATGAGGTCTTCAATCTGGCCGTCATTCTTGCCGTCGAGACAGAGGTTTTCTTTGGCGGTGAATACGACGTTTTCGACGTTTTTAACCTTGGTGGGCGATCCGGCGAGGCCAATTTGCTCGGGATCAGCCTCGACAAAGGCAGCCCCCCATTCTTTAAGTTGGAGGTAGGGACGTTTGTCAACGTATTGCTGGGCCTCGGGAGAGAGTGCGGCTTTTTCGCTGGGCGATACAGCATGTTTGAACTTCATGAGGCGTTTGGCATTACGTGGGCGGCACTCAGCGGCCGAACCGTTGACAGTTACCACACAGGGTAGGGGAGCTTTGACGGTCTCGACACCGTTCTCGAGGCGACGTTTTACAACGACATGGCCATCTTTGAGCTCGAGTATCTCTTCGGCGTATGTTACTTGGGGGATGTTGAGTTTCTCGGCAATCTGAGGACCTACCTGGGCGGTGTCGCCATCAATAGCCTGACGGCCACCGAGGATGATATCATAGTTGCCGATTTTTTTTACGGCCTGGGCCAAAGAGTAGGATGTAGCCAGGGTGTCGGCACCACCGAGAACACGGTCGGTAAGTACGATGCCGGTATCAGCACCACGGAAGATGGCCTCACGGATAACTTCTGCAGCGCGAGGCAAACCCATGGTGAGTATGGTGACTGTCGAGCCGGGGTTGGCGTCTTTAAGTCTGAGGGCCTGTTCGAGGGCGTTGAGGTCTTCGGGGTTGAAGATGGCGGGAAGCGCGGCACGGTTGATGGTGCCGTCGGCTTTCATGGCATCTTTGCCCACGTTGCGGGTGTCGGGTACCTGCTTGGCGAGCACAATGATGTTTAAGCTCATATTCAAAAATTATAGTTTTTAATGATTAGTTGTCTGATTATAAGTATGATAAAGCGCAGTCGCCAATGGCGATAGCACGTTTACACGCGTGCAAAGGTACTAAATATCTGTTACACTGACAACAATCCCGCCCTTTTCTTTAATTTAACATGTTGTCAATAAACAATAGACTTGTCTATGTCATCTGTATTTCTCTAAAAAAAAGCTAAAAAAATGGTGTTGATGAGTGAATATCAGTGAGAGAGGGGTGTTATCTCAATAAAAAGTAGTAACTTTGCACAATCTTATGTGTCAAAAATAATATCATCACGATGGATATAACAAGAGCCTTATTTATCTCCCAAGAAATCACTCCTTATTTACCGGCCGACACTCTGTCGACTCTCAACCGTGACCTGCCTCAGGGCGTACAAGAAAATGGTATCGAAGTGCGTACCTTTATGCCTAAATACGGTTGTATCAACGAGCGTCGTAACCAATTGCACGAGGTAATCAGGCTTTCGGGGCTAAATATCGCTATTGATGACAGTGATCATCCATTGATTATAAAGGTCGCCACGCTTCAGCCATCGCGTATGCAGGTGTACTTTATAGATAGTGACGACTACTTTGAGCGTCATTCATCCAAGGAGCTTGAAATTGTCGGCAATCCGGCCGAAAATGACGAGCGACTGATATTCTTCACGCGTGGTGTTATCGAGACTGTGAAAAAATTGCGTTGGATTCCATCGGTGATACATTGCACCGGTTGGATGTCAGCGCTGACACCGTTATATCTCAAAAAGATATATGCCAACGATCCCACACTTAAAGATGTAAAAATCGTGTATTCGTTGTTTGACACCCCGATGGTTGAACCGCTTGGTGAGCGTACTGTCGAGAAACTCAAGCTTGACAATATCAATGTCAAGGATATCCCGACTCTCACCGGAATAGAACGCCCGACAGACAAGGAACTTCATCAGTTGGCTATACAATATGCCGATGCTCTCATACAGGCTTCGCCGGATGTTGACCCCGAGCTTATCAAAATGGCCCGAGACACAGGTAAGCCATTTATGGCCTATCCCGGTGAAGATGATTATGTAAATAAATATCTCGACTTTTACCGTTCACTCTGATTGATATACAGTACTATAAGAACACGCCACAACATATATACACTTGACAATGAAATCAGTTTTCAAAATATATGCACTCGTCGCGCTGCTGGGGCTTAACGTCACGGCGTGTGACGACCAGATGTCTACAGGCTCATCGTTGGTCGAAGACGAGGTGCAGGTTATTGTAGATACGACGTTTACCACTACAGGCTACTCGATAAGTGGACAACCGGTACTTTCTCGTACAATCACCGGTATACTCGGTCGTATCGAAGCTCCCGATTACGGCAATCTCACAAGTGATTTTGTGACTCAATTCATGCCGTCTATAGCTCTTGACACCGTTGGAGTCAATGCCGGTCGCATCGATGCAGTCAAGCTTGTCATGAGATATGAGATAGGAGGCTTTACTGGCGACTCCCTTGCCCCCATGGGACTCGAGGTATATCGTCTCAACAAACAATTGCCATCACCCATCTATTCCGACTTCGATCCCTCGGGCTATTATGACGTAACACCCATAGCATCTAAAGTCTATACAGCCTCGGAAGCAGCTCTGACAGACTCATTATTGAAACTCAAATACCGGGAAATCAAAGTTGACCTACCCATTGCTCTCGGTCGCGAGCTCTATGACAAATATATCCAAGACCCGGCCGCATATTCCGAGCCCGAGTCATTTGCCAAGATTTTCCCGGGGCTATACTTAAAGAACTCCTATGGCAGTGGCCGTATAACGCGTCTGGTCAAGACTACCATCGACTTTGACTACCACTCGGTGACACCAATTGATGGTACCGACCGCGACACCACCATTTATAAGACAAGTTCATATTTTGCCGTTACTCCCGAGATTATTGCCAATAATAACATCAATATGTCTATATCCAAGGATATCAGGGATAGTATAGCCAAAGGACAGACTATAGTAATGGCACCGGCAGGACTTGATGTAGAGATGACATTCCCCGCCCGTGAGCTCCTTGATACATACAATGCCAAGATTAAGGGGGGGCTCGGTGTCATCAACACCCTTACATATACTATCCCGGCCAAGGTCATCGAAAATAAATACAACATTGCGCCACCGCCTTTCTTGCTGATGGTGCTGAAAAAAGACCGCGACAAATTCTTTGCCGAAAACAAGCTTACTGATGAAATCACATCATTCTATGCTACATATAACGAGACATCGGGACAATATTACTTTGGCTCAATGCTTAAGTATATACAGCAGCTCCAGGAAAAAGGAGAAATCACAGACGAGGATGTGACCTTTGTCATAACGCCTGTGCTCGTTTCTCTCGAGATGTCGGACAACTACTATGACCAGACGACCTACGTCACGTCAATCACGCCCTATGTAGCCAAGCCAGTCATGGTTAATCTCGAGGTAGCCAAAGCCAAGATAAACTTTGTATACAGTTCCCAGAAGTTATCCAACTGAAAAATAGGCCGACCTATCCTCTCATCAGAATACTTTTCGAGATGGTTATAAGGCACCAGCTTCGCTATACATTCACCCCATCGAGTAATGATTTAGTCCCGGTGGACAATCAAGATTGTTAAGAACAGGCCAATATAGTCCATGTAATAAAAAAAATTATTACCTTTGCACCAACAACGACTTCCATAGGTTTCCCAACATAATAATTAAGCCGCAATAGCTCAGTTGGTAGAGTATCTCATTCGTAACGAGACGGTCGTGGGTTCGAGTCCCACTCGCGGCTCATATTAAAGGGGGCTGACTAATTCATTAGAAGTTAGTCAGCCCCCCCTTTTTTGGTCAGTTTCTGTTGGCTATATATAGGCACGAAAAAAGGCAGGCCTGAGAGGCCTGCCGGATGGGGATGTATGTGGGAGAGGGGATGGTTAGAGGGCGAGGAGGGCTTCGATTTTTTCGACGATTTTGTCGCGTGACTGAGAGCCGGCGAGGCGCAGGTCGGTACGTTTGCCGTTCTTGAAGAAGAGGATGGTGGGGAGTGACATTACTTTGTTGTCTGATGCAAAGTCGTTTTCTTCATCGAGGTTGTATTTGCCGATGACTACGCGTCCGTCATATTCTTGGGCGAGGGCGTCGATGGTGGGTGACATAGCGCGGCAGGGGCCACACCAGGTGGCCCAGAAGTCTACAACAACTGGTTGGCCGGTAGCGATAACTTCTTTGATGTTTGAGTCGGTTAATTCTAATGCCATAATGGTATTTTTATGTTATAAGTTGAGTTAAAATTGATAGAAATTCATTTATGATAGTCTGACTTAGCTGATATGTATATATAGGTTTATATCAGTTAATGTTGGATTTCAAATTGTATCTCGAGGTCTTTGAGTGTCTCGAGTAGGGAGCGAGAGATATTTATGCGCCGTGATGATGAGAGTTTAATGGTGCGGTTTATGTCATGGTCTGTTATTTTGAAGTCGAGATTAGAACCGGGTTGACCTTTGGTTGTCAGATAGTCTTCCATGATTTTTGACAGAGCCTCGTTGGCGTGAGCGTCATCAATTGATATGGTGATGCCCTTGATAAGGGAGCCTTTGACAGACTCCAGTAGCTGGATGTTGACCACGTCAAAGCTGAGTTCAGAGGAATTGAAGCGACGGCGGTATCGGCATTTGACGAGGATAGGTGTGCCGGGCACGCCGTATCCGCCAAAGTCGATGAGCTGTTGACCAAAGAGTCTCAGTTCAGTTGTTCCGGTGTAGTCCTCGAGTTTGAGGATGCCGAATTGTCCGCCTTTGCGCGTTGGTCGGGTTTCGTAGCTTACTACCATACCTCCGAATGTCACCTCGAGGTCTTCAGCCGGGGTGATGTCGACAAGGTCTTTGATTGATGATTTTGTGCCATAGGTCAGTTCCATGTAGAATGGGTCGAGGGGATGGGCCGAGAGGTACATCCCGACAAGCTCGCGTTCTTTGTCGAGCCTAACCATATCGGGCCATTGAGGAGCGGGCTTGATGGTCGGGCGAGCCGCGGCATTAAGATCAAATCCGCTGTTCATGTCGTCAAACGAGAATAGAGATGCCGATTGTTCTTGTTTGTTAACTTGATAGCGTGCACCATAGCGTATGAGTAATTCAGAAAGGGTCTCGGTGCCTTTGGGACAGTTGGTGTAGTCTTCGCGGCGCACTTCAGAAAAGCAGTCGAGAGCACCGGCATGTGCCAGGTTCTCGAGTGTGCGGCGGTTCATGGCTCCGGTCGGAATACGTTCTACAAAGTCATAGATGTCTTTAAATGGTTGATTTCCACGGGCTTTGATGATTTCGCGCACAGCGTTTTCGCCCACTCCTTTGATTGCTGAAAGTCCGAAGCGTATGTCACCCTTGGAGTTGACGCCAAATTTATCAAATGACTCGTTGACATCAGGTCCGAGGACGCGGATTTTCATACTCTTACATTCGTCCATAAATCCGCTGAGCTTGGCAATATCGTTGAGGTTGCGTGATAGGACGGCAGCCATGTATTCCGATGGATAGTTGGCCTTGAGATATGCGGTCTGGAAGGCAACCCATGAGTAGCAAGTGGCGTGAGACTTGTTGAAGGCGTATGAGGCAAATTTTTCCCAGTCGGCCCAGATTTTTTCGAGTGTCTTGGGGTTGTGACCGTTGGCTTGTCCACCGGCCATGAATTTGCCTTTGAGGTGGTTCATCTTGTCGATGAGTTTTTTACCCATGGCTTTACGTAGGGTGTCACACTCGCCGCGTGTGAAGTTGGCCAACAGACGGGACAATAACATCACTTGCTCCTGATAGACGGTGACGCCGTATGTATCCTTAAGGTATACTTCCATCTCGGGTATGTCGTATACGATTGGCTCGATGCCATGTTTGCGTTTGATGAAGTCGGGAATGTAGTCCATAGGCCCGGGTCGGTATAGGGCGTTCATCGCGATGAGATCCTCAAATGTCGATGGTTGTAGCTCGCGCAGGTATTTCTGCATGCCGGCCGACTCAAATTGGAATGTGCCGATAGTGCGTCCTTCGCTGTATAGTTTATATGTGGCGGGATCGTCGATTGGTATTTTTTCGAGGTCGAGGTCAATGCCTCGGGTGAGTTTGATGTTAGAGACTGCTTCCTTGAGTATGGACAGGGTTTTGAGTCCGAGAAAGTCCATTTTTATGAGCCCGGTCTCCTCGATTACACGACCCTCGTATTGGGTGACCAATAGTTTTCCCTCTTGTTTATCGGTAGCGGTTGATACCGGCACCCAGTCGGTAATGTCATCACGGCAGATGATTACGCCACAGGCGTGAACGCCGGTATTGCGCACATTACCTTCGAGAGCCTTGGCGTATGTCAAGGTCTCGCGTATCAGAGGGTTAGGAGATGAAAGTTCAGGTGCAAACTCGGGAACATGCTCATAGCAATTTTTGAGTGTGGTCTTGAGCTCTTTTCCGTTTACTTCAGGCATGCGACCGGGGATGAGTTTTGCCAAACGGTTGCTTTCGGGCAATGGAAGCTGTTCGACTCGTGCCACGTCCTTGATGGCTGATTTGGCAGCCATGGTGCCATAGGTGATGATATGTGCCACTTTTTCCGCACCATATTTCTCGGTAACGTAACGTAAGACATCGGCACGTCCGTCATCGTCAAAGTCGATGTCTATATCGGGTAAAGATATACGGTCGGGGTTGAGGAATCGTTCAAACAGTAGGTCATACTTTATGGGGTCTATCTGGGTGATGCCCAGGCAATAGGCGACGCATGAGCCGGCCGCCGAACCACGCCCCGGGCCGACACTTACGCCGAGTTGTTGACGCGCGGCGTTGATAAAGTCCTGGACGATGAGGAAGTATCCGGGGAAGCCCATGGTTTTCATGATATGAAGCTCAAATTTGATGCGCTCAGCCAGTTCGGGAGTCAATGGTGAGCCGTAACGTCGCTCGGCTCCCTCATAGGCAAGTTTTTTGAGATAGTCGGCCTCAAATTTAATGCGGTACAATTTGTCATATCCGCCCAGTTTCTTAATCTTTTTCTCGGCATCTTCCTGAGACATTACAACGTTGCCGTTCTCATCGCGTGTGAATTCGTCAAAGAGGTCCTGCTCGGTGATGCGTGAGCGGTATTCTTCTTCAGTGCCGAATGATGCAGGTATTTCGTAGAACGGCATGATGGGGGCGTGATCGATGTTGTATGTCTCAACTTTATCAAGAATTTCAAGTGTGTTGGTCATGGCTTCCGGGATGTCTGAGAAAATGTCGTTCATCTCGGCGGTGGTTTTCATCCATTCTTGCTTGGAGTAAAGCATGCGCCCCTCATCGGTAATATATTTATTGGTTGACAGACATATCAAACGGTCATGGGCCTCGGAGTCGTCCTCATTGACAAAGTGGACGTCATTGGTACAGATTAGTTTTATGTCGTGTTTGCGAGCCAGTTCAATGAGCATTGGCTCAATTTCCATCTGGCGTTGGTATGTCTCGTGGTTGGCTCGAGGTTTGGTGGCCTTATGTCGCTGTAGTTCTATATAGTAGTCATCGCCCATGAGGTTTTTCCACCATAGGACGCGCTTCTCGGCTTCGGCATAATTTCCGGCCATAAGCAACTTGGGGATTTCGCCACCGAGACATGCCGAGCAGATGATCAACCCTTCGTGGTATTTCTCGATTTCGACTTTGTCGGTGCGGGGATGGTGATAGAAGCCTTCGGTCCAGGCTTTGGACACGAGTTTGACGAGGTTGTGGTATCCTTTCTCGTTTTTGGCCAATACTACCAGGTGTCGTCCTTTGTCATCCTTGTCTCCACGGTCGGTGAGACGGTTGTTGGCGACATACATCTCACATCCGAAAATGGGCTTGAAAGGTTGTTGGCCTTCATCAAGCTTGGAATTCTTTTTGTTGACATAGTTAAAAAACTCCTTGATGCCGAACATGTTACCATGGTCGGTAATGGCGATGCCGGGCATGCCGTCGGCAATGGCTTTGTCGACCAGAGCGTTGATAGAAGCCTGACCGTCAAGCAGAGAGTATTGGGTGTGGACGTGTAGATGTACAAATTTTTCCATAGCGAGATGTCCGGTCGTTTAATATTACCGGTCGCGTGTGCAAAGATAAGAAAAACCATGAGCCGAGCAAAATTAAGATTTCTTAAAAATACTCTCCGACGTGTACTCCGACGTGTACCGTCCCATCCCATTTGCCCCATCATGTTGCCCGAGGTGTCATACTATCCCGGTACAGGAAGTACAAAAAACCAGCTTTGTGCGACAATGTTAGCCAAGCAGCGGCATAAAATCTGTGAGTTGTCTCTAAATATTTTGTTGAGTGGTATAAATGTTATAACTTTGTTGTTAATCCAAACCTTAAACAACAAATCCTCATGAGACTAACTTTACCCTTAATGCTTATCGCCTCAATGGCGGTATCATGGCAGTCAACCTCAGGTAAAAACATTTATGTTAACTCCCAAGAATATGAGGTTGACACGTTGACCTTTAAACACAGTATTGGTCCGGGCACGACTTATGCCCGTTATCGTGTTCCGATGAGACCAATGGATATATTTGTTCTTGAAGTGGATATTTCCAACCCCTACATTCACATGGAGACCTGGAACGGAGGCGATGCCGCCTTGGGAGGGGAATGTCCGACGTCGGTTTTCGCGCGTAAGGATGCTCCCGGACGGCGCAGTGTCGCGGCGCACAACGGTGATTTCTACACAACGGGCTATGGAGAGGCCGGTATGTCGCGTATGGGTCTGTACTCGGCCGGTGAATGTATTTTCAATGCCACCGGAAACCCGCTGTTGGTTATGTCAGGTGATAACGTGCCGATGATTGATTATGTGAATTTCAATGCTACGGTACGGCGTGCCGACGGTGTAGAGACACGTTTGCATACTGTCAACCAGCTACGTCTTGAGTGGGAACCCGCGACACATGCCAATCAGTTGTCGTTATATACGCCGGCTTTTGGAAAGTCGATGAACAGCTCGTCTACCGGTGGCAAGCTCGCTTATCTTGCACCTGATGGTGGAGCTGTTTCATTTCCGCTTAATAAGGATATTGTCATGGTTGTCGAGAAAGTGGTTGACAATCCCGGGCAGGCCGAGATACCTGAAAACGGTGCTGTATTGCATGGCCTCGGGTCATCGTCCGATTATCTCGCCGCTCTCGTGCCGGGTCAAAAAATAACTCTTCATTTATCGTCATCTATGCCTAACTATGCTGACATCACCTCATTCCGTGAGGCTATCGGAGGTAGCGGGCATATCATCCTTAAGGACGGACAGCTTACCAATATAGGTGATCCTTCTTTACACCCACGCACATTTATGGGTATATCCCAAGACCGTAAAACCTTATATTCGGTAGTTGTAGACGGTCGCTCATCGGCATCAGCCGGCATAGACCTCGACGATGAAGGCCGTGTATTACAGTGGCTCGGTGCCTGGGATGGCATCAACCTCGATGGCGGAGGCTCATCGTGTGTCGTCGTAGACGGTACTCAGATGAACCATCCTTCGGATGGCGCCGAACGTGCCGTGGGCAATGGGGTGATATTCTATTCTACTGCTCCCGATGATGACGCTATTGCAAGTATAGCCTTTGAGCCACGAGCTTTCCGTGTCCCCGTGTTGGCTAAATTCCGCCCTGCCGTTTATGCTTATAATCAATATGGGCTGTTGATTTCCCACGACCTCGATAATGTTACCCTGAGCTGTGATCCCGAGGTGGGAACAATCAATGAACGTGGCGAATTTGTGGCCTCGGGTAAAGTATGCGCCGGCAAGATCTATGCCGAATATCCCGGTGGATTTAAAACCGAGCAGACTGTGATGACAGTCAGCAGTAGCTACTCGCTCGACTATGACACATATATTATAAATAATCGTCGTGAGTGGCCACTGCGCATGAGTGCACCCCTCGGACGCTTCACCTATGACATAGACCCTGCGGTCATCCCATGGACCGGTGCCGATAGCGATATTGCCATATATAACAACGGATATGTGCGAGGTGGAGCTCTCAATGGCACTACAACACTTACCGGCACTACTGATAACTTTGATGGAGTCGTGAATCTTATCAACCAATCTGTTGACGGCTCATCTTATCCCTTTGCCACAACCGATGAGATTGCCTCCTGGTCTATTAAACAGACCGGTGGCTCGGGTACCAAACTCGTCCCTCTCGGAACTGATGGATGGAAAATCAATTACACCGGTACAGGAACTGCCCGTGGAGCCGGCATTACGATTACCTCAAAGGATAAATTTAAGACCTTTGGCATACCTAAAGCAATTTCTATCGAGTTAAATCCCGGCAATGCTCCTGTCACCGGATTAAATCTCGCATATATCAATGGACATGGCGGCCGTGGCACTTTTCATATCTTTAAAGACACGACTCTCACGGCTGATAAAACCATCGTGGTGACTGCTCCCTTTGATAAAATTGCCGACCATAACGACAATACTTATTATCCTCTGACATTCTCAAGCCTTAAATTTGCTATGGGCTCCTCAACAAAGGACCAAGAATTTGAAATCAAAGTGTTGAGCGCCCGGTATATTTATGATGACTCAGAAGGTGTTACATTCCCCGGAGCTGATAACATAGACGATAACATACTCCCTGTAAATATCAGTAACGGTATCCTTTCTGTCGATTGCCCTCAAACGGGTACTCTTGTCATATATGACATGACCGGCCGTATCTGTTCGACTGATTCAATTGATGTCCCTATGTCCAAGACCCTTAATCTCACTCATCTTGCACCAGGCGTCTATTTTATTCAACTCAATAATCTTACAAATAAATTCCTCGTCCGTTGACCGTATCATCCTGATATTATCATAAGACACCGGTATATTGGTAACGCGATGAACTTTTCTATGATAGAGAGTTCATCGCGTTGTTGTGATGATAGGGTAGCCGGTGATGTTGATGTCAATGAGCAAAACACACAGGCCACATGTTTCTATATTGACAAGGGCTTTAGAATAATCGGTCGATTCTCTGTTGACAGCGAGGGGAAACCATATCCATTACTGCATCTACAATATTATGCTGAATGAAAATTAATTATAATTGGATTCTCTTTATCGGTCAGAAATTGGCGGCCTAAAATCTTGATTTCTCAGAAAACTAATAGAATTAAATAAAACGAACAGGCTTTAAAAATTGCCAAAAAACGATTTGGAATTTCTATTTGCCCAACTAATCAGTACATTGTAAATTTTGTAATTGTCTTATAGCTTAATAGATATGGTTCTTAACGGAAGATAAGATGTATCATCGAGGTGTAGACTCGAGGGAGATGGCACGGTTGGTGAGGTTGGAGAGGCGTTGACGAGCGGCCGAGATGGTGTTTTCACCGCGAATAATCTGGTCGCGTACTGAGTGGTCTCCTGACGCCCATTGTTGGCGCAATGTGTCGAGATCGTTTTGTATATTCTCGAGGTCGGCACGGGCATCAAGGGCCTGTTGCATTGTGTCGCGTGCCATGGGGTTAATGAAGTCACTCAGGTGGTGGTAAGTTGTATGGTGTGCCGGAATGTATAATTCAAAGTATTCAGAGTCGTTGTCCTCATTTTCTAAGTTAGCGTGGGCCGGACTCGAGGTTTTCAAGGCTCGATATTTAGGATAGTCAAAGTTTTCGGGCCATGTGGCTTGGATGTTGCGGATCATGGCAAAAGCTGTGAGAGTATCCTCATCAAGTGAACTGTCGCGGTTGATACGTGTCTCGTTGGGGATAAACGTGTAGGTCACGGGCAGGTTGTCTTCAGAACGCTCTGAGGTGAATTGGGCAAGTCCGGTCGTGGGGTCAATACAATACATATAGTCGTCGGCCGGTGAATTATAAGGCATGCCTATATTGGTTGGTGCCGAGAATTGGGCTCCGGCTCCAGAGCGTACTGATCGGTAGATGTCATATCCACCGAGTGATGAATTGTCATTTTTGGCTGAAAAATAAAGGGTCAAGCCATCATCAGCAAGAAATGGGGTTGTCATGTCGATAAAGCCGACGTTCTCTTGGCCTTGAAAAACTTGACGTGGATTGTCCAGCGAGCCGTCAAGCAGAAAACCTGCTTCATAAAGGGTGCGGCCACCGTTCTTGTCGGGTCCGGTCCAGAATATTTCACGACTGCCGGCGGGAATATGAGCTGTGGATAATGAGTCGTGAACAATGTCTGTGCGGTTGATAAACCATTGAGGTCCATATAATGCTCCGGCTTCGATGTCGATGTTTATCGGCAGAGAGCTACTGTCAAATGCTCGTGAGTCGAGCGTGTCGGCACTGATGATAGTGACGGCCTCGACACGCTCAAGCATATTGGTCATTGACAGATGACGCGTGACGAGTTGTTCATATAGAGGGATGGCTGTCTGTCTGGACCGCGAGATAGAAGAGTCCCACTCGTCAAGCAGTTCTTCGGCCAATGTCAGATTATATTGATCCAGCGCTTCTATAACACGCTCGGCCAACGCCTGTTGGTTTAAGGATGTTTTCTTGCGTGTTGGAGCAGCTTGTAGCGACATGAGTGTAAGAGCTAAGCTCAGGGTGATTATCAATGACTTTTTCATCTTATGTCTAAAAGTTTGTGAGTCTGTAGAGATAGGCGCCAATGGGGATGAAGGAGAATATATTGGACGGTTTGGGGTATATTTAGCCCTGACATTGGCTGAAGAAAACAATTGGCGGTGGCAAAGGCTTGACGAATGTTTTCAACATCTTCACCTTGGAATACTACTTTCAATTCATTGACGCGATCGATATTCCAAGGCCTGTCTTTGGGTGAACATGTTACCCAATCAATCTGATCAGGGACAGGAAGAGAACCATTGGTTTCAATCTGGAGGTAGTATCCAACATTTTTGAGTAGTCCAATTAGTTGGTTGTCAATTTGTAACGTTGGTTCTCCGCCGGTGAGGACAATGTGTCGTGCCGGGTATTGACGTACCTCGGCAAGGATTTCTTCGGCAGTCATGGGCTTATGGGCATGAAAGTCTGTGTCACAGAAAGGGCATGCTCTGTTGCATCCACTAAAGCGTATAAATACAGCCGGGGTGCCGGTATGGTAACCTTCGCCTTGGAGTGAATAGAATATTTCGTTAATTTGATATATTTTGGGAGTGGCTTCAGTCATAAAGTGGAGGACATTAATCAATTTGATATGAAGCAGTATTTCCTTCACTCTCACGCACGTCTACACGCCAGCAGTTGGGAACGTTGTCACATATCCACTTGGCAAGGTTTTCGGCAGTGGGATTAACATCAATCACGTCGTTGATGCAAGCATGGTCGAGACGGTCCATGACAGTGTGCTTGATATGAGTAAAATCGGTAACCATGCCATTGGCGTTAAGCTGGGAAGCACGGCAATGTACGGTAATAATCCAGTTATGGCCGTGCATTGATGTGCATTTGCTCTCATAGTCAAGGTTGAGTCTATGGGCGGCTGATATTTCGATTTGTTTGGTAACGTAATACATTTTATATGGTTTATATGTTGGGAGATGGGTTATGTAATGTTTAGGGTTCTGAATCATGAGCCGGAAGGCGTTGAGGGTCGCCTTTCAGACCAATCGAGGCTCCAAACTCCAGGAGAAAGTCGATGGCTGCTTGTCTGGAAGGTTGGATGAGGCAGTCGCGTGAAACTTGGGTGAGATTTTTCATTAATAAACCAACTTCACGCCCCTGAGGAAGATTAAACATTGCCATTATGTCATGACCATTGAGTGCAGGGCGGAATGCGCGCTCGGCATCAAGCAGGTTGATGGTCTTGAATTTTTCTTCAACGAGGTCAAAGTTGTCGAGAAATCGTTGTTTTTTGGCAATATTTTTGGAAGTGATGTCGGCTCGGGCGAGTATCATCAGGTCGGCAAGGTCTTGTTCGGCGTAATTGATAAGTCGTCTGACAGCGCTATCAGTGACCTCGTCCTCGACCAATGCTATAGGGCGCATGTGCAACTCGACGAGTTTGGCAACCTTTTTCATTTCTTGTCCCATAGGGAGAGTCAGGCGTGAGAAAATTCGTGGGACCATCTTTGAGCCGATAAAATTGTGGTTATGGAACGTCCACCCAATCTTGTCCACCCATCGTTTGGTGACAGGCTTGGCGATATCGTGAAGTAGAGCGGCCCATCGGACCCATATATCGTCGGTGGCTCGAGAGACGTTGTCGAGAACCTCAAGAGTGTGGTAGAAGTTGTCTTTATGACCGCGTCCATGTATAATCTCAATGCCACTCATGGCGGCAAGTTCGGGAAGAATGAGGCGTAGCAGGCCCGACTTCAACAGCAGGTCCCAGCCGATTGAAGGTCGAGGCGAGGCCATGATTTTCTGTAGCTCGTCTTTGATGCGCTCGCGGGTTATAATTTCTATGCGTGATGCATTACGCGAGATGGCGTCAAAGGTCTCTGGCGCAATTTTAAAGTCGAGTTGAGTGGCAAATCTGACAGCGCGCATCATTCTCAGTGGGTCATCGGAGAATGTGATATCGGGGTCGAGAGGAGTGCGTATCGTCCGAGCTTTGAGGTCAGCGATTCCGTTGTAGTTGTCAATAAGTTCGCCAAATGAGTCATGGTTGATGCTTAGAGCCATGGCGTTGATTGTAAAGTCGCGACGGGCGATGTCTTCTTCGAGCGTGCCGTCCTCAACGATGGGATTGCGCGAGTCGCGATGATATGATTCGCGACGTGCTCCTACAAATTCGAGTTCGAGATCGCGACGGCACACCTGGGCTGTGCCATAATTGCGATAGACATTCACTCGTGTGCCATGTCCGAGTCTTTTGCCAACGGCCCTGGCAAGCTCTATTCCCGAGCCAACGGTTACAAAGTCGATGTCTTTGCTGTGACGTTTCAGCATAAGGTCGCGCACATAGCCACCCACGACATAACACTCCCTGCCGATAGTGTCAGCTACCGAGCCTACTTGTTTAAAGATCGGATTGTCAATAAGAAATGAATAATTGTCGGGCATTGTTATATCTTGGAGTTGCGGTAGGTTAAAAATGTTCTCAGGCCCATTGGTTATCTCCGAGGATACCTATAGACTCCGGGGCATTGGTGACACATTGCATGGGGCCGTTGTCTTGCACGATATAAGTGTTCTCGATGCCGACAGCTCCCACGTGAGGAATTACAAATTTAGGTTCGAGGGCTATGACATTGCCGGCTTGAAGTATATTTTTGGAACGTGGAGCGATTACCGGCAATTCGTTAATTACGATGCCTACGCCGTGACCTACAAATCCGGCATGTTGGCGATGCCCCATGAAGTAGTGCTCGAGTTTGTGGTCGGTTGCGATAGCTACAGCGCGTTCATACAGGTCTTTAGCTGCAATTCCGGGACGTCCCATGTCGGCAAGTTCGCGGCATATCTCGCGAGATACTTCATGGGCGCGCAGTGCTTCGTCGGGCAAGTCTCCGACAGTGAATGTGCGTGTCATATCGGTCATGTAGCCGGTATAATTGCCGTTGACGTCAATCATGACTGCCAACCCTGGACGCAGTATAGTGCCGTCGGCTCCTACCGGAAGGGATGGCGATGCTCCGGCGCCACCCATTGCGAAGTCGTAGGGTGAGGGAGAGTCGGCATTATCGCCGGCGAGTATGTTGCCCATGTGTAGCTCCATGTCGGGACCTGACACGCGGAAGAGTCCGAGACATCCTTCAAGTCGTGAAGTGCGTTCAATCTCTATTTGTAGCTCGATGTCGGTCATGCCTTCGCGATAAAGATGAGGTATCTGGCAATATACATGTTCGTGGCTAATTCCTGATTGACGTATCAACGATTGTTCATAAGGAGTCTTGGTGGCGCGGGCAATATTTAGGACGCCATCGGCGTTACCCCAGGTCTTAAGCCTCAATGCTGTCGCTTGGCGTTGTATGTGGTTGTAAGAGATTTCATCAAGTTCGAGGCCTACATTGCCAAGAACTGAGGGTGTGACTCCCAAGGTGTTCATGCAGTCAAGTATCTGCTCGGGTTTGCGCAGGTATATAACATCTTCCCCTTTAAGCTGAGCAGGACGTTTTACCATCCACAGTATGCGACGTAACTGTTTGATATATATTGCAAATCCACAGAATACGCGACCGCTCAAGTAATATGTGTTGGTTGCTGAGCACACCACCAGAGAGTCGAGCCCCGATGCTGTCATGGCCGCGTCTATATGGCCGAGGCGACGGGACAGTTCCTCGTCGCTCAATAGTAGTAGTCGATCAGATGTTTTGATATGATCCATTTTAAAGATGTTTTTAAGTTAGTTGGCCGGAGGAATTCACTTGAGGGTGATGATGTCCTCCAAATCTTTAAAACGTTTGAGTGTGAAGTCGGGTTTATCGACATGCCCAAATCCATAGGAGGCAAAAATCATACCAACACCGGCTTTACGTGCGGCATTGGCATCGCCTTGAGTATCACCGACATAATAGGGCGATTTAAGTTGGTGGCGATTGATAAGCAATTTGATGTTATCGGTCTTGTCCAATCCTGTGCCTCCATGGCTGAGAGCTTCGGTGAAATAAGGTCTCAGACCGGTATAGTCAAGGAAGTTCTCCAACCCGTGAGAACCACAGTTGCTGACCATGAATAACCGACGGCCGCGTGCAATTTTAGAGATTGTCGTGGTGACATCGGGATATAGTCGGCCTCCGAGTATGGGCATCATTGTCCGTTCGTTATTGTCGAGAAGTTTCAAGAAGGTATCCTTATCTTGTACGTCATCACACAGGTTCTTGACGATGTCCTCGAGGTGCATGCCCATATACTTCATGAGCGTGTCGCAAGTCACCGGGTGATGTGGAATGTTCAGCCGGTCAAATGTGGTGTTCCAGATAGTACAATATGAGTCTACGGCATTCCAGAGAGTGCCGTCCATGTCAAATATCAGGCTGTCACAATCTAACTTCATAACTCAACTCGGTTATAAATTTAAGTTTATAGGAGTCGTGAGATTTGTCCGACCTCACCTCGTTAATTCAAGACAGTGAGTCCAATCTTAAAAATCTCGGGGACGGCTTCAACCCTCATGATGTGTTTGAGCGTCAGTTCGCTCCCACCATTGATTTTATAGCGTGTGGCGACGGTGTCGCTGAATTGGTAGTCAACGCCTGTGCCATGCCCTTTCCAACGCCCATAATCGTCAGCAATCACGATATTGAAGGTGTCGGCAACTATGGTGTCACCGCTGGGATAGCGGGCCTGAAGCCAAAGGTTGGCATAGGGATAGGCATCGGAGTGACATATGGTGATGGCCAGGGATGTGGTTCCTTGGGCCGGAGTATGTGGCTTGGATGCGGTATGGTCATTGACAGTTGTTGTATCTTGTAAGGTTGTCGTGTCGTCAATGGCCAATGTCTTGTCAATAACGGTTAACTTCTCGTTTAGTGGAATTTTGAATGTGAGTTCTTGTCCATAGGCCCATCCCTCGGGGTTAATCTCAATATATTGTCCGGGATCTTTGTTGATGTCGGTGCATGACCATAGTAGTGGTAATAGCATCAATATTATTACCGACAGGAATATGTTGAGAGGTGTAAGGTGTATGTCAGGATTTATTCTCATTGTTGGGCTGAGACGGTTTGGGACGGTGGCTTTCATTATTAACACGGCCACGTCCGCGATTGGATCGGTTGTTGGGGTCCTTGGCTTGGGAGTCTCGGTTGTCCGGTCGCTCTTTGGGTTGTTTGTCTGATTGGGGATTTTTGTTCTGGCTTTTTGTCTGAGAGTCTTTGTCACGACTTCTCGATGACTTTTTCCTCTTTTTCTTTTTGTCAAATCGGGTGAGTTCATCTTGGTCCAGAAGATCATTGTATGCTTTGGACCGTTCGGCTTCGGCGGCATCATCTTCACGAAGCAGAGTCAGTGGTTTCTCACCGGCTTTGTTCATGGCAATTATTTCAAACACGCGCTCAGGGTCGAGAGTAACGAGGTTTACGGCCAAAGTCTTATCGGTCGAGTAGGTAATCTCGCGTTTGAAGTAATCGGTTTTGAAGTGATAGTATGTGGCGTCGGCGGTCTCGAGTCGTATGTTTTTAGGAGGTAACTTCTTGGAGGCCTCGACATAAGCGTCTACCTCAAAGTTGAGGCAACACTTGAGTTTGGCACACTGTCCGGCCAGTTTCTGGGGGTTGAGCGAGATGTCCTGGAAGCGGGCGGCACTGGTAACCACTGAGACAAAGTTGGTCATCCAACTCGAGCAACATAACGGACGTCCGCAGGGGCCTATGCCGCCAATGCGGCCGGCTTCTTGGCGGGCACCGATTTGTTTCATTTCAATCCTTACCTTAAATGTCTCGGCAAGGACTTTGATAAGTTGACGGAAGTCGACACGTTCATCGGCAATATAATAGAAAATGGCTTTGTTGCCATCGCCTTGATACTCGACGTCACCGATTTTCATGTTGAGGTTGAGCGACGCCGCGATTTTGCGGGCTCTGATCATGGTGTCGTTTTCGCGAGCCTTGGCTTCCTCATATTTTTCGAGATCAGAGGGCTTGGCCTTACGGAATATACGTTTAACCTCAGCATTGGGTTTGATGTTGGCCTTGCGTATCTGGAGTCGAACAAGAGCACCGGTCAGAGTCACGCATCCTATATCATGTCCCGGATGGGCCTCGACAGCAACCATGTCGCCAATCTTCAGGGGAATATTGGTGGAGTTTTTGTAAAAATCCTTACGTGTGTTTTTAAATTGTACCTCGACCATGTCATCATCGGCATATCCGCCGGGGATGTCATTGAGGTAGTTGAAGCAGTGAAGTTTGCCACGAGGTATGTCAGAAGTGTGAATGTAAGGATTGTTGGTAGCCGTGTCGTTGTCCCGGGTGTCATTGCCGTCAGAAGTCGAGTCGGATGAGACGTTGTCTGTCTGAGGCTCGACATTCTCGCGGTTTTTATTGTTGTCTTGGGGATTGGAATACATGGCAGGAGTTTTATTTTGCAAAACTTACAGAGCGGGTCTCGCGTATGACAGTGATTTTGACTTGTCCGGGATATGTCATCTCGTCTTGGATGCGACGAGCTATCTCGGCCGACAGTTTTTCGGTCTCGATATCATCAATCTTGTCGGCTCCAACTATTACTCGTAGCTCGCGTCCGGCTTGTATGGCATAAGTCTTGATTACACCGGGATATGACAGGGCGAGTTGTTCGAGGTCCTTAAGACGTTTGATATATGCTTCTACAATTTCGCGACGTGCACCTGGACGAGCGCCGGAGATTGCATCACAGACCTGTACTATCGGTGCTAATAGCGAGGTCTGTTCAATCTCGTCATGGTGGGCACCGATGGCGTTGCATATCTCGGGTTTTTCTTTATATTTCTCGGCGAGTTTCATGCCTAATAGAGCGTGTGGCAGTTCGGGCTCTTCGTCGGGTACTTTACCGATGTCGTGCAGTAGACCGGCGCGACGTGCTTTCTTGGGATTAAGGCCAAGTTCGGCAGCCATGATAGCACACAGATTGGCAGTCTCGCGAGAGTGTTGCAGGAGGTTCTGTCCATAAGATGAACGGTATTTCATTTTGCCCACCATACGTATCAGGTCGGGGTGAAGCCCGTGAATACCAAGGTCAATGGCTGTGCGTTTACCGGTCTCGATTATTTCGTCCTCGACTTGTTTCCTGACTTTTGTGACGACTTCTTCTATGCGTGCCGGGTGGATGCGGCCGTCAGATACAAGCTGGTGTAGAGCGAGGCGTGCAATTTCTCGTCTGACTGGGTCAAATCCCGAGAGGACAATGGCCTCGGGAGTATCGTCAACGATAATTTCGATGCCGGTTGCAGCTTCAAGAGCGCGTATGTTGCGACCTTCGCGACCGATGATGCGACCTTTGATTTCATCTGAGTCGATATGGAATACCGATACTGAGTTTTCGATAGCAGTCTCGGTGGCTGTGCGTTGGATTGTCTGGACGATGATACGTTTGGCTTCCTTGTTGGCTGTCATTTTGGCCTCGTCCATGATGTCGTTGATATAGGATGCGGCTGCAGTCTGAGCCTCGTCTTTAAGTGATTGTATGAGTTTTTCCTTGGCTTCCTCAGAGGTAAGGCCCGAGATGTGCTCGAGTGTCTGTCTTACCGAGGCGGTCATTGTGTCGAGTTGGGCTTGCTTGGCCTCTACGGCTTGGAATTGGTCGTTGAGTTTGTTGCGTGAGGCTTCAATTTCATTGCGTGCACGTTGGTTTTCACTCTGTTGTTGGTTGAGTTGAAGCTCGCGTTGTTTTTGTTTGGCTTCGACAGATTGCACTTTGGACAGGCGCAGGGTGGCTTGTTTCTCGGCGTCTGATGTAATCTTGAGTGCTTGTTCTCTACCTTGAAGTTCTTTGTTTTTCTTGATGTCTTCGGCTTCGCGCTCGGCATCTTCGATAATTAACTTGGCTCTTGAGCGTGCCATGGAGCGTTGTACCAGGAGGGTGACAACGGCGGCGGCCACGGCGGCCAATACTGCTATTGATATTGTAGTTACTGTATCCATGATTTTGAAATATTAATCGTGATAAAATAGATATGTAAGGTAATTAAGAGTTATAAAATAATAGATGTGGTTAATAAAAAAAGCACTCGGCGAGACTCAATGGCGGGAATGTGGCATGAGTCTCGTGAGTGCGGGGGTTAAAATACAGTTTGGTACCGGTCTGTATTTGATATCTTACTGTGGTGTTTTACCGTGTTTGTTTGTTCGGATAGAGTAGGGGCAGCGGTATATTATTGGGCATCATCTGACCTGTGCGAGTAAACGTTTGGGTCGTTTGTCAGGGCGAGCAGACGGTCGAGCTCGGCTTCAAACGTGTCTACAATGCCTTGTCGTTGTGCCACGGTGTGGCTGAGTTGATAGTAAAGCTTGGCAAACTGGAACGCGACCATCGCGAGAACTTCCTTGGAGGTCTTATTCTCAAATTCATGACGCCATGTCGACCATACTTTGTTGACGTTATACTCGGCTTCGCGCACGACTTCCTCGGCCTGAGGGTTGATTGTCATGCTGATGGGTGTAACATCGGCTATCTTGATAGATATTTTTTGTTGTTCCTTCATTTATTACAAACAATGGTAAAGCATCATCTCGGTGGTCTTAATATCCTGATGCCAATATTATGTAACAGGCAATAATGGGGTTAAGACTGGATGTCAGCAATACAGCGGTCAATATCCCGCACTAAACCTGAAATCATGGCACGAGTCTTATCCAACGAGTCGCGGTCCGGGGCAATGGTTGACGCCAAGGTCATATACTCAAGTTCAAGCTTGAGCTTCTCGACTGTTTTGGTTTGTGCCTCAAGAAGAGCTTCCAATTCAGTTATACGAGCCAAAGCCTTGTCTCGCTGATCGACAACACTTTTGTAACGGTCGGTCAGAAATCGAGACTTCTCGGCGATGCGCCTCAGTGATAGTTCTAAGTCTGATGCCATTTTTCCAAATTTTGACAAAAGTAATGATTTTTTTTGACACTCCCCAATATTCAGACGATATTTTTCACGGCGCAGATTAAACAAGCAAGTAAACAAGTAAACAAGCAAGTGTAGGTATTGTTGAATGATGGTTGATTTTTTAAAATAAAAAGTGAGATACAAGTTACTATATCACATATTTAAGACTGTTATAACCTGTCCAAACAGAGCTAAACGGGAGCTAAACTGTGATTTTTGAAAAAAAACTTAAAAAAAACTTGCATCTAATAAAATTAGACTTTATATTTGCACAAATTAATCAATTATCCAACCCAATTTAATTCCCAAAGACCAATGAACAAGTCAGAACTCGTTTCAGCTATTGCTGAAAAATCAGGCCTTACTAAAGTTGAAGCCAAGGCCGCCCTTGATGCTACAGTACAAGCTATCACCGACGCTCTCCGTGAGGGTGAGAAAGTCGCTCTCGTAGGTTTCGGTACTTTCTCTGTTACTGAAAAAGGTGCTCGTAAAGGTATCAACCCGCGCACCAAAGAAACAATTGAAATCCCCGCTCGTAAAGCCGTTAAATTCAAGCAAGGTGCCGAGTTGGCCGAAAATGTGAAATAAGCCCTATCCATAGATATCGCTTAAAACTTCTATTATCCTCCACGCCTATGTTGGCGTTGGAGGATTTTTTTCTTGTCTTTACTTCAAAATTTAATTAACTTTGGGACGTCTAATTCGCTCAAGATACATCAAATACTAAGATTTTTAAATAACTAATTACAATAATATTATGAAAATCAGGTTACTCATTTCGGCTATTATTTTATCCATTACATCGGTCTTCGCTTTTCCGGCCGGTGATGATTATAATGCACGAGAAGTCCGGCGATATACACGGGAAGCAGAATACTATCAGCGTCAAGCCGACAGCTACCGACGTGATGCAGCCTACTACCTCAAGCAAGCTGAGAGTTATCAACGAGATGCCGCATACTACACCAAACGAGGTGACACCAATCGCGCCCGCGACTATTCGCGACGCGCCGGCCACGCCATGGATAATTACAACGACCGACTAAAACGTGCTGCTAAAGCCGACGAAAAAGCCGCCGACTATCTCAAGCGTGCCGCTGACCGGCTTAAATGAAAACTGAAAAAATACACTATATTGACTTCACGTTGACAAGTAAAAGTTTATCAAGAGACTGATACATACAATATGGAAACATAACCCAATCAAGTGTAATAGCCTGTTAAATCAATCACGTCAAATATTCTTATTACATATAATATAAACCAACTTCTAAACGATTAACATGAAACAACTGATTAAAAGCCTATGCGCGCTGACACTTACCCTTTGTGGAAGTCAGCAATTTACCTCGGCGGCTGAGGCCACCCGAGTCAACCATCCCGACTGGAGTCGCGATGCCATCATCTATGAAGTAAATACTCGTCAATATACCCCAGAAGGTACATTTGACGCCTTTTCGGCCCACTTGCCTCGCCTTAAAGAACTTGGTGTAGACATATTGTGGTTCATGCCTATCCATCCAATCTCAGAGCTAAATCGCAAGGGAGAACTCGGTAGCTACTATGCCGTCAAGGACTACACAGGTGTCAATCCCGAGTTTGGAAACCTGAACTCATTTAAAAATGTGGTCAAAAAAGCCCATGACCTCGGAATGAAAGTCATCATAGACTGGGTCCCCAACCACACCGGATGTGACAATGCCTGGGTCAAAGACCATCCCGATTGGTATGCACGCAATGACAAAGGCGAGATGTATGGCCCATTTGACTGGACAGATGTCTATCAACTCGACTACTCCAATAAGAAAATGCGTCGAGGCATGATTGATGCATTGAAATTCTGGATTACAGAAGTTGGCATCGATGGCTTCCGCTGTGATGTCGCCGGACGCGTACCAGTTGACTTCTGGGACCAAGCTCGTCGTGAACTCGAGAAAGCTACCGGCAAAGGAAACCTCTTCATGTTGGCCGAGGCTACCGAGTCCGAACTCCTTGATAACGCCTTTGATATGGATTATAACTGGCCCATGAAAGACCTGCAGAACGCTATCTCCACCACTCAGCGTGCCAACTGGCGCATCAACCCACAAACCGGCAAATTGGATACGGCCTCTGTCCAAACGCCCAAATATGCTGCCGACATCCCGACCCTGGTTCATGAACAAGCCAAGACATATCCTGCCGGCTCTTACCTCATGAATATGGTGACCAATCATGACCTCAACTCCTGGGAGTGGACCGAACAACAGCGTTACAACCAATATCTCCCTGCCATGACCGTGCTCACCTATATGTTGCCGGGTATGCCACTGATTTACACCGGTCAAGAAATAAATATGAACCGAGCTCTCGAGTTCTTTGTCAAAGACACCCCCGTGTTCCAGGCCCCCGTCAAGGCCATCGACGGAACATCCGGCAGTACACTTAAAGTTCTCAATACCCTCAAACACAACTACCGTCACCTTGACGCCGGACAAAACAACATCCTGTTTGTACCCACATCCGACAAGACCCAACTCATCATAGCCCGCGAACTCCCTGACAGTGACGAGATTGTAGTCGCAGCACTCAACCTCGGACCTAACGCAATGGACATATCTCAATTCACGACTCTGGCCGTTGCTCCCAAAGGGTACGATGCGCCAACCGTTCTGAAATTTGGTACCGAAGGTGTCTACACCACTGTTGACAATGCAGGACTCCTCCCCTCGGGCCAAGCTGCCGTCATGATTATTCCCAAAGCAATGCCATTGAACAATTGACATCATGCTTATAAAAACTTCACCCTGATGTAAAGAGACACACAGAAAAATCCCATTACATCAGGGTGAAAAATTATTTGCACAATAAAAAAAATACCCCTACCTTTGCACAACTCGAAAACATAAACCAAGGAAAGATGCCGGAGTGGTCGATCGGGGCGGTCTCGAAAACCGTTGTACCCTTGCGGGTACCCAGGGTTCGAATCCCTGTCTTTCCGCGACCCTCGGTACTGAATAAGTGCCGGAAACGCCTAAAGCCTCAGACTATCAATTAGTTCTGAGGCTTTTCTATATGCTTGCAATCAGCCCCTTTGCTGACCCCGTTTTAGGTGCAAAGTTTAGAAAGTCGATATAGGAAGAATGGGATGTCTGTAACGCCGTGTGGAAAAGGCGCGGCTGTTTGACCCTCTCGGGCACGCGGGATTTGACCTTGTGGGAAAAATCGGTTTGACCCTGTAAAAGTACTGGCAGAGGAGGGTCAATTTTATTGACCACAGATGACAACTACTTCGGTTGCGTGACCACCTATGTCAACAACGTGCTCGAACAGCACTTCTGCGATTGCAAGGAAGCAATCGACAAATATCTGGAAATGAATGACCCCGTCAAGAAAATGCGTCAATGATGACTATCGGAGTAGCCAAGGCGTGCCGGGAATGACAATGGTCATGATTCCGCAGGAGCAGTGGCAATCGCTCAACAACAAACTCGACCGCCTTGCAGAGATGATCGAAAACCGCAACGCTACTGACCGCAACGCCGAGTGGCTGGAATCCGAAGCCGCCCGAAAACTGCTCGGCATCTCGCCCAAGACATGGCAGAACTACCGCGACCAGCGCGTCATCCCCTTCTCCCAGATCGGCCGCAAAATCTACGTCAACCGAGCCGACCTCGACACCTTCCTCCACCGCCACCGCATCGGCGAGGTGAAATGAGCCTAAATTTTGATGGCCAGGGTGTTTAACCCAAATGACAATCGGTCACGGCTCTTTCATTTAAAATTTAAATAAGCGCATAATACCCTTACCCGATTCATTTCGAGTCAGGTAAATCTTTATGAGCTGTATGTTAGTTATTTATCTTTGGTTTGAAAGATAAAAATTCATTATTTTTGTGATAAA
>JAGASI010000032.1 GCA_017621845.1 Muribaculaceae bacterium
ATCACTGTCAAGAATGTAGCAAACGGTAGATGCCAATGTGCATATGTATATTCCGCCCGTACTCGGCGCCTGAGCGTTGAGAATGGGCGTATAGCATATTCTGCGTGAGGCTCTGCATTGTTTGCTCGTTCAACTGAGATGAGCAATACCAGGGCCTCTATGCGTGGAACGAGCTAACGGTACGGCTCTCACGCTTTTTCTTTATAACCCAACCAATCGCCAACGAGGTGATCCCTGCGGCAAACAATAAGAGGTATGCCTTGCTGCAAAACACAGCCGTCCGACTCAGTTTGTCGACCACAAACTGCGGGCATTGCATCCGATTATACACTGAAAGGCCTGATTGATAATTACAGGGCCAATTATCCTGCGCCATTTAAGGGTATCGATGATTTATCTTCGATACTTGACTACGTCTGCGGCCTGCATAATGACAAGCTGGAATTAAAGCCTAAGTTTAGACGTTGTAGCCATCAATCGTGCATTTCAAACGACGTAATTATTGAGATGACAACGGTATTGGCAAATATTGAAAGTATCCAATTTCAAGATTTCGAGGAATTGCGACAATATGTCAGCAACAAACGAGTGACAGGCTTCGGTGACCTCTGCGTATACGATTTTTGTGTCCGCTACGCTTGGAGCCGCAATCTTCGTCCCCGTAAATACGTGTATATCCACGCCGGAGCCATGAAAGGCGCAAAAGCGCTTTACAAGGCCGGATACTTGAATGTGAAGCCATCCGGGCCGGCTCTTGCAATTGAGACATTCCCCCAAGACGTTCAAAACCTCGAGGCTATGGACATCGAAAATTTACTTTGCATTTATCACAAGCAACTCAAGAAGTTACAACCAATCAAATAAATAAAAAACAACATGATTAAAAAACTACACAATTGGAGCGAGGCACACCTGCCGGCGCTCATCTTGTTGACACTGCTCACGCTGCTCCCCGGCAGACTACGGGCAGCCGACGGCGACACCTTCAGTTATACTTACGAAGGTCAGACCCTCAAATATGCCATCATCAGCGAAGCTGAAAAAACGGTGAGCATATATTCACCAAGGGGCAGTGTTAGCGGACAACTGATTCTACCTTCCGTAGTGTCGTATAACGGCGACAACTATACCTTAACCTCTATCGGTGAAGATGCGTTCTTCGCATGCAACAGCCTCATATCGATTGAAATTCCCAACTCGGTGACCTCTATCGGCATTTCTGCGTTCTCCCACTGCTCCAGCCTCACATCGGTGACCATCCCCAACTCGGTGACCTCTATCGGCATTTATGCGTTCCACGACTGCTCGGGCCTCACATCGGTGACTCTCGGCAGCGGCGTCGAGACCATTGGCGACTACGCTTTCTATTACACTGACCTTACAGGCATTGAGATCCCTGCTTCTGTAAATTTAATTGGTTATTGCGCATTCGGCAACTGTTCAAGTCTTAATGACTTCAAGATTGCCGACGGAACTGCTCAGCTTGAAATTACAAATTATTGCTGTCCGATAAAACTTTTTGAAGTGATTAAAGATTAGGGCTGATTCCATTTGCAGGAGTCAGCCCAATTTGGTTATTTTGGTTTCGCCAAAAATCACAATAACCATGGGTAAAAGTAGTCATTTTAGCGGAC
>JAGASI010000060.1 GCA_017621845.1 Muribaculaceae bacterium
GAAGGAATAGGCTGAGACAATATCGGGATTGCGGCCGTTGGCTTGGACTGTCCCGCACATTGCTTTACCATCGATACAGATTATCTCAATCATACCGCAGATCTTTACAAGTTCATCGTGGAACATCTTGCTGAAGGCGGTTATCTCCGCTTATGGTTTGAGAACAGTCCCAACGTTGCCCGTCTCAACGCCCTGCGTGAAATCATCAAGGATGAGCCGCTTCTCCGCAAGAAGTTTGAATATCTATATGAAGCTCTGACAAATCCTCATCTAATCGGTTGTACTTGCCCTCAATGCCAACCGACAAAATATCGGAAAGTGTATGGACATTGAGCAGATTCGCGATTACTGTCTGTCTAAGCCTTTCGCTACGGAAGATATGCCCTTCGGCCCGGAATATGTTGTATTTCGTATTGGCGGAAAAATATTCTGTTGCGTTGCTCTTGTACTTGGCAACGTGATTCAGCTGAAATGGAATCCAGATGAGTTTGATGAGGTTATCGACAAATATCAATACGTCCGTAAAGCATGGCACTGGCACAAACGCCACATGATCCAGTTTGACCTTTATGAGACCACTATTCCCGGCTCTGTAGCAGAAAATTTGATTGACAGGGCATATTCATACGTGAAAGGGCGGTTGCCAAAGAAAATTCAAAACCAATTGAACTCTGACTTTACTGAAGCGCAATGACACGGATTGAACGGGAACAGCTAACTGTTGAGCAGATGATACGGATATACTGCCGTCATAAGGAGGGCAACCGGGACTTATGCCCCGATTGTAAGGTTCTTTTGGAGTATGCCCGTATCCGGCTGTCAAAATGCCCATTCGGCGAGAATAAAACAAGCTGCCGCAAATGCACCGTGCATTGCTACCGCCCTGAGATGAAGGAACGCATAAGAGCCGTGATGCGCTATGCCGGGCCACGGATGATCATATACCATCCTATCGCCGCCATACGACATCTGATTACGGAAATAAGACGGTAATCAAATCTGTTCCAGACTATGGTCAGACATCAGCACATTCCGTAGCACAACGGCATTGTTGTGCGTCTCATCGCATGAGGAATATATAAGCGTGACTTTTGGTTTGTCATTGATTGTTTCCTTCAATACTGACAAGGCCGGATTTGACTGCAATTCCTGCCGGTATCGTTTTTCAAATTCGGCCCACTCTGTCTGAGGGTTGGCATGAAACCATTCTCGCAATTCGGTTGATGGGGCAATATCTTTGTCCCACCAATCGTAGTGGAATGTTTCATGCGACAATCCGCGCGGCCACAATCGGTCAATATATATCCTGAAACCGTCATCGGGAGATGCCGGTTCGTAAGCCCGTTTTATATCTATAATCTGTTTCATATATGTCAGAACAAATTGGCAAGGAGATAAGTTGAATCAGTTCTCAGAAGATTTTGACGGTGAACATTCGTTCAATTCAATGCGTTTTTTATACGTGACGCTTTCCATGAATTTTGCTAAAATCAATAGCGAGAGATAGCGTAACCGAACACGAATAAAAAATAAAACGATAAATTGATTATGGATAACCACCCCAGCATGTTCTGCTATCAGTGTCAGGAAACGGCACGTGGCAAGGGATGTGAACTTCAAGGTGTATGCGGCAAACATGCCGACACCTCTGCCCGAATGGATTTACTTCTGTATGCCGTTAGAGGCATCTCACTAATCAACCGTGAATTGCGCGAGAAAGCCGAACCCAATCGTGAGGCAAGTCATCTTGTGATTGACTCGCTATTCTCAACAATCACCAACGCAAACTTTGACAACGACGCTCTTGACGGGTTCATTCGCAGAGCTTATGAAATGAAGAATCTGCTTGCCGGAACAGCAAAGAAACAAGGTGTAGAGTTACCTGAATTGCCACAAGTTGAGTTCCAAGCCAAGCCGGAAGAAGCGGAGAAATATGAGCCGGTCACCGGTGTGCTTGCTGAAGAAAACGCCGACATAAGAGGTCTCAAACAACTTACAATCTACGGTTGCAAGGGTATGGCTGCCTATGCCCGACATGCTGCTAACCTCGGATTTGAGAGTGAGGATGTCTATGCAATTATTGAGAACGCCATGGCAGAGACAGCTCGTCCGGACATCAGTGTAGATGAATTGTTCTCCCTCGTATTGGAAGTAGGCGACGGTGGTGTAAAGGCGATGGACCTGCTCGACCGAGCCAATACCGGCACCTACGGCAATCCTGAAATCACCAAGGTCAATATCGGAGTGCGCAACCGCCCGGGCATACTCATCAGCGGACATGACCTGAAGGATCTGGAGGAACTGCTGGAACAGACAAAGGATAAAGGTGTAGATGTCTACACCCACTCCGAGATGCTTCCTGGTCAGTATTATCCATTTTTCAAGAAATATCCCCATTTTGCAGGCAACTACGGCAACGCTTGGTGGAAGCAGACCGATGAGTTTGAGAAATTCAACGGCGTGTTCCTCTTCACTTCCAATTGCATCGTGCCCCCTCGCCGCAACTGCACTTATCTTGACCGCGTCTATACCACAGGAGTTGTCGGTATGCCAGGCACACATCATATTCCTGAGGGCCATCCAAAAGATTTCTCAGAACTGATTGTTCGTGCCCAACAGTGTCAGCCACCAACAGAGATAGAACATGGCGAGATTATCGGTGGTTTCGCCCATCATCAGGTTGTGGAACTTGCTCCAAAAATCATTGACCTTATCAAACGTGGCAAAATACGTAAGTTTGTTGTTATGGCAGGATGCGACGGCCGTATGGCAAGCCGCGATTACTACACCAAGTTTGCGGAGGCCCTGTCTGAGGGCTGCGTGATTCTCACCGCCGGATGTGCGAAGTATCGCTACAACAAACTGCCACTCGGCGACATTGAGGGTGTACCCCGTGTGCTGGATGCCGGTCAGTGTAACGACTGCTATTCGCTTGTGCGCATTGCCATGGCACTGAAAGATGCCCTCGGAGTGAAGTCAATCAATGATCTGCCGATTGTCTATAATATCGCATGGTATGAGCAGAAAGCGGTGATTGTGCTTCTTGCTCTCCTTTCACTTGGTGTGCAGAATATCCATACAGGTCCGACACTCCCAGCATTCTTCACTCCCGACATCCTCAAAGTGCTTCAAGATAAATTCAATATCGGCACGATTTCCACAGTCGAGGATGACATCAAGAATTTAATTGAAAAATAAATGCATTGCAGGTGGCTATTCATTTTCATCATGGATAGCCACCTGCTTTTCAATTTTCTGTCATAAGTCGATGTCGGCTTTTGCAGCCTGCGTCATCTGCAAGCGGTGATTAAGCCTGTAAGTTTTGCCATCCTTGATGAAACAACCTCCCGTCTGCTTGAATTGGAATCTTATGCCGGCTTCGGCACATTGGCGACGAATATCAAGCACCCAGTCATAATGACATGCCCGGGCGTGCATACCCGATTCTCCACCTACGGTGACACTGTCAATCCCTTCAAGAGTGCCGTGGAAGTCAACTGCTTCAAGCATAGGCTCAACTATTATATCCTTATGTAGCAGTGGAAGCGACTTGAAAATCGGCAGTCGCTCATCCGCACGACGCTGGTTCTCCATCGTGCAACACAGAAACACACGGTCGCGAATTTCCTCCCAGAAATCAGGCAGACATTCCGCTATTCGTTCCGGCCGTTTTGTGACTATATAGAATGAGAGGTCAGAACGCAGCCTCATTATGTTCCATGCCTCTTCACGCCACCTGTCCATCTCCTCGATAAAGAAGTCAGACGAAAAGCAAGTCATGACCATACTCCCCGACGGTATCATCCATTCACCCTTCCGGTCTCTTTTCAACGGCAAGTTGAACGATGCGGTCTTACGCACGATATTAGTGTCAATATCGTGTTGCTCGTCACGGGCAAAAACATAACAGTTCTTGCACCCCTCGCTCCTACGATGGCATCCGTGTATGAGATTCCATAGTACCATTGTTCCAATTATTACGGTTTGCTTTTGCCGACCGGCGGTTCGGTCAGGGTAACTCTGACGACTGTGGTTCGGTCGAGGCTCCTGGTTATGGCTTCATCGAAATGTTCCATATATTTTGGTAGGAAATGCTGGCAGAGAAGTCTGAGTGCCTCTTTCTTTTCAAATTTATCCGTCACAATTTCGGCTTTCCCGATGGCTATCGCTGAGTTATAATATTCCGTAAAGTTATTTTTCTCTTCTTCGTATTTAGGTGTGCAGCGGCTCACTGCCGATATGCTTACAACCGGATTGTGCTTGATGCAATCAATCTTCTCGCCTTCATCGGCGCAATGGAAATAGAATGTCGATTCATCCTTGAGCACAACATTCAGCGGCAATCCGTAGGGTTTGCCATCCGGGCGGGTCATGCTCACAGTCATATACGGCGCTTTGTCAAACACTTCAAATGCCCATTGAGCATCCTTCTGCCTGTCGGCTTTTCTCATCTGTCTCATCTCTTTTTAATTAGTTGCATTTTGTTTGGCTCGACAACCATCAAGGTGGTCATCTACGAAGCCAGTGGCTTGGAGGTAGGCGTAACAGATTGTTGAGCCGAAGAATTTGAAGCCTCGCTTTTTCATATCCTTAGCAATAGCGTCCGATTCCGGCGATGTTACCGGTATGTCTGCCATTGTTGCCGGATGGTTGACTATCGGAAAATCTCCGTGAAAGAAGGAGCGCAGATAGTTGAAGAAACTGCCGAACTCTTTTTGAATCTCAATGAATAGTTGGGCATTGGAAATGGCCGACTGGATTTTGCGACGATTCCTGACGATACCATCAAATTTCATTATTCGCTCGACATCATCTTCAGTCATGGCTGCGACTTTCTCTACATCAAAGTTGTGGGAAGCCTCACGATACCCCTCTCGCTTACGCAAAATGGTTATCCATGCAAGTCCGGCTTGTGCGCTTTCCAACGTCAGGAACTCGAAGAGTGTATGGTCATCGGTTACAAGGCGCCTCCATTCCTCATCGTGATATTTCACATAAAGTGGGTCGTCTCCACACCAAGGACAACGATTCAGTTCTTTTGATACTATGTCAATCCCAGTCACTCAGGTTGGCAATGATGCGGTCAATATCACTCTCATCGAAAATCTCCGGCTGCTTCTCGTGGCAGTGACATTCACCATCGCAGTGACAACCGCATTTGCAAGTATCAGTCAGTTCTTCGACTGCGTTCTCATTTTCATGTTCCATCTTATTTTGCCACCTCCTTCTTGAACTCGGCTGCGGGTTTGAATGCCGGAATGTTGTGGGCCGGGATGATGATGGTTGTGTTCTTGGAGATATTGCGGGCGGTTTTCTCGGCACGTTCCTTAACGATGAATGAGCCGAAGCCACGGAGATATACATTTTCGCCGTGTGCGAGGCTGGCTTTGATTGAGGTCATCAGACCTTCTACTACGGCAAGGACGCTTGATTTATCAATGCCGGTAGTCTTGGCTATTTCGGTAACTATTTCCGCTTTTGTCATGGGATAGAAAAATTTTACGATTAAGAGTACAAAATTAGTGAAAAATCCTGATATTTGGAAGAGTAAGCCCAGACCTTGCCGCCTGTGGCGGCCGAAATTTTGGGAATTTTCAACGAAAAATGGCGATGCAACTCATCACTGGGGTGCATCGCCTGCTGGTTATATGATATGGCAAACTTATTTCTTGCGGGATTTCAGCCATTCATCACGTTTCTTGCGACATTCGGCAAGGGTCGGAGCGACGGTGCTGAAGAGTTCTCCGTCTTCTGTGCGGAAAACGTACATTATCCGGCTTATGCGCTTGCTTCGGTGGGCTGAGTAGAAGGTCTCGTATTGCTCCTGACCTCGCTGGGTGGTGGAGACTCCGTTTATTGTCATTCGTGTCATAGCCGTTGGGGTTGTGACCTCCGACATTTCTGCCGGAGGTCTGGTGAAACTTATGCTCTTTTTCGCTCTTCGATGAGGGCGGTGTTGTTGCTGATGATGTCAGCTATCTGCTTGGAGTATTCGCAACTGCCATTGGCGTATCCTCGGCATTGGAGAATTGAATAGTCCGACAATGAGATTTCGATTGTTGCCACCTGCGATGTACCTTTGAATGCCACAAGCACCAATGTCTCAGACTTGTTGAAATAATGCGCTGAACCGACACATATAGCCATTTTTCTGCCGACTTCATAGTATTGGTCGATGCTGTCAAGGGTGTGGAGGTTGATTTGTCCGTCTGTCATTGAGAGTCCGAAGTAGCGGGATTTCAGTTCCATAAACTTGGCTTGGTCTTCGATGGCTTTCTTGTGGTCGGCTTCCCTTCGCTCTTCCTCTCGCTTGCGGTTGACCTTTCTGACATATTGGTCATGTGCCGCTTTGAGGTCGGAGGGCATTAGGAGTGTCGGAGAATTGAGGTCTCTGCACATTGTGTCCACCATTCTGACGTAATCGAACCACATACCCACATCCTCAAATTTATATCCGTGACGCATAGCGATTTTGACTGAGTTCCAATACTTGTCAACCTCGTTGGGGTGATATGTGAGGTGGCGTAGTAGTTCTATCTCGTCAGCCTTCATAAGAGTCTCTGCATGGGGATTGGTAAGGAGTTGTTGAAACATCTTCACCGGATGTATGCAGTAGGTTGAGTTCTTGAAGCCATTGCGCTTGATGGTATCAGTTACCTTTATTCTCGGATATACCCACTGGTCGGCGATGTGCTGGAATGCGTCATTGTCACGTCTGATTTCCAATGGTGAGCCAAAAGCGAAGGAGTCAATGTAATGACCCAATGTGCGCTGAAGTCCGATGACGGTGGCGTGACCAAACTTATCAATCCAATACTGCCCAATCTCAATAAAGCCGGGATTGGCTTTCATACCCTTGCGGAACTCCACAATAATCAGAAACATTCTGATTACTTGAAAATCATTCACTGCGGTGATGATGTTGAAATAGGATTTCTCCCTTACAAATCTCTGAGTGGTAGTCTCGACCTCTACCTTTGCTCCACAATGGGGACAACGGCACATTCCTTCCTCGGCTTCCCATTCGTGACCACAAATGAGACATACGGCATTGCTCTTCTTTAATTTCAGAGCATAGTTGTCGATTGTATGGGTGAGTGCCCAACTTTTCTGAGTATTGGTGAGCGGTCGGAGTTGACCGCTCATTGCCAATATCTGCTCTTGTTTCCTATTTCTCGGATTCATAGTCGTATGCTTTAGAAGTCATCTCCGAAGAGATTGGGTTGAACATTGATTTCTTCATCTGCTTTCGGTGCGGTTGTGGTGTGCTTGTGTGCGGTCGCTTTCGGTTGGTTCTGTCTGCGGAGTTCTCGGAGTTGCTCTTCCTTGTACTGCTCCATAGCCTGTTCCTTTGCTTCGTCTCTCTCGGTGTCGGTGAGTTCCTTCGCAACCGCTATCTTGCAGTTGACATTCGGAACATCCTCCAAATTC
>JAGASI010000061.1 GCA_017621845.1 Muribaculaceae bacterium
CCAAAATGGCATTTCTTGTGATACTACTCAAGCATATATAGCCATTCCTTGCTCTTATGTTTCAACTAATTCAATCTCCAATGTATGCGGGCGGTGAAGTTACCATCGCCTCGGCCAGCCGTTGGCATCTTTGTCCGTGTTCATCGGTCGTGTACAGCAAGTACACTCCCTCTTCACACGAACAAATCTGTTCAACGGCTGACCGCCTCAGCGTTAACATTTATCATGGGACAGGCTCTAAGATATAAAAAGATAAGAAAGATAGTTGAGCGATACTCATTATCTTTCTTATCTTTTATTTTAGTTGGAGCTATTGAGCTGATGGTGTAAGGCTTAGAATACGTATCCGACCTTGAACTGGACAGCACCAAAGTCAATCCCAACACCTTCCTCTTGAAGTCGTTGGCAGGTATATCCCAGCTGGAAAGAGATATGCCGGTATTTTATACCAACTGTCGGGGAGATGTATAAACCTCCTAATCCGCTCAAGTCATCTGTTGCGCCAATTCCATAGCCCAAGTCAAGTGATACAAAAGGTGATACTTTTTCGTTAATGGGATAGTAGCCTTTCAGATTGAGATATATGGGAACAATCAGTTCATCTCCTTCATGGTAGTAGTCAAAGCCGACACCAACGCCGGTAGAAAAATAGTCTCCTATTTTGACACCTTGTATGGTGTGGAGATTAACTCGGCCGGCCGAGAAATCACCAACGCCGATACCATAGCCCAGATTGATTTCGCCATTATATTTTATATTTGTTTGAGCATTTGAACTGAAAATTGCCATAATGGCAAGTAGTGTTGAGAAAATTAGTTTTTTCATTGTTCAGTTTGTTGGTTGTTAATTATGATTGATAGTTATGTTATGTGAAAGATTGTTATCGGTTTGCGCAAATTTAATAGAATTAGGTTAATGTTCCAAATGTGCATGTGTTTTTTTCGTTTTAATATGATTGAAAATTATAAGAGCCTGACCGCCTCAGTGTTAACATTTGTTGTGGGACAGGCTCTAAACGTGACACACTGATGACCTCGGAAGACATCGCCTACGAACTCCAGGATATGTGCGACTTCGATAAGGATGATATCTCGGACTACATGGCCGACAACGGGTTCAAATTCTCCAGATTCAATGGCTCATGCATGCACGGATGGATTCTTGAACGAGTCAATGCTGTGGATGAGGATTATTAACGTCCCCTAACCGAAAATATAACTACAAAAATTTGTTGCTTACCACATTGTCTATGTCGATATTTTTTTGTAGTTTTACAGTGTAAATAGATTTATGAACATGCGATATGCGGTAACAGTGGTGAATTAATAATTAAAACTTCAATGATATGGGATTCCTTTTCATTTTAATAATCATTGTCTTATTCATCGCCTATTCCGGCAATGCTAAGGTTAGAAAGAAAGTCGACAAGAGCCCTGGTATTACATGGTTCGGGTCGAGGAAACGCCACAAGAGAAAAAATAAGAAATACTTCTGGGATTAAAATCTTGTCTAATATTCCAGTCCTATAAGCAAGGAGTCGCGATTAGAGAGGTGATTGTTGGGAGAAAAAGTTATAAAAACTGTTTAGGTCTTGATTGATTGATGAAAAGTCAGTACTTTTGTAGCTAATAATGATGCATCTTTAGGGAGAACCGTTGTCGGTTTCTTTTAAGGGAGCGCTGATGTTAAGATAAACCATAATTAAGCTACTGAAAGTTAATGTCTAAGCTACAACTTTATATCACTAAATCGGCCAATGGGTTCAAGCCGCTGTATAATATAAATCCTTCGGAGGATATACGTAATCATATCGTTGACCTTCGTGAGGCAGTAAAACAGATAGACTATAATGCCGAAGAAAAAAATATATTTTATTTGCTGAAGTCGACCAACGAAGGAACGTTTGTCACTGTGCTAAGGACCATACCCAGTCGAGCCGGCGACCATTTGGCAGCCTGGATATATATACCCTCAGAAATGGTAATCAGTGCCGAAGATCTTGAGGGAATTGTTAAATTGACTACCAAAAAGGTGTCAGGCTCGGGCGTGAGCAGTGAAGATATAGCAACACTGCGTGAGGCGTTTTCGGCCGAGTTTTCGGTGGACCGTGAGCGTTCGGCGATAACGGGAGGAAATCCCAAGGGCGGCTATGCCTGGCGTCTATATGGTGGTGATGAAGCCCCCTCGTTCCATGAGATGATGGGCCGAGGATTGTGGCAACAATACTACTTGCCCTATGCCGGAGTGTTACTTATTGAAGAAGAATTACATATCAATGCATCGGGTGACGAGCTTACAGATGAGCCCTTGAGAGCTGCTGCGGTGATATATCCTCCTGAGGCATCAGGTGATGGATTTAAGCCATATGTGTTTGGTCGACTGCTTGACCGGCCTATGAGAGCATCATTGGGATGTGACGTAGAGATTGTATGGAAACGCTCGGGCTTTGAAGAAGTCAAGGATAAAGTAAAGATTGACATAGCCGAGTTTACCCCCGAGGTAGTGTCGACCGGGGAGTCTCGCAAGCTTATAACATCCAATTCATTCAGCATCACATCTCACTATACCCATAAACCAATCGCAGATGCCCGCATAATGGTTAATGGTCACGAGATTACAGAAAAAGGTCGCTCGTTTACTCGAGATGAGCTCACCTCGGCCTCGGTTGTGGTACATGCCGAGGGCTTCTTCCCCTATAATGCCCATCACGACTTGGCGTCATCGACACGCGCACTTATACAGATGCAGGAACGTCGTAAGGTCTATGTCTTTGAGTTGCCGATGAAGTCGAGCGATTTTGGCGCACCAATTAAATTTGAAGTTCAGAGCAAACATGAGCTTGTCGGAAGTCCAATAGAGGGATATGTCCTCCTTGATGAGATTCAGGAAGGAGCTACCCGTTGCAACCATCTGGGTTATAGTAAAGCAAGTCAGTTGTTCGGTAAGGATAAGCTCATATATGCCGCTTGTGGTTTATTGCTCGGCCTATTGATAGGAATACTGTGTAACTGTGGTGGAGGTTCAAGTGTCTCAGATAACAGCAGTGACAGCACGCAGGCTGATATGGCAACAGTATCATCACAGACTCAGGTCGTTACCGCTCCTGATAATAAGCCGGCGTCTCAACCGACCCAACCGGCACAGCCTGCACAGCCTGCCGCGTCCCCGACTAAAGCCACGACGGCTGCCGCCCTTAAATACCTGAACAGTACACGTGAGTGGTCTAAGGCTGAACTTGACAAATACCCCGACTTGTCAGGCTTGTATGACGATATGAACAACTTCCGCCTCCAGCGTCTCGTTGACTTCTGGGGCCCCAGACTTAAGGGATGCAAAAACTTTGACGATGTCATAAAGTTCTGTAACCAGTCAATCAAGACCAAGAAATCAGAAAGGCTCAGTGGAACATTTAACAGTGGTTCGTCATCTACAATCAGATTGCAGAGTTACTTCTACCGTATAGATCCCTGATGAGTATAGCGAACTGAGTGATTTTTTAATATAGCATAACATCAGTTTAATATAAACGACAGTATCCCCTTACCCGTCGGTAGTTATCAACCGGTTGCTACCGACGGGTTTGTGGCAAAAACATATTATTATAAAATATTAACTTCTATACCAACATAAGCACCATGACCAAGATAATAGCAATGCTATTGACTTCGGTGGCTGTGAGCCTGACGATGTCGGCCGAGACAGCTACCATCAGTGTTACCACACCGGCCGGACGCACGGTGTCTGTGACTGCTCTTACCCCCGAGATACTAAAAGTCGTAAATACCGTCCCCGGCGAAACTGAGGCAGTGTCTCGTGCGTCGGTACTCGATAACTCGCCATTGCCGGCTTCGGCAGTTGTTATTTCAGGCAACACCATGACAACTGCGACAGGTCTTACTGCCAGTATAAGTCCACAAGGCGTTCTTACTATCAATGGTGGCAATGGTCGAGTACTCACTGACAGCGGTCAACGAACCCTGTCTGATGGACAGCGCTCATTATCACTCACTATACCATCAGGCGGTTCATTATATGGAGCCGGAGAACGTGGTCATCGCCTCAATCTGCGCGGCGATACATTGGTTATGTATAATCGCCAGAACTATGGTTACACAGGCTCAGACCCTCGCATCAGTCAGATGAATATCACTATGCCATTATTGCTGTCATCAGAAGGATATGCAATCGTGTTTGATGACTATGCGGCAGCTAAGCTTGTAGCTGACAATCCCTTGCAATATATAACCGAGGGCAGGGCCCCCGTGAGTTACTACTATGTTAACTCTACCGGCTCACTTGCCGATCTTACCCGCAACCTTACGGCTTTGACCGGGCGTCAGGAATTACCACCGGTATGGGCTATGGGTTATATCACCTCAAAATATGGATACAAGGACGAGAATGACGCTATAAGTGCGGTTGACTCACTCAAAGCATCGGGTTATCCACTCGACGGTATTGTCCTTGACCTTTATTGGTATGGTAAAGAGCAGGACATGGGACGCTTGGCCTGGGACAAAAAACAGTGGCCTGACCCGTCGTGGATGATGGACTACTTCAAGCAGAAAGGTGTAAACCTCGTAGCCATTTCCCAACCCTATGTGCTCACTAACGGTCGCGGTGTCACCAATTACAATCAACTTGCCCCCAAAGGAATGTTGGTCAAAGACCAATCTACGGGCAAGCCTCTTGATGTCAAGATATGGGTTGGCGAGGGTGGCATGTTTGACGTATCCAATCCTACTACACGAGAGTGGTTGGCTAACCGCTATGACACGTTGACCCGGACAGGTATCACCGGTTGGTGGGGTGACCTTGGAGAGCCGGAGGTCCATCCTGAGAACGGCCTTCATGCCAATGGTCTTACTACACGTCAGTATCATAATCAATATGGTAACGACTGGTCGGAAATAATATATGATATGTTCAAGGCCAAATATCCTGATACTCGTCTACTCACTATGATGCGTGGCGGTACAACAGGCTTGCAACGGTATGATGTATTCCCTTGGTCGACCGACGTGTCACGCTCGTGGGGTGGCTTGGAACCTCAAATCAGAATTATGCTCAACTCGGGTCTCTCGGGCTTGGGTTATATGGGACATGATGTCGGAGGATTTGCGGTTGACGAAAAAGCTCCTTATGATCCTGAATTGTATGTGCGCTGGTTGCAGTTGGGATTGTTCTCACCGATGTTGCGCACCCATGCCCAGCAGTATGCCGAGCCTTATAATTATCCCGACCAGAAATCCATCATTCTGCCACTGATTAAAGAACGCTACCAATGGCTTCCCTATAATTATACCCTGGCCTGGGAAAATGCTACTAATGGTTGGCCGCTGGTGCGCCCTCTTGATTTTCATGCTGACAAGCCTCAGGGAAAGTATGATGGGATAAGTGACCAATTCCTGTGGGGGCGTGACGTACTGGTGGCCCCGGTGATGGTCAAGGGCGCGACTTCACGCACTGTCGTATTTCCCGAGGGTGACAACTGGATTGATATGAAAAATCCGCTCACGGTGCATAACGGGGGTGCCATAGCTACTGTCTCCGCTCCACTCGATGTGTTGCCGGTGTATGTCCGTGCAGGCGCATTTATTCCCCGCGCTATGTATCCCATGAAGTCTACGCGCAATTATCGCCCCAACAATTACACTATAGAATATTATCCCCAGGAAGGACTCAACTCGACCGGCTACCTGTTTGAGGACGATATGAAGACACCTTCGACACTTTCGTTTAACGATGGTCGTGTGATTACATTTTCGGCCGAGGACCTTGAAAAAGATATTATGGTGACCCTCTCGGCCGAGGGTTCTTATCCCGGTGCTGCTACCAACAAGACTATGACTTTTCAATTCCGCGGTCTCAAAAAAGAACCACGTTGGATTGAAGTTGACGGCAAAAACTCACGTATGACCTGGGACAAGACCACAGGAACAGCCTCGGTAAGTTTTGTCTGGAATCTCACCCGTTCCGCCATTGTCCAACTCAAAAAGAAGTAATTATGTTTTCAGGAATAGTAGAACAAGCAGCCACTGTCGTTGCTATTGAGCGACAGGACTCCAATATAAATCTTACACTTCGTTGCACCTTTACCGACGAGTTATCGATTGACCAGTCGGTTGCCCATAACGGTGTGTGCCTTACTGTTGTGTCGATTGACGGTGACACCTATACGGTGACAGCTATACGTGAAACCCTCGAGCGCTCCAATCTCGGAGGCCTCAAGGTTGGCGACCGTGTCAATCTCGAGCGCTCAATGAAGCTAAACGGTCGTCTCGACGGACATATCGTCCAGGGGCATGTAGATACAACTGCCGAGTGTGTGGATGTAGCTGATGCTGACGGCTCGCGTTATTTCAAGTTCAAATACAGTGTCACTCCCGAAATGATTGCCAAGGGATATATGACAGTCGAGAAAGGATCGGTGACAGTCAACGGCGTGTCGCTGACGGTGTGTGACTCAGAGCGCGACTCATTCAGGGTGGCTATTATCCCTTATACATTTGAACATACCAACTTCCGTGATATCAAGATTGGGTCGAGGGTTAATCTCGAGTTTGATATTATAGGCAAATATCTTGCTCGCCTAAGCGAACTGACTCATTGAATTGATTAACATCTCTCAATAGGTTTAAATCAGTTCATTGTCTATTTAGGAGAGAGATGTGAGCAATAACCCGTTTTTAGGTGTTATAAAAATAACACTTTAATAACAACTGACATGACACAAACATTTGAAAATCTTGGCTTACGTGACGACCTGTTGCTTGCCATTACCGAGATGGGTTTTGAGACCCCGATGCCTGTACAAGCACAGGTAATTCCCGAGCTTCTTAATGGTGACCGCGATGTGGTGGCCTTGGCTCAAACCGGCACCGGAAAGACTGCGGCTTTCGGGTTGCCGATGATTCAGCGTATTGATGTCGGCTTTAACGAGCCTCAGGCCTTGGTTTTGGCGCCTACACGCGAATTGTGTCTCCAGATTGCCGGTGATCTTGCTGATTTTTCAAAATATAGTGATGGAATTACTGTCCTCCCCGTTTATGGAGGTTCGAGTATAGAAAGTCAAATAAAAGCGCTTAGGCGAGGCGTACAGATTATTGTTGCTACGCCGGGCCGACTCATTGACTTGATTAATCGTGGTGTCGTTAATCTGCAAAGTGTCCATACGGTTGTTCTTGACGAGGCTGATGAGATGCTCAATATGGGATTTGTTGACTCAATTAACGACATCCTTTCCCACGTCCCTGATGACCGTAAAATGCTGTTGTTCTCGGCAACAATGCCAAAGGAAGTAGAGCGTATCGCCAGACAGTATATGCATGACCCGGTGGAATATGTCGTTGGTGCCAAAAATGAAGGAGCCGCTAATGTGCGCCATATATATTATATGGTCAATGCACGAGACAAGTATCTGGCGCTTAAACGTGTCGCCGATGACAACCCTAATATTTATGCTATCATCTTTTGCCGCACACGTCGTGATACCCAGGAGATTGCCGACAAACTCATCCAGGATGGATATAATGCCGACGCTCTCCATGGTGACCTGTCTCAGCAACAGCGCGACATAGTGATGAAAAAGTTCCGTGACCGCGTTCTGTCAATACTCGTGGCTACCGATGTGGCAGCACGTGGACTTGATGTCAACGATCTTACCCATGTCATCAATTATGGACTCCCTGATGATACGGCGGTCTATACCCATCGTTCAGGTCGTACAGGTCGTGCCGGAAAGAGTGGTGTCTCAGTGGCGATAATTCACTCTCGCGAGAAAGGTAAGCTGCGCGAGATTGAACGTATCATTGGCAAGAAGTTTGAACGTAAGGAGGTGCCTACGCCTCAGCATATCATTGAAAAGCAGTTGTATAACCTTGCTGACCGCATAGAGAAAGTCAAGGTCGATGATACTGAGATTGAAAAGTATCTTCCCGGTGTCTCACGTAAGCTGTCATGGCTATCGGGAGAGGATCTTTTGAAGCGGGTCTTGGCACTCGAGTTTAATCGTCTGCTTGATTATTATAAGGATGCACCCAATATTGACTTTATTGACGAAAAACCTTCGCGTGAAGGTCGTAAAGGTAAAAAGCGAGACTCGGCCCAGCATAATGAAAAAAATAAAGATCGTCGTACTGCTGAGCGAGGTATGTCGCGTATATATGTCAACGCCGGTAAGGGCGATGGCTTTTATGCCGGTAATCTCATAGATATTCTAAATAAGCAGCTTCCCGGGAAAAGGGTTAATGTCGGACGTATTGATTTGATGCCCGGATATTCCCTCTTTGATGTTCCAAAGTCTGATGCCCATCGCGTTGTCTCTGGACTTAAGGGTGCCGACTTCCTCGGCAAGCGCCTTTATAGTGAGGAGGCAGACCCTGAAAAGGATTATGCTCATGCTTCGGGACGCAAGTCCAAAAATAAAGATCGTTAACTTATCTGTACTGTAATCGGATAAATCAGAGATATATGGGGCGTATCGGCCTAATTTAACTTTATTAAGTCACCACTCATGAAAAAATTATTGTTGACTATATTGTGTTTTCTCTCGGTGATGGTCTCTAATGGTCGCACGGTGGGAGAATATTTTGGTGATACACGTGCCGATGGAGTATTTGATATGCTGTCATCCGTGATGCGTCTTGATATGATAGATTATTACGATTCTGGCATGAAGATGTCGGTTAAAAATGATATGCAGGGGCAATCACGACTGTTGTCTCTCTCTGACACGATGTTGACAATGCGTTATGGGTCGGATGTAGAAGTGTCTGTCGTAAAGCTTGAAGCCAAGTCACCGGTGCTGATGGTTATTGAAACACTTCAGTTGCCGGAGGTTGACTCGCGTGTATCGTTTTATGATGATCGATGGCAACCTCTCAAACGCTCGTTGTTGCCTGAGTTGAAGTTGGCAGATTGGCTTACAACCCGTGATGCCGATGCTGTCAAGGAGGTCAAGCGTGTCATCCCTTTTATGACTTCTGAGATTAAGTATGTACCGGAAAATGGAGTGTTGACGTTTATCTCGACAATTAAGAACTACTATGCAGGGGAAGCCCCCCAAGCTTTAAATTATATCAAACCTTCACTCTCTTTTAGATGGACGGGTGATAAATTTGTAATGATTAGATGACCGGTTCAGAGTCAGTTGTACGAGGTGCTATCACGGTTTATGACTTGTGCCGCCGAGTTCAGGGCGCAGTAGCGGCGTCTGCGGGACTGCAGAATGTGTGGGTGATGGGAGAAACATCAGACCTGCGCACTTCGGGCGGACATTGCTATCTTGAACTTATAGACAAGGACGAGCAGGGAACGACGCGTGCCCGCATCCGTGCTAATATTTGGGCCAATGTGTGGCGCTCAATTTCGGCATCATTCCTTGCCGCGACAGGTATGCAATTGACCTCGGGGATAAAAATTTTGGCTTGTGTCTCGGTATCTTATCATCCGGTCTATGGCGTTGCGGTGGTCGTCACAGCAGTCGACCCTACATATACGATGGGTGAGGCGGTAAGACGTCGTAATGAAATATTGAAGCGCCTGCAGGAAGATGGTATCTTGATGATGAATAGAGAGCTGACGTGGCTGGACGTGCCTATGAGAATAGCTGTTATTTCGGCTTCAGGTGCAGCCGGATATGGCGATTTTATAAATCAGCTATATACCAATCGCCTCAATCTTAATTTTCATACTCGACTGTACCCTGCTGTACTCCAGGGAGACCGTACGGCACCAACTGTTATAGCCGCCCTTGACAATATTGCCGCCGATAGTGACAATTGGGACTGTGTTGTAATAATACGTGGTGGAGGATCGACGTCTGATCTGGCGGCCTTTGACAATTATGAATTGGCGGCACATGTAGCCCAATTCCCATTGCCGGTGATTGTCGGCATTGGTCATGAGCGCGATGTCACAGTCTTGGATTATGTTGCCAATATGCGTGTCAAGACTCCTACGGCCGCGGCCGAGTGGCTTGTAGCCACCGCGACCTCGGCCCTTAATCGCATTGAAAACCTGGGTAATATTGTCTACAAGACGGTAACCGATCGTATTAATGGTGACCGTCAACAGTTGGCTTATATTTCGGCTGTGATACCAGGCTCGATTTTGACACGGTTGACTATGGCTCGTGGACGTATCGACAATATTGCCGTTGGTCTTGCCTCAGTTGGGTCTCGGCATATAGCTCCACAAAAGGCTCGTATCGACTACCTGGTTGAGTCATTGAAGGTAGCTCCGTTTGCTCGGTTGAATAATGCCAGCAACAATCTCAATGCCTATCAGGCATTGATTAAGGCTCTTAGTCCTGAGGCGGTTCTTGCTCGTGGTTTTTCGATGACTACCGATGCTCAGGGACGGGTTGTTAAGTCGGTCTCTCAGGTTAAGACCGGAGATGTCATCTACACCTCGGTGGCCGATGGATTACTTACATCAACTATTGACATATTAAAATATAAATTATGACATATACAGAAGCTCTTACCGAACTCGAGAAAATTGTCACCATCCTTCAGAGTGACAACTGTGATATCGACCGTATGGTTGAACTCACACGCCGTGCTACCGAATTGCTGACATTCTGCCGTACACGATTGACTACCACCGAGGAGGAACTACGCACTGTCTTGTCCTCGTTACAAGACCCTCAGTCTTCTGCGCCTTCCAGCCCTGCCTGATAATTTTATTGAACAAACCCGTTCTACTGACGTTTATTAATTACCGAGGTCTACCGATTGAGGTTGTGCTTCAATAGACCCTCTATATTTTGTGATGAGTTGGCTGACTGTCGGATTGTTGTTCTGTCACAGCGAAAACTATTGTTGGCTGATAATTCATTGGTAGGATAAATATTTTTATAACTAATTATATAAATCATGGATGAATTTAATAAACTTATAGCTGAGGACCGTCCGACACTTGTAGATTTTTTTGCTACTTGGTGTGGCCCCTGCAAGATGCAGGCTCCGATTCTGGAGACTGTTAAGAACCGTGTGGGTGACAAGGCTAACATAATTAAAGTTGATGTAGATAAAAACCAAGCTTTGGCCGCACAATACCATGTGCAGTCTGTGCCAACCATTATATTATTTAAAAATGGAGAAGCAGTTTGGCGTACCGTAGGAGTTCAACAAGCCGACATTCTGGAAAAGAAAATCTATGACCACCAGGAGACCAAGTCCGACGAACGTGGCGTCAATGCCTGATATTCCATCATATCATTCTATATATAATCAACTCACCCACCGTTGGAGTCTCAACTCATACGGTGGGTGATGTTATATGGTGTTTTGCCTTTATGAAATTATGGTAAGCATAGAATGAGTGCTTGGGCAGCGACAACGCGCAGGAACATGGTCAGCGGATATACTGTTGAGTAAGCGACGGCCGGTTGGTCATTGGCGGTGGAGTTGCTGGCATAGGCCAAGGCCGGGGGATCGGTGCATCCGCCGGAGAATAATCCCATTATGGTCAGGAAGTTGATTTTGTAGCGGGCTCGGGCAATGAGACCGACAATTACCAGCGGCACGAGGGTGATGACAAATCCCCAGATGACCCACCACATGCCTGTTATGGTAAACACGTTTTCGATAAAACCTTGACCGGCGGCAATTCCTACTGAGGCGAGGAACATGCAGATGCCTAATTCGCGTAATAGTAACGAGGCCGAGGAAGAAGTGTAGGTGACGAGCTTGGCCCGATATCCAAAGCGGCTTAATAGTATGGCTACTACGAGTGGGCCGCCGGCGAGGCCGAGCTTCATGCCAAAGCCTATGTCGATTGAACCGAGAATGATGCCGAGAATGATACCGACAAAGATTGTGATAAGGTTGGGTTGGTTGAGACGTTTCATAGAATTGCCCAGTCGTGAAGCCAGGCGGTCGATATCATCAAGGTCGCCAACGACTGTGATGCGGTCTCCCATCTGGAGTCGCAGGTTAGGAGAGGCTAACAGATCAACACCGGCACGGTTGACGCGAGTGGCATTGAGATTATATCCGTTGTGGAGGCGTAGAGCTCCGATAGGTGTACCGTTAAATTCGCTTTTGGTGATAACGATGCGACGAGAGTATACGGGTGTGCGAGTCGATTTCCAGTCCATCTCAGTTTGTGGACCAACGACAGCAAGGAACCGGTCGGCATCTTGGGCCGAACATACGATGAGCAAGGTATCACCGACGCCAATTTTGGTTGATGAGCGAGGAATGGTAATCTGTCCTTCGGTATTCATCAATCGTGAAACCACAAAGTTACATTGGATTACATCGTGAAGCTGAAGTATGGTGTGGTTGTCAATAAGTTTGTTGGTCACCTGGAGCGTCAGCATATAGGGCTGAAGTTGTGAATTGGCAACTTCATCGTCTATTTGCTTGATTTCATCGTTGATGTTGATTTTGAAGCAACCTTTTATGATAAACATCGCAAGTATGATGCCGACTACACCGAGAGGATATGCGGCCGCATATCCTTGGGCCATCATGTTGGCTTGATCGGCGCTTCCTCCAATCTGGGTCATGGCTTGTTGTGCCGCTGCAAGACCGGGTGTATTGGTGATAGCTCCTGACATTACACCAACAAGAGCACTCTTGTTGTCAATGTTGCCAAAGTAATATACGGCAACTGCTATGCCTACACTCAAGGCTATAGACAACACTGCCAACCCATTGAGACGCATACCGCCTTTTTTAAATGACGAGAAAAACGATGGACCAACTTGCAAGCCTATCGAAAAAATAAAGAGTATAAGACCAAATTCGCGCACAAATTTAAGAATATTCGCGTCAACGATGTATCCGCACGCTCCTAATACAATGCCGATAAACAGCACAAAAGTTACGCCTAATGATACTCCAAAAATTTTAATCTTGCCCAGATAGATGCCTGCTGCTATGACAAACGAGTATAGCACCAATGTAGATGCTATAGAGGTCTCACCGGGACTGAAAAGCTCTGTAAACCAATTCATATATGTATTTTAATTACCTTAGTATTTCCTGTGTGATGTTGCGCTTGGTCAGTGAAAGATCTCTATCACTAAATATGATATCTTTAAAAATCGGTGCAAAGTTAAGGAAATTTTCCCGTAATAAGTATATAACCGCCAATTTAAAATCAGAGGCTAAAATCAATTGCTAAATAATATCACTTGTAACGCTTTTTGCGGTCGATAGTAAAATCATTTGCAATGCTGTGAGTTGACACATATAATGTTCAATTGACATATATAATAGGTATAGGTTATATAAATATGTATTATATTATATGTGACAGTAATTAATTGATTATGCCCGATGTCTAATATATGCTGTTGATAATGAATATGAAACTCCTGGTTGTATCAATATTTATATTGAAATTACATGCAATATGGTGAGAAATGTGACGGCGGGTATGATAAATGTGTGATTATATAGCTATTTAAACTGATTTAAATAATGGCTAACCAATGCAATAGTATGATTATTTACAAATATTAACACAATATAATTAATAAAAAGTTTGCAAGAAAAGGAAAGAGGGGTTAATTTTGCAGTCGCTTTTGAGGGCATAAGCCAACAAAGGACATCCGGGCAGAGGCGCGGAGCGACAATCCATCGATA
>JAGASI010000033.1 GCA_017621845.1 Muribaculaceae bacterium
AAGGACTATAACACAACCATCTCACTCGTCCCCGAGGTAACCTGGAAGCCGACCGTATCTTATGATGCAGTCAAGTCTCTCGCCAACAATGCCGGCAATCTCACCTGGACTGCCGCCCCCAAGGCCAAGGCTAATGCGATAGTACGTTATACTGTATATGCAGTTCCCGCCGGCGTTTCGTTCAAACAGGCAGCTGCAACCGATGGCGACGGTATTGACCCCAAGTATCTGTTGGGAGTCTCCTATGACAACAAGTACACGCTGCCCACTGACAAGCGCTCAGGATATTGGTATGCAGTATGTGTATATGACGGATATGGTAAGGAACATGTCCCGGCTCTCTTGAACATGACCGCCGATAAGGCCACGGCCGTTACTCTCATCTCGCCCGAGGAGGGGGCTAAAGCCGGTTGGGACCCTACCTTTGCGTGGTCAACCGTTAGTGACGCTCGCTATACTCTCGAGATAGCTGCCGACCGACAGTTTACCACGCTTCTGTTTGCCAAGGCCTATACTACTGAAACATCAGCCACCATCGCTCTTGACGCCGTCCCACACGGCTCGACATGTTACTGGCGTGTCAAATCTCATGTCACCGGGTGTATCGAAAATGTTTCTGAAGTGCGCTCATTTGTATCCCCTTCACCATCTCCGGCACCCAAGGCAACTCTCGTATCTCCCGTCAATGGCGGTGAATTCAAGGGCCGACGTGTCAATCTTGTTTGGTCCTACGGTGACGTTATCCCGGGCACAAACACCATCGAGGTTAGTGAAGACCCCTCGTTTGCCTCAATATATTACTGTGAAGAGGTCTCGGGTACTGAAACCTCACTGCAGGTTGACCTCGCCGGGCTCGCCGGTGACAAGGTATATTGGCGAGTGACATCCGGCGGGTCTCGTTTCACACCGACAGTAAGCGATGTGTTCTCGTTCACAGTGGTGATTTCTTCAGAAAATGACTATGTGGTTAAGAACGATCCCAACTCTTATCCCGACAAAGGCAACATCGCTATTACCAATCTATGGTATCGCGCCACGGCGTCTCCGTTCGAGAATATGGAGTTTGACTCCAACGGATCTTTCAACCGTGGCATGGCTGCCAACGCCGATGGAGTATATGTATGCGGTCGCTCCGGAAATACCACTAATGCCGACTGCTATATCGACATCTATAGCCCCTCTACCGGCCAGTGCATCAAGCGCCTTTATCTCGATGAGGAAGTTCAGATGGGCTACTATCCCTGTAATGACATAATAACTGACTCCAAGGGTAATGTAATCATCACCAACCTCTCGCTCAATATCTCAACCACCCCGGTTGTGTTACTCCTCGTCAATCTCTCTGACGGCTCTCTCACCCGGGTCGCCTCGCTGTCTGCTGCCTCGGGTGGCCGTGTCGATCATGTCGGTGTATATGGCGACGTGACTTCGGGTAATTTCAATGTATATGCCGCTATTGCCGGTACCAATCAGGTTAAACGTTGGACTTGCAAGTCCGGTAGCATGGGTAGTGCGCTCAGCCGCACAGTCTCTGACTTTTATCCCGCCACAGTCAATAATTGGGGTACGGCTCCACGTGTTATCCCGGTTAGCGATACCGAAATGTATATCGACGGCAGCGCTACAGCGTGGACCCGATACAAGTGGGGCGGTCGTAATATGACTCTTGTATCTTCATTTGCCGATAACAAGACTCTTGCTCCTAAAGACCCAACCGATAACGGTGGCGCTTTATTTGCCCTCGGTGAGGATATATATAATGTATATAGCTATACATACTCTGAATCGGGTGCCCGGTGGGCTATCGCTTCGCTTGGCAATGCTACCGACTTTGCTACCATGAAGCATCTGTGGGTTGTTCCTGATGCCGGCTTGGGCAAACTTGTCTCATCGACTTGCTCGGCTCCCGCATCGGCTGTTGTCATGGCCCCCGGCGTCGCTAATGTCTATGTTTACAGCCCGGGCAACGGCCTTGCTGCCTATCGGGTCGTGAACACCTCCCTGGGAGTTGATAATATTGCCTCTGATGACAATTTTCTATCTATGTCTGTCAACGGCCTTACGGTGACTCTGTCGGCTTCGTCCCACCGTCTCTCGGCATATAACGTCTCCGGAACTATTGTTGCCTCCGCCTCCGATACCGATTCTATCACGTTGCCGGCCCCCGGTATATACGTTATACAAGCCGACGGCCTCGCTCGCCTTGTATCAGTGAGATAAATATTTATCCCTGAGTGTTAGAGTGTGTTTGAATTTAAACCAAATTAAGATTGAGAGGATTTTTCGAGGGATTTTTACAAAGTGAAGATGGAGCGATGCGGGCATCGTGACTGATGAACCTTGTAAAAAGCACCGAAATAGACCTCAAGATTAATTTGGAATGTAATTCTTTCATACTCCAAAATTAAAAATGTTTTAAATCCAAACACACTCTTAAATACTCATCTGACATAATTTGGATAAAACGTTATTTTTGAAATTCCATCCTGATATGTAGCATCCGACACGACCTCGGGTGCTACATTTTTAATAATACGCTTTTTTAATAATACATTTTAAATATTCTTCTCGGCGAGTCATCGTCGGTCACCCGGTAGGCCGGAATAACGCGTGATACTTTTATCGGTGTTAAATTATGTTAATTTATGACGGCCCGACTATATATTGGGTATTATACATTGTCTTATAGATGTAATGACTATCTTTTCACGATCAAGCCAATCATCCAAGGTCGAGGCTCTCAATCGCGCCATCGACAGTGACTATGAGTCAATCTATCGCCACGTCAGGCGTTTGGTGATTGATCACGATGACGCGCGCGATATTGTCCAGGAAACTTACCTTAAGGCTTGCTCGTCGATTGATTCTCTCAAAAGCCCCGAGGCAGTCAAGGCCTGGCTTTTCCGTATCGCCACTAACCTTGCGCTTAACGCCCTTAAATCAGGACGAACCCGGTCGCTCGTCTCTGAAGAACATATACCGGATGTCGCCGAGGATGCTCCTGCTGAGCCCGACCCTCGCTTGTCTTTTCTCGACCGGGCTATTCTTCAACTCACACCTGCCCAACGTTCGATTTTTGACCTTAGGCACTTTAACGAAATGTCCTTCAAAGAAATTGCCGGCATTGTCGGCGGATCCCCCGACACCGTGCGGGTCGTTTACCATCAGGCCAAAGAAAAAATGAAGCGGTTTTTAACCGCTGTTGCTTCATCGACTGCTTGACATAACAGGTTATTTATGATTTAGTCTCTGTTTTCACCGATTTATACACCTTAATTTATATATCTTATATATAATGGCTGATAGTCAACAAATCACCTCACTTAACTCAACGACTCTCTCCGAGAGTCATCTCACCGACGTGCCCGATGGGTTCTATGACAACGAGAAAGCACGACTCAAACTCCTTATCGGAGTTCAGATGGCTCGTCAACGCCGTCGCTCTCTCTCCCGACGCCTGCTGTTGTCATGTGGCACTGCTGCCGCTTGTGCGGTAATGTTTTTTGCCGGAAAGTCTTTTTTTAATCTGGCCCCCGACAGGAGCGTGAATGATAAAGTCAATACTTCCCACTCTCTTAGGGCTCAAATGGACCCTGCCCAGACTGCTTCTGACCAGTCTTACGAGACATACCTCAGCGACGACTCTGAATACTCTTCCTCCGATATGCTCATGTGGCTATATTAATATGAATACGCCCCATTTTTTTAAATGCTCCATGAATATGAAAAAATTTCATCTTGTAATATTATTGGCAATTGTCACAATATTTACAGTATCGGCTGCCGATGTCGACGTCCACCGTGTGACTCCTGCCCGGCGAGCCGAGGCAATTGCACGTCAACTCCACCTCGACGCTTCTCTCAGTAAGCGGTTTATTCCGGTATACACTGAATACTGTTCAAAGGTGGACGCGATTTTCAGTAAATATCCCGCGCCCAATCCGGGCAAGCTCCGTGATGCTGATGATGCCGCCATCAAGACCGCTACGGACAACCGCTTCAAAGTGGCTCGATTATTGATGGAACTAAGAGAACAATACTATAAAAAGTATCAAAAAATCCTCTCCCCTCGCCAGATTGACAAACTCTATCGTGTTGAAAAAAACTATGAGCATCAATTGCACCGCCGTGAAAAAAACAAATCCAAAAAGGGGCCACGATGCAGGTGACCCCACTTACGTGACCACCCCATACTCGCTCTTATAGATTCCTTTGCTCCTCGTCATCGCCACACAAACATTTGGCATGACCATCGACCAATGGGGGGGGGCATCGAGATTATTTGGGTGGATTAACCATAACCATCCGTCAACTGTTGTGGATTGTCGTCCATTAGTCAATTTGTAACCACCTGGTTTACAGCGGCATGTTAGCAAAGTATGTTTTTTAACATATTTTTCGGCAAAAAAACGGGTGAAAAATTTGGTGGGTAAATAAAAAGGCGGTAACTTTGCACTCGCTTTTGAGGGGGTAACCCCGAGAGGCAATCCCGGCAGAGGCGCGGGAGGCTTTGGAAATGGCCCGTTGGGGCAATCCATCCAAGGATAGATTTCAGAA
>JAGASI010000062.1 GCA_017621845.1 Muribaculaceae bacterium
CCAAAATAACCAAATCGGGCTGACTCCTGCAATGAACTGCACCCCAAAAGTTTTGTGTCTAACTTTTGGGGTGCAGTTCACAATAGGTGCCAGCCCTTATTTTCAGCTCTCATCAAAATCTTTTATCGGACAGCAATAATAATATATATTAACGCTGAGGTCGCATCTCTCGGGGTGTAGAGTAAGGTGGTGTATGTTATATCCCGGCTTTTGTGGTGAGGATATCAAAAGTGTCGGGCTCGTGTCACCATGACACGAGCCCGACGGGTATAGGGTTAATTCAAGATGTTTATTTCTTGATCATGCGTACAGGGGCGAGGTTGTTGATACGTACCATATATATGCCGGATGAGAGTGCTGATACGTCAAGAGTCATAGATGTCTCGCCGTTACCTTGCCGGTCGAGAACCTTGGCACCGGTGATGGAGTATACCTCAACCTTGTCGATAGCGCCGGAGGTAGCAACGGTAACTTGGGTCTCGGCGGGTACGGGATAGACAGTAGTAGCCGAGGCGTCGATGCCAATCATATCAACCGAGGTAGTGCCTCCATCGGAAGGAGTTGCTTCGGCCCAATATGTTTTGGTTATGCCGGGGTTGTTGGCGGCATATACAGCACCCACGCGGTATTTCCAAGATGAGGGATCGGAGGTGGTGAAGTGCCAAGCTACGGAGTTGTCGGTGGACTCACCATTGAATCGGTCTTTGTAAGAGGTGACGTTGTCAATAGCGCGGGCAGCGCGGTCTCCATATAGGTATCCGGGTGTGTATCTGGTGTTCATTGAAGATTCACCGGAGACATCAAAGAGGTAATCGCCGGGGATGCGGTATTGGTATGCGGGGCCCATTGAGCCGGGATCGGCGGCATAGGGGCGGTAACCGCCACGCCAGTGATAGTAGAACTCGTTGAGGTCTTCCCATTGTCCATCGGCAGTCTTCTGTACCTGGAAGCGGAAGTAGCTGACGGGAAGCGGGTATTGGGTCAAGTCGGCACGGTTGAAGTTAAGCTCGACGCGCCACTCGTTTTTGCTGATGTGCTTGTAGGCAGTGGCTGTCAGGGGGTCGATATTGCCTTCGTATTGTGGGGTGTGGGAGGCAAAGCGTTCTTCACCGGCGATAAATGCGCGTTCAGAAGCGTTTTTCTTGTCAAAGAACGGACGAACGCCAATTGTGATACGATTCCAGTTGTATTGGGTGTTGTATTGGGCCTGGGGCGTTTCGTTGAACTCGTTCCATTGCTTGCCGTGGTTGTAACGCCACTCTTCTTTGTTGAAGTTGCTGTTGTTGAGGCCTGAGTTGTGTCCCCAGCTGTTGTTACGAGTGATTTCCTTGCCGTTGGCATCAAACAGACGGTATTGGTAGTGGTCTACGCCGTAGGTTGCGTTGGGGCTGAGACCATAACCGTTGTTGTTGGAGTCGGCGGGGTGAGCCCAGGAGTTTTCTTTGACATAGTAGTATGCGACCTCATCACCGGTGCCGTCAAATTTTTTGAGGACTTTGACATCGGTCTCGATGGTGGGCTGAATGTTGGGGAACTGGGCGAAGCGGTAGAGCTTATATTTGGCAAAGCGAACACCGGGCACATATTGGTAGATGTACATACAGTCCTCGGTAGCGTCATACTCGGTACCATACCAGTTGGCATTGGAGTTACCTTGGGATTCGAAGGCGGCCTCATCGGTCTGGGTATAAGAGGCACAGGGAGTGAGGTCGGTGAAGTGTTGGTCATTTACAATCTCGATGCGGAAGTTGCCGGGGTTGTTTGACTGGGTACATACACCATGTAGGAAGAATGTCTGGTTGTTGTAGGTGAATGTCTCGCCGGCGGGAGATAATATATCGGCGTCATTGGTGGAGATTGTGTAGTATTGACCGGTCTTGCCGTCAACATAGTATACACCGGTGCCACGCAGGAAGTGGATGAAGTCGCCGTTGTTGCTGATGCGGACGGGGAGGGCGAGATTTTCAGAAGAACCGGATCCGTCAGCAATGGTGCCATCGGTGTTCTTGGCGACGAATTTGGTGTAGGTATCGGAAGCTGTGGTGCTGGGCTTGCCGTCCCATCCTAATTTAATACGGAATACCTCATTGGTATATTTGGGCGCCATAAGTATATAACCTGTGCCCCCGGCTGCATCGCCACCGGCCATCATATAGTGTGTGCGGTAATATTGCTCGGGGTCTTTGGGGGTGCTACCGGTACAGCTCAGGTCGTGCCATAAGAACTCGTCCCACATATAGCCGTTACCGTGGGTCGACACGTTACCATCGCGGCAGGTAGCTTTGAATTGGGTGTAAAAGTCGTTGTTGCGGTTATCACGCACGCCTTTACGGTAAACGCCATAGTTTTCGATAGGAGCAATATAGCGGCGGCGCTGGTTGGAGGCCATCCATACATTGGACCCGGTAAAGCGAGGATTGGCGTATTTAGGGGTATTGTCTTCTGTGTCGCTCGAGAGATTTGTGTCAGTGATGGGCTGACGGAAAAATACCAGCGGGTTATCGTTATCGGTAGCGATAAGGCCTACAGACTGGTTTTCCATGCCTTTGGTGCTGACGTAAAGCTCGGCTGAAGCTATACCGCGAGGATCGTTGGCATCAACTATATATATACCACCATTATTGGCAGTGTTGTTCATGTACGCCATGTTGATATGGGAGTCGATATCAATGCGGCCGTTTTCAGAGGTGGTGTTGAAGGTTTTTCCATCTTGAGTCACCTCACCTGTAAGCTTAGCCATGTACCATTTGCCTTTATAGTACTGAGCTTGACGCCACAGGTCGCCGGGAGCGCCTGATCCACTGATACGGGTCTTGCCGTTGTTGAATACACCGGTAGTGGTGACCACCTTGTCACCATGGGCACTGAACTTGCTGTCTTTCTCGGCAGTAGTGACAATCGGGTAGTTGTATATGACTTCGAGACCATATTGTTCGACGTCGTCTTTACGTTGTATGGATACGACTTCGGTATTGGTGCGTCCGGCAAATGTACGCTCGGTAATGTTGCCGTTGGCGTCAACTTTGATGAGGTAAAGCTCGACATAATAGGAGTGTTGACCGTCGGGGAGGTTCATGTCGACAAATGAGCCGTTACGCAGGTCCTTAGGTTCCATGGGAGCACCGTCGCGATAAACGGTATAGGATTTGCGGTAAGCTTGGTCAACATCATCTACGGACCATGTCAGCGATACGATGTTGCGACCATCATAAGTCTCAACTTCGGTAAAGTAGGGAGTCAGTTTTGTTGTGCCGGGGCGTACGGTGTTGGAGTAGACAGTGTTGGAGTTGCCCGAGGCGAGAGAAATTGTCTTGGTGAAGTTGGCACGCACTCTGAGTCGGTGTACGACGTTGCCGGTGCCGGGATTGTAGTCGTTGACAGTGAAAGACTCGTTGTTTGTAGTGCCAAGTTGAGTGACTTGAGTAGAGATGTTGCCTTGGCTGTCGCGGGTCTCAGTTACACGCTCGATGGTGTATAGTGGGTCGGCAACGGGTCTGTTGCCTAAGCCATCGGTATTCCAGGATGATGTCCATGAGAGGTTGACGGTCGAGCCATTGGGAGTAGCTTTCAGGTCTATGGTGCCGAAAGGCAGGTTGTAAAGGGGCAGGTATTGAGATTCGCCGATGGTTTTCCCGGCGGCATCAACGGTGCTCAGTCGATAAACGACGCGACCTTGTCCCATGGGAACTTTGGGCCAATATTCGGTGGCTGAGTCTGAAATTTTTTTGTCAACGGAAGTCCAGCCACTTTCCTGGGGCATTGTTTGACCTTCAGCATATATAGCATATGCGAGTTCATAATGGTCATGCCCTTTGGCTGCGTTCCATTTCAGTTGGGCCCAGTGCTGTTGTTCATTACTCAAGCCCCAGTTCTGTAATCCGACATTTAGGTTAGTTGCTGGGGTGGTTCCTGTAATCTGAGCTTCGTATATGTTGGACTCGGCATAATTTACAACTTTACCTTTAGAGATGATAATGTCACGACCTTCGTTGTCTATCTTAGTATTAAATACTGCGCGGACGGCATATTTGGTATTGGCAGTAACACCGGTGACTGTAAAGGAGGTGTTGTCGGTGGAGTTAATTAGGGTGTAGTTGTCTCCATCGACGCGGAATATCTGGTATGCCGGGGATACTTTGGTCGGGATATTGTCCTCACCGCCGGGACCGGGGGTAAATGTCCAGCTCAGATTGACGTTTGAACCGGAAGTACTTCCAGTAAGAGCCAAATCGCCATAGGGGATGTGGTAAACGCGCAACGTCGTACTTCCACCAATCTGGGTTCCGGATGCATTAAATGATTTCAGACGGTATACGGTTGGAGTTTTGGTCCATTTGCTATTAAGAAGGATTGAAACCGTCCAAGAGGTAACGTTTCCCACATTGCCATTGCCGGTTTTGGTCCAAACATTAGACCATTTTTCGGGATACGTGTCACCGAGATCATAATTGCTGTAATCCAATGTGTAATAAGAGACTCCGGTGCCTGCCGTCCATGACAAGGTGGCCGACTGAGTAATGGCACCAGTGCTGGCTTTTACCCATCTTTGATTGCTGACTTTAAGATTAGAACCGGCTGTTTGGGAATATAACGTTATGGTTCCAGTGGCAAACATTATGGATAACATCACGGTGTAGAGTAATAGATGTTTTTTCATAAGGTTAAAATGATTTGGTTATTAATTTGTTTGGTTTGTGTCAGATTGGGTTGGTTGATAGGGGGTATCGTTGGAGAGAGGTATTGGTTGGATGACGTAAAACTGGCCCCTGGGACAATGCCCGGAGGTCGGTAGCGTTAGTCTTGTTTTAGAGGATTGAGATTGGTGTTTGATTTTTGAAGAATGGGTGTCTTTTTATATGAGTAGTGCAGACGAGACTAAGAAAGTTACGGGGAATTTTTTAGTAAACAATCGGTCTCACAAGGACGCTTTAGCGTGTGAACGGTGCCAATTATAATCAAACCATGAGGAAATCTCCAGGGGTTGGATGATTTAGATTAAAGAATAGAAATATCCTGTGATTGGTAGATTATATCGTGCAAAATTAATATAATTTTGAAAAACTCCAAAAAAAATAACGCTTCGTGATATTTTTTTATCCCCGGGTCGGATTTTAACACTTTAAGATGTTTTTTTATTGCACTAAGACGTTAAGACGTTAGCGGATATAGGCGGTAGATGAGGTAAAAAAGCGCTCGGTGCCTAAGGGGTTACTTGAGGACTGATAGAGCAGCATCGTAGTCGGGCTCGGTGGTGACTTCGTTGACAAGTTGGGCGTATATGACGTGAAGGTCACTGTCGAGGACTATTACGGCGCGGGCGAGAAGGCCGGCGAGAGGGCCGTCAACCATCAGTACGCCATACTTTTGGGCGAACAGTGGCGAGCGGAAAGCAGAGGCAACGGTGACGTTGTTGATGCCCTCGGCGGAGCAGAAGCGTTGGGCCGCAAAGGGGAGGTCGGCAGAGACACAGAGAACAGATACGTCGGGGATGGAGGCGGCTTCCTGATTGAATCGTCTTACCGACATGGCACATACGGGAGTGTCGAGGCTTGGAAAGATGTTGAGGATGACACGACGCCCTTTATACTGATGGCAGGTGACGTCTTGCAGGTCCTTGGAGACGAGATGGAAACAATGGGCTTTTTCGCCTACTTGAGGAAATTGTCCGTATGTGTGGCAGGGTGTGCCTTTGAAGTAAATGGTGTTCATAGCCGTGGAATTATGGAGTTTTAATCAGCGGAAGTTGGCTGATGTTGTTTTCTGAGTAACAATCGAGGGCATGTTTTTGTTGTACCCGATCTGTATGTCCGAGATACGTCCGGCCTTTGGCGAACAGAATATGAGCGTGGGAGAGTCGGTAACTCCGAGGTCACGACGTGTCGAGGTGGCTCTAAAGAGGATTGTCTCGCCCGGGAGTATAGGGCCGACAATATCTTCAACGGCATCGCTGTCATCGCTGTCAAAGATGTATAAGACGTCGGCAGTAAGGGCGAGAGAGCCGATGGCGGCACGTATGTCGCGGACGGTGGCGCGAGGGTCGCCGGCGTCGGTGTCGAGGAAGGCAAGAATGGTGGGGGCTCTGAAATTCTCGTTATGGACGTGGTGATAACGCTCGCGAGTGGGGGTGACAGCGGTGAATGTCGGTACCGGTTGACCGATGAGGTTGTTGACACGGAAGTTGGATGTGCGGTATCGGGCAAAGATGTCGGGAAATCGAGTCATGAGCATGTCCTCGGAGATAGATGGCACAGAGACCGATGTGTCCCAGGTTATATGGGCGGAGATGGTCTGCTCGGCGATAGATGTGGGATTATAGACGATGTCGATAGCGGTGGGGAGCCATGTATTGGTGTCAAAAGTGTAGTCATACTCCATTCCGTCATAGCCATGGAGACGGTGAACACCGTTGATAGAAAAAGAATTATCGTTGGATGTTATCTTATATTTATATGTAGAGTCGGTGGCCATATCTTGAAGTCGTCGAGCCAATATCCGAGGTATTAGTTCGATAAATTGCCCTGAGAGATGGACGGGGTTGTCCGAGGTCATCGAAGGCTCATCCTCGGGGAGGTGGTATTCGGCTAAGCGGTTGTTGTGGTAGCGGTAATAGTTTCCGTTATGGTAGGCGGTGAAGGCCCGGGACTTGCCGGAAGGAGTCTCGAGGGTCCAGTCCAACAAGTAGTTGGCCCGAGAGAGAGAGTCACTGTCGGTGGGTATGGACAGTATGTTGATGTCGTGGACCACCGGGTCGGGCGACGAGGGCAAGTATACGCTGTATGTGGCATGGCCTGTAACGGGAGGTATTGAGTCAAGACGTGCGGCGATGTCGGTGAGGGTTATGGCACCGTTGGCGGTAAGTAATGATGCTCCAATCGGGAATAGCGATAATAGGGTTTTAAGCATAGAGTGAGTTGAAAGAGTGATGATAAGATATAACGCGCGGGCCGAAAGAAAAGTTCGGCCCGCGCGAGTTTTATATATTACCTGTATTTACTCGTTGATAGCTTCTAATTTAGTGATGGCACCGGTGATTGGGGAGAAATTGACGTAATAGGGATTTTTCTTGTCTGAGAATAGCGAGGGGTCAAGGCCGAAGACCATGCCGAACTGGCTGATTTCGACGGGCATAGAGTCGAGATATTGTCCATCGACCGAAATAGTCACTGTAGCCGAGCCCGGGATGTTATAAGCGACTCCACCTTTGGGAAAAGAGCGAGGTTGGCCTTTGTCGTTGAGAGGGAGTTGACCGCGCACAATGTCGGACATAGAGAAGCGTATAGGCACCCCGGAAAGGTCGGCAACATCGACAATGCCTTTGATAGGCGACAGACGAGCGATAATGGTGTCGTCGGGAGTTTCAAGCGAGGGCTTGACAGTGACGGTGTTGACTGAGGTGTATGTTGAGGTAGTGCCTGTGAACATAGCCATGAGAGCCGCCTCTTGTGCGGCGATGTTGTCCATGACAAGTTTCATGGCTTGTCCGTCGGGAGGCATGTTTTCGGCCTGTCCGCTTAGAAGTTCGTTACGAGTCTCGCGCAATTCAAAGATGCGTTGAGCGGCAAGTTGAGCTTTTTTGGAAATCGAAGAAGTGGCCGACATCTCCTGAGTGACAGCTTGTGCGGCGGCGTTGCCCTCAAGGGGAGTTTGCGCGGCAGCTCGGGCCACGGGAAGATTGGGGGCAGAGACCGAGGGAAGAATGTCGGTATTTATAGCCAGGGGCAAGTCAGAGTCGGTAAGAGTCATCGAGACGTTGGTGCCGTTCTTGAAACGCACCAGATAGGCGTCATTGGGGTTGGCGACACCGCGAGGGGCAATGACGACGTCGGTGACACGTGCTGTGGTGGACGGTTCCACGATGACATCCGAGATGCCGAGGTAGCGGTTGGCATAGTTATAAAACGGGCCGGGAGTCAGTGTTGTGTGGGTGGTCTCGAGGGTGATGTCAATCACGGTTGTGGGCAACGAGTATGTGAGTCCATATTCGTTGGCCTTGGATGTCGAGAGTTTCTGGGTGGTCTGAGCCGTAGAACAAAGGCTGACGGCTGACACTATGACAAGTGGTATGATATATCTTTTCATAGAAGCGTGAAATGTTAAGTAGTATATTAGCCACGGACAGCGAGTATAGCGTGACCGATATTGGCCACGATGTCAGAAGCCGAAGTGGAGATGTCGCTGAAATTCTCGGCGGCGAGTTCGCCGGCCACACCATGGATGTGAGTAGCCACAAATGCTGCAATCTCGGGTTTAAGCCCCGAAGCCATAAGTCCGGCTATGATGCCGGTGAGAACATCGCCTGAGCCACCGGTGGCAAGAGCCGGTGAGCCTGAAGAGTTAAACAGGATTTTGTCATCGGGCCGTACTATGGCAGTGTATCGACCCTTGAGAACGATAATGATCTGATATAGCTTGGCTTTGGCGAGAGCCGACTTTAGTCGGGCCTCGTCGGAGTCACATTTTCCAAACAGCCGGTCATATTCGCCGGGGTGGGGGGTGAGTATGGAGGTGGGAGGAAGTAATTCAAGCAGAGTTTTACGTTTGGCAATACAGTTGAGCGCGTCGGCATCGAGTATAACGGGACGAGAATAGGCTTGCATAGATTTGAGAAAACGCTCGAGAGCGTCGATAGTGGCGTCGTCGGTACCGATGCCCGGTCCTACAGCTGTGGCGTTGAAGTGTCGGTCGGTGGGCATGAAAGTGACGATGTGGGCGTGTTTATCGGTGTCGACCATAGCTGATGGTACCGCGGTCTGAGCCGGGATATAGGCACATTCGGGCGTGTGGAGTGTTACCTTGCCGGCACCGGCGCATATAGCACCTTGGGTGGCAAGAATTGCGGCACCCGCCATACCTCGGGAGCCGGCTATGATGAGGGCGTGTCCCCAGTCGGCTTTGGAGCAGAAGTCGGGACGAGCACCGATGTAGCGGCGTATGTCATTATCATTGATGAGGAAGTAGTTGATGGGGGCATCGTGGATGGCAGTCGTGCTGAATCCAACGTTAATTGATTTCCATCGGCCAACGACGTCGGCATTGTCCTTGAGGAAGAATGATGGGCGAGGAAATCCGATGGCGATGGTCATTGATGCATGGATGATATGCTCGCGCGGTGCGGAGTGGTTGAGGTCTCCTGTCATGCCTGATGGAATATCAATGGAAACGACCGTGGCTCCTGAGTCATTGATATTGCTGACGAGGGTGATGAAAGAACGGGGCAGTGGGCGGTCAAGTCCGCTGCCAAAGAGCCCGTCAATCACGAGTGACGAAGCGTCGACTTCGGGCCAGGAGAAAGACGTCTTGCCGTCAATCTCGGTAAACTCGATGTTGGCCGGGGTGTTGAGTATTAAGTCGCGTTGGGTGGCACACTCAGACGAGAGACGGTTGCCGCCGATGTTAAAAAGGTATATCTCGGGACGAAATCCCATCAAAGAGAGGTTGCGGGCTGTAGCGAGAGCGTCGGCCCCGTTATTACCCCATCCGGCAAATACAATCAGTCGTACGTCGGGACGCCAGTGGGCGTTAATCTCGTCGGCAATTGTGCGGCCGGCGCGATTGATGAGGTCGGTGAGGGTGACACCCTCGTGTTCGATGGTGTATTGTATTATATGTCTTATGTCTTTGTTTGAAAGGACTTTCATTGTCAGGGTTTAACGGGGTGTGTACCGGTATTTTATTTGGGTTGGTAGAGGAAGCGTTTGATGGAACGTTTGGGTGTTTTTTCAAATTCCTCGTAGAAGATGCGGGTTGAAGCGATATGGGAGTAGGCCGGGAGTTCTTGGTTGAGTTGTTGGACATTGACTTTCATTAAGTTGTCCAGCTCTTCGGATGGAATACCCTGTCTCTCAGCGTTTTCAAAGTCAGGATAGATCAGAGCTTGCAGTTGTCCGCCCCCCGAGTCGATAACCAGAGACTCACAGACGTATGGCATGTTGTTGAGTTTTTGTTCAATTTCTTCGGGATATATGTTCTGTCCTGACGGGCCGAGAATCATGCTTTTATCGCGGCCTCTGATGTATAGGTATCCGTCGTGGTCCATATTGCAAATGTCGCCAGTGTTCATCCATCCATTGTTGAACACGTTGTCTGTAGCTTCGGAGTTTTTGTAATAACCCGACATGACGTTGTCGCCCTTGACCCACAGGACGCCGGGGATGGTGGCGGGGTCGGGACTGTCGATGCGAGCCTGCATGCGGTCCACGATGCGGCCACAAGAGGCGGGGCGTTGTACTTCCCATGGGGCATAGGCAATAAGCGGGCCACACTCGGTCATGCCATAGCCGACGGTGAACGGGAACTTTATTTTGCGCAGGAAGGCTTCGACATCGGGGCTGAGTCCGGCACCACCGATAATCATCTGTTGGAGGTTGCCTCCAAAGGTGGTGTCGAGTTGGTCCTTGATTTTGCCAAGGAGATGGGTGTCGACAAATGGGAGATGTAACAGAACTTTCATCAAGGGTTTGTCCAGGAGAGGGAAGACGCGTGTCTTGATGATTTTTTCGATAATCAGGGGGACGGTGACGATGAGTTTGGGCTTGACGACCGCGAAGGCTTCCATTATGATGCGAGGAGAAGGAGTGCGGGTCAAGAAATATATGTGACAACCGCGCACAAACGGGTTGAACAACTCTACCATCAAGCCGAACATGTGGGCCAGTGGCAACATGGAAACCATAGTGTCCCCACGGCCGAGAAATTTCAGGTGGTCGATACAGTATTGTATGTTGGACCATAGTACACGTCCCGAGAGCATCACGCCCTTGGAAAAGCCTGTAGACCCCGAGGTGTAATTGATGAGGGCCGTGTGTTCAATGTCAATGACAGGGAAAGATACATCGTCGGGCTTAAACCGCTCGGGATAACGTTGCCCGAAGTATTCGTTCAAGTGGGATCGGGCGTCGGCGAGGCCATTGTTCTGGCACAGCAACAGCGAGTAGTCGTCGATAAGGAATACCCCTTCAAGTCCGGTCATGGCCTGTGGGTCAAGGTTTTCCCAATTGGACATGCCTACAAACAGTAGCCGGGCCTCACTGTGGTTGACGAGGTGGTGGATGGTGTCGGGCTTGAAGTCGTTGAGTATAGGTACAGCTACCGCGCCATAAGTCATCGTGGCCATCAGTGCTATCGACCATTGAGAACTGTTGCGGCCACATAGGGCTATCTTGTCACCGGCCTTGAGACCTGCAGCTTCAAACATGATGTGCAGCTTGACAATTTTGCGTGCTACATCGCGATATTGAAATGATTGACCGTGGAAGTTGGTCATTGCCGGTAATTCCCAGTTGTCGCGTATGGCGGCTTGGATATACTGGGTGAGTGATGAGCAATCAGTCATGATGGTGTAGGTTCAATGGTTAAAGTGACAGCTAACAAAGGTAGCTATAAAATAAGATGCTTGTAGTATAAGAAATGTTAAAAGGAGGGATAATGTTCACCTGGGAGCGTTTATTTGCTCGGCAAATTTGTTGGTGAACTTTATTTCCACCATAGGTCGGCGACAGGCGCGGATGATAAGCCATATGCCTGCTATGATAAACGGGATGCTAAGGAGTTGTCCCATATTCAGTGTCATGTCGGCCTCAAATCCCACTTGGTCGTTCTTGACAAATTCAATAAAGAATCGGGCTGTAAACAGTATGGTAAAGAATACACCCAATAAGAGCCCCGGGCGGCATTCGGCATTTTTCTTCCAATACATCCACATCAGCAAGCCGAAGAGAGCCAGATAGGCCAATGACTCATATATCTGGGTGGGATGGCAAGGAAGAGTCTGACCATCACGTACAAATATAAATCCCCACGGCATATCGGTGACATGTCCATATATCTCGCTGTTCATCAAGTTGCCAAATCTAATCAAAGCACCAACCAGAGCGATAGGGATGCACAGGCGGTCAAATGTCCACAGGGGAGAGCGCCGGGTGGTGATAATTGAGAAAAGGATTACGGCGATGATTATGCCTATGGTGCCACCATGAGAGGCGAGGCCGCCTTCCCATATCGCTATAATCTTATCGGGATGGGCCGAGTAGTAATTCCATTCGTAGAAAAAGACGTGTCCCAGACGGGCGCCTATGACGGTGCCGGCTACAACCCATAATAGCAGTATGCCGAGCCAACGCTCGGGAGCTCCCTCGTGCCTGAACATACGTGAGACAATTTCATATCCAATCCAGAAGCCGATGGCAAACATCAGCCCATACCAGCGGATGTGGACAAATGAGTCGATAAGCATGGGGTTAACGTCCCAGGTGATAAATGATAACATATTTATAGTAGTTATTTGTTTTTAGTCGATTGTCGGGAAGTATTTGCGGGAAGGTGTTGGTCGGGAATGTATTTTTCCCGGCGAGAGAACCATAAATGAGATGCGCGACGAACATGTCCGCTCAGGGCTATGATGGAAATCATGGTTGGGATGGCCATCAGAGCATAGAATAGGTCACACATGCCGACGGCAGCCTCGAGGGGGACGACGGCAAAGAAAATGAGCGACAAGATGAAAGCGATGGTGTACCATCTCGCTTTTTTTGTGCCAAAGAGGTAGGAGGCACAGCTGGTGCCATAGTAGGAGTAGCTGAACATCGATGACATGCCAAAACATATCACGACAAACATAAGCATATAGGCTCCGCCTGGAATTGCCGAGTCAAACGCTTGGGTGGCTATAGCCAGACCCTGAACCCCCTCGACATTGGAGAAGTCACCACATAGCAGTAGGGCAACAGCAGTGAGTGTGCACACCAGTCCTGAGTCTATACTCGGGCCGAGCATGGCAATCAGTCCTTCTCTCACGGGGTTGTCGTTGCGGGAAGATCCATGCATTATGGAGGCTGTGCCTATGCCGGCGTCATTGACCAGGGCGGCACGGCGAGCACCGATGATGGCGATGCCGGCCAGGGCGCCAAAGCCTGCTTTAAGGTTAAACGCTTCGGTGAATATTTGTTTGAATACGCCGGGAACATCGGTGATGTTGGTGATGATAATATACAGCACCATCAGGAAGTAGACTCCGACCATAAATGGTACCAGTATTGATGCCACGCGAGCAATGCGTTTGACACCGCGCAGTACGACCAGGGCGACAATTAGGGCGATAGTGATGCCGATGAGTAGCTTGAATGACGAGGTGTTGCTCATTCCGGTGACCGTGGAGATACCGCCCAGTATGCTGTTTGACTCTATCCACTCGGGGGAGGAGAATGTTGTCATGATACCTTCAGTGAGTTGGTTGGCGTTCATGATGCATAGAGTACCGAACATGCCGGCAAAGGCGAAGAATATGGCCATGGGACGCCAACGTTGACCCAATCCGCGTTCTATGATATACATGGGCCCGCCCTTGGGTTGACCTTCGCTGTCACGTCCTTTATACATAATGGCCAGAGCACCCTCGTGGTACTTAGTGGACATGCCGACAATGGCACTGATCCACATCCAGAATATCGCCCCCGGTCCACCCATGACAAGTGCGATGGCTACACCCGCGATGTTACCAAGGCCGACAGTGGCGGCGATTACCGAGAGCAGAGCCTGGACAGATGAAATTTGACCGGCTTCCTTGACATCGTTCTTTTTGCGCAGTTCTTTGATGGCATCAGGAAGATGGCGCACCGATATGGCGCCTGATCGGATAAACAGGTATAAACCTCCTCCTATCAAGAGAAAAAACAGAGGGTAGCCACACAGAAAGTCAGCTATGGACACCAGATATTTGCCAAGTTGGTCAAGCATTATATTTAAACAGGTGAATATAGGTTGGATAAACAGATATATTATACATTAAAGCGGAAGTGCATTATGTCACCGTCTTGGACGATGTATTCTTTGCCTTCGACACCCATTCGTCCGGCTTCTTTGACTGCGTTTTCACCACCGAGAGTCACGTAGTCGTCATATTTGATGACTTCGGCACGAATGAACCCCTTTTCAAAGTCGGTGTGGATGATGCCGGCACACTGTGGGGCCTTGCTGCCGCGCATGAAAGTCCAGGCGCGCACCTCGTCAGGCCCGGCGGTAAAGTAGGTCTGGAGGTCGAGCAAGGCGTATGCGGCACGTATCAGACGAGCGACACCCGATTCTTCGAGTCCGGCGGCGGCGAGAAATTCCCGGCGTTCCTCGTAAGTGTCCAATTCGGCAATCTCGCTTTCGGTCTGGGCGGCAACCACCAACAGAGAGGCGTCTTCATCGGCAATAGCCTTGCGTACAGCCTCGACATAGGCGTTGCCTGTGGCGGCTGATGCCTCGTCAACGTTGCACACATAGAGTACCGGCTTGTTGGTTAGCAAGAATAACTCACGGGCATATCGTTGTTCGTCTATGGTCTCAAACTTGACAGATCGAGCCGGGCGTCCTTCATCGAGGGCCTCTTTATATTGTTTGAGTACTTCATATTGTAGTTTGGCGGTCTTGTCACCGCCTGTTTGGGCTGCTTTCTGGGTCTTGGCGATACGAGCTTCGACGGTCTCGAGGTCTTTGAGCTGTAATTCATAGTCGATAATCTCTTTGTCGCGGACGGGGTCGATGGAACCATCGACATGGGTAATATTGTCATCGTCAAAGCATCTCAGCACGTGAAGAATAGCGTCGGTCTCGCGTATGTTGGCCAGGAATTTGTTACCCAGTCCCTCACCTTTTGATGCGCCCTTGACAAGGCCGGCGATGTCTACAATCTCGACGGTGGCCGGAACTACCGATTTGGGGTTGCACATCTCGACAAGTTTGTTGAGTCGGTCATCGGGAACGGTTATGACGCCGACGTTGGGCTCGATGGTGCAGAATGGGAAATTGGCCGACTGGGCCTTGGCGTTGGAGAGACAGTTGAATAGAGTAGATTTGCCGACATTTGGCAGGCCGACAATGCCACATTTTAATGCCATAATTTATGTTATATGTTGTTTAATATGAGTTGGGTCTCAGAGAGTGTTTGGGTTTAAAACATCTTTAATTTTGGAGTATGAAAGAATTACATTCCAAATTAATCTTTAGGTCTTTTTCGGTGCTTTTCACAAAGTGCATCGGTCACGATGCCCGCATCGCTCCGTCTTCACTTTGTAAAAATCCCTCGAAAAATCCTCTCAATCTTAATTTGGCTTAAATCCAAACATACTCTAATAAACGATGACTCACTGTATTAGGTTGAGTCGGCATGTCACCGTGACATAGAGCCGCGGTGGCATGCCGACAAAATTACAAAAAATAATCGAGATAGCCCTTGTCAGTAATCCTCGCTCTTTTAAAGGGCTGTTAATTCTCGGTATTTGAGATTTTCTTTATGACTTGTGTCGTTCCGTCATTATAGTTTATACGTTCTATTATCACCCCATTACACTCGGCGTCTTGAAGACGGCGACCGTTAATGTCATATTTTTCGATAGATTTAACCTCTCGGTCTGACACAATATCCCGTGTGCCATTATGATATTGTGATTTGGGGATGATGTTGAATTTTTTCCATACATCATCTTTCTTATACAGCTCTACTGATTTATCGGGGACAAATAGTCCAATACTTCTAAGTATGCCATCGAGGATGTTGTTGAAAGCCAGTGGCCGGGTTGGTGGTACGTCAAAGTCCAATATTATTTGGGGATTGCTTGACCCGTAGTAGAAGATTGCATTATCTTTATAAAGAGGCTGATTAAATAAAGCAAGGGTATCTTTTTCATTTCGTTGACTTCCTACAACTTTCAAAGACAATAATCCTGCAGACCCCAAAGCATATTCCTCTAATAGTGCATCTGACGGCATAACCAAATGAAGAAGATTGCCATCGAAACTATAGGATGAAAAATAGACTCTTCCACACTCTGAACAGTCCAACATAGTGGAATAGCTTCTCATCCACGCATTTTCCATAAATATGATTCCTGAGTTAACGTCAGGTTTCTTTTTTATAATATGAACCGAGCTATTATTAAAGCTATGTGGATTAAAGACAACATCATTGTTTGAGGCAAGAGTGATTGTATCCAAACAATTGCCACCTGAGCGTGTGTTCAGCTCATCTCGGTATATGTTCTTTATATGGTTGTTGAGTATAAGATTGGTAATACAAGAATTTTTAAGACCATCACCCAGTCCGGTGATAGCAGTCCGCTGTGTTTTGTCCGACATTTGGTCATAAAATTCTTTGCCATTTTCTTTTTTATAGCAACGGTATGTCACGCTGTCGGGAATGGTAAAAGTTCCGGTATAACCGTTTTTGTCAGGATGATCTATAAGCACACAGGGCAAGGAGTCAATTTCCTGGCCATCGGGATAGGAACACAATGCGACGAAATAGTAAATATCGTTTTCGCATCCATAATATCCATAATACTTGGTAGGATAGTTGGAATTTTCATATATTCCCAAATGTGGTTCAAATGCCTGTCCATTGCATATGCCTGCGCTAACCACAGCCAATAATACAATGGCTAAGCTCTTAATATACTTCTTCATAATACAATATTGCTGATCGTTTTATTATTATAACTGTAAATCCAGAGTTGCTATTTGTTACAAGGGTTACTAAAGATAGTCTTAATAGACTTTAGCAATGTACTCTTACTATTATACAGAGTCAGTTTGTTTAGAGTCACTGATTCTCTGATTTCATCGTTTTTGCAAATATATATTTTTTGTAAAAAAAAACACTCATCTGGTTAAATATTCTATTCTTTTTATGTTATAGTTTAAATTACTCTACTTTGTCATTATAAATAGAGCACGGCTCTTTCATTTAAAATTTAAATAAGCGCATAATACCCTTACCCGATTCATTTCGAGTCAGGTAAATCTTTATGAGCTGTATGTTAGTTATTTATCTTTGGTTTGAAAGATAAAAATTCATTATTTTTGTGATAA
>JAGASI010000034.1 GCA_017621845.1 Muribaculaceae bacterium
TGCTGTTCTTATCATAGACATTAACAATATAATGGGGGCAGTCAGAAATATCCGTTGAATAGTTAATTTTACTCTATATTTTTATTGGCAGGTGCACTCATAGGCAGTAGAATGGGTGTCATCGATGTACTAATTGAATTCCCAATATCCTCATAGGCGCGGAGCGCCGGACTGTGATTAACCCCCGGTGCAGGGACGGTGTCCCGAAGCCGGGGGCATCAGCGGGTCTTTTTTGCACGAGGGCCGGAGGCCTGAGTTGTGGTAGAAAAAGTACGGAACATAGTAGGAGAGTTATATAGCGTTTCATAACTTTATTTTTTTTACGATTTTACGATTATTATCTAAGCAATGGACTATTATTAACCCGGCGTTAAACCCTGACAAAGAAATGCAATCTTCAATAGCTCCGGTGAATAATACTCTTCCAAGCATATCAAAAATCTCACAAGTGATTGGATGGCTGACTGAAAGAGTTTTATTTTCAGAATTATATGTGATTAAACTTTCATCTTCCCTAATATCGTCAACACCCAAATCATTAAGAACATCCAAGTCTGCTTGGGATATATATGTATCGGTGTAGTATGGAGAAGAATACTTACGTACATCATCAGTCAATACATATTGAATTCTAAAGTAAGTTCCCCAATAGGTTCCCTCTACAGATACATTAACCATGTAGTCTCCAGGTCCAAAATTAATTATACGTCCACTAGAGTATATTATTTCATTATGTATATTATTATAATGAGGCCTTGTCCTTTGAAGAATAATGCGCTTTGTCCCGTTGGGTATATTTAAAGAAAAATTTAGTTCCCCGATACAATCTTTGTGTCCATTTTTCTCAATCAATGTATATCTGTATTTAATATTGAATGGCTCAAACATATTGTTATTTGTATCATCATTGTTAGCTCTGGCACTAACCGATAATAATGTTGCTAAAGAGAATATATAGAGTGCTTTCATCGTACAATAAATTTAGATATGTTAATACAATTATTACCAAGTGAGGAGCTTTCTCACGGTTGAACCTTGTCAATAAAACGTATTACCGTTTTCTTGTTTGCACAATATGCCGTGTCGGTATATGCGATACAGACTAATACGAGCATTAATAATAATAAGATTTTTTTCATAAGAAGTTTGGTTATATACTGTGAATAATTTTACAAAAAATAATCATTTATTTAATTTTGTCAAGTTAAAATTTCATAAAAAACATGGGAGAGCAATGAGTATAATGAGTCTCTGTGGTGTGCTCGTCCTTCCAGGTCAAATTAGAGGTAACATGAAATGGTGACAACAGCCACTATTATACAAAAACCGGCGACTCTCGCGAGCCGCCGGCCTCTAAACCTATGATTCACTTATTTATTCTTGTTGCTCTTTACGTTTAGCATTGCAAATTTAAATAAAAATATATCTTTAAAATATAAAATTAGTAAATTTTAATACTTAATAACTTATTTTTACCTTGTAATTCCATTCAATATTAATCATAAAAGTTTGCTCTACTAATTATCAATTGTGAACAAAATTATTAGTAATTTTGTAGGTGCTTTAGAATGCATACAACCATCTGGCAAAAGTCTGATTGATAAACGACCCAATAACTAATATAAACTAAATAAAATACATAAATACATATTTAAAACCAATACAGATATGACTATTGACAAATTCAACTTCGCCGGCAAAAAGGCCCTCGTTCGTGTAGACTTCAATGTACCTCTGGACGATAACGGCCACATCACCGACGACACCCGTATTCGTGGCGCACTACCCACACTTAAGAAAATTCTTAATGATGGTGGTTCGCTGATTATCATGTCACACATGGGCAAACCCAAAGGCAAAGTCAACGCCAAGTTGTCTCTGTCTCAAATAAAGGACGCCGTAGCAAAAGCACTTGGCACAGAGGTAAAATTTGCAGCTGACTCGGCTGATGCTTCAGAAGCCGCTGCCACACTCCGCCCCGGCGAGGTCCTGCTGCTCGAGAACCTGCGTTTCCACCCCGAAGAAGAAGGCAAACCAGTAGGTATTGATAAAGCCGATCCCACATACGACGAGGCCAAGAAGGCTATGAAATCTCTTCAGAAAGAGTTTGCCAAGAAACTTGCCTCATATGCCGATGTATATGTTAACGATGCTTTTGGCACTGCCCACCGTCGTCATGCCTCAACAGCTGTTGTAGCTGACTACTTTGACGCCGACCACAAGATGCTCGGCTACCTCATGGAGAAAGAGGTCAAGGCTGTCGACAACATCCTTTCAGATATCAAACGTCCTTTCACCGCTATCATGGGTGGCTCCAAGGTATCTACCAAGATTGGCATCATCGAGAACCTTATGGATAAAGTTGACAACCTCATCCTGTGTGGTGGCATGACATATACATTTGCCAAGGCCCAAGGTGGTAATGTCGGCAACTCAATCTGTGAGAACGACAAGCTCGACCTCGCTCTTGACATCATGAAGAAAGCCAAAGAAAAAGGTGTAAACCTTGTTCTTGGCATTGACTGCGTTGCCGCTGATGCCTTCTCAAACGACGCCAACACTCAGATATGCTCAGTGATGGATATTCCCGAGGGATGGGAAGGACTTGATGCAGGTCCCGAGACCCGCAAGCTCTTTACCCAAGCCATCGAGCCCTCCAAGACTATCCTCTGGAACGGCCCCGCCGGAGTATTTGAGTTTGACAACTTCACAGCCGGCTCACGCGCTATCGCCGATGCCATTGTCAAGGCTACCAAGGATGGTGCCTTCTCATTGGTTGGCGGCGGTGACTCAGTGGCTTGTATCAACAAGTTTGGTCTTGCTGACGAGGTATCCTACGTTTCGACCGGTGGTGGAGCACTTCTCGAAGCCATCGAGGGTAAAGTACTCCCCGGCATCGCTGCTATCAAAGGTTAATCCGCCCCTATAACAACCTATAAATCCGTCCCGAAGCATTATTAGTATCATTGCTTCGGGACGGATTAATTTTGTGCTGACCTAACCTTAGGCGTGACTACTAAGAGCCTCGATAAAAAGCATGGTAAGAACTCCAAGAACAAGAGCATAGGTAGCCTGTTTCTGATAGCCGTGAGAGTGAGTCTCAGGTATCATCTCATCGCTGATGACATATAACATAGCACCACCCGCAGCCGATAACATCAATGGCAGAACTGCTGACGAGAGATCCCCGATAACATAGCCCAACAATGCGCCACACACCTCCAACAGCGCTATAGCTACAGCTATAATAACTGTATTGATGAACTTGACACCCGCCATAAGCAATGGCGTCACCACCACCATTCCCTCGGGGATATTCTGTAATGCAATAGTGAGGGTTATAGCAAAAGCGTCAGTAGAATCACCATTAAACGAGACACCGGTAGCAAGACCCTCGGGTAACTTGTGTATTGCTATAGCAAGAACAAATAGCATGGTGCGGTCAAGCGACGTCGTCGAGACATGATTTTCAAACTCCTTTACACCCGAGAGATGATGAAGATGAGGAGTCAGACGATCAAGAACACCAATGAGCAACACACCAATGACAACCCCAACGACTACCTGCCACCATTCACCCATGTCAGTCATAGCAATAGCAGGAGAAATAAGACACACTATCGAGGCCGTCAACATCATCCCGGCACAATAGCCCAGAAAAACGTCATTCCAACGATGTGGTATGCATCTGACCACCAATCCGATTGCCGACCCAATTAATGAGGACAACCCCAGGCCGGCGGCACACATCAACAGTTGATCTACCATCTTAAACAATCTTTATTTACGGCAAATTTATAAATTATTTCTCAGTCAGCAGTAAATTGGTTAAATTTGCATATCATAAGTGAGTTGTCCGCTTAAATTAAATTGAATACATTTTTAAACCATATCCTATTATGCCCGTAATACTCAACATAGAAACTTCGGCACACACATGCTCGGTGGCGCTCTCGGCCGAGGGCATGATTCTCAAGCACTACGAAGAATTTGAAAATCGCAACCATGCTACCGTCCTAAGCGACATGATTAAGGGATGCCTCGACTTTCTCGAAGAACGCGAGGTTAAACTCGAGGCAATAGCCGTATCTATGGGGCCGGGCAGCTACACAGGCCTGCGTATAGGATTAAGCGAGGCCAAAGGACTCGCCTACGGTTTAGACCTACCCCTGATTGGGATTGACACACTTAAGCTGATGAGTAGTCAGGTAATGTTCGCTCGCGAAGACATTACCGAAGACACTATCTTCATTCCCATGGTTGACGCACGACGCATGGAAGTATACACCGCAGCCTACGACATGACCCTGGAACCAATAACCAACCCGGGGCCAATGATTTTAGACGAGCACAGCTATGAGAAAATCCTTGCCATGGGAAGACCTGTGATGTTCTTTGGCGATGGAGCCGAAAAAGCATGTCAATTCATGACTGCTCCCAATGCCATATATGTGCCGGGATGTGACCCATTGGCCGTTGGCATGGTAGCCCTGTCTGAACTCGCATATTCACGACGCGAATTTATTGACCTGGCATACTCTACCCCCAACTATCTCAAGGATTTCCAGGCAACACGCCCCAAGAGTCTGTTAGATAAAGCAAGCTGCTGATTTAGAGGTTGTTTAAAAAGAAATGTAATACCTATTGGATACAGTTGTCGGTGACAGCATTGTGCTCCCATAGCTCACGCTAATAGACAACCTCACGACAAATGCCAACTTTGCGCTATGATTGAACAAGAATTTTCATCAACATTGCTTGACAATGCCGTCAATGAACTCTCACGGTTGCCCGGCATAGGTCGCAAGACAGCCTTAAGGCTTGCATTATACCTGTTGCGTCAGGATACTGAGATGTCAACATCTATAGCACGTGCCATCACCGATATGAGACAAGGCATCAGATATTGCCGCCGGTGTCATAATATCAGCGAGACCGAGATATGCCCTATATGTTCATCTCCGGGACGGGATGAAACCACGATATGTGTGGTAGAGAATATCAAAGACGTGCTGGCATTTGAACGCACCGGCTTGTATCATGGGCTATATCATGTATTGGGCGGTGTTATCTCACCCATTGATGGTGTAGGTCCCGACCAATTACAGATAGACTCTCTGGTGACACGCGTTATGGCCGGGGGCATCAATGAAGTCATCCTCGCTACCGGTGCCACCATGGAGGGCGAGACCACCAACTTTTACATCTTCCGCCGATTGGCCGACTCGGGAGTCAAGATTACCCAACTGGCACGTGGCGTGGCTGTAGGTAACGAGCTTGAATATATCGATGAGGTTACACTCGGACGCTCTCTTTCAGGACGAACACTTTTTGATTCACCTATATAACCAATCCCGACTATGATAAAACTACGGGCCCTTGAGCCATCTGATCTCGACCTCCTATACCGCTGGGAAAACGACCCCGAGACCTGGCACACCACAATGACACCGGTACATGTCTCACGTGCCCGGCTATGGGAATACATCAATGAATTTGACGGCAATATAGACGCATGGCAACAACTGAGACTCATGATTACTGATACAGACTTACAAGACTCCCCTGTCGGCACCGTTGACCTCTTTGACATAGACCGACGTTCAGGACGTGCCTTTGTAGGCATATATATCGACAGTCAATACCGACATCAAGGCTATGGCCACCAAGCCCTTAAGATGCTCATTGACTACAGTCGCGACTATCTCAACCTGCACCAGCTCGCCGCCATTGTCGAAGTCGACAACCGCCCCTCCATCAATCTTTTCACCGGACTGGACTTCAAGCCGGCCGGACGTCTGCGCTCCTGGCTTAAAATCGCCTCACGCTACCGCGACGCCATCATTCTTCAACGCCTCTTTATCTGAACAATATATCTTGTTCTTTTCTGAAACAACGTGACACATGACTGAGGGAATAAAAGCCTATTTCCCCTCTTCGTGATAATCATCAGACGTGTTGACACTCCAAACAGGAGTGCGGTCGATAGAACCGTTGAGTATGGCGTCGGCCGCTAACATTCCGGTAAGCATCGAGTGATCCATATTATTATAACGATGCTGTCCGGCTCGTCCTATAGTCCACAGGCCACCTATGGCATCCAGTTCTCCCTTAAGTCGGTCAAGATGATAATAAGCACCCAAATAGGAGGGATAGGCGTCGGGGACATTGATGCGGGTGATACCGTCAACCAACACGTCAGCGACATTGTTAATGAGTCCGATGGTTATAAGCTCTTGAGTTGCAAGTCGAGCCATATCTTCATCTGACATTGTCCATAATCGGTCGCCCTTGGAGGCAAAATACTCAAGTCCAAGCCATATTATATTGTCGGGATCGGTGACCATGTCGCGTGACCAGTTGTTGAACACCTGAAGCCGACCGAGGTTGACACGCTTGTCCTGTATATATATCCAGTTGTCGGTCAACGGCATTTTAACACTCTCGCGACACACTGGTAGGCCTACCATAATAAAATCGCGATATTGCAATTCCGAAGCTATTTTCTTGGCCTCGGGAGAGAGCTTTGCTCCTTGTAGACTCTCGGCAAGTTTTTTGAGTGGCATCGTGTTAACCACGGTTCTACCCTGTATAGTAGTTCCATCACTAAGCTTGACCGACGTAACGCTATTATTGCAATCTACCACAATAGCATCGACACGTGTGTTAAGTATCACTCGTCCACCCAACTTTTCAAGTCGGTCGGCAACAGCCTCCCATAGTTGACCGGGGCCATGAGGCGGATATTCAAAGCGACGAATAAGTGTCGTCGGTCCATCGACACCTGAAGGGCGTCGCCTGAGCATATCCTTGATAACCTTGCTAACCGACAGAGATTTAACGCGTTGAGCGCCCCAGTCGGGAGACAAGGCTGAGGGGTGGACGCCCCACACCTTGGCAGTATAACTCTCAAAAAACATACTGTACAATCCGCGACCAAAACGATTGATATAGAAGTCTTCCAACGACCGTTCGGGGCGTTTGTGGATTGTTGAGCACATATATCCCCACCCGGCCCGTATCGTTCCACCGATGCCCATTGCCCTGAATGTATCTCCACTTAAGCGAACAGGATAATCCAAGAGATGACCTCGGTATAGTATGCGTGAATGACGCTCACGCTCTACCATCATATCTCCGGCCACATTATGCCAAAAATCATTGACTCGACCCTCCTTGGTAAAGAAACGATGACCGCCGAGATCCATTCGCCCATAAGGAGTCGGAACCGTGCGCGACAATCCACCTACCCTATCCAGAGCCTCTATAACCACGACTTTATAGTCACCATTACGTGCAAGCTCGTAAGCTGCCGTGAGTCCTGCCGGACCGGCGCCTATAACTATGATGACATCTTCAAGGTTATTATTGGAGTGCATAAACTAAAACTGACGTAGATAAGAGATTGTCAGGGCGCTTAGGCCAATTTTGCAACAAAAATAATAAAATCATAGTAAATAAAAAAAGTGTAACTCAAATTAATGGGCTACACTTCTTTGAAAATAACCAAAACTAAGTGACTCCTACAGGATTCAAACCTGTAACCTTCTGATCCGTAGTCAGATGCTCTATTCAGTTGAGCTAAGGAGCCAACAAAGCCAATTTCAGCTATAAAGCTTAAAATGTGACTCCTACAGGATTCAAACCTGTAACCTTCTGATCCGTAGTCAGATGCTCTATTCAGTTGAGCTAAGGAGCCATTATCTTCCGGCTTTGCGACTGCAAATTTACAACTATTATTTCAATCGACCAAACTTTTTTTACACTATTTTTTCACCACCAGCAACAATCGCCCCGCAAATCACCCGGCAGAGCACTATATACCAGTCATTTATATAAAACGCATCCCTAACCGTCCAATTCAACAATGCGCGTTTAGGGCCCCCGCCATGATTATACAAGAAAACGCTCCCACAGAGAAAGTTTTATCTCGGCAGGAGCGTTTATTTCATAATCGGTCTCACTTATAAGCAGGATCGAGCTTAAATGTGTTAGTCGGGGGATTGCCGGGAATCTCGGTAGAATCGGCAACAACCTTGACCGTGTAGGCGAGAATAGCAACGGCGAGAGGTTTATCAACAGCTGCCACCGGAGTCTCAATCTCAAGCAGGTGATTTCCGACAGGTGTCTTATCGGTAGTAGCGATTGCAAAGCCATAAGGTGGCAATACAGCTGTTCCAAGACGCATATAATCCCAGTAATATGTCGCCGACGAGATAAGAGCCTCCTTGCCGACCTCGCGGTTGACGACTTTAATAGAATCAACATATAGCGTATCGCCACGCACGAGGTAAATCACGTTGTCGATATTTTTAGCACCCGATATTCCTACATAAAAATCAACATCGGACACATCATCATCGTCGTTGCAGGATGTAAAAACCGTCATAAACATTGACAGCATCACAAGTTGAATAAGCCAAAAGGCTTTAAAATAGCGTTTCATGTCTGATTTTGTATTTTAAATGTTATATATATTCTTTTATTTCCTACATCTATTAACACACTCATCATCACTTTAGTTTACAACATTCCCCACAGCACAATTTTCTCAGTATTCAATCGAGGCTCAATACAGATATCATATATATATTTTTTTTAATGCCGATAGGCGGTTTATAAAAATAAATGATTAATTTTGTGGCGATAAAATAATCAACGACCCTCGATTAGATATTTGTCTTTTATAGTTATACTGTAATTATGGCCTAAAGCTGGGTTTCCATTAGTGGAAACCCCTCGGGATGTCATAAATTCATGTCTGACATAAAACCAATCTTGGCATCAACGATTTAAACATGTCTTATTATTAAATGTAACCATGTATATAATCTATGACCTTGAGATGAAAATATCCGGCGAGAAGTCTGTAGCTATCCCACCCCAGTTAAATTAATTAAAAGATACATAAACTTACTTTAACCTTAAACCCATGAACTCAAAACCGGATTTAGGCTTTTGGAAACTTTGGAATTTAAGTTTCGGATTTTTTGGCGTACAAATAGCCTATGCGTTACAGAGCGCCCAGGTAAGCCGTATTTTCTCAACAATCGGCGCTGACCCCCACGATTTAAGTTACTTCTGGATATTACCACCATTAATGGGACTGATAGTTCAGCCCATAGTAGGCTCGGCAAGTGACCGCACATGGAATCGCTTTGGTCGTCGTCTCCCCTACCTGCTGATTGGCGCGGCCATCGCCATTATCGTAATGTGCTTCCTTCCCAATGCCGGCTCACTGGGTCTTACAGTAAGTTCAGCCATCATCTTTGGTTTGATAATGCTGATGTTCCTTGACACCTCGATTAATATGGCCATGCAACCATTCAAGATGCTTGTCGGTGACTTTGTCAATGAGAAACAAAAAGGTCTGGCCTATTCAATACAGTCTTTTCTCTGCAACGCCGGTTCAGTTGTAGGATACGTAGCACCTTTTGCCCTGGCATGGTTCCTGCCCAAGACCGCACCCGAAGGTGAGGTTCCCGCCACTGTTACATGGTCGTTCTATATCGGTGCAGCCATTCTCTTATTATGCGTCGTATATACTTTTGCCAAAGTCAAGGAAATGCCACCGGCCGAGTATGCCGCCTATCATGGCATAAACCCTGAAACCACCGACAAAAAAGCTGAAAAGAAAAACAAGGACAATATGCTCCGTCTTCTTGTCAAGGCGCCCAAGGTATTCTGGACTGTAGGCCTCGTACAATTCTTCTGCTGGGCCGCCTTCCTTTATATGTGGTCTTACTCAACCGATGCCGTAGCCAACCAAGCTTTTAACACCCCTACCACCCAGAAAGTAGAGGGACTATCCATAGCCTCTCAAGACTATACCGACAAATACTTTTATATAGGTGAAGAACCCGTCATCATCGACGGAAAACTCGCCATCAACGGCATCGAGGTCGATGGCTCTCCCATGCCTGCCAACCTTGTCATCACAGCCGGCACTGATACCGTTATCAAAGACGGGCAACCCGTATCTATCGAAGGTACACCCAAGGTATCGCCCGAGGCCGGAATGATAGCCCAAGCCGGTGCAACCATCAATGTCGATGGCAAACCGATAACTGTCACCCGACAAGCCTTAACCATATCCCGTCTCTCTCAGGTTAAAGACGGTGATATTATCACCATGGCTCATATCAAAGGTACAGACAAGACCACAGGCAAAGTTGTCCTCGAACAGACTGAAGACATCACCGTCAACGGAGATGTTACTCCCATCGTTCACACCGTACTCAATAGCGCCTCAAAACAATATCAAAGCGCAGGAGACTGGAACGGCAACCTATTGGCCGTACAAGCCATCGCCGCCCTGCTATGGGCCGCCGCGTTGTCCTTGTTCCGCAACCGCCGTCTGGGATACTCCCTGAGCTTGCTCATCGGTGCCATAGGATTTATTTCAGTTTACTTTGTCACCAATCAGTACCTGCTCTTTGTTAGCTATGCACTGATGGGTTGTGCATGGGCCGCAATGCTTGCAATGCCGTTCACAATCCTGACAAATGCCCTCAGCGGTTCACACATCGGCACATACCTCGGACTGTTCAACTGCACCATATGCCTACCCCAGATTGTCGCTGCCCTGTGCGGTGGAGGCATACTCGCCCTGTTTGGCAACACCGCCACCGGCGCACCCAACACTGTAATGATGCTCGTAACCTCAGGCATTCTCCTGGTCCTCGGCGCACTGGCCGTCTGGAACATCAAGGAGACATACGGCGAGAAGAAAACTCCGGCCCAAGAATTTGACGACATCCAAGCCGCGGAAATGGCCGCCAACGAAAACATCTGATATCTGATAGATACACCCATATATACAGAGGTGAGCACCAATCCTGATGGTCCTCACCTCTGTTTTTTATAATAGTTAACATCACCCAACTTGCCATATCTGATATTACATCGTAAATTTGCAAATACAAGTTCGGTTTATAAAAAAATTATAATTCCCTCATCGATACAACTTTCACAGTATGAACCAAGAATATTTAGAAACATTTGAGCGACAAATCCACCAACTGACAGCCAAATACCTGATTGGGAAAGGAGCTATAGACAATCACCTGCCCGAAGCCACAGACATCCTTGAGCGCTGGGACGGTATTTGTGAGTCCTACCTTCCCGATGGAGTCAGAGAATTTGAACATTACCCCACCGTATCATTGGGCTGGATGATGTTTATGGGTATGGCCGTGGCCCACATGTGGGACGATGACTGGGAAATGTATTCAGAATTCAAAGACCTCTATGCCATTACCCGCGACAGACGCGGATATGACTACATGGATGAATATATATGCCAGGAAATGCTGAAATTATCACCATCAGACGAGAAAAAAACATCAACCCTCGTTGGCGATACCGCCGAGATGATACATACAGCATTAAGACATGAAAAATTTGAGAACGGCACCCCTGAAGCCTTCAATGCCTATGTACGTTGCCTACATCAACTATACTACTTTGGAGCAGCTGTAGAGTTGAAACGCCTCGGATACCACATGACACGACTATAGATATATCTACCTTCGTTCAAACACTCAGCATTATTGCACAATACTTATCCCCTCATCTACACTTTATGGAATCACTGAAACAATTATTCAAGATTGGCTACGGACCATCAAGCTCCCACACCATGGGTCCGCGCCATGCTGCCGAACTATTTTTAGCCAAAGTCAGAGAGACTCACCCCATATTATCCGACAAACACTTTGATGTGACCCTATATGGAGCTCTTGCCGCTACCGGCAAAGGACACATGACCGACACAGCCATCGAAGACATCCTCACCCCGGTAGCCACCACCAAAATTCTTTGGGAACCCGACACATTCCTCCCCTTTCACCCCAACGCAGTTAAATTTCAGCTTATTGACGCCGACAATAACGTCATCGACCAGGAGACCTACTATTCGGTGGGTGGCGGAGACATTGTGCGCCAAGGCGAGTCTCGCGCTCCGGTTGTCAACATCTATGACATGTCCACAATCAGCGACATTCTTAAATGGTGTGACAAGACCGGGCTGAGTTACTGGGAGTATGTCGAGCGTTGTGAGGGTAAACAGATATGGGATTACCTAAAGCAAGTATGGGATGTGATGAAACAAGCAGTCGAGCGAGGCATCGAGGCCGAGGGTGTTCTGCCGGGAGGATTAGGAGTACGACGCAAGGCTGTAAGCTACTATGTCCATGCAGCCGGTTATAACAGCTCACTGAAAAGCCGAGGTCTAGTCTATGCTTATGCGCTTGCCGTGAGCGAAGAAAACGCTTCGGGTGGATTAATCGTGACAGCCCCCACATGTGGTTCCTGTGGCATCCTGCCGGCCGTACTTTACCATCTACACACATCCAAGGGCTTCAGTGAACAACGCATATTACGCGCTCTCGCTACAGCCGGACTCTTTGGCAACGTTGTGAAACATAATGCCTCGGTGTCAGGGGCCGAAGTAGGCTGCCAAGGAGAGGTAGGCGTCGCCTGTGCAATGGCAGCCGCTGCCGCTTCTCAACTTTTTGGAGGAACACCGGCCCAGATTGAATACTCGGCCGAAATGGGGCTCGAGCACCACTTGGGACTCACATGTGACCCGGTATGCGGACTGGTACAGATTCCATGCATCGAGCGCAACGCCTACGCCGCGGCCCGAGCCCTTGACGCCAACCTTTACGCCGCCTTCTCCGACGGCCGACACTCGGTAAACTTTGACCGCATCGTCGAGGTCATGAAACAGACCGGCCACGACCTCCCCTCCATCTACAAAGAGACCGCACGCGGCGGCCTTGCCGCAATACACTGATTGCATCAATAAGGATATACCAAACTGACAGCCCAAGCGCACACTACATTTGATACCACTTCGGGGCTGTCCTTTGGCCATCACCCAAGGCTATATGTTTATTAGAAATGTTTTTTAGGCAATTTTTGTTTGACCTATAGGATTATTTGTGTACTTTTGCAACACACAATTAAATTTTAATAGGTACTTAAACAATCTGCTTATGAAAAAAATCTACTCCCTTTTGGTTTGTACATGCGTGGCTACACTCCCGACATTTGCCACTGCTCAATTTAAACTTGCCGATCGCCCCAAATGTTCTCGTCAGGCTATCGAGATGACTGAAACCCCATGTAAGGCCAACGCCAACACCACATGGACCGACTGGACAAGCGCCGGAACCGGGACTCTTACTGTCAGCTCTGATTTTGGCGACTTTACCGGCATGACTGAATATTCCGGCGACTTTGCCGGCAAAACTGTTGATGTGCGTCATGCAGTCGACAACGACAAGATGGTGCAATACCGTTTTAACGGCGTGTTCAATAATGTCAGCCTCGTCGTTGACCTTGACCTTACTACCGGCGCCCTTAAACTAATGCCCCAGGCAACCGGCATCACCGACCTGTTTTTTGGCCTGCCTCTTACTGTCGCCGACTTTGCCACATGCTATGAGACCATTTCCTCAGCTGAAAGCTTAGATATGACCCAGGAAGAATTCCAACAAGTCGTGGACACCTACGCAGCTTACAACTACTACATCCCCGAGCTTCAGAGATTTTACATCTATACAGGCTATTATCACGAGGGCGAGAGCGATGTAGTAGCTCTTGCCGACCTGTCATTCCAGATGGATGGCGCCACCAATTACATCCCGGAGATTAAGCCCGTATCAACATTTTCCAACGAGACACACCCCCAACAGGTATCTTTCACATTCCCCGAGGAAACATCCTACATGACATACCTCATACAAGCCGGTCATTACACCGAGGCCAAGCTGCAAGCTCTCCTCAAAAACGGTGGCACACAACTCGACAAGTCCGCCATGGTAGATATTACCTCACCCGCTGTCGGCCTTAACACTGTCATCGCTATCACATACGGTAAAGAATCCGGACAGCCGTTGGAATCTTCTCACGTCGAGTTTACTTATTCTCCCGATGAGGCACAACAGTGGAAATCACTTGGCGAGACCGATGTCACTGCCGACATACTCCAACTCATCAGTGAGACTCAGCCCGTTGATTATAAAGTCCAAATCCAACAGAACCTCACCAACGAGTCACTTTACCGCCTCGTCAATCCTCATGGAGCTACATACCCCGAAAATAATTCAGCCGATGACTATGACTCAAGCGTCAACCACTACCTGATATTTGACGTCTCTGACCCAGAATATGTCAAACTCACACCCGCACACGTCGAAAAAGTCTATGCCGCACCTGTATATGTCCTCAGCACCGCTCAGATGTTGACCGAAGCCGGCAAAAAAGACGCCTTTGTCAAGCCCTATAAAGGCACATACGCCAACGGCTATATCTCCTTCCCCAAGAACGGTCTTGCTCTTGGTAGCACCGGATGGAACCTCATCCAGGACGACCTCGACCCCGAGGGCTTCTATTACACCAACGCCTCAGGCACTTTCAAGATTAAAGTCCCCGACTCGGGTAGCGTAAACGACATCTACTCAGATGACAATGCAACTCCGGAATACTTCTCCCTCCAAGGCACACGTGTTGACAATCCCACCCCCGGCTCCATCGTCATCCAACGCCGCGGCAACAAGGTTCAGAAAATCTACGTAAAATAACACCCTCCCTTATTTAATCTCTAAGATTAATATTACACTCTGAGATAATTATTTACACTCCAAGATATTAACGATAATAAGGCAATCCTTTATATCCTTAATATCTTGGAGTGTTTTTCTATTGCCATTTTTTCGGGCTTCATCATTGCGCCACCGAGCAAAGACTTGAAAGAACGAGCACACCACAGAGACTCATTATACTCATTGCCCCCTATATTATTATGAAATTTTAACTTAACAAAACTAAATAAGTGATTATTTTTGTAAAATTATTTACAACATATAACCAAACTTCTTATGAAAAAACTCTTATCATTATTAATGCTCGTATTAGTCTGTATCGCATATACCGACGCGGCATATTGTGCAAACAAGAAAACGGTAATACGTTTTATTGACAAGGTTCAACCGTGAGAAAGCTCCTCACTTGGTAATAATTGTATTAACACATCTAAATTTATTGTACGATGAAAGCACTTCATATATTTACATTAGCGACGTTATTGTTATCACTTAGCGCAAGGGCCAATAGTGATAACAACGATAATACAAATGACAATATATACGAGCCGTTCAATATCAAATATGAATATACTTTAATTGAAAAAAACGGTCATAAAGATTGTATTGGGACATTATCTTTTTCATTGAATATTACTGATGAAACAAATTATATAATCCTCCAAAGGACCATCCCTCATTATAAAAAAGATGATATACATTTCAAATATAAACGACGAATTGATTGTACCTCAACGGACAATATTGTGAATGTGTCAATAGATAATGTATATTGGGGTACTTATTTTAATGTTATATTCTTTTTTAAAAATAAAGAAACAACAAAATCTTCGACACATCATACTGATACATATATATCCCAAGCAGACTTGGATATTCTTAATGATGGTATGGGCGTTGACGATATTAAGGATGATGGGAGTTTAATCACATATAATCCTGAAAACAAGACCCTTTCAGTCAGCCATCCGGTTAATTGTGAAATTTATGACCTGCTTGGAAGAGTATTATTCACCGGGGCTATTGAAGATTGCATTTCTTTGTCAGGGTTTAACGCCGGGTTAATAATAGTCCATTGCTTAGATAATAATCGTAAAATCGTAAAAAAAATAAAGTTATGAAACGCTATATAACTCTCCTACTATGTTCCATACTTTTTCTACCTCAGATAAAAGCAGACGATTACATCGAAATATCCGTTGAATAGTTAAATTTAGGCACATAGTTTTGCAAGTCTATAAAGAATAATGAATTAAGATGCACAGGGCCGGAGGCCTGCGTTGTGATTAACTGCATGCGCAGGGCCGGTGGCCCGAAGCTTGCAGCTTATACTGAGCCGCGGAGTCTTAGGCCCGGAGGGCCGGGTTGTGGTAACCGGTGAGGAGAACTTATTGTGGGGCAGGCAGAAATTGTAATTGACAGATCTTCTACCACAACTCAGGCCTCCGGCCCTCACTCAAAAAAGACCCGCTGACACCCCCGGCTTCGGGACACCGTCCCTGCACCGGGGGTTAATCACAGTCCGGCGCTCCGCGCCTATGAGGATATTGAGAATTCAATTAGTACATCGATGACACCCATTCTACTGCCTATGAGTGCACCTGCCAATAAAAATATAGAGTAAAATTAACTATTCAACGGATATTTCTGACTGCCCCCATTATATTGTTAATGTCTATGATAAGAACAGCA
>JAGASI010000028.1 GCA_017621845.1 Muribaculaceae bacterium
CAGGACATTGTCGGAAATATGGATGGTTTGCTCAAGATTGGGGTGTAGATTGGCTACAATCTGTAATAAACTTAGGCAGTCAATGATACGTATCATTCCCCGGCTTCTTAGTTGGGCTGTGCTTGCATCATGTGATGGATGCAGCCACACTCCCTGCTGTCACCAACGCCAAGACTGACGTTGACCGCTCCACGGCGGTTATCAACGGCACTTCATCGTTCTACAATCAGAAAGTCACCAAGACCTACGAAACCTAAATCGGGCCACTCACCTCCGGCGAAATCCGCAAAATCAGAGATGTTTGCATCTTCGCCGTCCAAGACCTTGGAGTTTTCCCTTGATAATCAGATAGTTCTACGATATTTAACATTTATTAATGAGGAGGGATAATAATGTCGTTCAGATAGAGTAAATTTGCACTCAATTTTAACAAAAGTATCTATTCACATGAATAAGTTTAAGCTTCTTATGGGAGCGTTTGTCTTAGCACTGACTATACCTATGGTATCGTGCAGCGATGATAAAGACGAACCGGAACCCAATCCCAATCCGAATCCCGGAGATGAAACAGTAGTAAACCCCAAGAACGTATTCTCGCAGGGCGTTCCATCGCAGGTCGGCAACCTCGTTATCACAACGAACGCTGAGAGTCTTGTAACCAAAATCGTAGACGATGATAAGGTTACAACTTTCAACTACACAGGTGCACCCAAAGCAAAATCCCGCGGATCGGTCAATATTCCGACCGACTACGACATGACAATGAATGTCGAATGGGGCAACGATGAAGATGGCGTGGATTTCTATATCAAACTCAACAAGCAGGGCTTCATTGAGTATGCCTATGAGGTTGATGAAGATAAGTATGATGGCATACAGACTGATGAGTGGTGGTTCAAATACAACGACCTCGGACAGATGATAGAGATGAAGCGTAGCGAGGGCGACAACGAAGTTACCACAATCACTTACGATGCCAACGGCGACATTACCACTGTAAAGGTAACGGATGATGTAGACGGCGAAAAAGAAATCACCACTATAAAATATACAGATGCAGCCAACGCTACGCCTATTGTCAACAAAAGCGGCATAATGCTTTACGATTACAGCCTCCGCATTGATATGGACGAGATGGCACCCGCTTACTTCGCCGGACTACTTGGCAAAGGAACTGCGCACCTGCCACTTTCAGCTGTCAGCACTCATACAAACAAAGAGAATGGAACTTCTCAAATATTTGTCTCCAATTATACATTTACATGGGAATTAAATGATTCCAACATGCCGATAAAATTCACCAGTGTTGACAAGTACAAATATCCCTGGATGGATGAAGAAATAGAAGAGACCTCTGTTATAGAACTGAAATGGTAAAATAGGCTACCTCCTTGAATGAAATTGCGTCCATAACCGAGTGGAAATTTCCACTCGGTTATGGACGTGGTGTTTTCTAAAAAAAACTTGCGCATTGTTTACTCAAAAGTAAAACATTTTTTGTATCTTTGCCGTTGTAAAGATAAAGACAATGAGCGAAGCCGAACTGATACAACTAAACAAAGACCGTAACTGCACTCTTTATACTATCCAATTTCTGACGGAGGATAAAGGTGAGTACCTGCGTTTTTACAATCGGTTCAAGGATGACGCCACTTACAACGAGGACTTGGCGCGGATTGCCAAATTCGTTGAAAGTATAGCTGACCTTGGCGCATTGGAACGCTACTTCAGACCCGAAGGAAAGATGAGCGACCGCGTGTGCGCACTCCCGGTTGTGAAATCAAACCTGCGCTTATATTGTCTGCGCCTCTCAGACAGCATACTAATCCTCGGCAATGGCGGCGTTAAGAAGGCACGCACATACGATGAAGATGATGAATTGCGAGGATTTGTAGTAACTCTGCAAAACTTTGACAAACTGATTAAGCAGGGGGTCAAGGACGGAACAATCATAATTTCAGAAAACGAGATAGACACCGATAAAACTTTTGATATATGAAAACCGCATTTAACGAATATAATCAGATTGTTGTCTCCATACCGGAACACATCAACAAAGAGGTTGAGATGCAGTTTGCCATATCCAATCGCATCTACGACCTTATGACAGAAAAAGGTCTGTCAAAAGCCGAGTTTGCACGTGCTATCGGGAAACGTCCCTGTGAGATTACCAAATGGCTAAGTGGACAACACAACTTCACAATTAAGACCCTCGCACTACTCTCCACATTTTTCGGAGTACCATTTATTCAAGCGTAGTCGCGTCTTTTCAGACAACTTATAGAGTCCATAATTTTGTGGTATGCACCACAAGATTATGGACTTTTTTCTTCAAAACGAATCCGGCGGCACTCGGCATAGCTCAAGCAAGCTTGACTCTGCTCTCGTTGGCACGGATTGTCTCAATTATAACTCCGTTGAAGATATTCCGGGCTTTACCGCCCGCGCCGCCTTTCAATAACTCCAAGAACAGCCACGGCTATTTCTTCTAAGCATCTAAAAACCTTTCACTATCAGCAATATTTACGAGACTTTTACGTTATTACTGTAAACGATAATATTCACAATGAAGCATTTATTTCATTCCATATTTTTTTGCGTTTTCGCCGTTCTTGTGTCATGTTCGAGTAACGATGAACCCGAATATCCCATATTCATGCAGCCATCTTCTATTACCACAACTGATATTAAAGGTGGAAACCAATCAATTGAATATGACGATTACGGGAAAGTCATTGGTTGGACGCTAAAACCAAACTATCCTAATGACGCTTCTATATATACCGCACAATATTCCTATCAAAACAATAATACTATACACATTGTATCGGAGGAATCTTGGCTCAACCAAAAACGTTGCTACGATGAAACTATTCAATTGGTTAACGGCAGAGCGTCAAAATCAGAGGGAACCTTTATATACACTGAAGATGGTAATGCTGTATTAAAAAAGACTTACCGACTTGAATTTGAATATGACCCCTCTAATCATTTGACAGTTGTTAAACATGCCGAGGTTGTCGGAATAGGCGAGAATATAAAGGATGGCGTATGGGATAAAGCATGGGCTTGGGAAAATTACTTGATTTGGGAGGACGACAACCTTAAAGAATTTCAAGACTATCAAGGTAAAGCCTCAGTCTATCAGACTACCAAATATGAATATTCAATCTATGCCGTTTCTTATCCCATTGTAATGCCAATGGTGATTAACAACGCGCATCACTTACCATTGTTTATGCAGGGCGTATTCGGGTCGCATTCCGTTAATTTAGTCAAATCTACATCTGTACTTGACAACAAAGGCAATATAACTATGAGCTGTCAATATTCCTATGAATTTGACCAGGCTCGGATTATTGAATATACCGAGACACTTTCCTGTTATCCAACTCCAATCACTTATAATGTAACGTGGATTGAGAGATAATCCGATGTCTTTTCGCTACCCGAAATTCTTCGGTTGACCGCTAAAATATTACACTTTTCGTCGGGATTTTAGATGTTAAAAAGAATGGTGCCGTCGGGCGATGGGATGGAAAAGAGAGGATAGAGCCGATTTGGGGTGAGCCGAAAATAATTTTGCCGAGGATGTTGACATTTATATC
>JAGASI010000035.1 GCA_017621845.1 Muribaculaceae bacterium
AAGGACTATAACACAACCATCTCACTCGTCCCCGAGGTAACCTGGAAGCCGACCGTATCTTATGATGCAGTCAAGTCTCTCGCCAACAATGCCGGCAATCTCACCTGGACTGCCGCCCCCAAGGCCAAGGCTAATGCGATAATACGTTATACTGTATATGCAGTCCCCACCGGTGTTTCGTTCAAACAGGCAGCTGCAACCGATGGTGACGGTATTGACCCCAAGTATCTGTTGGGAGTCTCCTATGACAACAAGTACACGCTACCCACTGACAAGCGCTCAGGATATTGGTATGCAGTATGTGTATATGACGGATATGGTAAGGAACACACACCGGCCCTCTTGGGCGTCAGCACCGAAAAGGCTCCTGCCGTGACACTGATTTCACCTGTCTCGGGCGTCGTTGTCCCATGGGATTGCACGTTCAAATGGTCAACCGTCCCCAATGCCACATACACCCTTGAGGTTGCTACCGACAATCAATTTAAAAACCCGGTTTTTACCAAGACTGCTATTTCAACCTCCTCGGCAACTTTTGCCCTTGATAATCTCGCCGCAAACACTCATTGCTATTGGCGTGTCACAACCCACCTGAACGGATATATAGATACTCGTTCGGCGACGGCCGACTTCTATAGCCCCGCTCCAACCCCGGCGCCCGGTGTAACTCTGCTCTCTCCGGTCAATGACGAGGAAATAGAGGCTGCCGCGGTCGAGCTTAAATGGACTTATGGCGCCAACCGCCCCGATAAGGTGCTTGTCGAGGTCAGCAAGGAAGCTTCTATGGCCGATGTGGTATTCAGTCAGGAATTGCCTTCGTCGGCTGTTTCGCTGGGATATGATTTGTCGCTCACCGGCAAGGGCAAGGTTTACTGGCGTGTTACATCTTTGGGCTCACGTTATACACCCGCGGTCAGTGATGTTGCATCGTTTTATGTAATAAAAGTTATCGGAGGCTCTGAAGCCGGATATGTTGTCAAGACTGACCCTGCTAAATACCCCGATGACTTAAATTCAAGAGTGTCAAGCTTGTGGTATCGTTCGACAGTATCGCCTTGGGATAATATGGAATTTGGCAATAATGGATCTTTAAACCGTGGAATGGCCGCCTATGATGACGCCGTATATGTAAGCGGTCGCGAATCTAACACCTCTTCATCCAATTGCTATATAGATAAGTATGACGGAATGACGGGAGAGCGTGTGAGACGCATCGCTCTTTCAGGAGATGTCAACCATAAATACTATCCATGTAATGATGTCCTGGTAGACCTCAAGGGGCATGTGCTGGTTTATAATATGGTACTTAACAACAGCTCCAATCCTATTGTCCTCCAACAAGTCAATCTCAGTGACGGCTCGGTAAAGACCCTCGCCTCGCTGTCTGCTACCTCGGGTGGACGTGTCGACCACATCGGTGTGTATGGCGACGTGTCATCGGGCAACTATACTGTCTTTGCTGCGGTGGCCCGAGATAAAGTACTGAGACGCTGGATTGTCAGAAATAATATCGCAGGTAAGGCTCAAGACTTTACAGCCAACAAGTTCTATCCCGCCACAGCTACCTCTTGGGGTACAGCTCCAAAGGTTTATCCCGTCAGTGACACACGTCTATATATAGATGGTGGCGATACTTATTGGACACTATATGAATGTAGCGGCTCCAGGTTGAATATGATTACATCGCTGGCTGCTAATGAAGACCTCTCTCTTCAGGCCTCTGACGGTACCGACAATGGTGGAGCGGTGTTCTCGCTCAGGGAGCACACCTACAATGTGCATAATATCAATGGAAGTGGTGAAGGAGCCCAATGGGTTATCTCGCGTGTCGCCGACCCCGCCGATTTCTCGACAATGAATCACCTCTGGACTATTCCCGAGGCTACGCTTGGTACAGTCAACTCAACTACTTGCTCGGCGCCTGTGGCCGCCGCACGCCAGAACGAGACCATGGCCCATGTCTATCTATATAGCCCGGGAAATGGACTGGCCGCATACAAGGTCGAGGAGTTCGCTTGGTCGGGAGTTGAGAATATCACCGGTGACTCCGGGCAACTTTCGCTGTCAGTTCATGGATTGACTGTTCAACTTTCGGCGACAGCCAACCATATTAGGGTATATACTCCCTCAGGGGTTGTAGTCGCCTCGGCAACCGATACCGACAATATTGTTCTTCCCGCTCCGGGCATCTATATCATTCATGCCGACAGTATGACCTCTTTTATAGCAGTTAAGTAGGTCCCTCACTCTTAAAGTATTCGTGTAGTATTCGTGTAGTATTCGTGATAAACTTAAATGTACATTTCTTTGTTATAATTTTGTAGGTTGCAAGTTTATTACTAACTTTGCACTAGAGTTCATTCCTCATTTGAGGAAAGGAAATCGAAAAACGCAAGCCTTGAAGCTATGCGTTTTTTGCTTTTTATAGGAGATCTGGCAATCTGCGTCGATTGTATTTGTTTAGTATTTTATTTCTCGCTGCATCCTTACCTTCAAGATGATACGCTGTGAGCAGATAATATGCCGATCCATTCCTTCTCGGTTCAAGCACAATCACATATTTTTCGTCCACATCGTAGATGTAAGTTCGTACACTTCTTGGCTCTGCAACCGAGAAATACAGCATATTAACATTTTTACGCTACTCTATATGGTGCCTTATCCAGTGCAAGCGTTGTGAACGGCTCATATCAAATTCCCTATGGTGCGTTTCTTTATCAACCTCTTTCCGGGTTAAGTGGTTGAAAAGATTCTCCATAGCAATCTGACCGTCCTCTCTTGGTGTAGGATATATTGGCTTGCCATTAAACGTGAAAGCAGGATTATTCTCTATATCTCGATTGAAAATTCTACGCAGTGACTCGGTACGCTCCCTTTCACTCATTCCCAATAAATCGAGTAAGTCGTTGTATTTCTTTGTAAGATTGAAAGGCATCGCTCAGCGGAGAGTTATAAAGAACAAATTCAGTTTGGAGGAATAATTTGTTGCATCTAACGAATTGGCATTAAGGTGCTTTTGAATACGTTCAATTATTGCCACCTTTGCCTTGTTAGCGTGTTGCTTGTCGTTGTTATAATAGGCGATAGCTCCCATTATAAAGTCAGTCAGCTGCATAAGCAGACTTTCGTGTGAGCATATATTTTGAACATTACGGAACACGCCATATTTTACGTTCAAAATATCTTTCAGTCGCCTTACCTTAACAGCACTTAACGTATCCTTAATATCAAGGTACACGTTGTAATGGTCTAATGTATCTACCTTGTAATTAAGCAACTGATAGTACATGTTGTAGTAAAAATCATCGTATGACGATGTGACACCGTCACATTTTATCTGCGATTTTTTTTATACCTATTGCCCTGAAACGCAAATCTGTATCAAAGAAATAATCAATCAAATCAAGATAAAATCTTATCTTTGAATTTGATACTTTGCTCCATTTAATTTCTGCATAGAAATTATGGAGCTTTTTTAATTCATCTATGCGCTTGGTATGGCGACGCACCTGTGGATAGGCACAGCTTACTGACCCCAAAAACATATATTCCTTGTGGTCGTGTTCTATATGACAACTTTCGTCGCAGTATATATTGAATGTCTTATTCATATCATAACTACAAAGTTACAAATTTTTTCTGTATTTCAGTGTCTTTTCCTCCGCTAATATATAGCGGTAGCTTTGCGGTGTAATCAACGGTCCCTCACTCTTAAAAAAAATTAACTCGAGACCCCATGTGCAGTTGTATAAATAAAAAACTGTAAATTTGTCACGTCAATAACTGCTCATGAGTTGTTGTCACATGTATTAAACATCTATTCCTAAATAAAATTAATAACCTGCCATGAACAAAAAACTAATGTTATCATTGACAGCCGCAGCTCTTGGCCTGTCAGTGATGACCGCTGATGCTCAGGAGGCTACACCCAAACGCGAGTTCCGCTCGGCATGGATTGCCGCTATGGGCATCGACTACCCGGTTTACAACAGTCAGGCCTCTACCAAGCAGAAGTTGATTAAATACTTCGATGGGATGAAGGCCGCCAATTTCACGGGCGTGTGCCTCCACGTGCGCCCCAATGCCGACGCCTATTACAAGTCCACCCTCGAGCCTTGGAGCCAAAGCCTTACCGGA